>JBFMHF010000206.1:0-9431 GCA_040752975.1 Myxococcota bacterium
GATGAAGGGGACGCAGGCCGTCCGCCGAAGGACAAGAAAACCCACGAGGCCGTCCGCCGAAGGACAAAACAACCCCACCCCCGAGGCCGTCCGCCGGAGGACACCCAACACCCGCCTAGAACGTGCCGTTCAGCAGCGACAGATTCACCCCCACCGAGAGCCCCTGCTGCGTCTCCGCGACAATGGGCGCCGGCGTGGGCACGCCCAGCTCGATGCGGTGCCCCGGCTTGTCGGAGCCCAGCGCGTACGGCTTGAAGCGCGGCGACTTGGTGAGGTTCAGCACCGCCATCTGGATCAGCGGCACCGCGACGATCGATCCGATCAGCAGCAACGGCACGCTGCCACCGTTGGGAGCCCCGCCACTCACCTGCGGCGTGGGGAGCCACCCCGTCGCGTAGAAGAGGGCCAGCACGCCGGCCTGGGCCGCGAGGCCTGCGAGCGCGGCCGGCCACATCTCCGCCGAGTAGTACTTGCTGCCGTTGGCGAGCGACACCTGCGTCTGCGCCACGGCCAGCGGCACCGCGGAGAAGATGAGGATCAACATGATCGACGAGACCGTCTGATCGTAGAAGACGCCGTTGGCGAACAAGAGGAAGTACGGCAGCACCGTGATGCCCCCCGCGGTCAGCATGCCGAACAACGACTCGCTCACCATCAACCCGATCTCCGGGCCGGGCTTCGGCGGCACCGGCGGCTGCCCATACGGCGCATAGCCCGGCTGGTAGCCCGCGGACGGCACCGTGGCCGGCGGAGGCGGCGTGCCGGGCTGGTACACCGGAGGCGTGGGCGGGGGAGCTGGCTGCTCCGGGGGAGGCGTCGGCGGCGGCTGGTTGGCAGGCACCATGGGCGGCGGCGTCCAGCCCTCGGTGTTCGTCTGGGCAGACGCCGACCCGGTCACCACCACCAGACACATCACCAGCGTCGACTTGAGAAACCTCACGACCATCTCTCCCTTCGGGCGACGCCGGCCGTCATCCAACACTACCCGACTGCGATCGCGTCGATCTCGACGCGGGCTCCCTTCGGCAACGCCGACACCTGAACGGTCGCGCGCGCCGGCGGATTCACAGGGAAATAACGCCCGTACACCTCATTCACCTTCCCAAAGTCCGCCAGATCGATGAGGAAGATGCCGCACCGCACCACGTGGGCGAAGGACAAGCCCGCCGCGGCCAGCACCGCCTCCAGGTTCTTCATCACCCGCTCCGTCTGCGCCACCACGTCTCCCTCCACCATCGCACCCGTCGAGGGATCCAACGGGATCTGCCCCGACAGGAACACCAGCTTCCCTCCACCCGACACCGCCACGGCCTGCGAATACGGCCCGATGGCCGCGGGAGCGCTCTTCGTCTGGACGACCTCTCTCGTCATGGTGTGCGCCAACCTACCACGCCGCCGCGGCGGACCCAGCTTGGGTGCACGACGAGGCCAAACCGATCAAATCCGCTCGACCGAGAAGACGCCGGTGAGCTTCTCGATGCTGCGCATCACGTCGGTGAGCTGCTTCAGGTCGGAGATCGTCACCTCGAAGGTGTTGACGGCCCGATCGTCGCCCGTGGCGCGGCAGTTCGCCTGGCTGATGTTGACGCCCTTCTTCGAGAAGACCTGCGACATGTCGGCCAACAAGCCCGGGCGATCCGCCGTCAGCACGCGCAGGGTGACGGGCCGCTTGTACTCGCCGCGCACGTCCCAGGCGACGTCCACGCGCCGCTCGGGATCCGTCGCCAGCGCCTTGTCGCAGGCCGCGGTGTGTACGGTGACGCCTCGGCCGCGGGTGATGAAGCCGACGATGGCGTCGCCGGGCACCGGGTTGCAGCAGCGCCCGAAGCGCACCAGCACGTCGTCGATCCCGTCGATGGTGATGCCGTTGGACGACTTGCGGCCCACTACCTTGCGGGCGATCTCGGAGACGGCGTTGAAGAGCCCCGATCCGGACGACTCCCTGGGCGCCTGGGCCTTCTCCTTCGCCTCCTCCAGCTTGTCCGGCGGAACCAGCCGCTCGATCAGCTGGCTGGGCTGCACCTTGCCGTAGCCGACCGCCACCATCAGATCTTCCTCGGTGCGGTAGCCCAACTGCTCGGCGTGGGGCTTGAGTTCGCCTGTCTTGATCAACTTGTTGAGCGTCAGCCCGAAGCGCTTGAGCTCGCGCTCGGCCAGCTCCCGCCCCAGCACCAGGCTCTTGTCGCGCTGCTGCTGCTTGATGAAGCCGCGGATCTTCTGCTGCGCGCGGCTGGTCTTGACGAAGGTGAGCCAGTCCTTCGACGGGTGCGCCTGCGGGCTGGTCAACACCTCGACCTGATCGCCGTTCTTCAGCTTGTAGCGCAGGGGGACGATCTTCCCGTTCACCTTGGCGCCCACGCAGCGCTCGCCGACCGCCGAGTGGATCGCGAACGCGAAGTCCACCGGCGTCGCCCCGCGGGGCAGGCTGCGCACGTCGCCCTTGGGCGTGAAGACGAAGACCTCGTCGGTGAAGAGATCGACCTTCACCGTGTCGAGGAACTCCTTGGGGTCCTTCAGATCCTGCTGCCACTCGAGCAACTGGCGCAGCCACGCGAACTTCTCGGCGTCGCGGGTGAGCTCGCTCTTGCCTTCCTTGTACGCCCAGTGGGCGGCGATGCCTTCCTCGGCGATCCGGTGCATCTCCTCGGTGCGGATCTGGATCTCGATGCGCTCGGAGAGCGGCCCGATCACCGTGGTGTGCAGCGACTGGTACATGTTCGGTTTCGGGATCGCGATGAAGTCCTTGAAGCGACCCGGCACCGGCTTCCACATCTGGTGGATCAGCCCCAGCGCGCCGTAGCAGTGCGGGAGATCGTCGGTGATGATCCGAAAGGCGATCACGTCGGGCACCTGCTCGAACTCGATGCCCTGCGATCTCATCTTCTTGTAGATGCTGTAGTAGTGCTTGAAGCGCCCGCCCACGCTGGCGGGGATGTTCGCGTCCTTCAGCTTGGACTGGATCAGCGAGACGACGTCCTCCACGTACTTCTCGCGTTCCTTCTTCTTCTTCGCGACCCGCACCTCGAGCTCGCTGAAGTCCTTCGGCTTCAGGTAGCGGAAGGAGAGATCTTCGAGCTCCGTCTTCACCCAGCTGATGCCGAGCCGGTTGGCCAGCGGCGCGTAGATGTCCAGCGTCTCCTGGGCGATCCGCGCCTGCTTCTCCTCGCTCATGTGATCGAGGGTCCGCATGTTGTGCGTGCGGTCGGCCAGCTTCACCAGGATGACGCGGATGTCCTGCGCCATCGCCACCAGCATCTTGCGGAAGTTCTCCGCCTGCTTCTCTTCCTGCGACAGCGACTGCGACGCGGAGAACTTCGACAGCTTGGTGACGCCATCGACGATCAACGCCACCTCGTCGCCGAACAGCTCGCGGATCTCCTCGATGGTGGCCAGCGTGTCTTCCACCGTGTCGTGCAACAGCCCCGCGACGATCGTCGCCTCGTCCAGCTTGAGCCGCGCCAACAGGCCCGCCACCTCGAGGGGGTGGATGAGGTAGGGCTCGCCTGACTTCCGTACCTGGCCCTGGTGCACCTTCGCCGAGTACACGTAGGCCTTCTTGATGATGTCCAGGTCAGGATCCGGATGGTAGCCGGCCACCTGCTGGAGAATGTCGTTCAACCGGATCAAGCGAGGTCAATCGTAACACCCAGCCGTTCTGCCGCAATGCGTCAGAGCTGGGCGACAGCGCACCGTCCGAATGGGTCGCAGAACCCGGGCGCAGGTCATCGCCATTGTTGCGGATTGACGCGGCTTGGCTGACTATCGCCGGCTCAAAGGTCATGCCTGCCCTCCTGTCCCGGACGCTCGGGGTCATCTGTCCGTCGTGCGACTTCCTCAATGTCGTCGGGGCGGTGCGGTGCATGGCGTGCGGATCGCCTACCGAGGGAGCCGGCAAGCCGGACGCACCCAGGCTGCAGGCCGCGCCGGTGCAGATCGTCAGTGATGGGGCTTCCGAAGCCACGGTGCCCAACGCGGTCGCGCACCACGGCGAACCCTCGCCTCCCGGCCTCAGGCGCGCGGGCGCTGCCCAGCCCCCGTCGATCGCCACGGCCCCACCCGGCCCGAGCGGCTCGCAGCGCGGCCCGGCGCGCCCCACCTTCCAGTCGTCCTCTGCGCCCCCGCCCCAGCAACACGCAGCCGGTCCGCGCTTCGGCCTCACCGTCATGGCGGGCCCTGCCCGCGGGCAGCGCTTCAAGCTGGGCGCCAACGGCGCGCAGATCGGCCGGAGCCGCGGCGCGATCCTCTTCCCGGACGATCCCTTCATTTCTCCCCTGCACGCCACGCTCACCGTGCGCGACGGCAAGCTCTTCGTCCGCGACGAGGAGAGCACGTCCGGCGTCTTCGTCAGCATCACCGGCACCGAGACGCTGCCACCGGGCGCGACGTTCTGCACGGGCCTGCGCCTGTTCCGCTACGTGGGGGCGATCGAGCCCAACCCGCCGTGGAACCGCCGCGACGTGGTGGTGTACGGCGCGCCGCTGCCCAACAACCAGACGCACTACGCGGTGGAAGAGATCCTCCTCGGAGATCGCCCCGGCCGCTGCGTGATCACCCCCGGCCCGGTGCTGACGATCGGCCAGGGGCGCTGCGACTTCGCGTACCCCAACGACGAGGGGCTGGCGCCGCGCCACTGCGAGCTGGCGCCTCTGCCCACCGGCGCGATGATCCGCGATCTCTCGGGTGGCCTGGGCACCTTCGTCCGGGCGCGCGACGAGCGGCCGCTCAAGGCCGGCGATCGGATCCGCATCGGCCAGCAGACCCTGCAGGTCGAAGCCCTCGGCTGACCAACCTCACACTTCCCGCGTCGTCGCTCGCCACCCCGGGTGAGGCCGTGGGGCGCCGAAGCGAGGCGTGCTGCGGACCACGTCGAGGAGCGCAAGACGCGGATGCGCCGCCGGCAGCCGCCAGCCCGTCAGCCGCCGGGCGAGGCGAGTGAGCCGGGCTAACGCGGGAGGACCTGGTCGATGTAGCTGACGAACTTCGAACCCGAGGCCTCGCGCTTCACCCAGCCCCACCAGCCGCGCGCCTCGTCCACCTCGCGCCGCTCGAAGGCCACCTGGCCCAGCTTCATCGCCAGCGCGGGCTGCGGATCCGCCTGCCAGGCCTCGAGGTAGCTGGAGCGCGCCATGGAGAGGTTGCGCGCCAGGTAGTAGCGATCGCCCTCCGCTTCCTTGCGGGCGCGATCCACCGGGCGGCGCTTCCCGTCCGGTACCACTTCGTCCCAGGGTTGGCCTGTCCCCGGCAGCGGCGCGTTCTTCGGCGGGGTGTACGTCTCCTTCTTCGGCTCGAAGTAGCGCGTGGCGTAGAGCCCGCCCAGCCCGACCGCGATCAACACCAGGAGCCCGACCGCCACCTTGAAGACGAGGCCCCACTTGTCGCCGGTGACGCGATCAGGCGCAGTGGTGGGCGAGGTCGTGACGGGCTCGGGCACGGGGCCCAGGCTGTTCGAGGAGGGGACGGTGTCCTCGCGGCTGCTCCACGGGCCCTTGTTCTCGCCAGAGACGCGCGTCTCCTGTTGATCGATGGGCGTCACCTTGCGCGGCACCGGCGCGAGCGCCGGCGCGCTGGTCTGCCCGCGGCGCAGCGGAGCGCCCGCCCGCCGTTCCTTCTCGATGGCCAGCAGCTCGGCGCGGAACTGCTCGGCCGTCTGCGGGCGATCGTCCGGGTTCTTCGCCAGCGCCTTCATGATCAGGCGCTCCATCGCCGGGCTGATCTTCGCGTCGGGCCGGCGCTTGGACGGCGGCGGCGGAATCTCGGTGAGGTGCTTGGTGGCAAAGCCCACCGCCGAGTCCGAGTCGAAGGGCAGCATGCCCGCGCACAACTGGTAGATGATCACCCCCACCGCGTAGAGATCGCTGCGGTGATCGAGCTGCGCGCCGCGCGCCTGCTCGGGCGACATGTACTCGGGCGTGCCGCACACGAAGCCGGCGCGGGTGAGCGCGGGCCCGTCGTCGGTCGAGCCGTCGACGATCTTCGCGATCCCGAAGTCGAGCACCTTGACGAAGTCGGCTTCGCCGCGGCGCTGCTCGACCATGATGTTCTCGGGCTTGAGATCCCGGTGGATCACGCCAGCCGAGTGCGCGTCGGCCAGCGCGGACAGCACCTGCCCCATCACGCGGATCACCCGGCTCTCGGGCAGCGGCCAGTCGCGGGAGAGGATCTGGTGGAGGTCCTTCCCCTGCACGTACTCCATGGCGATGTACATCGCGCCGTCGTCCGAGCGGCCGAAGTCCAGCACGCTGATGGAGTTGGGGTGGTTCAAGCGGCTGGCGGCCTTCGCCTCGCGCTCGAAGCGGGCCACCGTGCGCTCGTCGGACAACAGCGCCTGCCGCAACACCTTCAGCACCACCAGCTTGTCGAGGGCGATCTGGGTGGCCTTGTAGACCTTGCCCATGCCCCCTTCCCCGATCATCTGCTCGACCCGGTACTTGGAGGCGACCGTCTTGCCGATGTAGTCGTCCGTCGGTGGCACGGGCGGAGGCTACTGTTCCACTTCTGACGCGTTGACGCCACAGGTTCTCCCCGGACCGGCGGTGCGAGCGCCAAGAGCACTTCGTTGCGGGGCAGGCCGTGGTAAAGAGGCTGCTTGGTATGGCTCCCAACATGCGTCCCCGCGTCGCTGTCCGCGTCGTGCGCGCCGACGGCGGACCCGAGTCGGTGATCCCCATGTCCGGCGAGGTGATGCTGTGTGGGCGCTCGGGCGATCTCTCGATCCCCGATGATCCCTTCGTGGGCGAGACGCAGATGCGCCTCTTCTTCTCGGGAACGCGGCTGGCGGTGGAAGACGTGGGCGGTGGCAACGGCGTCTTCACCCGACTGAGGAGCGAGCGCGAGCTGGTGCCGGGCGGGGAGATTCGGGTAGGCCGCCAGCGCCTGGTGGTGGAGCCGGTGCCGCCGCTGACGCCTGCGCCCGACGGCGCGACGGCCTGGGGTTCACCGGACGCGGGCTACCGGTACCGCCTGGTGCAGCTGCTGGAAGGCGGCACGCGCGGCGGGGCCTACGCCCTCAAGGACGGCGACAACCTGGTGGGCCGCGAGAACGGCGACATCACCTTCCCCACCGACGGCTTCGTGTCCGGCCGGCACGCCGTGCTGCACGTGGGCCCGGAGCGGATCCTCCTTCGGGATCTCGGCAGCTCGAACGGCACCTTCCTGCGCCTGAGCGCGCCGTCCTTCGTGGACAACGGCGACCAGTTCCTCATCGGCCGCCAGTTGGTGCGCGTCGAGATGAACTGAGGCCGTCGCCCGGGCTCTCAGCCGTACGACTTCTCCTTCTTCTCCTGCTCTTCCTTGCAGCGGATGCAGAGCGTCGTCACCGGCCGCGCCTCCAGGCGCTTGAGGTTGATCGGCTCCTCGCAGCGCTCGCAGGTGCCGAAGCTGCCGTCTTCGATCCGCGCCAGGGCCTTGTCGATCTTCTTCAGCAGGAACTTCTCGCGATCGCGCAGGCGGAACGTCATCGACTGCGCGTACTCGCTCGACGCCTGATCGATCTCGTCCGGGAGGTCGTCCGTGTCGAAGTTCGACTCCTCCTCCATCGTCTTGCGGGCGTTCTCCAGGATCGCCTTGCGGCTGTCCTCGAGCGTCTTCTTGAATCGCTTGAGATCCTTCGCTGACAGTGCACCGCGCTCCGACATGGCCGACCCCGCTGAAGGAGAAAAATGAGGCGCAACACTATGTGGACCGCATCGTCAGGTGTCAAGGCAAACGGAAACAAGCCTATGAAATCACTCATTCTCCCGTAGACTGCGCGCTGGCATGACGGAAACACGAGGCGTCGACCGGGAGTTTCTCAAGAGCGCGCTGGCGCTGGCGAGCCAGTCGGAGATCGATCATCTGCTCTTCATCTCCGACACGCCGCTCACGGGGAACGAGCTGCGCGGAAAGAAGTGCCGGAAGAAGATCATCTACGCGGTGACCAACGACGGCGTCGCGGCCGAGCTGCAGGCGAAGAAGGAGCGGGTGGTGGTGATCCCCGCCTACGACTACTCGCGCACCGAGCGGGTGAAGATGGCGGTGGTGTCGGCGCTCTCGCAGGGGGCCTTCAAGGAAGGCGATCAGGTGCTCTGCGTCACCGGGCGCATCGGGCGGAACATCGACACGATGATGACGATGCGCATCGGCGGCTCCCTGGACGATCGCGTGGCGATCGAGGGCGTCAAGCTAGGCGAGGAGTTCAACAGCCAGGTGGTCGACGCGCTGATCCAGCTCGCGCTGCAGATCGGCCAGGAGGGCTTCGAGGGCCACCCGATCGGCACCATCATCACCATCGGCGATCACAACGCCGTGCTGGAGAAAAGCCGGCAGCTCACCATCAACCCGTTTCAGGGGCTGTCGGAGGCCGAGCGCAACGTGCTCGATCCGAAGATCCGCGAGGCGATCAAGAACTTCTCGGTGCTCGACGGCGCTTTCGTGATCCGCGAGGACGGCGTCGTGCTGGCCGCGGGCCGCTACCTCTCGGCGTCGGACGAGAACGCGAAGATCCCCCTGGGCCTGGGCGCGCGGCACGCGGCGGCCGCGTCGATCACCGCCAGCACCGGGTGCATCGCGCTGGTAGTCAGCCAGACCTCGGGGGCGGTTCGGCTCTTCAAGGAAGGCAGCATCGTGCTGGAGCTGCACCAGACCGCGCGGCGGACCTGACGCCGCTCGCTTTCAAGCGGAGGACACACCATGGGCATGTTGAAGTTCGAGGTCCCCAACTCGCTGCCGATCGAGGACGCGAAGAAGCGGGTGCAGGCGCTGCTCTCGTACTGGGGCCGGAAGTACGGCGTCACCAGCGAGTGGACGGGCGAGAAGGCGCAGATGAAGGGCAAGGCGATGGGCGTGAAGATCGACGGCAACCTGGAGGTGCTGGCGGCGAAGATCAGCGGCGAGGCGTCAGACCCGGGGATGCTGCTGCGCGGCCAGGCCCAGAAGTACCTGACGCGGAAGTTCACCGAGTACCTCGATCCGAAGAAGAGCCTCGAGGACGTCCTCAAAGGCGAGGACTGACGTTGCGTTGCCCCCGGGGGAGGAGGATCCTTGGGCCGCCGTCCGATCGGCCTCCCCGCCCTCGCCCGAAACGGAGCGTTCACGAGTGAGTGACAGCGATCCGAAAGATCCGCAGCTCGATCAGGAGACGGTGCTCAAGCCGCCCGGCGAAGCGCCTCGCATCAGCGCCGCGCCCGCTGCGCCGGTGAACCCGACCGGTCCCACCGGCACCGCGCCCGCGTACCCGATGAGCCCTCCGCCCGTGCCGCTGCCGGGGACAGGCGCAGGCGAAGAGGCCACGACCCTGAACCCGCCGCGCCCTCCCCCGGGGCCCCAGCCGAGCCCCGCGCCGTCCTTCTCCGAATTGCGCGTCGGCCCCCACGCCGTCGCGCTGCCGGCCCCCGAAGGCGCCACCCTGCCGCCCACGAGGCCCATGCCCGGCGTCGTGCCCCTCCCGGCTGCCC
>JBFMHF010000207.1:0-9397 GCA_040752975.1 Myxococcota bacterium
CGACGCAGAAGCGCGCGCGCGGGTGGCCGAGGAGGAGAAGGCCCGGCGTCAGTGCGAGCTCGAGGCGGCTGCCGCCCGGACACCCTCTCCCGCGGAGCTCATCGCCTCCGGGGCCCGGGCGCGCGTCACCTTCGTGGGCTTCAAGCAGGACGACGGAGTGGGGAAGATCTTCCTGCGCACCACGTCGGCCGTCCGCTACTCCGTGGGCGAGGACGAGGACCGGCAGGTGGTGGTGACGCTGGAGCGCACCGAGATCGACCTCCCCAACAACGAGCGGATCCTCGACGCGTCTTTCTTCGACACGGCGGTGGCCCTGGTGAAGCCCGAGGAGATCTCCGACGAGCGGGTGCGCGTCACCATCAGCCTCAAGCAGGCGGTCGCGTACCGCGCCAGCCAGCAGGGCAACGAGCTGGTGCTGGAGTTCGAGCGGCCGGAGTAAGAGGGGCCCGGCGTGCTGGGCCTCCTCCTCGTCGCGACCGTCGTTTCCCTCTCCGCCGCCGCGGGAGGGGATTCGGGTGCGGGGAAGACGCTGACCGTCACCGCCGAGCGGGTCCTGCACGACGGCAAGACGGATCGCACGACGGCGGAAGGCCACGCCGTCCTCCGGGGCGACGAGCTCGCGATCACCGCGGATCGCCTCGTCTACGATCCGGTCCAGGGCGCCATCACCGCGGCCGGTCGCGTGGTCGCGCGCTTCACCCAGGGCGGCCTCATCGCGATCACGGCCGACGTCGTCACCGTGCGGCTCGAGGGCGAGGAGGTGCGGGAGATCTTCCTCCTCGACGGGCAGGCGGTCTCGAAGGTGGACACCACGAAGGACGCGCTCCTTTCCGCGGACACGGCCGAGGCGATCTCAACCACGGGCCGCACCAACGCGCTGCTCCAGGGCAACCACCTCCGGCGCGACGGCAACCGGTGGGACGTCGAGCGCATCGAGCTGGTGCCCTGCGAGTGCAACTTCAAGGAGCCGTCCTGGTCGATCACCGCGTCGTCGGCGACGCTGGACACCGACGCGGAGCGGGTGGCGATCGTCTCTCCGGTGGTGCGCGTCAAGCAGGTGCCGGTGCTGTGGCTGCCGTGGCTGTCGCTGCCGATGACCGACCGCCAGACGGGGCTGCTCTTCCCCCGGCCGAACTACACGCAGCTCAACGGCTTCAGCCTGGAGCAGCCCGTCTTCATCACGCTGGGGCGGAGCGCCGATCTCACGTTGACGCCAGGCTTCTTCACCGGGGGCTCGGGCGACTATGGGCTGGCGGGGCCGCGCCTCCTCGGAGAGCTGCGCTACGTGCCTTCGCAGCGGGCGCAGGGCCGGCTGACCTTCGGCGTCCTCTACGACGCGCGGGCCGAGCGCGATCCGGTGACGCCGTCCCTCACCGGGCCCAACGCCCGGGGCGTGCGCGGCGAGGCCAGTTGGCAGGCGCTGCAGGACTTCGATCACGGCTTCGGCCTGCGGGTGGACGCGAAGCTCTACTCCGACGGCTTCTACAACCGCGACGTGACGCCCGACGTGGTGGCCAGCACCACCGGCTACCTGCGCAGCACGGCCCTGGCGACCCAGCGGGGGGACGATCACCTGGTGTCGCTCGACGTGACGCTGCGGCAGGATCTCGCCTACGGCTACACGTGGCTGGGGCGCTCGCCTGAACTCGTGTCCAGCACCGCGCCGCGGTACGGCCCCAACCCGCTCCAGCGGCTGCCCGCGCTCACCTTCACGCTGCCGACGAAGCGGATCGCCGGCCCGCTGGCCATCGACGTGCAGGCCGACGCGGTGCGCCTCTCCCCGTTGTTCGGCCTCACCGGGGACGAGAGCCCCGCCGCGCGCGAAGGCCGCCTCGATGACAACGGCGCCGAGCTGGAGTTTCAGTGCCTGCGCGAACGGCTGTACTTCCCCGAAGCGCTGTCCGGGGCGTGCGGCGTGACGGCGGCGGACAAGGTGGGGCAGGGCGATCGCGTCTTTCAGGCCGGGGAGCGGGAGGCGAGGGACCGACTCACGGTGTTGCCGAGGCTGTCGATCGCCGGAACGCCAGGCGACGTGGTGTCGCTGTCCGCCTTCGCCGGCTACCGGCAGACGCTCTGGCTGGGAGAGGTGACGGGGCGGACGTGGCAGCGCGGCTATCCGCTCCTCGGGGCGCGCGCCGAGACGGAGCTGGCGCAGGTCTTCGGCGGGGCGCTGCGGCACGCCATCACCCCGGTGCTGGAGGTGCGGGCCGTGCCGGTGGTGGTGCGCGGCAGCAACAGCGCCGATCCCGAGCCGGCGCCGTACGACGAGGTCGATCGCTCGATCCCCACCACCGCGGCGGGCCTCTCCACGGCGCGCGTGCAGGGCATCGCGGAGCTGCGGCAGCGGCTCACGCGCCCGGGAGGAGGGCCGGTGTTCCGCTTCGATCTCGGGCAGGGCTTTGACTTCACCTCGCCCGAGCGCACCACCCCGTCCCTGGCGGAGACGTACGGGCGGGCGAGCCTCTCGGTGGGCTGGGTGAACGTCGGCGCGACGGGGCGCGTGGACCCGCTGACGCCCCGGTTGACGCGCCTCACCGCCACCTGCTCGGTGGACGACGGGCGGGGCCATTCCGCGTACGCGGCGTATGACAACCTGCTGGATGACGGCGCCAACCGCACCAGAGCGCCCATCGATCTGCTCTTCGGGCCGATGGTGCCGTCGTGGATCGACGCGCGCTCCAACATGCTGTCGGCCGGGGCCCGCTGGCAGTTTGGCAGCGTGGGCCTGCGCTACGACGCGCTCTTCCTCGACCGCCTCTGGGGGGCGGTGGAGCGCTTCTCCCTGACCCAGCACACCGTGGGCGTGTCCTGGGCGCCGGCCTGCGACTGTTGGCGGCTGGAGGTGTTCGCCACCCAGCGCCCCCGCACGGACGGTACCTGGGGCTTCCCGGATGTCGGTGCGACGCTCACCGTGAGCCGGCTGGGGAGCATCGGGGTGGGGCAGTAGCCCCGCGCGTCTCTCCTTGACGATCCCAAACGCCGCTTCGAAGATGCCCCAATGCGTTTCCGCCTCCTCACCGTGCTGGCTCTTGCGTCGCTGTCTGCCTGTGGCCCGTCTGGTCCGGCCACGATGGAGTTCGTCGACATCACGCCGCCGCAGCCGCGGATCGGCGACGTGGTGACGGTGCGCTTCAAGCTGCTCGACTACCGCGGGCTGCCGCTCGCGGGCGCGGGCGTGGACTTCAAGCTCCAGTCCGAGAAGGCCGGCGTCGAGCTCTCGCCGCGATCGGTCACCTCGCTCAAGGGCAGCGGGTACGCGGAGACGCAGGTGATCGCCTCGGCGCGCGTGAACTCCGTGATCGTCGTCGCCACCTCCGGGGACAAGGAAGTGATCTCCCCGCCCATCACCTTCGCCGGCACCGTGCCCAGCGGCCGGCAGTTCACCTTCGAGTGCGGCGAGATCTCCGGCTCCGCGTCGGGCGGTCGGCACGCGATCGGCGCGTACGATCAATCCCGCCACCTGATCGCCGGCGTGAAGCTCGACTGTTTCGCGCACACGGGCGATCGCAACGGCAACGGCGTGGCGGGCGCGCTGGTGTCCTTTCTCACCGAGGCCGGCGCCATCGGGCCAACCGAAACGTCCACCTCCGACGTGATCGGCAACGCCGGCATCCTCTACAAGACGTCCCTGCCGCTGCCGCTCGACGTGCCGCCCGACTTGTTCAGCTGGACGCCCATCAATGACACCACCCACACCGGCGCGTACCTGGCCCCGCTGTGGATGCAGCCGTTCAACTGGGTCGAGAACCCGCTGACGCTGGCGATGACGGCCCCCGCGAGCCGGGTGTACACCCTGCGCGAGCCGCGCCGCCCGGATCCGATCCGGCAGAAGGCCGACGGCACCGGGCACCCCGAGAACAACTGCCGCGACAACCTGGTGACCATGATCGCCGTGACGTCTGGTGAAGAAGGCTTCACCGACGCGAACAACAACGGCGTCTACGACTCGGGCGAGCCGTTCGATGATCTCACCGAGCCCTTCGTCGACAGCAACGACAGCGGCACCTGGGATCCCGACGAGCGCTTCATCGACATCAACGGCAACCGGATCTGGGACGGCAAGAATGACCGGTGGGACGCCAACACCCTCATCTGGGTCGAGGAGAAGCTCCTCTGGACGGGGATCCCCGCCTTCGAGGACACGATCGACATCGTCCCCGGCGTGCAGGGGCACCGGAAGGTCTTCGCCCCCGTGGCGCCCGCGCGCATCGATCTCAGGTGTCCGCCAGGTGGCGGGTCGTGCGCCCAGGCAGGCGTGCCGCACCCGTCGGATCCCAACGTGTACGTGCCGGTCCAGGTCACCGCCTACGTGGCCGATCCATGGTTCAACAGCATGGCGCAGAACAGCGACTCCGACGCCTGCGACATCGTGCCTGACGACAAAGCGCCGATCGCCCTCAAGAACCGCGTGAACTCGGGCATCAAGTTCACCTACCCGGCGGGCGACTACCTGTCCTTCGCCATCGGCGACAAGCGCGATCCCAACGTGCCCCCGGCGGAGCAGGTGCCGAGGCGCTCGCCCCCCATCGGCTTCCAGAACATCATCTTCTGCGAGTTCTCCGCGTCGCCCCTCGACGGCCACATCGTGCGAATGGGCGTAGGCAACGTGTTCGGCACCATCGAGTGACGCTCCCCCACCTGGCGCTTGCCGCGCCCCGGCGTTGGGGTAGTGTCCGCGAAGGCTGATTTCAGAATCAACGCGTGCGGCTCTTCGGGAGTCACGCGCACTCCTGGTCGAGGGCTTCGCGTGGGCGCACGCAAGGACAGCAACGGGAACGGGAAAGGACGAGCGCCGAAGGGGACGCGCGTGGAGCGGGAAGCGGAACGCCGCAAGGCCATCCTGCGCGCGGCGGTGGAGGTCTTCTCGAAGAAGGGCTTCCACGGCTGCCGGATCGCCGACGTCGCGCGGGAAGCAGGCGTCGCCTACGGGCTCGTGTACCACTACTTCAAGAACAAGGACGAGCTGCTCGAGTCCGTCTTCGAGAGCGGCTGGTCCGGCTTCCTCGGGCGGGTGCAGGCGGAGATCGAGAAGGACGTGCACCTCGCCACGCGGATCCGCGGCATCGTCCACGTGGCCTTCGACGCGTACCGGAAGGACCACCGCGGTGTGAAGGTGTTGATCCTCGAGGTGGGCCGGAGCCCGGCGGGCGGGGCGGTCAACCGTGGCGGGGCCTTCACCCAGGTGGTCATGGGGGCTGCGGAGATGTTCCGCGAGGCGCAGCGGCGCGGGGAGATGCCGGCGCACCTCGATCCCGCCCTGTCCGCGGTGATGCTCTTCGGCGCCATCGAGATGGGGCTGACGGCCTTCGTCCTCGGCATCCTCGATCGGCGGGACGACGCGGCCATCGATCGCGCGAGAGATCAGGTGGCCGAGACCTTCCTCTCCGGCGTCCTCGGGGCAGGGCAGGCCCTCTCGCTGGGGGAGGCACAGGCATGGACGGAGAAGTCCGGTACGAAGTCCAGGGCGGAACGGCAAAGCTGACCATCGATCGCGAGTCGGCCCGCAACGCGCTCTCGCCGGGCGTGGTGGCGGGTCTGACCGAGGGGCTGCAGAAGGCCGAGGCCGATCCGGCGGTGCGCGTGGTGGTCCTCACCGGCGCCGGGCAGAAGGTCTTCTGCGCGGGCGGCGACCTGGGCGGCATGTCGGGCGACGGCTTCCTCGCGCTCCACGACGCGCGGCGGGGCTACGGGCAGTTGCTGCTGGCCCTCCAGCGCGTGTCCAGGCCGACGGTGGCGCGCGTCAACGGGCACGCGCTGGCGGGCGGGCTGGGGCTGGTGCTGGCGTGCGATCTCGCGGTGGCGACGGAGGACGCCGGCTTCGGCACGCCGGAGATCGATCGCGGCCTCTTCCCGATGATGGTGATGGCGCTGTTGCAGCGGCACGTGGGCCGCAAGCGCGCGCTCGAACTGGTGATGACGGGCGATCGCCTCACCGCGAAGCAGGCGCTGGAATGGGGCCTGGTCTCGCGGGTGGTGCCGGCGGCCGAGCTGGACTCCGCCACCGACGCGCTGGCGCAGAAGCTGGCCGGCAAGAGCAAGGCGATCCTCGCGCTGGGGCGGCGGAGCTTCTTCACCGCGGAGGATCTCCCGCTGGCGCAGGCCGTGGAGTACCTCGCTTCGCAGCTGTCGCTGAACGTACTGACCGAGGACGCGGCCGAGGGCGTGACGGCCTTCCTCGAGAAGCGGCCCCCGAAGTGGAACGATCGCTGATCAGCGGCCCGCGTCCGATGCGCTGGCGGGCGCCGGCGGCTCGTCGAAGTGGATGCCGAGCAGTGACTCCCCGTCCACCCAGCGCCCGTCCAGCTTGACGCCCCAGTGGAGGTGCGGGCCGGTGACGCGCCCCGTCTTCCCGACGCGCCCCAGCAGCTGCCCCTTCCTCACCACCTGGCCATCTTTCACCTCGAAGGCCGAGAGGTGGAAGTAGGCGGTGAAGAGCCGCCCGCCGTGGTGCAGCAGCACGGTGTTGCCCGAGTTGAAGCAGTCGCGCACCAGCACCACCTCGCCGTCGTTGGCGGCGTAGATCGGATCGCCCGTCTCCCCGTCGAGGTCGATGCCGAAGTGCTGGCTCTTCTTCTTCCCGTTCAGCGTGCGGATGTCGCCGAAGGGGGCCGTCATCTCGGCCACGCGCGGCCAGGCGAAGTCGCCCGAGAAGAGCCAGGGCTCGAAGTCGCGGTCGAAGGCCTCGGCGAAGGCCTTGTTGTCCAGGGCGGCGCGCGCTCTGTCCTTCTTCGAGGGGCTGGTGAAGCGCTTCGAGATGGTGAGCTGCCGGTGGCGGAAGTCGGGCGGCAGGACGTCGAGGCTCCCGTGCACGGTCCGCCGGCCGGCCTCGTCTTCCACCACCACCTCGAGGGGGACCACGCCCGCGGCCTTCTCCACCGCCAGGCCCACCAGCGCCTGGAAGCCGGCGTGGAAGGGCAGGAAGGTGAGCTCTTCGGCGCCCAGCCGGCCGGTGGGCGCCTCCTTCACGCCCGTCACCGTGATCAGCACCGGATCGCCGGGGTGCGCGCTCCCGGGCTGCAGCCGCACCTCGGCTCCCGCCAGCACTGCCGCCAGCGAGAGCGCGAGGGACGTCACTGACGGATCGTCAGGTTGCCGTTGACGCTGCCCAGGGCCGCCTGGCCCCAGGCCGTCTGGTAGCCGGTGGCGCCGCTCTGATCCGCGGGGAGGGTGACGCGCATCGAGGTGTTGTTGGGCACGCCGCCGGCCGGCAGCGCCGAATAGAAGATGCGGTGTCGCGAGCCGTAGCCGTTGGTGCGGCAGGTGAAGGTGCTGGTCATCGGGTCGAACGTCTCTTCGGCGATGTCGATCGCGAAGCCGAGGGTGATGGGCATCGAGCCGATCTCCCCCGGATCCGTACCGCCGACGCTGCCGTTGCCATTGAGGTCGAAGCCGATGAAGCCCCGGCCCGTCGGCCCGCCCAGCAGGGTGAGGGGCGTGTCGAAGACGACGTACAGCTCGTCGCCGTTCTCCAGAGCGCCGGCGTTCATCGCGCCGGGGGCCTTCTTCCCGATGAAGGTGGCGGTGGTGCCGAGGGGGCGGGGGGCGGCGGGATCGATGGCGAAGAAGTAGCCGCGGAAGTCGCGCGTGGTGCCCGAGTCCAGGCCGGTGGCGCGGATCACCAGGTGGTACTCGGTGCCCGTCGTCCACGCCGAGGTGGGGGCAATCGCCAGCACGTTCGGTGCGCGCTGCGTCACGGTGACGGCGACGTTGCGAGAGCAGTCCTCCTCCACCACCTTCACGGTGCGGGTGGCCTCGACGATGGGCTGGTTGAAGACGACGGTGATGGCCTCGTTCGGCTTGAGCGCGTTGGGGTAGGGCGGCGAGTTGGTGAAGGGGTTCACCAGCGACTCCAGGTTGGCGGCGGAGATGGCCAGCGTCGCGGTGGTGCTGGCGCTGCCCAGGACGATGCTCTGGGTGGGGTTGGTGAAGAGGGTCGTCCCGCTGTAGGAGCGCGTGGTTCCCAGCGAGTCGATCTGCCCGTCGCCGTCCTCGTCCAGGGCGCCGATGGTGAGCTGGTAGCTGCCGCTGACGCGGGTCATCTCGGCGGGGGAAGGGACGCCCGCGAAGATCAACGCCCCGTTGTCGTCCGCGACGGCCTCGACGCTGATCACCCCCTGCTGGGAGCCATAGGTGCCGCTGGTGCTGGTCAGCAAGGCGGACGGCGTCACCTCGAGCAGGCCCCGCGCGCCCTTGGCCGGCTTGCCCGACGCGCTGAACACGGTGAAGCGGACGGTGGTGTTGAGCTCCATCAGCACGAGGATGCCCGCGTTGCCGTTGCCGTCCTCGAGGGGGAAGTTGCCGGCTTGAGAGGGAATGGAGACGGACTGCCGCCCGCCCCCGAAGCCCGCCTTGGACACCGTCAACTGGCCGGCCGAGCCCGCCGGGACCTCGGGGAAGAAGAAGGTGCCCTGGGCATTGGTGGTCGTCTTGAAGGTGGCGCTGCCGTCTCCGCCCTCGCCGAGGATCAGGGTGACGCCCACGCCCTCGATCGGCTCGAAGCGGGTGTTGGTGACGATACCCGACAGGGTGCCCTTCGGCGTGGACGGCGCGACCTGGGTGACGGCCGTGCCCCCGCACGCGGTGATCCCGAGCGCCAGGCCGGCGCAGAGAAGACGATTCATGGTGATGACTCCCTTTGAGGAAACGAGGTGGCGGGACTTTGGCGCGGATCCGCCCCGCGTCAAGCGGCAAACGGTTGCGCCCCGAGGGCCCTGGGAGTCTATGCTTCCGCTTCGTGCGCACTCTCCGCTGGCTGCTCGTCGTCCCGGTCCTGGCGCTGGGGTTGTGGTCTTCCTGCGGGGGCAACTCGGTGGACGGGGGCATCGATCCCACGGGCGGAACGGTGTGTCTGCCGGATCGCTCGGTGTGCCTCGAGGTGCCGCCCGGTGGGCTGGCGGACTACGAAAGCTTCCGCATCGCGCCCACCTCGGACATCCCCGCGGGGGCGCTGAGCCCGGGCTACGACATCTCTCCCACCCGCAGCACGCGCGTCACCTTCCTCAAGCCGGCGCGCGTCATCTTCTCGTTGGATCTCGTGCAGCAGGACATGGTGCCCAACGAGAACCTGCTCCGGATCTACACATATGAGGAGGGCGCCACCAACGACGGCTGGCAGCCGCTGGGCGCGTCCTTCGTCGATCGGGTGCGCAACGAGATCAGCGGGGAGATCAGTCACCTCTCGCCCTTCGTGGTGCTCCGCTCCGATCGCCTGCCCGACGGTGGCATCCCGATGGAGGGGGACGCGGGCATGAAGGAGGACTCCGGCGTCATCATCATCCCCCCCGTCACCGACGCCGGGCGCGACGCGGGAATCCCCGACGCAGGCCGCCCCGACTCCGGCGTCCCGGACGCAGGGCCGCCCGACGCAGGGCCGCCCGACGCAGGCCCGCCCGACGCA
>JBFMHF010000208.1:0-9096 GCA_040752975.1 Myxococcota bacterium
TCCCCTTCATCTGCCGTGCTCGTCTGCCTGCATTGCCTTTCTTTTCTCCCTCTCATCCCCCGCCTTCTCTCCCGCTGGGAGAGAAGGGGCCGCCTCGCCGGCAGCAGTCACCGCCCTGCCTCCGTCCTCAGCCCGTGCCGGCTTGAAGCCTCCTCCTTCCACCTCTCCTCCACGGCGCAGTCGCGCCGCACTCACGGGCGGGGACGCAGCGCACTGGACAGACTTCGCAACCGGTGAGTGCCCGCTGCCCACCCCAGGTCCACCGTTGGGTGTGACTCCCCGCGCCTGCGCTTGCCTGGTGCATGGGTGACGGAACCTCCCAACGGGCGTAGAGGCTCTCCTCGCCCAACCTCATGAGCCTCCTCTCCCGCTTCAAGGACGCGTACCGCACCCGCCGCGCCTTCCGCTGGGCGGTGGAGGGCTTCCTCCTCGCCGCCCTCCTCCTCGCCATCGGCGCGTGGCAGACCCGCCGCCACCTCTCCGACGTCCCCGTCCCCGACTTCACCCTCCCCACCCTGGAAGGCGGCACCGTCTCGTCTTCGTCCCTGCGGGGCCAGCCCACCATGCTCGTGCTGTGGGCCCCGTGGTGCGGCGTCTGCAAAGCCCAGTCGGACAACGTCAACCGCGTGCAGCGCTGGCTCGCCGGACGGGCGCGCGTCGTGTCGATGGCGCTCGCCTACGAAGCAAAGGCCGACGTCGAGGCCGCGGCAAAGGCCGAGGGCATGGAGTACCCCGTGCTGCTGGGAGACTCAGCCCTCGAGACAACCTTCCACGTCGACGCGTACCCGACGGTGTACTTCCTCGACGAAGCCGGGCACATCAAGCGCTCCGCCTCGGGCTACACCACCACCCTGGGCATGCTCTGGCGCCTGTGGCTGTGACGGCGCGGCTACGCCTTCAGGGCGCCGCGGGCGCGGCCGGACGGAAGCCGGAGTTGTTCAGCCAGATGACGTAGCCGCCGCTGCCGCGCGTGGACGAGACGGCGAACTCTCCGCGGGCCTGCACCCAGGTGCGCAACGTGTTGGCGTAGCAGTCCTGCGTCTGGCACCCCGAGGCGCTGTCTGCACCCACCCGGAGAAAGCAGGCCTGGATGTACGTCGCGGCGCTGGGCGAGTCGCGCAGCTCGCCGCAGTCATAGCCCAGCCACGGCCGGTCGGGGTCCTGCCGGAAGCCAAACACCTTCGTGACGTAGGCGCGGTCGAAGCGCACCGGGCGGTCGACCAGCTCGGCCCGGCGAGTCCAGACGTCGACGACGGTGTCGGTGCTGGGGCCACCCGGCGTCCACGTGGCCAGCGAGTCGCGCAACGCCTGGACGGACGCCTTCCCCACCCCCGCGGCGTCCGTGTACTCGTTGAGCCGCGTCCACCGGCTGCGCTGGCCGACCCCCAGCGGACGGTTGGGTCCACCGGAGTAGATGAAGTCCAGCGAGGTGCGCGGCAGCCGCCACATGTCCGAGGTGCGCGCGGTGTTGAGAAACTCCACCGCCTTGCAGGCCTCGGCCGCCGTGAAGGCGACCCCGTCTCGAGAGCCCGCGGTCTCGGTGCAGGTGGAAGGAGGCGGCGTGGGCCCCGGCGCACCCAGCTTTCGCGCCGCGTAGGCCTGCAGGTTCCTCAGGGCCGCGGGGCCGATGCCGTACGTCGCCGCCACCGTCCCAATGGAGCGGTGAGGACGCGCCTGCTGCAGCTGCGCCCGCTGGAGCGCCGTGAGGCCCACCTCGTCGAGCAACAACCGCGCGTCGTCGTTGCACACCGCCACGACGTAGTTGGCTTCCGCGCCCGTGAAACGCACGCCTTCCACCACAACGTCCTCGAGGCCGTAGCGAGGCGTCGCGTAGCGGTCGATGGCGGCGATGGCCGCGTCCCCCACGTACGCAATCGCATCCAGCTCCGCGACGGACTGCAGGAGGTCGTCGTCAGCGGTGCCCAGCGTCCCGTCCGGCCCACGCACGTGCGCCACGATGTTCTTCGCCGCCCGCGCGTCGAGGCCGACTTCACCGTCGAGGAGCTCGACCGTCGCCTCGGGGCCATTGAGGAAGGCGAGGATGGCCGTGACGGTCAGCTCGGCCTCCACCAGCTCCACGCCCTCGTC
Organism: Myxococcota bacterium; assembly: GCA_040752975.1. Classification (GTDB taxonomy): domain Bacteria; phylum Myxococcota; class Myxococcia; order Myxococcales; family Myxococcaceae; genus JADLDB01. The sequence continues at coordinate 2,089 of JBFMHF010000208.1, forward strand.
CGCTTCCGACCACACCGCCTCCGAGTCCGGCCCACAACCCGCCAACAGCACCACCATTGCCCCTGCGATGAGTCCACGCATGCTTCGCCTCCGGAAAAGACAGCGAAGGGAACACCTACACCCACATGGGCGCACAGAGCAAGGGCGGGCAGGACGAAACGCTCAGGATTCAGGGGGGGGCGACTGAGAGTCTGCGCGGGACTTCGTTTCGAGCAAGCCGACACGGGCCGCAGCCGGACGCGCTGAGGGCCTCGCACAAGACGCCTCAATCGGTGCGCTGGAGTCGTGCGCCCTCGTCCTGGCCGTGCTGCACTGTGGCCCATGGGGTGGCCTCCAACCTGCCATCAAGCGCTCGCCCGGGCCCTGCCTGGAGCCTCACTCGGGGCCGAGCCAGCCGTGGTGGCGACGGATGCGAAAGCGGCGGCCGCCTGCCGACACAGGAAGAATGAGGCCCGTGGGCGTTTCCCTCTGCCGTCGTGGGCGTGGTGGTGAGCGTCCCTCCCCTCCAGCGCACCGGCTCGGGCCCACCTGCCGCGCGGACGCACGCACCTTCCGCAGGGCCGTCTGCGTGTCGTCCTTCGCCCGGTACAGCCTCGGCGAGGCGGTCGCTTCTCCTCTGCGCTGCCGCCCTCCTGCTCTCCTGCACGAAGCCACCACCTCCGACGGCTTCCGGCTGCGCGGCGTGCCATCGCGCGACAGGCCTCGAGGCGGCCCACGCCTCTCTCTCCTGTGACGCCTGCCACGGGGGCCAGCCGGACGCAGGCGCCCTCCCCTGGGCGCACGCAGGGCTGGTGAAGACGCCGGGGAACTTCGACGACATGGCGGCCACGTGCGGCGCGGCGGCGTGCCACCCGGCCGTGCCGCTGCGTCTGAGGAACAACATCATGGACACCATGGCCGGCGTGGTGAGCGTCGACCGCTGGGCCTTCGGCGAACAGCCCACCCCGACGGGCGGCGGAGGCCTCTCGTCGCTGGCTGACTCCGCCGCGGACACGCACCTGCGAAACCTGTGCGCCTCCTGTCACCTCGGCCGGCGAAAGCGCGAGTACGGCCCGGTGGGGGAAGGCTCCCGCGGCGGCGGCTGCAACGCCTGTCACCTGCGCTACCCCCAGGCGGCGCGGGACGACCTGACGCGCCTCGAGGCCGCCTCCCCTGCGCAGCGGGGCACGGTGCTGGCGCGCTTCGAACATCCACAACTGCGCGCGAAGGTGCCCGACGAGAGTTGCTTCGGATGCCACAGCCGCAGCGGCCGCATCTCGTTGAACGTGCTGGGCCTCCGGGAGGCCGACGCCGACGCCGGCGCACCCGTGCGCACCCTCGAGGACGGCCGCCACCTCTTTGCCGCGCCCGGCGACGTCCACCACGAGCGCGGCCTCGGCTGCACCGACTGCCATGGCTCCTGGGAGGTGATGGGCGACGGCCGTGCCGCCCAGCACCGCGAAGACCAGGCCTTCCTGGAATGCACCGACTGCCACCGCACCTCCCCACCCACCCTCGTCCCCTTCTCCGGCCTCGACCAGGAGTCGCAGCGGCTCGCCCGCGCCCTGGGCTTCGACATCGGCCAACGCCGCACGCCGCTGATGCGCCGGGCGCCGTACCCCGTGCTGGGCGCGCACGAAGTGGACGGCGGCCTCTCCTTCACCGGGCGCTTCTCCGGGCGCGAATACCCCCTTCGGCCGCCCTCACCAGCCTGCCTCGGCGTGCACGCGCGCGTGGGCTGCCCCGCCTGCCACGACGCCTGGGCGCCGCAGTGCGTGTCCTGCCACACCCGCTTCGACGCGAACGAGGTGCGCTATGACTGGCGCGACGACGCCGAGGCCCCCGGCGCATGGCTGGAGACAGGAGGGCCCGTCTTCTCCGAGCCCGGCGCCCTCGGCGCGCGGGAGTTGAGCGACGGCGGCGTGCGCTTCGAGGCCTTCATCCCGGGGATGATTCTCACCATCGACCGCGGCGACGGCGGCCTCTCCTTCCAGCGCCTCTACGCGCCCATCGCCGCCCACACCACCCGCCGCGAGGCGCGCAGCTGCACCGGCTGCCACGCCGACTCGCTCGCGCTGGGCTGGGGCCGCGGCGCACTCACCTTCTCACCCCGCGGGCGCAGCCTCGAGGCCCGCTTCACCCCTCGCTTCCCGCTCCGCCCCGAAGACGGGCTGCCCCAGGACGCCTGGGTCGCCCCCTTCACCCGCCGTGGAAGCGAGGCCACCACGCGCTCCAACACCCGGCCCCTCTCTCCCCTCGAGCAACGGCGCGTGCTGGCGGTGGGCGTCTGCCTGTCCTGCCACCGCCCCGACACCCGCTGGCTGCTGGAAGGCCTGCCCACCCCCACCGCCCGCTGCCGCGCGCTGCGCTGATGGGCCCGCTAAGAATCTTATGCGCGAACCTTATTTGATGAGTCCGGCTCATATCGCAATATCGCTATGTCTCCGGCTCGACAGACGAAGGCCACCAGGGAAATCCCGCGGTTGGCGGCTCTAGAGGCGGCTGCCACGGCGGCCGAGACGCTGAAGGCCATCGCCCATCCCCTGCGGCTGCAGTTGGTGGCGCTGCTGACGGCGGGTCCACGCACCGTCAACGAGCTGGCGCGGGAGGCCGGACACAGCCAGGCCATCGTCTCGCAGCAGCTGCGGATTCTGCGCATGGCGCGGCTGGTGGCGGCGGAGCCGAGGGGCGGCTTCGTCGTCTACCGCCTCGTCGAGCCGCAACTGGGGCGCCTGGTCGACTGCCTCGAGCGCTGCGTTGCGCCCCGCTTCACTGCTGGAGGAGGACTCTGATGGCCACCCCGCTCAACCGACGCTCGTTCTTGAGAATCTCCGGCGCCACCGTCCTCGGAGGGCTCGCGGCGTCCTGGGGCCTGTTGCCCCCGCCCGAGGCGCACGGGGCGCAGGACACCTCCGTCATCCCGGACCGGGTGGTGCCGACGCTGTGCGAGCTGTGCTTCTGGAAGTGCGGCGTCAACGCGTACGTGAAGGACGAGAAGGTCTACAAGCTGGAAGGCAACCCGCTCCACCCGCTGTCCAACGGCAAGCTGTGCCCCCGCGGCACCGGCGGCGGCGTGGGCGCCCTGTACGACCCGGACCGCCTGAAGCGGCCGTTGATTCGCACCCGCGTCGGCGGCGAAGAGAAGTGGCGCGAGGCGAGCTGGGACGAGGCCCTGGACTACACGGCCCGGCGGCTGGGCGAGGTGAAGGACAAGTACGGCGCGCCCGCCATCGCACTCTTCAGCCACGGCCACGGCGGGGCCTTCTTCAAGACGCTCCTCAAGGCCCTGGGCTCCAAGAGCATCTACGCCCCGTCCAACGACCAGTGCCGCGGCCCGCGCGAGACGGGCTTCGAGCTGACCTTCGGCCAGGCCCTGGGGTCCATCGAATCCATCGACACGCCGAACGCGAAGTGCATCGCCTTCCTTGGCAGCCACCTCGGCGAGAACATGCACAACACCGCGGTGCAGGACATGTCGCGCGCGAACGCGAACGGCGCGACCTTCATCACCGTCGACCCGCGCTTCTCCATCATCGCCTCCAAGTCGAAGTACTGGCTGCCCATCAAGCCGGGCACCGACATCGCACTGCTGCTGGCGTGGGCCCACGTCCTCATCGAGGAGAAGCTGTACGACCAGGCCTTCGTCACCCAGAACACGGTGGGCTTCGAGCAGCTGGCCGCCCACGTGAAGGACAAGACGCCGGAGTGGGCGTACATCGAGACGGGCCTCGAGCCGCAGCTCATCCGCGAGACGGCGCGGGAGCTGGCGAAGAATGCCCCGGCGGCCTTCGTGCACCCGGGCCGCCACGTCGTCTGGTACGGCAACGACACCCAGCGGACGCGGGCCATCGCCATCGTCAACGCGCTGCTGGGCAACTGGGGGAAGCGCGGCGGCTTCTACCTGCCGGCGACGCTGCCGGTGAAGGGCTACCCCACGCCCGACCTCCCACACGGCGAGGAGGCGAAGCCCCGCGAGACGTTCCCCTTCGCGACGCTGCCCTGCGCCTACGACGCGTGCGAGGCCTCGGCGCCGAAGGACGGGCTGGCCCCCACCATCCGCGCGTGGATTGTCTACGGCTGCAACGTGCCCCTCACGCTGCCCAACCCGGCCCGCGTCATCGAGGTGATGCAGCAGCTCGACTTCGTGGTGGCCATCGACACCATGCCCGCGGAGGTGACGGGCTACGCCGACGTGGTGCTGCCCGAGAATACCTACCTCGAGCGCTACGACGACCTGGACAACGGCCCCTACCGGGTGCCCTTCGTCGCCCTGCGGCAGCCGGCGGTGGCCTCGCTGTACGACTCGAAGCCCGGCTGGTGGATTGCGAAGTCCCTGGGCGAGCGGCTGGGCGTGGGCCAGTACTTCCCGTGGAAGGACGCGGAGGACTACCTCAAGACGCGGCTCGAGAAGTCGGGCCTGAGCTTCGAGGACTTGAAGCGCAACGGCGTCATCGTGGGCAAGGCCGAGCCCATCTACGACGACTCGCCGCAGCTCACCTTCAAGACGCCCAGCGGCAAGGTGGAGCTCTACAGCCAGCAGCTCGCCGACGCGGGCCTGCCGCCCCTGCCCGTCTACACGCCGCCCGAGGAGCCGCCCACCGGCTACTTCCGGCTGCTCTTCGGCCGCTCGCCTGTGCACACCTTCTCGCGCACCACCAACAACCCGAAGCTGCTCGAGGTGGTGCCGGAGAACGAGCTGTGGCTCAACACCGAGATGGCGCGGCAGCTCGGCCTCAAGACGGGCGACCGGGTGATGCTGGAGAACCAGGACTCGGTGGCCACCGGCCCCATCCGGCTGCGCGTCACCGAGCGCATCCGCCAGGACTGCGTCTACATGGTGCACGGCTTCGGCCGGGAAGATGCGCGCCTGCGCCGGGGCTACAGAAAGGGCGCCGCCGACTCGCGGCTCATCACCCGCGTCAAACGCGACCCGGAGATGGGCGGCACGGGGATGAACGTCAACTTCGTCACCCTCTACCGCTTCAAGGAGGCCTGACATGGCCCGCTACGCGATGACGTGTGACCAGAAGCTGTGCGTCACCTGCAACGCCTGCGTGCTGGCGTGCAAGAACGAGAACGCGGTGCCCGAAGGCGAGGCGCGCTGCTGGACGGTGCAGGAGGAGAAGGGCGCCTTCCCGCTGCTGTCCATCGCCACGCGCAGCGAGCGCTGCAACCACTGCGAGAACGCGCCCTGCGTGACGGCCTGCCCCACCGGCGCCTCGCACTACGAGGACGGCGGCATCGTGGTGGTGAGCGCCGACAAGTGCGTGGGTTGCAAGGTGTGCATCATCTCCTGCCCCTACGAGGCGAGGTACCTGCACCCGGACGGCTACGTCGACAAGTGCACCTTCTGCATCCACCGGGTGAAGCAGGGGCTGGACCCGGCCTGCGTCACGGTGTGCCCGACGGGGGCGCTCACCTTCGGCGACCTCGACGACCCTTCGAGCGCGGTGCACCGGCAGCTCCAGGCGCGCAAGGCCCACGTGCTGAAGCCCGACGAGGACACGCGCCCCAAGATGTTCTTCCTGGATTGAGGACACGACGCCATGAGAGTGACCCTCGACGCCTTCATCGACCGCGCGCAGCTCAAGTCGGTCGGCTCCCTGTTCCGCGTCTCCCCGGACGACCCGCCGCACGTGAGGCGGGGCAAGCGGGGCCTCTCGGTGCTGCTGGTGCTGGCGCTCCTCGGCGCCGTCGCCGCCGTCACCGCGCTCCTCAAAGGCCACCACGTGATGGGCACCACCAGCGAGGTGTCCTGGGGCGTGCTCATCGCCACCTACGTCTACTTCGTGGTGTCCTCGACGGGGCTGTGCCTGGTCAGCAGCCTGGGCCACGTCTTCGGCTTCAAGGTGTTCGAGCCCATCGCCAGGAAGGCCATCCTCCTCGCGCTGGTGACGCTGACGGTGGGCTTCACGGTCATCGCCACCGAGCTCGAGGCGCCGATGCGCCTGGCGCTGTACGCGGTCATCTCGCCCAACCCGTCGGCGCCCATCTGGTGGATGGGGGCGCTCTACGCCGTGTACATGGTGCTCATCGGCGCCGAGCTGTTCTTCCTCTTCATCGAGGACCACGGCAAGGCGAAGGTCGCGGGCATCCTGTCCGTCATCGCCGCGCTGGCGGCGCACTCCAACCTGGGCGCGGTCTTCGGGCTGACCCACGCCCGGCCGTTCTGGTACGGGCCGCTGCTGCCCGTGTACTTCATCGCCTCGGCGCTGATGTGCGGCGCGGCGCTCATCATCCTCTTCGTCTGGCTGGGCGACTACTTCGGCAACGGCAAGCAGGTGCGGCCGGAGAATGAGGGCCTGCTGAACGTGCTGCGGCAGCTCCTGGCGCTGTTCATCGGCATCGTCGCCTTCTTCACCGTGTGGAAGATGATTACCGGCGTCAACGGCGGGCACTACCACAAGTACGAGGTGACGATGGCCTCGCTGGCCGGGCCTCTGTTCTTCAGCTTCTGGGTCTTCGAGGTCTTCCTGGGCGTGGTGGCGCCGCTGTGGATTCTCCTCACGTCGGCGAGGAAGAGCTTCGGGGCGCTGGCGCTGGCGGCGGGCCTGCCGATGCTGGCCGTCTTCGTCATGCGGTACAACTTCGTGCAGGCGGGGCAGATGTTCTCGCTGCGGCCGGTGCACGGGCACCTGGGCGAGACCTTCCACTACCAGCCGCCCTTCAAGGGCAGCGTGGAGGGCTTCCTGCCCTACACCCCGTCGCTGGTGGAGATGGCCATCGTCGTGGGCGCCATCGCAGCGGCGGCGCTCCTGTACGTGGGCGCCACCCGAGTCCTGCGCGTCAACCCGGAGGTCCGTCATGGCTGATGCCCCGAAGGTCGAGTCGCTTCCGACGCCAGTGAAGCCCGCCACGCCGCAGGTGGAGTCGCCGCAGTCTGTCTCGCCCGCGCAGCCTCCATCGGCCAACTCCGCGACGAGGGCGGAGGCGCGGACGCAGTCGCAGGCACCAACGCCAGCAGAGGCACCGGCGCGCGCGCAGCCACGGCCGCCGGAGTCGTCGACGAGGACGCAGCCGCAGGCACCG
>JBFMHF010000209.1:0-9081 GCA_040752975.1 Myxococcota bacterium
CGCCGCCTGTCGCGCCGCCGCCTCCTCCTGTCGCGCCTCCGCCGCCCGTCGCGCCTCCGCCTCCCGCGCCTCCGTCCATCTCTGTCGACGGCGAGCCACAGGACCACACCAGGGCACAGACCAGTACGAGGAGCAGTCGGTTCATCCCGCCACTCTTTCACACCCGGGGCGCCGCGGCCCCCTCCAGTCACCTCGCCACCCCGCGTCGCTCCGCAGGCGCCCCTGTGAGTGGCCCGAGGATTTGAACTGCCTCGTTTCTACGGCCAACCCTCTGCCGGCAGCCGAGGCGCTTCGGCCGGGCGCTCCTCTTCGCGCCTTTCAGCACGCCTCCGGAGTCCAGCGCTCGCCTCGTGCGGATGCTGTCTTCGTCGTTCGACGTCCTTCACGACGGAAAACCGGGACAGGCGACGCGAGGGCCCCGGGCTTCCGTCGTCACAAGGGGTCCTGCCGCACACACTTCCGCAGGCAAGCCCCGCCGAGCGGGCAACTCCACCTCGCTCGAGATGCACGGAGCAGACCGGCAGGCGTAAGCTGGTGCTCGAACTTCCGAAGCATGTTTCCTCTCCTCCTCGCGATGCTGGCGCAGACGCCCGTCGACCTCCCTGCGACGCCGGCGCCGCTCTCCGGGTCCATGCCGGGCGTCGCTCTCTCGGGCCAGCAGTACGTCATCACCTGGGTGGATGACGTCTTCGATGGGCTGTGGTCGCGGCCGCTCGTCTTGAGGGACAGAAGAGATTTGTGGATGACGCGCGTCGAGAGTGATGGCGTCGTCGCTTCACCAACGCGCGTCTGTCCCGCTTCTCCAGCAGAGCGCCCCGCCGTGGTGGTTCACCCTCCCAGCGGGGTCGTCTTCGCCTTCTGGCACGAGAGAGACAACACTGGTGCCTGGGGCCTTTTCCGCGCCGCAATCGGACCCAATGGAGACATCGACTGTCTGCCAGTCCTCTCTCCCTCGTCTCCCCAGAAGACGCAGCTGCGCGCGGTGTGGACCGGCACCCACTTCCTGCTCGCGTGGACCGAGGGGCTCACTGGGCAACTCTCGGGTGTGTGGTTGGACGGCACAGCGGCGCCCCAGTCAGGGTTCATCTCATTCGGCGGCCCCACCACTCCCATCAAGTCTCTGAGTCTCGGCGCAAAGACAGGGAGCGTCTGGCTCAGCTTCGTTGACGGATTGGGCAACGCCCAGCATGCCAATCTGGCCGCCAACGCGACCGCTCTCCCCGTGACAGCCATTCTCTCGACGGGCTTCGAGACGGCGATGGACCCTCTGGGTGGCTTCACCGTGGTGACAGGAATGAGCTCCCAGGTGGTGCACCTGACAGACCAGATGAGCAGCTTCGCGCTGGGCATGGCTCCCGGCAGGCAGCCGCAGGTGGCGACGGCTCTGCAGCACCCGCGCTCTGTCGCCGCGGTCGAGGGAGCATTGAGCACCGAAATCCAGGTCTTCCAGCGCGACGGTGGGTTTCCCCCTCAGATGTTCTCTGACCTGCGCGAACCGGTGCTCGCCGCGGAAAACAGCGGCGCCGTTCTGGTGGCCACAGACCGCTCGACGGCCCTGCGCGCCACCAAAATCGACCTGGGCCCCGGCACCACGGGCACAATCTTCGCTCCGCGGGTACTTCTGGCTTCCACGGCGCCGCAGCGGCGCCCGTCGGTGGTCTGGGCGGGCGACCGCTTCCTCATCTCCTACGAGGAGCGCCTCGGCGTCGCCTACCAGACGCGCATCACCGCCATCCACCCCGACAACACCCTCGACCCCGCCATCACCGCCACCGCGCTCAACGACGTGGCCCTCGTGAGTCGACCCGACGGGAGGCTCCTGGTGCGTCACGACGTGGGCACCGACACCGTCTCCAGCGACCTGACGGTGGACCTCGCGGCGGGTCAGGTGGGCTTGAGTCCTCCTGTCTTGACCAGCGCGTTGGCCTCCGCGGGTGCGGCGACCAACTCGAGGGTGCTGCACTGGACGAGAAACACGCTGTACGTGCAGGACAACGCGACCCGCTCCTTCGGCACGACCACACCCTTCCGGAGCGGCGCGGCCACGTCGCAGGAGCTGTTCCTTCCCGTCGTGGCCAACGGCGGCAAGCTGATGACGCTCTTCCTCACCGACGCGGACCTGGCCGGGGCCGTCGGCAACCTGCCGATGCCGCAAGTCCAGCACACCTCGTCTTTCGACCCCAGGGTGACGCCCGCCATCGCGGCCATCGACACGATGAGCGGCCGGCGCGCCTTCATCGCCTGGGCGGACGCGTCGCAGCCGCGGGTACACTTCGAGCTCTTCGACGAACAGGGCAACGTCTTCCAGCAGGACACCATCGACGGGCAAGGAGCGTTGCGCGGGCTGGCGGTCGCGGCGTCGCCCCATGGCTGGGTTCTGGCCTTCACCGATTCCTCCGGCCTCCACCTGAGCGGTTTCGACACTGAGGGAGTGCTCGCCGTGACCTACCTGGCCGGAAAGACAGGCGACCTGGCCGGCGAGCCAGTGCTGGCCGCTTCTCCCACAGGGCCGGTGGCGGCGGTGTGGCCGGTCTTTTCATCTCCGCAAAGCACCCTGGGCTTGAAGGCGCTGGTGGTAGACCCCTTCCTCACTTCCCTCGACGGGGGCACCTACGCCGACGCTGGTGTTTCCGACGCAGGTGTTTCCGACGCGGGCGCGACTGACGGGGGTGGAGGCGGTGAAAATGTCCCCACGCCCGGAGTCGAGCCCATCCTCTTCGAGACGAGCTGTGGGTGCACCGCCGGCGGCGCGGCCGGGTGGCTCCTCGCGGCGCTGGTGGTGGGCGCGCGCTGGGCCCGCCGAAGAAGGGCATGACGGAACGGCCCCACGGCACGCAGCGGCTGTGGCTCCACGCCCTCCGGCGCGCAGGCGCCGCGGCGCCCGAAGGCCCGCCGCCGGACTTTCCGCGCCTCAAGATGCGCGAGGTCGCCTGGGCCCTGCTGCATTTCTCCGAGCTGCTGCAAGGCCAGGTGCCCCCGGCCGAGCGCGTGGTGTGGGCGGGTGAGCTCGCCGCCTCGCGCGCCGTGCTGACGACGCCGCCAGGTGAATTCCCCGACGGCGGCGCGACGCTGGGTCCCGTGCAGACGGCCGCCAGCTGGAGCAACCTCGCCTTCGCGCTGCACCAGGCGGCGCACCGGGCGGTGTGGGCGCCTTCGATGTGCGGTACGGCGCAGCGCACCGTGGTGGGCATGGCCTTCACCTTGTTCCGCCAGTCTGCTCCGTCGCGTACGCAGGCCAACGAAGCCATCCGTCGCGGGCTGGAGCGCCTGGAGGCCGGCATCTGGCTGTCGGCCGCGCGCGCGCGCGCAGGAGAGACGGCGCCGGCGTTGGCCACGGCCCGGGGCTGGTGGGGCGGCGCACGGCTGGCGCTCTTCGAGGACTCGGCGGGCGGCTGGTGGCTGGTGCGGCTCACGCCCGGCCGGCAGGTGACAGTGGAGCGCGGCACGCGGGACGACCTGCTGGCCTGCGTGCCCGATGCGTACTTCGCCAGCGCTGTGCGCACGGTGTGGAGCGAGCAGCGCTGATTTCGCGGAGTCCGGCGCCTCGTGCGCCTCCCACCCACCGGTGTCCCTCGCCTCGAGGTCGACTCGGCCGACCCACTCGACCCTTGCGAGTGGACTTCCGTGGCGACTCTGCCCATCCTCACGAGGCGCCGCCGGAACGTCCCGGCCCGGCCGGCGCGTTCCACGGGGGATGCTCCGCGTGCGCGACGACACCACCGACCCGACGGCCATCTCTTCTTCGGGGCTGAAGAAGCCCCTCATCGCCGGCCGCTACGAAGTCGAGCAACGCCTCGGCGGCGGCGGCATGGGCACCGTGTACCTCGCGAAGCAGGTGGGCGTCGGCAACCGCGTGGCGCTCAAGTTCCTCGCGCCCCAGCTCTGTCACGACGAGGCCTTCGTGCAGCGCTTCCTGCGCGAGGCGCGCGTCTCGCTGGAAGTGACGCACCCCGGTGCGGCGCAGTTGTTGGACGCGGGGCGCGACGCCGACGGGCAGCTCTACATCGCCTTCGAGTACGTGGAGGGAGAGGACCTGCGCACGCGGCTCGAGCGCGAGGGCGCCATGCCCTTCGACGAAGCGCGGCAGGTGGCGCTCAAAGTGGCCGAGGTGCTGGCCTTCGCGCACGCCCGCGGCGTCGTGCACCGCGACATCAAGCCCGAGAACGTCCGCATCCGGAAGGACCTCGCCGGCACGCACGTCAAGGTGCTGGACTTCGGCATCGCGCGCTTCACGCAGGACGCGGGCGCGCGCCTCACCGCGGAAGGCGGGCTGGCAGGTACCCCCAAGTACATGGCGCCCGAACAAATCAAGGGCGCCGCCGTGGACGCGCGGGCCGACGTCTACGCGCTGGGGCTGCTCGTCTTCGAGATGATGACGGGACGCGAGGCGTACACCGCCACCAACACCCCGTTGCTGCTCCTCCACCAACTGCAGGAGCCGATGCCGCGCCTCAGAGACGCACAGCCCGCCCGCGACAACCCCGCCCTGGACGCGGTGCTGGCGAAGGCCTGCGCGAAGGACCCGGCAGAGCGCTACCCGGACATGGTCGCCTTCATCTCGGCGTTGATGGCGGTGCCCGACCCCGGCTGGCGCTCCGCCGGCACGCCGCTGCGCCCCGCGGTGGAGACGAGCCCGACTGCCGCGGCAAAGTCCACCGCGCTGGCCACGCCCTTGCCGCCGCCTCAACCGCCCCTCGCCCCCCTCGGGGAGAAGGGGAGACCCCGCGGGCTGCTGATTCCGGCGCTGCTCCTGCTGTTGCTGGGAGGTGTCGCGGCGCTGCTGCTCCGCCCGCCGCCCGCGGCGGTGACGACGACGGTGGTGACGCCGCAGGCCCCCGTCGTCGCGGCCAGCGCCTGCCCCGCGCTGGACACGTACGACCCGTCCATCTCCCGCCTCTCGGTGCCGGAGCTCGAGGAGCGGCTGCTCAAGTCGCGCATCATGCCGCCCTCACAGAACCGCAAGCAGCTCGAGATGCTGCGCGCCACCATCGGCAACTACGCCCCGGAGAAGCGCGACTGCATGTACCGCTCGATGCTGGCCGGCAGCGTGGCCAGCGAGCAGACGGTGCTGAAGTCCGTGCCGGAGAACTGGGGGCAGGCCCACGAGGTGGAAGCGCTGCGCGCCTGGTTCCTCGACGTGCCGCTCGAGAAGAAGTGGACGATGCAGCAGCGCCAGGACGTGCTGGACCAGATTGACTCCCTCTTCATCCCCAACCTGAAGAAGGAAGGCCCGGGCGACGAGGCGTACTGGCAGCGCATGTACTACGGCATCGAATTGGCCTGCGAAGCGACGGACGCGACGCTGGAGCGCTTCCACACCCGGCGGCCGTCCTCGTGCCTCAACCTCTCGCCGCGCAATTGACGCTCACGCGCCGCACAATCTCCTCAGCAGCACCGGCTCGACGTCGTGGCGGCTGTCGACGACTTCCGAGAGCTTCCTGGTGCCTGAACTGTGCCACGCCGGACTTGCCCCACTCACTTCCTCTTCGCGGCGTGCGCGTCGGCGACGGCGATGAGCTGCTCCACCACCTGCGGCTCGGCCAGCGTGGTGGTGTCGCCGAGGTTCTCCCGCACGCCCTCGGCGATTTTGCGCAACAGCCGTCGCATGATCTTGCCCGAGCGCGTCTTGGGCAGCCCCGGCACGACGTGGATGACGTCGGGCGTCGCGAAGGGGCCGATGACGTGGCGGACCTGCTCCTTCAGCATCCCCACCACCTGCGCCTTGTCCACGTCCTCCTGCCCGGCGCGCAGCACCACCCACGCGCAGATGCCCTGCCCCTTCAAGTCGTGCGGAATGCCGACGACGGCGGACTCGGCCACCGTCTCGTGCGCCACCAGGGCGCTCTCCACCTCCGCGGTGCCGATGCGGTGCCCGGACACGTTCAGCACGTCGTCCACCCGGCCGGTAATCCAGTAGTAGCCGTCCTCGTCGCGCGTGCAGCCGTCGCCGGTGAAGTACAGCCCGGGGTACGTGGAGAAGTACACCTCCTTGAAGCGCCGGTGGTCGCCGTACAGCGTGCGCGCCTGGCCAGGCCACGGCCGCTTGAGGCACAGGTTGCCCTTCACCCCGTTGCCCTGGAGCTCCTTCCCATTCTCATCCACCAGCACCGGCTCGACGCCGAAGAAGGGCAGCGTGGCGGAACCCGGCTTGGGCTCGATGGCCGCGGGGAGAGGCGTGATGAGGACGCCCCCCGTCTCCGTCTGCCACCAGGTGTCGACGATGGCGCAGCGCGAGTCCCCGACGACGTCGTGGTACCACTTCCACACCTCGGGGTTGATGGGCTCGCCCACGGTGCCCAGCACGCGCAGGCTCGTGCGCTTCGTCTTCTTCACCGGCCCGGGGCCTTCGCGCATCAGCGCCCGCAGCGCGGTGGGCGAGGTGTAGCAGGTGGCCGCCTGCACGTCGTCGCACACCTGCCACAGGCGCGAGGCGTCGGGGTGGGTGGGCAGCCCTTCGAAGACGACGGTGGTGGTGCCGTGCGCCAGCGGCCCATAGACGATGTACGAGTGGCCCGTCACCCAGCCGATGTCGGCGGTGCAGAAGTGCACGTCGCCGGGGCGGATGTCGAAGACGTACTCGAACGTCATCATCGCGTAGAGGAGGTAGCCCGCGCTGGTGTGCAGGACGCCCTTGGGCTTTCCGGTGCTGCCCGAGGTGTAGAGGATGAAGAGCGGGTCTTCCGCCGCCATCCACTCCACGGGGCAGGTGCTGCGGTGCTTCACCGTCTCCTCGTCGAGCCACCTGTCGCGGCCCTCCACCATCGGCACGGCGGTGGAGGTGCGACGCGAGACGAGCACGTGCTGCACCACACCGAGGCCTTCCACCGCCTCGTCGACGATGGCCTTGAGGGGGATGGCCTTGGCGCCGCGCAGCCCCTCGTTGGCGGTGATGACGACTTTGGCGCCGGCGTCGATGATGCGGTCGCGCAGGGAGTCGGCGGAGAAGCCGGCGAACACCACCGAGTGCACCGCGCCGATGCGGGCGCAGGCCAGCATCGCGTACACGAGGTCCGGCACCATCGGCAGGTAGAGGCAGACGCGGTCGCCCTTCTGCACGCCCAGCGCCTTGAGGACGTTGGCGACACGGCCGACGTGGTGCTTGAGCTGCCGGTAGCTGATGCGCTCGTACTCGCCGGGCGCATTCTTCGCCCAGATGAGGGCCGTCTTGTGCGGCGTCTTCGAGGCGTGGCGGTCGACGGCGTTGTAGCAGACGTTGAGGCGGCCTCCGCCGAACCAGGAGAAGTCGACTTCCTCCCAGTCGATGTCCAACGCGGAGTCGGGCGGGTGGAACCAGGTGAGGCGCTCGGTGGCCTCCTTCATCCAGAAGCCCTCGGGGTCCTCGAGCGACTGCCGGTAGAGCGTCTGGTAGGCGGCGAAGCTGTTCAGCCTGGCGGACGCGCGCAGCGAGTCCTTGATGGGGAGTTTCATGGAAGTCCTCCGGTGGGGCGGGAGCGACGGCGCGCGGAATGTAGCGGAGGCCCGTCCCTCCGGCTTCAACGCGCTGCGTGGCGACTGCTCGTCGGGCCGGCCGGTGGGGCGACAAGGCGCAAACTCCGGTCCGGCCGACGACGACACTGAAACGGCCGCGCAACCGCGTGGGGCGCGGCTACTTCGCCGCCCAGCTGCCGCCCATCTCGGTGCAGTTCGCGCTGGCCGAGGAGGCGTCCCAGTCAGGCGGGTAATAGAAGTGCAGCACCACGCGCTCTGCGACGGACGGCCGCTTGGTGCACACGCCCAGCGCACCGGAAGGGCACTCGCCGGAGAAGACGGCGCCGTTCAACGTCGAGGTGCACAGCACGTTGAAGTCCACCATCGCGTTGGTCTCGGCCTGTTTGTCGCCGCGCCACTCCTGGCACTGGCCGTGGGCCGCCGCGCTGGCGTTGCCGCGGATGTCACAGGTCATCATCAACGGCGAGGACGCGCTGGGGCCGCTGCCGCAGCCAGCGAGCGCGAGGAGCGGGATGAGGAGAGGGCGCACTCGGAGAGGGTACTTCAAAACTCCGCGACGAGGCCGGCCTCGAAGCCGCCGCGCACCTCGTGCCCGAAGGAGTAGACGTTGCCGCCCACGCGCGCCGTCAGCGGTCCTCCCACGGGGATGACTTAGGCGCCGTCGACGCGTACGTCCACGTACGGCGGGCCCACCAGCACCGCGGGCCGCAGCTCGAGCCCGAAGCGCTGGATGGGTCCGTTGCGCCAGAAGACGTATTCGTGGGGCAGCGCGGCCTCGAAGCCGCCGACGCGCGTGCCGTGGTAGTCGACGCTGCGGTAGCCCAGCGCCAGCGCGCCCTGCACGTGAGCCTTCGGCTTGATGCGGATGAGGAAGTGCGTGTCCCACTGGACTCCCGCGGCCGGCGCGAGGCGGAAGCCGATGTCCGCGCCGAAGTACGTGTAGCCCACGGACGCCCGCGCCCCGTAGTGGCCGGCGAGGAAGCTCTCAGCGCCGACTTCCGGGGGCGTCCAGGCGCCGCCCCCCAGCAGGCGGACGTCGGCCCCGAAGGACTCAAAGCGGCCCAGCACCTCGGGCGGGGCGTCTTCGTCCAGCGAGTAGACGATGACGGGGAGGACGGCGAGGGCGATGACGGCCAGGAGGAGGATGGCCTCTCCTCCCTTGCCGATGCCGCCGACGTTGGGGACGGTCTTGAGCGGCGCGTCGGCGGGCGGCGCCACCCGGGGCGCGGGGACGGAGTTCCCGGCCTTCAGAGGGGCGGAAGGCGAAACCACCCTGTGCGGGAGAGCTGGAAGTGGATCCACTCCGGGGGCGGGTGACTGCTCGCGGCAGGCGGGCTCATCCGGGTCGCGGCAGTCCGCAGGCGTCGTCTGCGCGAAGGCCAGCGCCGGAATCAACAGCAGGGCCAGGAGCGCGCGCATGGACGCCGGTTGAGCAGGAACCGTACCGCGGCGTAACCCATCAGCGAGACGAGCCGCGAAGTGCCGCGCTGCGCAGCGGCTTGCGCTGTGAGTTCCGGAAACTCTGACCGGTCCCGTTCCGGAAATTCTCGCCGGTCGCCAAGCCGGGCGAACGCGGCAGAAGGACGGGATGCACAGCATGGTGAAGCGACACAGCGTCAAGGTGCTGCGGGA
>JBFMHF010000210.1:0-9015 GCA_040752975.1 Myxococcota bacterium
CGGGGGCGTGAGAATGGGCGCGCGGTGCTACGCGTCCTGGGCACGCGACGGACTCTGCACCGCATGGCCCGGAGCTTTCGCGCCGGCACCAACTTCACCACCCAGACGGCGTTGGCGCCCGCCATCTGCGTCCACGCCGAGCCGTCCCACCGGTACACCACCGAAGCGGTGAGGCCGGTGCCGAGGGTGACGTACACGTCGTTGGGCCCGCTGCCCCAGACGCTGCTGTAGCTGACGCCGGTGTTGCTGTTGGGCAGCACGGACATGGGCGCCCACGCGGTGCCGTCCCCGTCCCCGCGTCCTCGGCCGGAGTGGCTGGCGAACGACCGATGACCAGGAGACACACGACAGCGAGCGCTGGGAGCTTCAGGTTCATGGAGCCTCCGCATCTGCCGAAGGTCACACCTTGCCCAGGCACAAACGCCAGGTCCGGAACCATCCCGTGCGCTCGGTGTCTTTCGGGCATGCGCCTACGACTCCGCGCGCGCACCGCCCACCCGGCCGACGCACCGCACGAGGAGCTCAACGTCGTCCCCTACCTCGACGTGTTGATGAACCTCATCATCTTCGTGTTGTTGTCTGTCGCCGGCCTCGGTGCGTGGGGCGTCATCAAGGCCACGGCGGTCGCCGGTACGCCTGCGGGCTCGGCTTCGGGTGACGCTGTGTTGGTGGTGCGCATCCGTCCCGACGGCTACGAGCTCGCGGCCTTCGGCGGCGGCGCGCTGCCCCTGCGTGACGGCCAACTGGACTTCGAGGCGCTCGCCGCGCAGGCCCGGCGACTCAACGAGGCGGGTGCTTCGCCACGGGTGGTGTTGGCGCCATCGCCGGACATCCCCTACGCGGTGGTGGTGGCCACGATGGACGCGCTCCGGGCCACGTCCGACGGCAAGCCACTCTTCCCCGACGTGGTGCTGGACGTGACGCGGTAGACGACGCTCGTGCGGAGAGCGCGGCGTCATCCCCACGGCGCGCGGGTGCATGCCTCCGGCCGGCCCGAGGAGGCCGTCAGCCCGCCTCGTAGCCCGGCAGCAAGTTCGCCCGGTCTGTCGGCGCAAGGCACGAAGCGCGCGTCCGCCACCACTTCCGTCGGCAACCCGCCCGTTGGCTGTCCACTCGTCGCGAGCAACGCCACGAAGCCGTTCTCCGGGCCGGTTCGGCCTGCACCACGAGCCGCGCCAGGAAGTCCGTCGTGGTGAGGTGTCTTGGACGGCGGCGGGGGACGCTGCGTGCTCTGACCGCTGCCGCGCACGGGCCCCGTGGACGAGGAGTCGTCGGCGCCGCGTACGAGACCTCGCCGTCCTGCGCGAGCCGACTCTCCCCAAAAGTTCAGCGCCGCAGCTCGTCGGCCACCGCCTTCGCGCCGTACACGCGCTCGAGCGCGAGGAGGATGAGGTCTCCATGCACGGCCACCGTGCGGTTGTCGCGCGCGTCGTACCCGTAGCGCCCGCCCAGCGACGGCAGGTTCCCGTCGAACACCAGGCCCACCACGTCTCCCTTCCTGTCCAGCAGCGGTGAGCCGGAGTTCCCGCCGATGATGTCGTTGGTGGTGGCCACGTTGAACGGCGTGCCGGGCGGCAGCTTCGCGCGGGCCGCTTCCCACCGCGGCGTCACCACGAAGGGCGGGGCTCCTGTGGCGCGCTCGAAGAGGCCGCCTACCGTGGTGAGCGGCTTCACCGCCCCCCACCCCCGCACCTGCCCGAAGGACAGCCGCAAGGTGAAGGTGGCGTCGGGGTAACCGGTGGCGCCCTGCACCGCGCGGCGCGCCTCGGCCAGCAGCTCGCCGTTCTTCTTCAACACGGCGTCCACCTCGTCCTCCCAGCGCGTGCGCACCGCGCGCGCGTCGGCGTCCACCCGTCGGGCGAAGGCCAGCAGCACGTCTTCCTGGCGCGTTTGCGGCTTGCCGGCCTGCGCCCACAGCGCCTTGCGCACCGCCGGGTCCGCCAGCGAGGTGCCGTCGATGAGCTCGGCGGCGAGCGCCTCGGGCGACTTCTTCCCCAGCACCTTCTTCACGAAGGCGTCGTCCGCCCCCAGCGTCTCGCGCAGCTTCGAGAGCGACCAGGCCAGCGACGCCTTCTCCAGGTCCTTCGAGATGGGCGCGGTGTTCTCCACCTGCTGCTTCAAGGCGGGCAGCTTCGCGTCGGAGTACTCGCGCAGGCGCTTCTCGTTGGGCAGCTTCACCTCGGCGGCGTAGCGGGCCAGCGCGCGGGCGTACTGGAAGAGGTCCGACTGAAAGGCCTGGCCGCCCTCCTTCAGCTGGTACTCGACGAAGAGGGCGCGCTGACGGTCCACGGCCTTCGCGACGGCGTCCCACGCGCCACGGGTGGCCTCGGGCGCGGCGGCCTTCAGGCGGGCCTCTTCTTCACGCTTGCCGTCGAGGAAGCCCGGCGCCACCAGGGCTTCGCGCCGGCCGCGGAGCGCCTTGAGGCCGTTTTCAACGCTGCGCAGCCGCGACTTCGCGACGCGTTCTCGCTCCGGGTCGTGCTTCATCCACTCCGAGAGGCGACCCCGGTACTCGGCCAGCGAGAGCAGGAAGAAGGGCAGCACCACGTCGCGCTGGAGCTCCAGCTGGGCCACCGTCTGGCTGCGCTCAGTCCCCCCGGGGTGGCCGGACACGAAGACGAGGTCGCCTTCCTTCGCTCCCTGCGGGGCCCACTTGAGCCGCTCGGGCGTTGCGGCGGGCTTGCCGTCCACGTAGAGGCGGACGAAGGCCGCGTCGAAGCCATAGCGGGGGAAGTTGAAGTTGTCGGGGTCGCCTCCGAAGGTGGCCATCTGGAACTCGGGCGCGAAGACGAGCCGCACGTCTTGAAAGCGGCGGTACTCGTAGAGGTGGAAGCGCGCGCCGTGGAAGAGGGACACCACGTCGCAGCGGCGGGACGCGTCGCCCTTCGCGCAGGCGGACTCCAGCTTCGCCTGCTCGGCCTTCAGCTTCGCCTGGTAGTCGGCGCCGCTGGCGCCCTTCGTCGCGTCGAGGACGGCCTGCGTCACGTCGGTGATGGCGACCAGTTGGTTGGCTTCCACCTTCGCGCACTTCTCCTCGGCGTCGCGGCTCGTCGCCGCGAAGCCCGTCTCGAGCAGCGGCCGTTCTTTCGTCGAGAGGTCCTCCACGCACGCGCGGATGCAGTGGTGGTTGGTCATCACCAGGCCGTCGGGGCTGACGATGGAGGCGCTGCACCCGTTGGCCAGGCGCACCGAGCCCAGCCGCACGCGGTCGAGCCACGCCTGGTCCGGCGCGAAGCCGTACGCCTTTTTCACCGCGTCCGAGGGGAAGTCGTTGAAGAGCCACATGCCCTCGTCGGCGCGGGCGGAGCCGGAAGCGAGGAGGAGGACGACGGCGGGGAGAGCGGTGCGCATGGCGCGCTCTTCCAGCAGGCGCGCCCACCGGGGTCAACGTGCGCCGTCGGGCCTCGCCGGGGTGCGCCTCGTCCATCAGGTGGAGGACGCGGCCATTTGGCTACTTCGGCTGAAACGTCAGCTCCACCAGGTACAGCCGCGTGCCGTCCTCGGAGTTCTGTGCATTCCACCAGCTGCGGTCGAGGTCCTTGTCCAGCGGTGAGGTGTAGTTGGAGATGAGGAAGCGGTGCGCGTCGAGGCGGACGATGCTGGGAAACGCGGTGTCTCCGGCCGAGGGGAGGTCGAAGACGTGCACCACTCTCCGCGCCTGCTGGTCGATGCGGTAGAGCGCGGTGCGCTTGGCCCGCCCGGAGTACGCCGCCAGGTAGCGCAGCTGCGCGTCCTCGTAGGAGAGGCCGGGGATGCCCTGGTCGAAGGGGCCGCCCACGTCGCGGCGGGCCACGAGGAAGAGCTCGTCTCCGTGGCGGAACATCTTGGGGGAGTCGTAGCGCGCGGGGTCCGACTTCGCGCTGCACGTCCACGTCCCCAGCGCGTCCTTCGGCGCCACGCAGACGTGCGAGCCGAAGCCCGTCGAGTCGCCGTCCTCGTTCCGCGTCACTGCCCACAGGTCGCCGTTGGCGGCGAATTCGAAGGCCACCTCCGAGACGCCGCCCGAGTAGACGACGCCGTCGCCGGACACAGGCTGCCAGGTGACGCCGTCGGTGCTGCGCGTGAAGAACACCTTCACCTCAGGCGGCTGGCCCAGCATGTAGTGGTTGCCCTTGTACGACGTGCGCCACGCCACGCCGCCACGCACCTTCATCGTCCAGGTGATTTCTCCTTCGAGGCCCCACGCCTCGCGCTCCGTCCAGCCCCCCTCCGCCCGGCGCTCCAGCCGCCACTGGCGTTTGGGTTCGAAGCTGAAGCGGTCCACGCCCGCCTCGAAGAAGTGGAAGAAGAGTCGCCCGCCCAGCGACAGGAAGAGCGGCTCGCGGACATCGGCTCCCAGCGCCTCCGTGCGCTCGTACGTCCAGCTCGCGCCCAGGTCAGCGGAGGAGAGCACGTGCATGCGGGTGTTGGCCGACGCGAAGTGCGTCTCCGAGGTCCGCCAGCCGAAGTACAGCCGGCCCTGGTGCAGGAGGATGTCCGCGTTGTTGTTCGACGCCATCACCGGCGTGGCCTCGGGCGGCAGGTTCCTCGCAGGGACGATGAAGCGCGGCTCGCCCAGCACGGGCTCCCAGGTGACGGACGTGTCCACCGGCCAGTCCGCCGGGTCATCGCTGGGCGTCGTCGGCGCCGGACTTCCGGCACACGCGGAGAGGACGGCACAGACGAGGAGGGCACAGGCGCGTCGCACGGACGGGGGAAACAGCAGACCGGCCGCGGGGCGGTCAAGCCACCCGCGCGCAAACCGCGCCGTCGGCCGATATTTCTGCAAGTCGCCCGCCGCTTCTTGGAGCAGCGGGGATGACGGCTCGTGGGTTATGAGGAGCGCCATGTGCCGACGGCTCCTCGCGCTCCCGTTAGTCCTCTCCCTGTTCGCCTGCACTGCCGAGCACTCGCACGTCCGCCACCGCTTCGACGACGCCGAGGCCTGGGCCAAGCGCTTCGAGGACCCGGCGCGCGACGCGTGGCAGAAGCCCGAACAAGTCGTCGCCGAGCTGAAGGTGGCGCCTGACGCGAAGGTGGCCGACATCGGCGCGGCGACGGGCTACTTCCCGGTGCGGCTCGCGAAGGCGGTTCCGCGGGGCCACGTGTACGGCGTCGACATCGAGTCCTCGATGGTGGAGTACCTGACGAAGCGTGCCGCGGCGGAGGGGCTCACCAACCTCACCGCGGTGCTGGGCGACGTCGACGACGCGAAAATCCCCGAGCCGGTCGACCTCATCCTGATGGTCAACACCTACCACCACATCGAGTCGCGCCCGGCGTACTTCGCGAAGCTGGCCAACTCGCTCAAGCCCGGCGGGCGCATCGCCATCATCGACTTCCGCAAGGGCAGCCCGAAGGGACCGCCGGACAGCGAGAAGGTGCCGGTGGGGACGGTGCTGAAGGAGTTGGGAGAGGCGGGCTACCAGCCGGTGGGGGCCTTCGACTTCCTGCCCGAGCAGTTCTTCCTGGTGTTCGCCCGCGCGCCGGGCTCCTGAGCTGCGTTCTCGGCGCCTGAGAGACGAGGTGGAGTCCGCGTGGGGCAGCTCACCCCGTGGACGCTGCGCGCCCTGGCCGTGAGGCGTGACGCGCCGTTGGGCGTGGGCACGAGGGGTGCTCTGTCTTCCCGGTGCAGTCCTCCACTACACTCGGAAGGGGTCGGTGATGGCGCCGTTGGTCTCTCCACACACAGTCACGCAGGAAGAGTTCGCACCCGTGAAACAAGCCGTCGAGGTCCTCACCCGGGACATCCACCAGGTGTCCAGCGAGCTCCGGGAGCTCTCGGCACAGGTGAAGGAGCAGTTCGCGCAGGTCGACGCCCGGTTCGCCCAGGTCGACGCCCGATTCGCCCAGGTCGACGCCCGGTTCGCCCAGGTCGACGCCCGGTTCGCCCAGGTCGACGCCCGATTCGATCAGATCGACGAACGATTTGCTCAGGTCGACGTGCGGTTCGAGGCGCTCGAGGCGGAGGTGAAAGCTCTCGACAAGCACGTTCGCACCGGTTTCGCGCAGATGACGAAGCTCATCGAAAGCAACCACGCGGCGGTCGTCTCGGTCCTCGAGCGTCTCATCTCCAGTCGTTGACGCACCGTGCGGCTCGCTGGAGTCGCGGGCGATGTCGCCTCATGCCCAACGCGACACTCGTAGCGGGCGCAGCCGCTGTCAGGCCTCAGTACGGGTTGCCGAAGCCCAGAATCGTGCCCATCGACCGCTCGCGGCGCCACACGCCCTGACGCCCCGTCTGCGGGTTCTCGGTGTTGCCTTCGATGGTGGTGATGGTGCCGTTGGCGTTGACCCTCTCCACCAGGCCGATGTGGTCGGCGCGGCCGTCGCGGTCCCAGTCGAAGAGGACGAGGTCGCCCGGCTGCGGGTTCGACCTGCCCTTCCAGTCGCCGCGCCGCTTGAGTTCGTTCACCACCGACGGACAGTACGGGTTGTTCATGGTGAGGCCGGCTTGCCGCGACACCCAGCTGGTGAAGTCCGCGCAGTACGCCTCCGCGCCCCGCCCGAAGGCGTTGGGGTACTTGAGCACCGCGCCGCGGTTGCTCCCCGTCTCCAGCGTGCCAATTTCTCCGCGCGCGATGTCGAGGATGCGGGAGCGCACGTCGCCGCCCGTCACCGGCCTCACCGGCCGCGGCGTCACCGGACCGTCCAGCGCCTGCCACGTCGAGGGCGTCGTCACGCCGAGCGCGTCGAGGCCCTTCGCGCGCTGAAACTCCACCAGCGACCGCCGTGTCTGCGGGCCAAATTGACCGTCCACGTCGCCCGGGGTGAAGCCGTGTCGCAGGAGCTGCCGCTGGAGCGTCTCCACGTCCGCGCCGAAGTCTCCTTCGCGCAAGCTGGGCCTCGTCGAGGGCGCGGGAGCCGGGGCGCCCGTCCGCCGCAGCGCAGCCCACGTCTGGGGGCCCACCACGCCGTCCACCGGAAGGCCCCTGGCCTGCTGGAAGCGCCGCACCGCCGCCTGGGTCATCGGCCCGAAGTCTCCATCGACCGGGCCCGTCGGAATCCCCGCTGCCTGCAACAGCCGCTGCAGCTCCGCGACGTGCGGCCCCATCGCGCCGCGCCCGAGGAGGGGCTCCGAGGAGGACGGCCGCGCGTGGTTGCTCCCGTTCAGTCGACTCAGTGCGGTGGGCATCGAAGGCTCCGAAGAGAATTCCCTTTCGTTCATTATCTGAATCGAGAAAGCCCAGTTTCTTCGCGGAGTTGGCGTCAAGAGTCTGAACAGGAAGGTGGAGCGTCGAGGCTCCAGCGCCACCACGGGACGGGGAGTTGGGTGGGCGAGTTTGAAGAAGTGTGGCCCGCCGGGCGCGACACCGCGGCCTCCATTACAGTCGGCCGACTTCATGGCGAACGAGCACGTGGAAGAAGCGGCGGCGGTGGCGGAGCGAGACGGCGCGCGGCTGACGGAGGTGCCCATCCTCCTCTTCGTGCGCGGGCTGTTTCTCCTGCTGGTGATGGTGGGCGTGGTGGTGGGCGCGCACTGGTACGTGGGAGAGCGGCTCATCACCGGGCTGGGCCTCAGCGGCGGGTGGCGGGGTCTGGGGTGGGCGGCGCTGTGGACGGCGTTCGGCAGCATCTTCCTCGGCTTCATCGGCGGGCGGCTGCTTCCCCGGAGCGCGGCGCGCGTCTTCCAGTGGGTCGGCTTCGTGTGGATGGGCGCCTTCGGCCTGCTGCTCGTCTCCCTCGCGGTGACGGACGTGGGGCTGTGGCTGCTGTCGCGCTGGACGGTGGTGGACGAGACGTGGCGGCAGGCCCGCGCGCTGGGCGTGGTGACGGTGGTGGCGCCGGCGCTGGCGTGGGGCTTCTACGTGGCGCGACGGCCCGAGGTGAAGCGGCTGGAAGTCTCCATCCCCGGGCTGCACGCCTCGCTGGACGGCTTCAAGCTGGTGCAGTTGTCCGACGTGCACATCGGAGAGACGCTGGACAAGCGCTTCGCGTCGGACGTGGTGGCGCGCGTCAACGGGCTGTCGCCGGACGCGGTCGTCATGACCGGCGACCTGGTGGACGGCTCGGTGGCGAAGCTGCACCGGGAAGTGGAGCCCTTCGCCCGCCTCGAGTCGAAGCACGGCGTCTTCTACGTGACGGGGAACCACGAGTACTACCACGGCGCGGCGGCGTGGGAGGCCGAGGGTCGCCGTCTGGGCTTCACGGTGCTGCACAACGAGCACCGGGTGCTGGGGGAAGGCGACGCGCGGCTCGTCATCGGGGGCGTCACCGACGTGGAGGGCGCGCGCTTCTCGGAGGCTCATGCCCCGCGCATCGACCTCGCCTTCGCGCAGGCGCCAGCGGGCGTGCCGCGGATTCTCCTGTCGCACCAGCCGCGCTTCTCCAAGCGGGCGGCGGGCCACCAGGTGGCGCTCATGCTGTCGGGCCACACGCACGGCGGGCAGATCTTCCCCTTCATGTTCTTCGTGAAGCTGCAGCAGCCCGTCATCGGCGGCTTCAAGGTGCTGGACGGCGTGCCCACCTACACCAGCAACGGCACCGGCTACTGGGGGCCGCCCTTCCGCGTGGGGCCGCGCGGGGAAATCACCGAAGTCATCCTGCGCGCCGGCTGAGAGGAAGGCTCTCCGAGGCGCCTCCATTTCGCGGCGTGCTTCAGGCAGGACGGCTTGTTCCGGTCGTGTGCGGGCACGCTCCGGGCGACTCGTGGGAACCGGTGTCGCCTCGCCCACGCCCGGGCAGCCGGCCGGCCCTCACCTCGCCCTCGCCTGAGGGAAGGATGGTGTCACCCGGACGTTTCTCGTGCGTCCACTTCCGCTTGCGAAGTCGCTCCCGGTTCGCGATGACGGCATGGAACGAGGAGGCCGGCGGCGGGGAAACCGTCGGCCACGAGATGGGACCTGCCGGGATGCTTCTCCCCCCGGCGGTCCCTCTTTTTTTCAGGATGCATCCGGTAGCGTGGGACGCATGGTGCGTCGTGAAGGCAAAGCGGAGGAGATCGCGGAAGCGTCCGCCGAAGCTGAGCCATGCTGCACCTCTCCAGCGGGTGAAAGTCCCGCGCGGGTAATCGCCGGAGAGCCCGGAAGCAGACCA
>JBFMHF010000211.1:0-9012 GCA_040752975.1 Myxococcota bacterium
GCCGCCGGAGCCGCCGCCCGTTGCGCCGCCGCCGGAACCGCCACCCGTCGCGCCGCCGCCGGAGCCGCCACCCACCGAGCCGCCGCCCGTGGCGCCGCCGCCACCGCCGGTGTTGCTGGTGGTGTTCGTGCCGCACGTGCAGGCCATCAGCGTCACGAGGCTGCAGAGAAGGACTCGACGGATCATGTGCGCTCCCGAGGAAGCCCTGCGCGTAGCGCGGTCCGGGTGTGCGGGTCAATCTGCCGGGCGCGGGCAAGCGGTGTCAGTCGAGCTTGAGCGGCCCCGCACTGACGACGGTGGGGACGAAGCCGAGCAGACTCCGTCCTCCGGCCAACACTCGCCTCGGGCGCCCTGGCCGGGAGCGCGCGACCTGTTGGCCGGCCCGCGACACTTTCACGGGGAGACTTCCGTGTCCGGCATGCGTTCGTCTCAACCGGCGCGGCTGCGCGGTGTGGAACTCACACCACGATGCCTTCCCACCGCGACACCCACTTCGTCGGGTGGAAGGGGGGAATGGCCTTGGGCGCGAGCAGCGGGCTGCCTTCCTTCCAGAAGCTCTTGAAGGGCGCCTTCTCGTTCGTCTTGTAGAAGTGCACCAGGTACGCGAAGTCGCAGGCCGAGTAGTCCGACAGCCATTGGTCGCAGTCGGTGACGCCCGCTTCGTGGAAGAGCTGCATCGAGTACCGGCACGCCTCGTACTCGTAGTCGTACAGGCGCTTCAGCATCGCGTCGTCGGGGTTGGGGTACAGCCGGTAACCGATCTCCCGGGCCTTCTCGTCGGTGTTCCACTGCACGGTGTGCCCGAAGAGGTGGGCGATGATGAAGAGGGCCGACTCGATGTCCTCGTCATAGTCGACGTGGATCTCCGCCCCGTCGAGGTCCCCGGTGAAGGGGTTGGGGACGTCGCGGATGCGAATGGGGATGCCGTAGCGGTCCTCCACGTGCCGCTCGAGCACGTTGAAGACCTCGCGCATGCGCTCTTCAGAAGGGCGGCTCATGTCCGCCCTCCTCTACCACTTCGCACGCGCGTCAGTGCTTGCACCACTGGGTCGGCTGCATCGGCTGGCTGCCGTTGGGCACGCCCTGGCTGGCGTTTTCCACGAAAGCCTTGGTGGTGTAGCCGTGGTCGACGCAGATGGAGTTGCCCGGGTTGCCCGGCCCGTCCCGCATGGCGTCGGACATGCGCGAGGGAATCGTCGTCACGTCGCACGACGTCAACTGGCCGCCCGCCACGTTGGCCCGGATGGTGGCCACCGTCCAGAAGTCGCCGGTCGTGTCGCCGCCCGGCGTGGTGAGCAGCGGGAAGCTCGTCTGCCCGGTGGCTGGGTTGTAGCCCACCGACAGCACGCGCTCGCCGTTGCAGTACAGGTTGACGTGTGGCTTCGCGTTGGAGGTGCCGGAGTTGTTCCCGTAGTGGTTGACGCCCACCACGAAACGATCGCCGTTGTTGGGACGATCGAGGTTGATGTTCTCCGGCCCGCAGAAGTCCGACGCCGTCGGATCCGCGTTGTTGCGGTTGCAGCGAATGTTGTCGCGATCGAGCCGCGGGTTGGTGCACCCCTGGAAGCCCGCCGGATCGCGCTTCGACGACCAGCCCTGGCAGGCCGAGTCCGGCGAGTCCGCATAGCCCCAGCCCGGCCCCGAGAAGGAGTTCGACACGCAGCCCGACGAGTCCAGGTAGTAGCAGTCCTGCAGCGTGCCGCCGGAGATGCACTCCTCGTCCCAGCCCTGCGAGGCGCAGCTGATGCCCTGCAATCGCGCGAAGTGGAGATCGATGTCGTTGCCCTGGGTGCCGCTGGTGCCGCCCACCGTGTCCCAGCACAGCTCGGCGCGGATGCCGGGCGCGCGCACCTGGACCTTCTGGGTGCAGGTGTACTGCTGCCCGTTCAAGGTGAACTCGCCCTGGACGATGTAGTCGCCCGACAGGCCGAAGGCGGGGAAGACGCGGCTGCCCGCCGCCCCGTTGCCGTAGTTGGTGGCGCGAATGGCGATCAACTTCGCGGCGCTGTCCGGCACGTACTTCGCCGTCGGGCCGGATTGATCGAGGCGCACCGGCGTGCGGCTGCCCTGGCGCGCGTTGGCCGCGTTGGAGTTCGTCTGGTTGTAGAGCGCGAAGGTGGGGAAGGGCAGCACGTTGTCGCAGTCGCCGCCCAGCACCGTCCACGTCCAGTTGGTGGTGGCGCCCAGCTGCGCGGCGTCGACCCACTGCGAGCCGTCGATCACGGGAATGGCGGCGGGGTTGGGGTAGGGCGCGGTGGTGATGGGCTGCGTGGGGCAGCTGACGCTGTTGGGGCAGTTGCAGCCCTGCCGCGCGTTGTTCTTGTCGAGGCCGTCGCAGTTGAAGTCACCGGACGAGCAGGTGTCCGAGACGGCGGGCGGCTGGGCGCCGCGGCACACGCCGGACCAATTGGAGAACTCTCCGTTGCCGACGCAGTCCAGGCTTCCCTTGGCGTTGGTGGAGCACCAGCCGACGGGGAGCCCCGTCCCGGGATCGACCTGGGTCGCTGGCACGAGGTAGCAGTCCTTCGTCTGGCCGTTGCCGGGGCAGCCGCAGCCCTCGTCCACCTGGCCGTCGCAGTCGTCGTCGAAGCCGTTGCCCGACGCGCCATTCAGGCGGCTGCCCGGCACGCCCGCGCCGCCAAGCGCGTTGTCGGTGGGGCCGTCGCACTCATTCACCGTGCTCTGCGCGCACAGCCGGCGGATGGTGGGGTTGCCGGGCATCGGCGGGCCGCAGCCGCCGTCGTAGGTGGGATCGACGCCCGCGTCGGGCTCGACGAGACCTCCACCTCCGCCGCCACCGCCCTGGCCGGTGCCACCGCCCTGGCCGGTGCCGCCGCCCTGGCCCGTACCGCCGCCCTGGCCCGTGCCGCCGCCCTGGCCGGTGCCGCCGCCCTGGCCCGTACCGCCGCCCTGGCCCGTACCGCCGCCCTGGCCGATGGTGCCGCGGCACTCTCCCTGGAGGCAGGACTGGCCGGGATCGCACTCGGCGCTGGTCGAACACTTCCTGGCGCCTCCGCCGCACGCGGTGAGGAGGAGGGCGCAAGACAACGACGCGAAGATGGATGACTTCATGTGGACCGGGCTCCCCGACTTCCCCTTTGGAGCGGGCGCACCCTACTCACAGCGGCAGGCGGAGGGGAAGGCGGGTCGTGTCGATCACCCCAGCGCTGCCAGCACCGCCGGAGTGCGGAGCAATTCGTCGCTCATCCGCCGGTGCGCGCGATCGAGCCGTTGGCGTACGCGGCTCACGTCGAGGCCCTCGGCGATCCCCAGCTCGGCCAGCAGCCGGCTGAGGGCGGTGAGGTCGCACATGGCCCCCAGCGCATCCTGCAGGTCTTTGAGGACGCGCGAGTCCTCGTCCAGCCAGTCGCGGGCGTAGCGGAGTCTGCGCAGGGCGCGGCGGAGCGCGTGGATGGCGTCGACCCTCGCCTCGGGCGACTGCTTCGCGTGGATGGCCACGTCCAGGGCCTTTCGGACGCGGTCCGCGAAGGTCCGCAGCGTGCGGCGGGCGAGGGCCTCGTCGAGGGGCGGGAGGTGACGCAGCGCCTGCATCAACCCTTCGAGGCGCGGCGAGGTGAGGACCTCATGGGCCTCGAGGCGTGCGTCCTGGGTCAGCCCCGCGAGCCAGGCCTCCACGCCATCGTCGCCGGCCTCTTCCGTCGGCGAACCGTCGCCCGAGAGAAGCGGCGTCAGCACGTCGATGTCGCGCATGCGGCCGAGGGCGCGCACCAGCCACCGCAGGTCGCCCACCAGCGCGCGGTGCCCGCCCAGCTCCATCAGCACCCGAAGCCGGCGGCCGGCGACGCGCACCTGGTGGATGCCTTCTGGATCGACGCCCTCGAGCGCGATGGGGACGTGCTTCTCGAGGTGCTGAAGCCACCTGTCCGGCGTCAACACGGTTCACCCACGCAAGCGCCGCAGGGCGCCGGGGCTCCACAGCCCGACGAGCTGCATGCCGCCGGGTCCTGGCTCGCCCGCCAACGCTGCCACGGAGCCCTTCTTGAGGAGGAAAGCGCGGCCCTGCTCCGGCTCCCCCACGGTGAGCCAGGCGAGCAGCGTGGAGAGGTGCGGCTCATGGCCCACGACTGCCAGCGCGCCGCCGCGCAGTTGGGTGAGCAGCTTCTCCTTCGGGGGAGCGGCGAGGAGCGAGGTCACCTCGAGCTCGCCGTCGGTGAGGGGGGCGAGGAGCTCGGCCGTCTCGACCGCGCGGCGCTTGGGGCTGTGCAGCACGCGATCGAAGCGCAGCCCCATGGCGTCGAGGGCCTCGACCACCTGCCGGAAGCGCTTTCGGCCCTTCGGGGTGAGGGCGCGCGCGTCGTCGTCGTCTCCGGGCTCGGCGATGGCATGGCGGATGAGGAAGAGCTCCATGGCGGAGGCGACCCTACTCCCGCGCTGCGCAGGCGGCAGCAGAAGCGGATCCTCGCTCGAAGGCGAGGACAGGCGTCAGGCGTGGTGGACAGCCGGCACGGGGCGCGGCCTCGGCGCGCGGGGAGGTGGCATCCGGGGCCCGCGGGTTTCCTGGAAGGGCGCGGCGCAGGCGCACGAGGGGCGGCGCTACGACTTCCTGGCGAGGGCAGCCTTCAGAGCGGCGTCGAAGGAGCGGCGGCGAAAGCCCAGGCGGTGGGCGTGCGCGCGGTGTGTTTCGGCGGTAGCGGCGTCACCTCGTCTCGCGGCGAGGAGGGCGAGGTTGGCGTGCGGCACGGCATAGCCGGCGTCGGCCTCGAGCGCGCGTGTGAGGTGTCTTTCGGCCTCGTCCAGCCTTCCCTGCTCGAGGCGAAGGGCGCCGAGGGTAGCGCGGGCGACGGCGAGGCCGTTGGAGGAGAAGGTGCCGACGAAGAGGAAGGCGAGGCGGCGGCGCCAACCGGGCTGGGACTGCTCCTGTTCGAAGGCGGCCAGTTCCAGGGCGGCGTCGTCCCACTTCCCCTGGCTCATCAGCGAGCGCCCCTTGAAGAGGTGCCGTCCGGCGGCGAAGGACACGGCGATGAGCGCGGCGCCCAGCCCGGCGGCCGGCCACAGCACGACGTCGGGCAGGCGCGGGGCGAAGAAGAGCGCGGCGCCCACGAAGAGGAGAATGAAGAGCAGGTTCCGGCGCGGGCGCGTCATCGGGGCGCGATTGTGCGTGACGGGGAGGGGCGTGGCCAGCGCGGACTGGCAGCCGGTTGGGGCGAGGTGTTACCTTGTTGACACCATGGGTACCACCTCTCTCAAGTTGAGCGATCGCCTCCGCAAGCGCGTCTCGAAGCTGGCGAAGAAGGACGGAGTGACGCCCCACGCCTTCATGGTCCAGGCGATCGAGGGACACGCCGAGGCCCGCGAGCGCCAGCGGGCGTTTCTCGACGACGCGAAGGCGGCTGAAGCGGAGATGGAGGCCTCGGGCGAGGGCTACGCGATGGCTGACGTGCACGCCTGGCTGGAAGCGAAAGCCGCGGGGCGTCCGGCGCGCCGCCCCCGGGCGCGCGTTTGGCGATAGTTCTCTATTCAGCGCGGGCGCTGGACGATCTCGAGCACCTCGCGGAGTTCGTCACCGAGGTTGCGCCGGAGACTTCCCTGGAGGTGGCCCGCCTCATCACCGGAGCCGTCTCCGTGCTGGAGCGCCACCCGCTCATCGGACGCCCGACGGAAGCCGGCCTCCGCGAGCTGGTCATCTCGCGGGGGAACACGGGCTACGTGGCGCTGTACCGCTTCCACTCCAGGCGCGACGCGGTGTGGATCCTCCGGGTGCGGCACCAGCGCGACGTGGCCTACCCCGAGGAGTGAACCGCGTGAGCCCCGGAGTTCACCGGGGTAGAGCAGGGAGCGCGCACGACGTTGCCCGGAGGTCGACGACGAGATCCGGGCGAGGGACCAGCGAGCGTGCCGTGCTCAGCTGCTCTCCGGGGTTAGAGCGGGATGTTCCCGTGCTTGCGGGGCAGGTTCTCCTGCCGCTTGTCCTTCAAGAGCTCGAGCGCGCGAATCAGCTTGAGGCGCGTCTGCTCCGGCCGGATGACCTCGTCGA
This sequence comes from Myxococcota bacterium, assembly GCA_040752975.1. Taxonomy (GTDB): domain Bacteria; phylum Myxococcota; class Myxococcia; order Myxococcales; family Myxococcaceae; genus JADLDB01. The sequence goes on from JBFMHF010000211.1 coordinate 5,996, forward strand.
TGTAGCCGAGCTCCGCCGCCTTGAAGGGGTTGGCGAACTTCTCCCGGTACTCCGCCACCAGGCGGGCCTTCTCGGCCACCGGGTCCTTCGCACCCTCGAGCTCCTTGCGGAAGATGATGTTCACCGCGCCGTCGGGGCCCATCACGGCGATCTCCGCGGTGGGGTACGCGTAGTTGATGTCCGCGCGGATGTGCTTGGACGCCATCACGTCGTAGGCCCCGCCGTACGCCTTGCGGGTGATGACCGTCACCTTTGGCACGGTGGCCTCGGCGTACGCGTAGAGCAGCTTCGCGCCGTGCTTGATGATGCCGCCCCACTCCTGCGTGGTGCCGGGGAGGAAGCCCGGCACGTCGACGAACGTCACCAGGGGAATGTTGAAGCAGTCGCAGAAGCGCACGAAGCGCGCGGCCTTCACCGACGCGTCGATGTCCAGGCACCCCGCCAGCACCGCCGGGTTGTTCCCCACCACGCCCACGGTCTTCCCGTTGAGCCGCGCGAAGCCCACCACGATGTTCTTCGCGTAGTGCTCCTGCACCTCGAAGAAGTGCTTGTGGTCGACCACCAGCTTCACCACCTCGCGGATGTCGTAGGGCTTGTTGGGGTTGGTGGGCACCAGCGTGGCGAGGGCGAGCTCCTGCCGGCCCGGGTCGTCCTCGCAGGGGATGGCCGGCGGATCGTCCGCGTTGTTCGACGGCAGGTACGAGAGCAGCTCGCGGGTGAGCGCGATGGCTGCCTGCTCGTTCTCGGCGGCGAAGTGCGCCACGCCCGACTTCTGGTTGTGCGCCTCGGCGCCGCCCAGCGCGTCCTTCGACACCTCCTCGTGCGTCACCGTCTTGATGACGTCCGGGCCGGTGATGAACATGTACGACGTGTGCTTCGCCATCACGATGAAGTCGGTGATGGCCGGCGAGTACACCGCGCCGCCCGCGCACGGCCCGAGGATGAGGGAGATCTGCGGCACCACGCCCGAGGTGAGCGTGTTGCGCAGGAAGATGTCCGCGTAGCCGGCCAGCGACTCCACTCCTTCCTGGATGCGCGCGCCGCCCGAGTCGTTGAGGCCGATGATGGGCGCCCCCACCCGCGTGGCGAGATCCATCACCTTGCAGATCTTCTGCGCGTAGGCGCCCGAGAGGCTGCCGCCGAAGACGGTGAAGTCCTGCGCGAAGACGAACACCTTCCGCCCGTCCACCGTGCCGTAGCCCGTCACCACGCCGTCGCCCGGAACCTTCTTGTCCGCCATGCCGAAGTCGGTCGCCCGGTGGGTGACGAACTTGTCCAGCTCCATGAAGCTGCCGGGGTCCAGGAGCAGATCGATCCGCTCGCGGGCGGTCAGCTTGCCGTCTTTGTGCTGCTTGGCGATGCGGTCGGCGCCGCCCCCCAGCTCGGCCTGGTCCTCGAGGGACTTGAGCCGCGCGCGGAGAGGATCCTTGTCGAGCAGTTCCGTCATGGCGGCGCTGCCGTAGCACGCGTCACACACTTTGTCCCTCGACAGGCGCGCCGGTTGGGCCATGCTCTCTGGCGCCCGGAGGTCCCATGCGTCTCGTGGTGCTGTGCGTCTCGCTCGCGTCCGTCGCCGCGGTGGCGAAGCCGAAGTCGGTGATGATGGAGTTCCGCTCCGTCCCCTCGTCGCCCAAAGCGATGGCGAAGGTACTCACCACCGAGAAGCCCGGCGCCTTCCGCGACAAGGTGCTGGACGCACTCGAGGCGAAGCTGCGCGAGAAGGGCGAGCCGCTGGAGGATCCCGACGCCATCGACGCGATGACGGGCGTGATGCTGGACAAGATCTTCGAGGACATGGCCGACGCCACCGACATCTGGGTGTGGGAAGCCAACGAGTCCCCACGCGGCGACCTGTTGATCCGCGAGACGCTGAAGCTCTACCCCGGGCAGAACTCCACCGGCTTCACGAAGTCCATCACCGTGTCCCCGAAGGGCAAGCGCATCGATCGCGGCTACCTCAACACGCCGTGCACCGTGCAGGTGTCGGTGGCGAAGAGCCCGGCCGACTGGCACGCGGAGGCGGAGAAGCACGGCAAGTGGGTGGCCGCGCTGCACCCGGTGAAGCAGTCGGAAGGCGTGGCCCGCGTGGCCCTGTCCCTCTTCTCGCCGGGCCGCGGCGACCCACCCGCGCCCAGGCACGAGCGGCCGGTGTGGCTGGTGTACTTCAGGCAGGAAGCGCCGGGCACGCCCTGGGAGCCCCTCTTCTTCAGCCCCGCCGAGGCGAAGGAGCAGAAGCTCCAGGAAGTCAACGTGCTGCCCGGCGACGGCAAGGCGAAGCTGACCGACGCGCAGCGACAGCTGGTGCTCGACGTGAGGATGCAGGACCTGCGCTTCATCAACCCGGACCGGAAGACGCTCACCAAGGAAGAGCTCAAGTGGGTGTCGCTGGAAGGCCTCACCACCTCGCCGGTGGACGCGAAGCGCGTCGCGTGGCTCGACCCCTACCGGTTGTCCGATGTGCCGCTGGTGCGCGCGGTCGCCATGCTGCGGACGGCGCAGCTCGGGGGGACGGTCGGTGTCGCTGAGGTGGTGAAGGCGCTGGAGACGGTGAAGGCCGTCCCCGTGCAGGCCGAGGCCCTGTCGTTGCTCGGCAAGCTGCTCGAGGCCAGCACCGAACCCGTGACGGACGCGGACAAGGCCGCGCTGGAGAAGGACGGAGCCACCGACGCCCGCGTCGTGGAGGACGTGGCGCGCGTGCGCAAGGGCAACAAGAGCGTCTTCTACAAGCGCGCGGGCGCTGGCTGGCAGGTGATCAAGCCGGCGATGTAGCCCGCGTCAGTGCCCCTTCGGGCACGTCGCCCTCCACCGCGCCGTTTCGGCGGACCGCGCGAGCCGCGACGAGGCACCTGCTGTCTCGCCACGGCACGCGCGTGTCAGCCAGTCGGGCGAGCGACGGGACCAGCCACGGGCACGCGCGCGCGCGCCACCCCCGGAGGGCGAGCCCCGACGAGGACCGGCTCGCGTGTCAGCCAGTCGGGCGAGCGACGGGACCAGCCACGGGCACGCGCGCGCGCGTC
>JBFMHF010000212.1:0-8978 GCA_040752975.1 Myxococcota bacterium
GGGCACCGGCGGTGGCACCGGCACCGGCGGAGGCACGGGCACCGGCGGTGGCACGGGCACTGGCGGTGGCACGGGCACTGGCGGTGGCACGGGCACCGGCGGCGGCACGGGCACCGGCGGCGGTACGGGCACCGGCGGCTCTGGCGGCGGCGTCGTGCTGGGTCCCGACGGAGGCGTCATCGGCATCGCGGGTCCTGACGGTGGGCTCGTCATCCTGCCCGATGGCGGCGTCGCGGGCGGGCCGTGCCTGCCGTCGCAGTGCTCGGAGATCGTCTGCAACGACGGCATCGACAACGACGGCAACGGCCGCGCGGACTGCAACGAGGCGTCTTGCACGGGGCAGACGTGCCAGGACGGAGATCCCTGCACCGGCGGCGAGCGCTGCAGCGGCGCCACGTGCACGCCCGCGCGCAGGACCACCTGCCCGGCCCCCACCAACAGCTGCCAGGGCAACGCCTACTGCGTCAACGAGCAGTGTGTGTACCCGGTGCTGGTGGGCAGCCCGTGCGGCTCGTCGGGCATGGGCTGTCTGCCGGACGCGACCTGCGGCACCCTGCCGGGGAGCGGCCAGTTCTCCTTCACCCCCTCCAACTTCGATCCCGGACAGATCGGCCTGACGCCGGGCGACGTGTACACGCCCGGCGGCGGAACCGTCACCGTCAACACCAACACCGGGGCGCTGCAGGGCAACTGGGGCTCGCTCAACCCCACGGCCACGACGGTGATGACCAGCACGGGCCCGGCGGTGGTGATCGCCTCGCGGAACTTCACGCTGGCGGCGGGCTCCGTCCTCCAGGTGGTGGGCAGCAACCCGCTCATCATCGCCGCGAGCGAGACGATCGAGATCCACGGCGTCATCGACGTCTCCGCGGTCGGCCAGACTCCGGGCCCCGGCGGGCACCGCGGCTGCGGCACGTCGGCGGGGGGTGACGGCAGCCTCGGCACCAACTCGGCGGCGGGCGGGGGCGGCGCGGGAGGCTCCCAGTCGGCCGGCGGCATGGGCGGAGGCGGCAGCACCTTCCTCGGCGGCGGGGGCGGCACCGCGGGCACGGTGCTCTCGCGCGGCGCCGAGGAGCTCAAGGGCGGCTGCCCCGGGGGCCGCGGCGGCAACGGCGGCGGCCTCGGCGGAGCGGGCGGAGGGGCGATCCAGCTGACGGCGGGCTACGGCCTCGGCGTCGGCCCGACGGGCGCCATCATCGCCAACGGCTCAGGAGGCCTGGGCGGCAACCGCACCTCGGGCACCTACAGCCCGCAGGGAGGAGGCGGCGGTGGCTCAGGGGGCACCATCATCCTCGAGTCCGCCTTCGTCTTCGCGGATCAGTCGCGCCTGCTGGCGAACGGCGGCGGCGGCGGCGAGGGCTCCGGCTGGGCCAACTTCCCGGGCGCCAACGGCTTCGATGGCGACAAGGTCTACGGCCTGCTGGGCGCGGCGGGCGGAAGCGGCGCGTCGGGCAACGGCGGCAACGGCGGCAACGGCGGCGCGCGCTACTCCCAGCCGGGCAACGGGCAGAATGGCTGGCAGTACGATGACGGCAACTCCAACTTCTGGGAGTCGGCCGGTGGCGGCGGCGGCGGCGCGGCCGGCGCGCTGCGCATCCACATCACCACGTCGCTGGGCCGCTGCATCTTCCCGGACAACGTGAAGTTCAGCCCGCACCTGACGACCAACTCGGCTGACCGCTGCTACCAGTGAGCGGCCCCGCCCGGGCCTCTCGGAGACGGCACGGGGCTGCGTCGGCCCCCGCGCGACACGAATGTCGCAGGGGCTGGCGTGTCCGCTGCCGCGCGGCGACGCGGAGGCTGGCCGGCGTGGACGATGCGCGACGCCTGCGCCCAGCAGAACACGGGCTGCGGCCCGCGGGTGACGGCTGCGGCAACATCAGCGCCCACCGGGCAGACGTGCGCCGCGGGTGAGCGCCGCTGGGGACTGAGCCCAGCCATGAGTCACGGCAGCGCGCGGCGCATGCCCTCTACGCCGTCGGCCTGGGGCCAACCGCTGTAGCTGAGCGGCAGCCCCTTGAGCTCGTAGGCCTCCAGCACCACCACGCCCGAGTCGCCCTCGTTGGAGAGGACGAAGAGGCTGCCCGCCGCGAAGAGGGCGCCCCGCACGTCGGAGGACTCCACCGGGAGGGGACACAACACCGCGCGCCGCCCTTCCGCGAAGACCTGCAGGTACGCGCCCAACCCGTAGCCGGCGTCGAGGCCGGAGAAGTCGGCCTTCACCAGCGTGGCCACCGTGCCGGGCATGAAGTTCACCAGCGCGGCCTCTTCCAGCCGGGACTCGATGCCGGCGGGCAGCACCTTCGCCTGCCAGCGCACCGCGCCGGTGCGGAGATCCGTCACGCGCGCCCACAGCTCCTGGTCGACGCGCAGGCAGCTCATCAGCGGCGAGACGCACTGGCGGGCGAAGATGACCACGCTGTCCGTCGACGCCAGCACGCCGCGCGGTTCGGCCTCGAGCAGCACGCCCGCGTCCGAGAACCAGGAGAGATCGACGAAGTCCGTGCCCCCGTCCGACAGCCACCGCACCTGCTGCCGTCCGCCCACCACCACGTGGTCGCTGGCGACCACCACCGAGGAGAGGCCCGCGTCCACCCGCACGGCCGTCAACGCCAGCCCACCGTCGCCCTCGTCCGTCACCCGCGAGAGGACGCCCGCGTCGGGCTCCCAGGTGTACAGGGCGCCCGCGGTGTCGAGCGCCAGCACTCCAGCGCCGCCCAGCGCCAGCACGGGCACCAGGCCCGCGTCGCCCCAGTGGGCGACAGTGCCGTCGGCGAGCCACAGCACGAGGCCGGCGTCGGGGGAGACGGCCACCCCACCGGGCACGGGCACCGCATCCACCGCGTCCTTGAGCGTCCCGTCAGCGAGGGAGCGCAGCTCCAGGCCTCCGTCGCGCGCCAGCAGCGCGCCGCGGGGAGAGAGGTTGAGGAGGCGGCGCGCTCCGTCCGTCTCGTAGGGCGTTACGAAGCGGTCGAAGCCCGAGGAAGTCCACGAGGCCAGCGCGCAGACACCGCCATCGTCCCCGGGGCCCGCGTCGAGGCCGCCGTCCTCAAAGCCCCCATCGAGGAGGCCTGCGTCTTCTCCACCGTCGGCGCCGCCACCGTCCAGGCCTGCGTCGTCGCCGCCGTCGCTTCCGCCGTCCGCGCCGCCGTCCAGCACCGGCCTGGGGACGCCACACGTCGAGAAGAAGACGTTGCCCGCGCTGGCCAGCAGGCTGGGTGCCTCGGTGGACGGCTGGCCCGGCACGCGCGCGGACCACCGGGGCAGCCACTGGCCGGCGTCGGGTCGCGTGCAGACCTGGTTCCGGCAGCGTGCCTCGGGGATGCAGGCGATGGCGGCTCCGCACAAGAAGCCGTCGGGCGTCGGCAGCGTCACGCAGCCGCCGGCGAGGCAGAAGTGCCCGGACACGCAGTCCACGTCGCCACAGACGGTGCCGTCGAGCGCGTTGGCTTCACCACACCCCGACAGGGGATCGCACGCGGCCACCTTGCAGGGGTCGGCGGGCGCGGGGCAGGTGCGCGGTGAGTTGACGCAGCCCGACGTCATCGAGCAGCCATCGTTGGTGCAGGCGTTGTTGTCGTCACAGGTGCGCGGCACGCCGAGGCACATGCCGGCGCGGCAGCGCCCCTGCTCGAGGCAGATGTTCCCTGGATCGCACGCGGTGTCGTCCGGGGAGATCGTCTCCACGCATTGATCCAACACGAGGTCGTACGTCGACTCGCGGCAGGGCGCCGACGGCGTGCACACCGGGGGCCGCACGCCGATGCCGTGGAGCGAGACCTCGACGGTGCGCGACGGCGCGGACAGCACCAGCGTCCCGGTGGCCTCTCCGTTTCCGGCGGTGAAGGTGACGGGCACCTCGGCCATGCCGCCACCGGGAATGTCCACCGTCATCGGCGCCGAGAAGGGCCGGCCGACGGACGCCGTCACGGTGAGGGCCGCCCGCGTCTCGGCGAAGAGCAGCACCGTCTTCGTCACCTGCTGGCCTTCCAGCACGCGGCCGAACTCGAGCGACTGGGTGGAGGGATCGACGCGGAAGTCGGCGTCCAGCGGGTCGACGTCGGTGCCGCAGCCCCGGCAAGAGAGGAGCGCCGCGGTCAGCGCCAGCTGCAACACCACGGCGCACCGCCGCCAGGCACGAAACGTCATGGCGGGCGACTGTGCCCCAAGGCGCCCGCTTTGGGAAAGCCGTCTTCAGCGCGTCCGGCGGCGCCGCCAGAGGAAGCGCAGCAAGACGCCCACCAGCACCACGCCCAGGGCCGTGTAGGCCGCCTGCCGCCAGGTGGAGACGAAGGCGTCGATGCGCTGGGCGTTCTCCCCGATGGCCACCCCCACGGACACGAGGAGCGCGTTCCACGCCAGCGCGGAGATGCCTCCCAACACCAGCGCGCGCGACAGGGGGACGCCCGACGCCCCCGCGGCGAGGAAGACGACCGCGCGGAAGCTGGGGAGGAAGCGGTTGACCACCAGGAGCCAGCTGCCCCGACTCCGCATCAACCCCTGCGCCGCCTGGAGGCGCGCCGCCGGTACGCCCAGCACGCGCCGCTCGGGTGGAAAGGTGGAGAGCCGTACGCCCAGCGCCAGGCCTGCCCGCCACGTCATGGTGATGCCGAGGAGGCTGCCCACGGTGAGGGCCAGCATCACCAGCACCAGCGGGCGCTCCCCAGCCGCCGCGTAGGCGCCGCCCAGCAGCGCCACCGTGTCTCCCGGGAATGGAGGGAAGACGTACTCGACGAGCGCCGCCACCGCGAGCACCGGGTAGCCCACCGGGCCCACGGCGCGCAGCCAGACGTCGACGAGCTCGAGCACGCACCCATCGTGGCCCCCGCCCCGCCCGCGTCAAGGCTACTCGTCGTAGTCCTGGTCGTACCCACCCGTCAGAGTCGGGTCGTAGTACTGCCCGCCCTGAGCGCGCTTCATCTCCGCGGCCCAGGCGGTGGCCCTGGGCGCGACGACGGCGCCGAGGAAGAAGAGCACCAGCACCAGCACCAGCGCGTACGTCGCGGGCCGCGAGGGGCGCGCACGCCACGCCCACAGCCGCTCCTTGCGCCGCTGGAAGCCGGGCGCCGACACGTACTCGCGCCAGGCCTCGTCCCGCATCAACGCCGCGCCGGCGTCGTCGCCGCCGCCCGCCAACGCGCGCGCCAGCAGCACCCGCCCCTGGATGGTGCCCCGCCGGTGCTTCACGAGCTCCTCCAGCGCCTCCTTCGCGCCCTGGAAGTCGCCCTTCGCCAGCCTCCCCTGGCCCAGCACGAGGTCGATTTCCCCGAGGCGGAAGTCGGGGTCGAGCTCCCGCGCGTGGGCCAGCAGCTTCTCACCCTGCTCGAAGAAGCCCGCCCCCACGCACGCGGCGCCCATGGTGAAGACGGTCTGCACGTCGTCGTCGCCGTTCTCCAGGTTGGGGCGCAGCACCTCGACGGCCTTGCGGCACGCCCTCCGGTCCAGCAACAGGCCGGCCAGCTCGAGGCGGGCGCGGCCATCGTTGGGGTTGCCCAGCAGCGTGCGGCGGAGCTGCCCTTCCCGCCGGCGGCGCATCAACCAGCGCACCGGATCCGGCAGGATGCCGAGGGTGAAGCGGTCCACCACCAGCCAGAAGAAGAGGAGGAAGGCGGCCGAGCCCAGCGGGCTGCCGGTGAGGGCGGTGAGGATGATCCACTGGAAGTAGCCGGACATGGTGGTTGCCCCGTGGAGAAGACTGACCCCACGAGGAGCTGCTGCGTGCAAACTACCTCAAGCCCCGCTGGTACGCCCGCTGCACTGAGAGTGGTGCATGGCTCCCTTCGTGGACGGACGGACACAGGCGCGGGCGGTGCGGTTGCAGCAGGAGCGCGCGGCCTTGAGGGTGGCGCTCGAGGCGCGGGAGTCGGCCTCGCGCCGTCGCCTCTCGGCGCCGGTGGAAGCGCTCCAGGGGCGCGCGCGCATGCTGGAGTCGGCGAAGGCCCGGCTCGAAGACGAGGTGGCTTCGCTGGAGCGGGGCGTGCGCCGCCAGGAAGGGGCCGCGATGCGGGCCGTCCGCTTCGCCGGCGGCGTGGGCGAGGTGCTGACGGCAGGGCTGCTGCTGCTCTCCTGGCTGGCCGGCGGCTGGCTCATCTGCGTGCAGGCGGCGTTTCCGCCGGCGCTGGCGGTCGCCTTCACGGGGGCGCCGCTGGTGGCGATGGCCTCGGGAATTCGGAGGACACGTCGATGAAGCTGGGCGAGCGACACCCGCCAGCGCGCGCGCCGTGGGACGCCCTCACCACCAGCGGCGAGGTGCGGGTGCTGGAAGCGGAAGTCGCAGCGCTGCGTGAGGCCCTGCGCCGCCCTGCCCCACCGGAGCACCCGCGTCGCCGTCTCGAGGAGGAACGCCGCGCGCTCCTCGGGCGCGTGCACCAACTCGAAGACGAGCGCGTCCTGCTGGCCGCGCGCCGCGACGCCCTGCGGACGGCGTTCGACGACGCGGCCCGCGCCGGACGCCGGAGAGATGGCCGGCTGCGCGCCGCGGGGCACCTCCTGGGGCTCGGACTGCTGGTGGCCGCGACGCTCTTCCTCCTGGAGGACGCCCCCGGCTGGCTGCGCGGGGGTGGCGGCCCTGAAGGGCTGGCGCTGCTGACGCTGGCGACGGTGGGCCTCGGGCTGCGTGTCCAGCGCCGGTCATGCCCGTGAAAATGGCCCAGCGTCTGCAACGAGTCGTGACACGCGCGTCGAGGTGGCCCGCGCGGGCTGGATGAAGCCCCTCGGCGACCGACGCGGGAAGCGGAGCGGCGGTGCTCCAGTCGCGCCGTCACCCGCCGGTGACACCCCGAGTGATCTCGCCCCTCCCGACAAGCGCCCGTCGGCGGCCCTGGGAGCGCAGTCCGGCCGGGCCACGTCAACGGTCTTCGCTCGCACCTCTGCGCGCAGAAACGGAAAACCCGGCCGGCGTGCCAACTCCTCCGGGGGATTTCTCCGGGCCCTTCCCGGGTGGCCCGCGGCCTGACGACGACGGTTGCACGTCCCGCCTCCGGGGCCGACTGACCGGAGCGGCGCGAGGCGCAACGCCGAAGGGGACTTCTGGGCCCGCCGCGGCGCCACCACAGCGAGCGTGGGAACGTGGGCGGCGCGGCCGGCCTCCACGCCCCACACTGGGCGTCGGGCCCTCGCGCTTCACATCAACCGCGCCGCGATGGCGGAGTGCACGTCGAAGCCTGCGTCGGTGAGGGCGAGCCTCCCGCCCAGCCAGGCCGCCAGCCCGCCGTCGACGAGGTGCTGCGCCACCGCCCGGCGCGACGCGTAGTCCTGCCCGAAGTCCGCGCACACGGCCTCGAGCGCCAGGCCGGTGGAGAGCCGCAGGCCCATCGCCACCCGCTCCTCGAAGCGCTCGACGTCCGACAGCGGCTCACGCGAGGCCTCGGGGAGCCTCCCGGCTTCGACGTCGACGAGGTAGCGCTCGGCGCTGCGGTGATTCGCGTAGCGGAAGGCGGCCCGGGGAGGGAGGGTGAGGAAGCCCGTCGCGCCCACGCCCAGGGCCAGGTACTCGCCGCCCGTCCAGTACAGCGCGTTGTGCCGCGAGTGCATCCCGGCACGCGCGTAGTTGGACACTTCGTAGCGCCGCAGGCCCGCGGCGGCGTACACGTCGCGCACCACCCGCTGCATCGCCACCACCGTCTCGTCGTCGGGCAGCCGCACCTCGCCGCGCGCCAGCTGCTTCGCCAGCGGCACCTCCTCGGCCAGCGAGGCCTGGTCCAGCGTCAGCGCGTAGGCCGACAGGTGCTCCGGCCCCAGCGCCACCGCCGCCCGTGCGTCCGCCTCCACCTGCGCCACCGTCTGGCCCTGCACGCCGTAGATGAAGTCCATCGACAGGTTGTCGAAGCCCGCCGCCCGCGCCGCGTCGAAGGCGCGCTTCGCGGTGGCTCCATCGTGCGCGCGGCCCAGGGCGTTCAACGTGGAGGCCTCGAAGCTCTGCACGCCCATCGACAGGCGGGTGACGCCGGCCCCCCGGTAGCCCGCGAAGCGCTCGGCGTCGGCGGCCCCCGGGTTGGCCTCCAACGTCACCTCCGCGCCGCGCTCCACCTTCAGCGCCCGGGCCAGCGCGTCCAGCACCCGGCCGACGTGCGCCGGCTGCCACAGGGACGGCGTACCTCCGCCGATGAAGATGGAGTGGACGGGGCGCCCGCGCAGATCGTGTTCCGCCACGCGGCGCGCCAGCTCGGAGAGCAACGCGTCGGTGTACCGGGCCTCGGGCACCACCTTCGCCGCGGTGGAAGCGAAGTCGCAGTACGGGCACTTCGAGAGGCAGTACGGGAAGTGCACGTAGACGCCGAAGCGCGCGGCCTCGAGGCCGGTGCGGGGATCCACCGGGGCGCTGGGAAGAGACATCGCGCTACTTCTTGCCCTTGAGCTGCGCCTCCAGGCGGGCCACCTTGGACTTGAGCGACGCAGCGGCTTCGATGGCCGACTCCGCGGCCACCAGCTTCTTCTTCATCGCGGCGTTGTCGGCCCGCAGCTTTTCCAGCTCGAGGCTGGCGGCGGCGCCCATGGCGGGCACTTCCTGCGTCGTCTCGACGTTGCGGCTCTGCAGCTCGGCCAGCTTCGCCTTGAGCTGAATCTCCTGGGCCTGCATCTGCTTCAGGTCGTCCTGCAGGCTGCGCAGGGACTTCACCTTCGCCTCGAGCTCGGCCACCTTCGCCTCGGCCGCCTTCGCCCTGGCTTCCGCCCCGCTGCTGGAGCCCGCGCGGGTGAGCGCGTCCTTCGCCCGGGCCTCCGCCTGCGCGGCGCGCGCCTCCGCCTGGGCGGCCTTCTTCTCCAGCGCCTTGAGCTTCTCGCCGAGGTCCTTCACCTTGCCCTCGGACTGCACGGCGCGGATCTCGGTGGCGTTGAGCATCTCCCTGAGCTCGGCCGTGGAGGACTGGGCCGACGAGCTGGCCTGCCTGGCCTGTGTCTCGGCCTGCGCGGCCCGTTGGGTGGCCGTCTGGAGCTGCGCCTCCGCTTCGCTCGCGCGTGCCTCGGCGGACTCGAGGGCC
>JBFMHF010000213.1:0-8959 GCA_040752975.1 Myxococcota bacterium
ACAACCAACCCAACGCAGCCGTCCGCCGAAGGACAACCAACTCACCGCAGGCCGTCCGCCCGAGGACAAACCCACCGCAGGCCGCCCGCCGCCTGAGGGCCCCCTCACAACACGCGCAGCGCGCGCCGGTAATACGCCAACCGGCTGTCCAGCCCGTTGTACCCGCCGTTGATGCGCCGCGTGACTTCCCGGAAGTTGCCCTGGTCCGCGTAGTGGTTGAGGCCACGACTCGTCCAGAACCAGCCCGCCGTGCGGAAGCCCACCGACGGCCGCGCCGCCAACTTCGGCTTCGCCTCCAGCGGCAGCCCCAGCGCGCGCCCGGCCGCACGGTAGTTGGCCCGCCCGGTGAGCTGAATCGGCCCGCGCCCCTTGTACCGCACCCCGTCGCCCGGCCGCACGTTGCCGAGGTCCGTGCGCCCCTCGTACGCCGCCCCCGACGCAATCTCCTCGAAGTACTTGAGCTGCACCGACTCGTGCGCCAACTGCGCCAGGAACATCGCCTTGCGCTGCTTCGTGTTGATGTGCGCCTCCGCCATCGCTCGGTTGAGCAACGGCAGGTACGCCCGCGCCTTCGACATCGGCAGCGCCGGCATGATGCGGTGCAGTTGGCTCAAGCTGACGCCCTTCGTCAGCTGCTTCATCTTCTTCAGCTGGCTGGCCTCGACTTCCCCATTGCGCTTGAGGCCCTGCTGCCGTTCGAAGGCCTGCACCGCCTTGCGCGTCCGCTTGTCGAACAGCCCGTCCACCCGACCGGGGTTGAAGCCGAGCTGCTTGAGCAGCTTCTCGGACTTCTTCACCGCGGCGCTCTTCTCCCACAGCGCCTGCGGCGGCGACGCGCCATCCCTCGCCAGGATGAAGGACTTCTTGAGCGCCTTCCACGTCTTCGCGTCCACCCGCCCGCTCGCCTCGAGGTGGCTGTGCCGCTGAAACGCCTTCAAGGCGCCTTCCGTGCGCTCGTCGAACGTCCCCGCCGTCGACTTCGGCGAGAAGCCCGCCGCCACCAGGTGCCGCTGCACGTTCTTCACCGCCGCACCCCGGCTGCCCACGCCCAGGCCCACCGTCCCATCGCCGTGGCGCAGGGAGGCCGCCTTCGCCGTCGCGTCGTCCAGCCGCCGCTGCGCTTGCGTCAGCTTCCGCCGGCCCCGGTACGCGTGGTGGTTGAGCGCCTTCACCTCGCGCTCCAGCACCTGGCGCCCCGCGCGCGAGAGGCTGCCCGAGCCGTTCTTCAAGTCCTTCTGGTCCGCCCGGAAGCGCTTCACCGCCTCCGCCGTCTCGCGGCTGTAGACGCCGTCAGCCCTCCCCGGCCGGTAGCCCAGCGCCCGCAGCCGTTTCTCGACCGTGGCGATGCCCTTCGACTTCTGCCCGATGGAGAGGTGCCCGTCCTTCTTCTTCGCGTGCGCGTCGATGCGCTGCCCCGTGCCGCGCAGACGCCCCAGCGTGCGCCCATCCAACTGCCCAGTCGCCGGCAGGCCCCACGCGCCCTGGAACTCCGCCAGCGCCCTCTCGAAGGCGGGAGACGGCTTCCCGTCGACGGCGCCGGGGTGGAAGCCCGCCTTCTTGAGCAGCTTCTCGGCTTCGCGGACGTCCTTCGCGCTCGGCGCCGGCGTCGTCGGAGGAAACGGGAGGAGGACTGGCGAGCCCGACGGAGCGCGGATGGTCATGGCGGCCTACGGGATGGTGCCGAAGCCGGCGATGACGGAGGACGACACGGGGTACGTCTTGCGGCGCACCGCGTCGCCGGTGTTCCCCTCGATGGTCTGCACCCAGAGCTGGCCATTCTTGCGGAAGACCTTCTCCACCAGGCCGGTGTGCTGCGCCGACGGCCCGCTGCCCGGCTGCCAGTCGAACATGATGATGTCGCCCGGCTTCGGGTGGCTGCGCGTGTAGGTGCCGTTGGCCTTCAGCTTGGCCAGAAGCGCCGGCGTCCACGGCTCGTTCAGCTTCTTGCCCGCCTTCGTGTAGCAGTAGCTGACGAAGTCCGCGCACCAGGCCTCGGGGCCCCGCCCGAAGAACGTCGAGAACGGGTTGCCGTTGACGCCCCTCTCGTGGAAGCCGAGGTACTTCCGCGCGATGTCCAGCACCTTGCTGCGGTAGTCACCCTTCGCCGCCTTCTTCAGCTTCGCGAGGTCCTTCGTGCCGATGTCGCCGTCGCGCGCGAGCTTGTGCTTCTTCTGGAAGGCCTTCACCGCCGCCTGCGTCTTCTTGTCGAAGAAGCCGTCGACGCGGCCCGGGTTGAAGCCGGCGGCCTTCAGCAGCTTCTCGGTGCGCTTCACCGCCCCGCTGCGCTCGAACAGCGCCTGCGCCGGGCCCGTGGGACTCTTCGAGAGGATGTAGCTCTTCTTGAGCGCCTTCCACGTCTTCGGGTCCACCACGCCCGTGACGGGCAGCTTGCTGTGCTTCTGGAAGGCCTTCACCGCCGCGCCCGTGCGCTCGTCGAACTTCCCGCCCCAGTGCTTGGGACGGAAGCCCGCCGCCGTGAGGTGCTTCTGAATGTTGTGCACCGCCTCGCCCTTCGCCCCCACGCCGAGGCCCAGCGTGCCGTCCTGGTTGCGGTGGCGCACCGCCTCGTTCGTCTTCGCGTCCAGCCGGCGCTGCTTCTTCGTCGGCGCGAGGCGTCGGCGCTCGGGCGCGTGGTGGAGGCCCTCCACCTCCTTCTTCAGAATCTTCCGCGACGCCTTGCCCAGCGCCCCGATGCCGTCCTTGAGCTCCTTCTGGTCCGCGCGGAACTTCTTCACCGCCTCGGCCGTCTCGCGGCTGTACACCCCGTCGATGGCGCCCGGGTCGTAGCCGAGCTCCTTGAGGCGCTTCTCGATGTCCTTGATGGCGCCCGACTTCTGGCCCACCGAGACGTAGCCGTCCTTCTTCTTCGCGTGCACGTCGATGCGGTGGCCCACGTCCTTGAGCCGCCCCATCGTCCGCGCGTCCGGCAGGCCCGTCTGGCTCATCCCGTACGCCTTCTGGAAGTCCTTGAGCGCCTGCGTGAGGGCCGGCGACATGCGGCCGTCCACCTTCCCGGGGTGGAAGCCGGCCTTCTTGAGCAGCTTCTCCGCCTGCTTCACCACCGCCGCGCTGGGGGCGGGCGTCGGCGTGGGCGTGACGGGCGGGACGACGGGACGGCCAGGAGGGAGTCGGATGGTCACGGCAGCGCTCCGATCAAGAAAGGTACGGAATGGTCGGCACTCACCCTCTCCGGATTCCGAGAGGCAACGTAAAAGGCTAGTGCATTCCGGACGAGAAACCCGGTGGTGGCGGGGCCGAATGACGCCTCCGTGTGACAAGCGGAGGGTATGCTGCCGCGGCCGTGCACCCCTTTCTGGCCGGGCTGTACACCGAGCTGCTGCTGGCCTCGACGTCGCCTGCGCGCCGGGCGCTGATGGACGGGTTGGGGCTGCCCTACCGGGCCGTGTCGCCAGAGGTGGACGAGGACGTGCCCGAAGGGACGCCGGCGGTGCACGCGGTGGCGCTTTTGGCGGAACGGAAGGCGCGGGCGGTGCTGGCGAAGAACCCGGGCGCGCTCGTCATCGGGGCGGATCAACTCGTCTCGCTGGAAGGCAAGACGCTGGGCAAGCCTCCGGACGAGTACGCCGCGGGCAAGCAACTGCGCGCGCTGTCGGGGAAGACGCACGACATCTACACGGCGCTGTGCGTGGTGGGGCCGGCCTTCCTGGTGAACGAGGTGGACGCGGCGCGCCTCTCGGTGGTGCCGCTGACGGATGACGACGTCGCGGGCTACGTCGCCACCGGCGAGTGGAAGGGCTGCGCGGGCGGCTACCGGGTGGAGGGCCGGGGGCAGGCGCTCTTCGCGCGCATCGAGGGCGACCGCACGGCGATTCAGGGGCTGCCGATGCAGCGCGTGGTGCGGGTGCTGCGCGAGGCGGGGCTCAAGCTGTTCGCGTAAGCCAGCTCCTCACCGCCACGCGGCGGTCGCGGAACGAGCGCCTGGCCCCCGCGCGAAATCGACTGCTGCAGGAGCCACCCCCAACGTGGCTGGTGCAGCACTCGATTGGGCGCGCCTGCGCCTCGGGAGCCTCGCGGGCGGCGGATCGGGCGAGGGCCTCGCAGTCGACTGCTGCAGGAACCACCTGTCAGGTGGCTGGTGCAGCACTCGATTTGCCGTCGACGCGGACGGCCGCGGCTTCTCGAGCGGACATCACAGGTCCCGAGGCCCGAAGTGAATGGACAGCGCCACCGCCGCCGCGATGGCTCCCAGGCCGCGGGCGACGCCCAGCAGCGGAGGACGCCGGCTCCGGGGGGACGAGTGCTCGAGGCGAATCGCGCGCAATTCGGCCAGCCCGATGCCGACCCCACCAGCGAGAGGGGCAACGTGCAGCAGCCCAACGGGACGCCGGCGAGCGCGGTGCCCACCGTCGACACCACCGCCAGCCCGGACAGCATGGGCGCGGCGAGGCGCGACGGCCCGCTTCCGGCTTCACGGAACGGCCCACGCACGCGCTGCACACGATGCGTCCCTCGTCGGCGGACATGCACGCGGCGCACAGGAAGTTGCCGCAGCGCTGACACGTCTCCAGCGCCTCCCGCGTCGGGTGCAGCGCACAGCGCGGCGTGACAGGACTCATGCGGAGGCGGAATTCACTCCGCGTCGAGGCGCTGCTGCATCACCTTCCCCGTCTCGTTGCCGCGCCTGCCGCCGTCCGCCTCCTCGAAGGTCCAGTCGAACAGCTTCGCCTCGTCCACCGTCACCTTCGCGCCGCTTTTGAGCGACGGCACGTCGTCGGGCTCGTTGGCGAGGAGGCCGTCGATTTTCCCGCCCGGGTGAATGCGCAGCACCTCCACCCACATCCACTCGGTGCCGCCGGACGCGGTGGCGAAAGGGGCTTTCACCAGCAGCACCTCGCCGGGCTTGAGGCCCTTCAAGAAGCGGGGACGGATGGTGCGGCGGAACTCCCGCATCTGCTTCTTCGACAGGGCCACCAGCTCGGCGTCGTGCTCGACGGTGTCCACCCGGTCCCGGGCGCCGAAGAGGGCCGAGATGGCCGCCTCCACGCGCTCACTCGCGCCACCGCTGCCGGGGAAGACGATGTCGAGGGTCGGTCGCTTCGCGCCGGTGACGGGAGTCAACGACAGCGCCAGCTTCTTCGTCGCGTTCTCGAAGCACTTCTCCTCCTGGCTTTCCCGGAAGCGCTGGTGCCGCAGGGCGGTGAGGTCGACGAGCAACGGCCCGGGCGTGCGGTGGCCCTTCTCCACCAGCGTCTGGCCCACGACGTTCACCAGCGCGCCTCCGGAGTCGAGCGAGGCACGGGGGACTCCGGCGAGGCGCAGCTCGGGCACGCCGAAGTGGCGCAGGCCGCTCGTCTCCATCGTGAGGCCGTCGTCTGTGGCCTCGTAGAGGACGGTGAAGTGCATGGCGGCGAAGGGCAGCTTGTCCTCCCACGACTCGACGCGGCGAATCTTCCAGGCCTCGAGGGACAGGTACTCGTGGGCCTCTTCGTCCCACAGCACGCCGCCGGTGGCCTCGGCGTAGTTGGCCACCAGCTTCGACACGGTGAAGAGCGAGTCGTCGCCCGCCGGCATGAAGGCGTCCAGCACGGTGACGCGCTCGGTGGAAGGCAGGCGCTTCTTCTGCACGTCCGACAGGCCGCGGCCGCTCTCGAGGGTGTCTCCGCCCACCACCGCATAGTCAGCGACGGGGAGGTCTCGCAGCTCGACCCACGGCAGCTTCGCGGAGTCGGGGGCCTCGCCCCGGTAGACGGCGATGCCGAGGCGGCGGGCGACCTTCTGCAGGGTGCGCCAGGCGTCGCCCTTGCGCTTCTCGTCATGGAAGACGGCGAACTCGGCGGAAGCGAAGGCGGGAGGTTCCCACTCGGCGGGCTCGGCTTCAGGGGCGGGCGCAGCCTCCGGAGCGGGCTCGGCTTCGGGGACGGCGGCCTCGGGGGCAGGCTCGGCTTCGGGCGTCACCGCGGGCGCCGCGCTGGGGGAAGTCGCGGGCGCGACGGAGGCGGTGGGCTCCTCGTCCACGGGTGGCGCGCTGGAAGTGGAGTCGCGGGCGGCCTCGCCGAGGGCGTTGACGGCGGTGCGGACGGCGAAGACGCCGGCGGTCAGCACGCCGACGACGAAGAGAGCCAGGATGACGAGGGCGGCGCGGTTCACGGCCGCGCATCGTGCTCGCCGACGGGTGGAAGCGCAAAGTCGGAAGTACGCCCTCCTTGCGCTTCCTGACAGCCGGCAGGGAAACGCCATCGCCTGCCGTCCGGCACCACCGTCGCGTCACCCGTGTGCCCAACGTCCTGAAGTCACGCCTCCAGCCACCCCTCCACGCCCTCGGCGATGGGCGCCTGGCCGTGCTTCCCTCCTCCTCGAGGCGCACCGGCGCGCGGCTTACGGACGGCGCTGTCCAGGTACACCGCCACCCACGCGCCGAGTTTCTCCGCCGACACTCCGATGACGGCCAGCCCTCGCACGGCCCGCTCGGTGAGGAGCGTACGCCAGAAGCCCGGCCCGAAGACGCGGGTGAGCGCGGCCCGGCCTCGCGCCCGCAGGTCCCGGCCTTCGCAGCCGCGCCACGCCACGGGCGAGGTGAGGATCCGATACGCTGCGGCATGACGCAGGGGATCGAGCGGGATCCGCCGGAGCTTCCTCTGTCCACGCCACCTGTCCCTCAGGCTCATGGCGACGAAGCCGACGGCGCCAAGCACAGCCAGCACCGCGAGGATTCCCAGCCCCCACGCCACGGCGAGGGTCCAGGAGAACTCGCGCGCGGTGCTCTCCACCTGCTCGTACGTGGGGGCGTCGATGACGGGGAGGAAGATCGGGAAGTTCCCCATGCCGCACATGGAGCCGAACGTCGTGCAAGGGCCATGCGAGCGCCAAGTCCGCGAGCAGAGGCCGCCGTTGCGCAGCCGCCTGCGCATTCCGTCGGCGAGACGTGCAAGACGAGTCTTGCGTGGTGGCGCGCGCCCTGGAGGCCACGCTCCTGCTGCTGAGCGACGAGCCAACAAAGACAGCGGAGAACCCGGCGCTCTCGACCCGCGCGAGGGTGCGGTGACGAGGAAGGTACGTCGGACGGCTGGCGATTCCAGTTGGCAGTCGGGGACGGGGTGGCCCGAGGGCGTCGCGGTGACGCCTCAGCAACCCTCTCGCGCCGCGGCCGGCTTGTGCGCGTTGTCTCGCCGGATGGGCGCGGTGGGCAGCACGGCCGGTGCGCTGCTGGGGCGCTCGCCCGCGAAGTAGGCCCGCACCGCCTCCTTGCGCGCCAGCTCGTTGAGGCGCTCCGGGTCCGTCACCCCCTCGAAGGACACCTTCGCCAGCACCTGCTCCTGCCAGGCCTGGTAGCCGCCCTCCAGCAGCAGGAGGTTGGGGTTCTGCGCCAGCACCTTCGGCAGCTCCACCGGCTCCTTCCCGGTCGCGGTGTAGACGACCAGCTTCTTGGAGAGGTCCACGAAGTCGCCCTTCTCCACGGCGGCGCGGCCCTCCGCGGCGTTGGCGTGGCAGTGTCCGCAGTTGACGGCGCCGCGCACGTGGCCCCGGCCGAAGTCGTCGGGCGCCCGCAGGTCGATGACGGTGAAGTCGCGCCGGCCCTCGATGAGCCACGAGGCCAGCTGCGTGGGCTTCACCTGCCCGTGGCTCTTCGCGTCCACCGCGTGGGTCAGCTTGCGCGGCGGAGGGCCCTTCGCCGACAGCGCCGCGACGGCCAGGCCCGCGGCCAGCACCACCACGGCGAAGAGGATGCGGTTGCGCGTCAGCATGGGCGGCTCCTTCAGGTCTTGTTGCCGAACTTCCTGTCCAACACTTCCGTCAGCGCGAAGGCGCCCAGCGCCATCACCACCACCAGCACCACCACCACGCCCAGGGGGATGCCCAGGCCTTCGGGCACCGTCACGCGCCCCAGGTTGGTCGACTCGTAGAAGCCGGCGAACAGGGGGAAGGCGAAGGCGAAGGCCAGCACGCCCACGAAGAAGCCCACGAAGTACGTCATGGCGTCGAGGCGGCCCGTCGAGCAGGCCACCACCGCCGTGCCCGGGCAGTACTGGCCGATGGCGAAGCCCGCCCCGAAGATGAGGCCGCCGACAATCTGCGGCACCAGGAACGTCTCGTTGAGCTGCACGCGGCCGACGTCGACGACGCCGAGGGCGCTCAGCCCGAAGAGACCCAGCATGGCGACGACGATGGCGGTGAACATCACCCGCAGCACCGCGAAGTTGTAGCCGTACCACTGGCCGGCCAGGGTGCGCGCATTGCCGAAGCCGGCGCGCTCCAGCACGAAGCCGAAAGCCACGCCGAGGATGGCCGCCATGGCGATCGTGGGCACGCTGCCCCACTCGGCGACCTTGGCGAAGGGTGCGATGGGTTCCATGACTAGAGCCACTCCTTTCGGACGAACCAGGCCAGCGCGTAGCCACCCGCGAAGACGGCCAACATGAACGCCCAGCTTCCGAGCGCCAGGGTGGCCCCGCCGGTGAGCGCCTGGCCCGAGGTGCAGCCGCGCGCCAGCCTCGCTCCGAAGGCCGAGACGAAGCCGCCCACCGCCGCGAGCAACAGCCGCCGGCGGATGTTGGTGTGCGGCCCCATCGACGTCGACAGCGCCGCCCGGTGGGCCAGCACGCCCGAGATGAACCCGCCGACGATGATGCCCACGAACATGTAGAGCAGGAAGTCGTCCAGCGAGTCCCCCTCGTCGTTGATGTACTGCGCGGTGTAGGGATTGTGCCGCGCCAAGGTGTCGCGCTCGGCCGCGGTGCCGCCCTTCACCACCGCCTCTGTCTTCTGCAGGGTGTGCGCCGCCAGCCGCGTCACCGCGCCCGACGCGCCCAGCCCGCGGCCGGTGATGACGAACGCCGCCAGCAGCACCAGACCCAGCACCACCCCCGCGGCGTAGGAGTTCCAGTACGGCCGAGGCTCGTCCCGTCCGGTCCGCGGCGAGGGCGTAGGCGCGCGCGCGTCCGTCGACACGTCTGGCTGCGTCGCCGAGTCCGCCGGCTGTGGCTGCGCGGGCGCCGGTGCC
>JBFMHF010000214.1:0-8940 GCA_040752975.1 Myxococcota bacterium
GGCACACGCCCCGCAGCGGGCACTTCCGACAGTTCTCCTTCACCGGCCGGGTCGGGCAGGCGCCGGACATGCCGTAGTGACAGATCGCGAAGTCGTAGCGGACCGGATCCACCGGGTCGAGGAGCCGCAGCGAGGCGGTCAGCTCCTCCGCCGTCCGCCACGAGATCGTGTTGCGCGTCGTCAGCCCCAGCCACCGGCCGATCCGCATCACGTGCGTGTCCAGCGGCATCACCAGCCGCGACGCAGAGACGCGCTTCCAGATCCCGAAGTCGATCTCGTCCGGCCCCCGCACCATCCACCGCAGGTACAGGTTGAGCCGCTTCGCCGCGCCCGCCGCGGCCGAAGGGAGCAGGTGGGACAGGCCGCGGGTCGGCCCAAGCTGCCGGACGATCTCCTTCTCCGGGGCCGCGGCGCGGACCCCCGACGCGAAGCCCGCCAGCGCGCCTTGCCACGTCCCTGCCGACGCGAGAGCCGAGAGGAAGTGCGCTTCCAGCGAGCCCTTCGCCTCCAGCGTCCGCCCCACGCCCAGCAGCAGCACCGCGAGATCCGCCGGCACGTTGAAGCGGTAGACGAAGCCGCGGAGCAGGGACTTCGCCCCGCGGACGTCCAGTGAACGCACGGCCTTCGCGGGGTGCGCGCCCAGTCGCTCGAACAGCCACGCCAGCTTCGGCTTGAAAAGGTCCGCGCGGCCGTAGGCGAGCGACGCGGAGATCAGCGCCACGACCTCGACGTCGCGTGGATCGTCGTAGCGGTGCGGGAACTCCACCGGATCGGCGCGGACCCGATCGCTCCACGGCCGCGATTCGACGAAGGCGTCGAGGAGCGGTTTGAGCGCCGCGGCCCGAGCGGGAGTGAGCGCCGGAGCGATCGCGCCTGCCCCCCCTTCGGAGGAGTGGGCGATCATGGGAGCGGGAGCGGAGCGTCCGGGAAGCCGTACACCACGACCTCGCCGTTCTCCTCTTCTACACGGTAGGCCCGCTGATCGTCGCACACGCCCGGCGACGTCACGTTCTTCCCCGTCGTGAGATCGAAGCCCACCTCGTGGCACGGGCACACCACCATCGACCCTTCCACGCGCCCGCCCGAGAGGAGACAGCCCGCGTGGTTGCACCAGTCGTCCAGCGCGCGCACCTTGCCGCCGTACCGCGCGATCAGCACGTTCCGCTTGCCCACCGCGTAGCCCTTCATCTGCCCCTCGGACAGGTTCGCGGGGCCCAGCGTCACTCGTGCGTCGTCACTCATGTGTCCGCAGAAGGCCCTACTCGAAAACGGGCCGCGCTGTCGTTATCTACGTCCATCATGACGCCCGTCGACAAGACCGCGGTGGTGAAGGCCCTGCGCGAGATGAGCTCGTACCTGCAGCTCAAGGGCGAGAACATGTTCAAGACGCGCGCCTACGACATCGCCGCCGATCGCATCGCCGGCCTGTCGGAGGATCTCGGGCAGTTGGTGGCGGAAGGAAAGCTGACGTCCCTGCCCGGCATCGGCGAGTCCATCGGCCACAAGATCGCCGAGTACGTCACCACCGGCCACATGACGGCCCTCGACGACGTGAAGAAGGAGTTTCCCCCGCGCATCCTCGAGCTCCTCGAGGTCCAGGATCTCGGCCCGAAGAAGGCGAAGGCGCTCTTCGAGCAGCTCGGCGTGGGCAGCATCGATGATCTCGAGAAGGCGTGCCTCAAGCAGCAGGTGCGGGGCCTCAAGGGGTTCGGGCTCAAGACCGAAGAGAAGCTGCTCGCGGGCATCGCGCTGGCCCGCCGCCAGCAGTCCTCCGGTTCCCGCAAGCGGCTGGGAGACGTGCTCCCGCTCGCCAACGAGATGCTCGACTGGGTGAAGGCCGCGCCCGGGGTGAAGCGCGCCAGCCTCGGCGGCTCCGTCCGCCGCATGAAGGAGACCGTCGCCGACGTCGACATCATCGCCAGCGCCCCCGACGCCGCGAAGGTGTTCGCCCACTTCGCGAAGCACCCCAGGGTGGGCGAGGTGATGGCCTCCGGCGAGTCGAAGTCGTCGGTGCGCCTCAAGGAGCTCGACCTGCAGATCGACCTCCGTGTGCTGCCCGACGAGGACTTCGCCTCCGCGCTGCACCACTTCACCGGGTCGAAGGCCCACCACATTCACCTCCGCTCGCTGGCGCAGGAGCGCGGCTTCACCATCAGCGAGTGGGGCGTGCACCGCATGGGCGCGGCCGCCGGCACGAAGCAGGAAAAGGGCGCCGCCCGCCACGAGGCCGCCGAGGAGAAGCTCCCGATCAAGGAAGAGAAGGACATCTACGCCCTGCTCGGCATGCAGTACGTCCCGCCCGAGCTCCGCGAGGACTGGGGAGAGATCGAGGCCGCGCTGGAGCACACGCTGCCGGAGGAGCTGATCACCGCCGAGGACCTGGTCGGCAACGTGCACGCCCACTCCACCTGGAGCGACGGCCGCGACTCGCTGGAAGACATGGTCCGCGCCGCGAAGGCGCTCGGCCTCAAGTACCTCACCGTCACCGAGCACTCCCAGACGTCGGGCTACGCCGGCGGCCTCACCGTCGACCGCCTCAAGGCCCAGTGGGACGAGATCGATCGCATCAACGAGACCGTCAAGGGCATCACGCTGCTCAAGGGCGTGGAGAGCGATCTCCTCGAGGACGGCTCGCTCGACTACCCCGACGCGCTGCTCGAGAAGCTCGACGTGGTGATCGGCTCCATCCACCAGCGCTACGGGCAGGACGAAGACGCGATCACCCGCCGGGTGCTCAACGCCTTCGACAACCCACACCTGCACATCTGGGGACACCCCAGCGGGAGGCTCCTGCTCAAGCGCGAGGCCGCCCCCCTGCGCATGGAGGAGATCCTCGACAAGGCCGCGAAGAAGCGGATCGTCATCGAGGTGAACGGCTGCCCCGATCGCATGGACCTCGCCCCGGAGTACGTCCGGCAGGCCTTGCAGCGGGGCATCAAGCTGGTCGTCAGCACCGACGCGCACTCCGTCTCCGAGCTCACCGCCCACCTGCCCTTCGCGATCGCCGCCGCACGCCGCGGGTGGGCACGGAAGTCCGACGTGCTGAACGCGTTACCCCTTCGTGACTTCGTCAAGGGATTACAGCGGGTCTGAAACCACCCAGGCTGGAAAGGTGCAACGATTCTGCGGCTCGCTGTAGATTCGGAGGCACTTCATGGGGCCGCCGAACGCTGACCCGTTGGTCGGGACGACACTTGGTTCGTTCAAGATCGTCCGCGTGATCGGCCGGGGCGGCATGGGGACGGTGTACCTCGGAGAGCACAAGTTCATCGGCAGCCGGGTGGCGATCAAGGTGCTGATGGATCGGCTGGCCAGCGACGAGAGCCTGGTGGCCCGCTTCTACGCCGAGGCGCGGGCGGTCAACCTGATCGGCCACGAGAACATCGTCAACATCTTCGACATGAACGTGGTGCCGCCCAACCGCTACTACCTCGTGATGGAGTTCCTCGAGGGGCAGCCGCTCAACTACCTCTTGACGCAGGCGGTGCCGGCGAGAGTAGCGATCCCGATCCTCATGCAGGTGTGCGACGCGCTGCAGGCCGCCCACGACACGGGGATCATCCACCGCGACCTGAAGCCCGAGAACATCTTCCTCACCAGGCGGGGGAAGACGGAGAACTTCGTCAAGGTGCTCGACTTCGGACTCGCCAAGCTGCTCGACAACCCGAGCAACGCGCGCCAGACGGCCGCGGGCCTGATCGTCGGCACGCCGGAGTTCATGAGCCCGGAGCAGGCCAACTCCACGCCGGTCGACGGCCGCAGCGACGTGTACTCGCTGGGCTGCATCGCCTGGCTGCTCGCGACGGGCCGCCTCCCCTTCCCCCAGCGCGGGCTGACCGATCTGCTGGTGGCGCATCGCTCGCAGAACCCGAAGCCGCCGCACGAGGTGAACCCGGCGGTGCCGCGCTCGTGGAGCGATGTGATCATGAAGTCGATGTCGAAGGACCCGAAGGCGCGCTTCCAGACGGCGCGCGAGTTCGGCCAGGCCCTCGACGCGTCGCTCAAGGGCATGGGTGAGACGTCGCCCATCTTCACGCCGCCGCCCGCGTCTCCGCCCTCACCGGCCCCTGGCCAGCCACAGCCGCGCCACGCCGCCCGCTTCAAGGCCATCGTCTCGAAGCTGGACGGGAAGAGCCTGGGCGAGCTGGCGTGCACCGACATCTCCAAGGGTGGCATGTTCCTCTCCACCCGCGGCGAGCTGCCGGCCGTCTTCACGCGCCTGAAGATCGTCCTCCCCGGAGAAGGCAACCTGGGGATCCTGGGCGAGGTGGTGCGACACGTCCCCGCCGATCAGGCGCAGGCCTGGGGCATGGCGCCCGGCTTCGGCGTGCAATTCGTCGAGGTCACTCCACCGCTGCGGGAGGCCATCAACCGGCTGGTGACGGGGCTGCCGGTCCAACCGCGCGTCGAGCAGCCCCCCCCGCACGTCCGCTCGATGGACTCGGTGCTGCTCACCTATCGCGATCGCGTCAACGGCGACCACTACGTGGTGCTGGGGGCAGATCCCGAGGCGGACATCCCGGAGATCCGCGCGAAGGCGGACGAGGCGCTGAAGGATCTCGAGGCGCTCAAGGGCAAGGCCGACGCCCAGCAGAAGGCGCAGCTGGACGCGGCGATCGCCCGGGTGAAGACGGCGCTGGACGTGCTGGGCGCGCCTGGCCCACGCGCCCGCTACGACGCCAACCGCGGCAACTACCGGGGCGTCGCCCGGTGCCTGCTCGGCGGCCTGGGCCCGCTCGATCTCGAGAGGCTCAGGCAGGACTTCCTCCTCGAGCACCCCTCGGCTGCGGGATCGGCCCACGTGAAGTACCTCGCGTCGAAGGCGTACGAGGCGCGCAACCAGCTCAAGGAGGCGCTCGACGCCTGTGACGCGGCCCTCAAGCTCGATCCACTCAACCTCCAGCTTCACCAACGCCACGCGGGGCTGGCGAAGAAGGTCCAGGATCCGAAGTGATGAAGAGCCTCCTCCTCTCGACGCTGAAAGCGCAGTTCGCGTCGAAGGGGTTGGACGCCTTCAAGGCTGCGCACCCGCACGCGTGGCTGTTGTGGGAGCCCGGCGCGTGGAAGCCCCCGCAGAAGCGCACCATGCAGTTCGCCGCCATCACCGACGCGCGGAAGAGCGGCGGCGCCGAGGCCCTCGCCCTCGCCCTGGACGGCAAGGACACCCTGGTGTTGGGGCGCGACCCTTCCTGTGAGTTGACCATCAACGACGGCACACTGTCGGCGCGGCACCTGATCCTGAAGCGCGCGGGATCCGGCTGGACGGTGGAAGACGCCGGCTCGTCCAACGGCACCAAGCTGCACGGCGTGGCCCTCTCGCCGCACGAGGCGCGTCCCCTGCTGGAAGGCGCGCGGATCGAAGCGGCCCAGGTGATCTTGAGCTACTGGACGCCGGAGGGCCTGTGGCGGCGGCTCTCGACCCTCTGAAGGGCGGCGGCCCGGTGGACCGGCTCTACGGCTGGCTGGTGGTCGAGGCGCCGTGGCTGCCGAGGCAGGCGGCGCGCGAGGCCGTGACGCTCTGGGCGGTGTGCTTCGCAGCCACGGCCGTCACCTTCGTCTTCGCGCCGGCGGTGGCGAAGGCGGTCGCGACCCTGGGCTTTCTCTACCTCCCGCTCCTGTCGATGGATCGCCGCGGGGAGGACTACCCCGACTTCGGGCTCTCGACGCGGCAGCTCGGGCGGGACGTCCGGCAATTCCTCGGGGTGTCCGCCGTCGTGTTTCCGCTCTTCATCGGCGGCTACGTGGCCTTCGCGTGGATCTACCCGGAGCTGCCGGCCGCCTGGGTACGGGCGCTGACGCCGTACACCAGCGCGCCCAGCTTCCACTTCCGCCTCCCGGCCGACTTCACCGTGCTGGTGGTCGATCACCTCTTCGTCGTCGCCCTGCCCGAGGAGTTCTTCTACCGGGGCTTCCTCCAGGCGCGGCTGCGCGACGCGTGGCCAGGCGGGCGGCGCTTCTTCGGAGCGCGGCTGGGGCGCGCCTTCTGGGTGACGGCGATCCTCTTCGCGCTGGGGCACCTGGCGATCTTCCAGGTGTGGCGGCTGGGGGTCTTCTTCCCCGCGCTCATCTTCGGGTGGATGCGAGAGCGCAGCGGCAGCGTCGTGGGCGCCGCCCTCTTCCACGCCGCGGCCAACCTCCTGGTGCAGGTGCTCGACGCGAGCTTCTTCGGGGGCTGATCAACCCACCCGGACGTTGAGCCGGCGATCGACGGCCAGCGCCTCTCCCTCGGGGATCTGCACCCAGCCGTCGCCGTTCTTCGGGCTCGACGCCACCACCACCGAGCGCCGCCGGCGATGATCGCGCACCCGGGTCTCGGTCTCCTTCGCGTCTGCCGCGATGCCGCACCGGGCGCACTCGGCCTGCCCTTCGAGCAGCTTGTAGCCGAGCGGCTGCGCCCCGCGCCGGGCAGCCACGAGGATCCGCCCGTTGGTGGCCACCAGCCCCAGCCGAGCCTTCGTCGTGGCGCCGACCTCGCTCGACGCCTGTTCCACCACCTTCGCCGTCGTCTTCAGCAGGCTGGCCGCCAACGGCGCCTCGAGGTTGGGATCCTCGGTGCGCCCCAACGCGCGCAGCTCCGAGAGGAACTGGGCGAACACCACTTCGGACAGCGTGGCGCCGTGGACCACCGACTGGAGGAACTCGGGCAGCTGCTCGTACAGGCGATCCCGCACCGCGTCGGCACGATCGAGCTGGCCCACGTGGGCGAAGAGCCACTGGCGGAAGCGGAACGGCTGGGCGTTCTCTTCCGGGTCGAGATCCACCGGCAGCTCGCATGCGTGCAGGAGCACCATGTCCGACAGCGGCACCTCCCAGAGATCGACCGCGCCCGTGGGCCCAGAGCGCCGCTGCAGCACCACGCCATCCTGGTAGGCCCCCGCGCCGGCGACCTTCCCCGGCCCCTCGAGCGTGACCAGCGGGCGGATCCGATCGAGCTCGCAGCGAACGAGCGCGGGATCCGAAGTGACGATGGCGACCAGCGACGACATGGTGTTTCTCCTAACGGCTCGATCCTGCCTCCTCAACAGCCCACCTGGCGAGGGCGTTCCCCAGGCTGTGGGGCGACTTCTGACAGCGCCAACGTGGGAGAAACGCGGTACATTCAGCGCCCATGGCTGACATCGCCGTCGGTATCGACCTGGGCACGTCCTACTCCTGCGTCTCCGTCGTCATCGACGGCCAACCCACGGTGATCCCGAACGAGTGGGGCGAGATGACCCACGCCTCGGTGGTGTCCTTCCTCGAAGACGGCAGCGTGTTGGTGGGCAACGCGGCCAAGAAGAACATCATCACCAACGCCGACAACACCGTGTACTCGGCCAAGCGGTTGATCGGCCGCTTCTTCTTCTCGGACGAGGTGAAGAAGGCCCAGGCGGTCATGCCGTACACGATCGTCGAAGGCCCCAACAACTCCGTGCGGATCCAGGTGCGCGGGCGCACCTTCTCGCTGCCGGAGATCTCCGCGCTCGTCTTGAAGGAGCTCAAGGCGGTCGCCGAAGGCTACCTCGGCCAGCCGGTGAAGAAGGCCGTCATCACCGTCCCCGCGTACTTCAATGACAACCAGCGCCAGGCCACCAAGGACGCCGGGCGGATCGCGGGCCTCGAGGTGTTGCGGATCCTCAACGAGCCGACGGCCGCCGCGCTGGCCTACGGCTTCGGCCGTGACGTCAACCAGCGGGTGGTGGTGTACGACCTCGGCGGCGGCACCTTCGACGTGTCGATCCTGGAGATCGGCAAGGACGTCTTCGAGGTGCTGTCCACCGCCGGCGACACCTACCTGGGCGGCGACGACTTCGACGATCGGATCATGAACTGGCTGGCCGAGGATTTCCTCGCGCGCACCCGGCTGGACCTGCGCCAGAACAAGTACTGCCTGCAGATGCTCAAGGACGCCTCGGAGAAGGCGAAGATCGACGTCGGCCAGGCGGGCGTGGCCACCGTGCACTGCCCCGGCATCTGCCAGGACGCGTCCGGCGCGGTGCTCGATCTCACCCAGACCCTCACCCAGGACGCCTTCAACCGGATGGTGATGGATCTCGTGCAGCGCACCTTCAAGGTGTGCGACGAGGCGCTCCAGAGCGCGCGCATGACGGCCGCGGACGTGGACGCGGTGATCCTCGTCGGGGGCCCCACGCGCCTGCCGATCATCCGGAACTCCGTGCAGCACTACTTCCAGAAGGTGCCGATGGAGGGCGTCGACCCGGATCAGGTGGTGTCGCTCGGCGCGGCGCTGCAGGCCCACGCGCTCGTCGACCAGGCCACCGAGACCTTCCTCGTCGACGTGACGCCGCTCTCGCTGCGCATCGGCACGGTGGGCGGCTTCACCGAGAAGATCATCGAGAAGAACACGCCGATCCCCATCGAGAAGTCGAAGACCTTCACCACCAGCCGCGACGGCCAGGACAAGGTGAAGATCCGCGTGTACCAGGGCGAGGCGAACAAGGCCGACGAGTGCGAGCTGTTGGGAGAGTTCGAGTTCTCCGGCTTCCGCATCGGCTACCGCGGAGACGTGAAGATCGACGTCACGTTCGAGATCGACTCCAACGGCATCGTCAACGTGTCGGCCACTGATCAAGAGACGGGGCAGCGCACGTCCACCACCATCAGCCTGTCGTCGGGCCTGTCCGAGTCCGACATCCAGAAGTCGATGGCGGACAACAAGAACGTCACCCTGGCCAAGCACCGCGATCTCCCGGCGGTGGCTCGCTAACTTCCCGCGCCCATGTCGAACCCTCCGGACAACTCGGGGAAGCCGCCGGGGCCGCCGCGCGTGGCGCCCGGACAGCCTGCGCCTGCCGCGCGCCCGGTGCCGCAGATCACCCCGCAGACCGTGTCGCGTCCTCCCCTCGCCCCCCAGGTGACTGCGCCAGCGGCGGGACCGAAGCTGCCGTCGATCACCGCGCCCCAGGTGGCCCCCGTCCCCGTCAACGCCCCCGCCCGCCC
>JBFMHF010000215.1:0-8644 GCA_040752975.1 Myxococcota bacterium
AAGGTGAGGGACGCGCAGAGGCCCTGCGCAGAAGGCGTCATGGGCGCCGAGTCCACCTCTCCAGAGGGGCGGGTGACGAAGACGTCGGCAGCCGAGAGGGGCGAGAGCAGCTTCCCGCAGAGGCGCTGGGCCGCCCTCGGAGGCGCGGGGTGGCTGCGCGCGAAGGGGGACAGCTGCATCCGCCGCTTCACCAGGAGGGTCACGGCCGCGCCGCGCTCTCCTTCCATCACCACGGCGATGCCGAGGGCCGTCACCGGCTCATCGATGGACAGCTGCCTTGCCACCGTGGGGATCAGCTCGTCGGCGGACGCGCGCACCAGCACGGCGACCGGGTTGGGATCCCACCCGCCGGCGTCGCTGATCGCCGCCGTCACCCGCAACAGGCCCGCGGCATCGGTGACGCCGGCCCCCAGCGCGTGGCGGGCGATCTGCCGGGCGGCGCGATCGAGCGCTGGATCCGCGGGAGGTGTCTGTCGGCCCGCGGCCTCGAAGCGCGCCTGCACGGCCTTGAGCAGCGCCGCGTCGGTGGGCGTGGCCGTCAGCAGCGCCAGGAGGAGCGGCGTCATGGGACCTCGAAGACGAGCCGGTCGACCCGCGCTTCACCCAACGCTGCGTTCAACTTCGCGAGCACCGCCGGCGCTTCCTGCTGCAACACCTCGCGCCACGCCGTCGCGTCGCAGGCGATCACCAACGCTCCTCCCTCCCAGCGGGCCGGGCGCGTGTGCCGGCTGGCCAGTTCTCCCACCGTGTCCCGCCACAGCGGCTCGATCGCCGCCAGCGAGCCGGTTCGGTTCGCCACGCCCGCCAGCACCGGGCCCCAGAGCTCCTTCAACGACTTCACGACGCTGATCTCCCTGGCAGGCGGCCGCGGCACCGACATGACACGTCTGTCACTGTTGACGC
This sequence comes from Myxococcota bacterium, assembly GCA_040752975.1. Classification (GTDB taxonomy): domain Bacteria; phylum Myxococcota; class Myxococcia; order Myxococcales; family Myxococcaceae; genus JADLDB01. Next base: position 904 of record JBFMHF010000215.1, read on the forward strand.
GGCGCAACACGCGGGAACCATTGTGGAATGAATGTGGCACATGTCTCGCTATTCCGCACGCGGCGGTTGACACGGAAGTCGGGTCTGGCGAGAGTGCGCCGCCTTTTTTCGCAGGCCGGGAATTTCCAATCAAAGGAGCATCCGATGACGGCAGTAACTCGAAACGGGATGTGGGCGGTGGTGTACGCCCTGACGACCCTGGGTCTCTTGGCGTGCGGTGGAACGCCGACCACGGACGGCGGAACGGGCGGCGGCGGCGGCGGCAGCGGCGGCTGCATCGAGGACATCGACTGCCCTGATCCGCAGCTCTTCTTCTGCAACACCACCACGTCCGAGTGTGAGCCGTCGTGCCGCGTGAAGGAAGACTGTTCCGACGCGCGGCGCGGAGAGCACAAGCTGCCGTTCTGCTCGGGCTCGCTGGGCTGCGAGTGCGACGAAGGCAAGTGTGTGGGCTCGCTGTGCTCGTCCGACGCGGACTGCGGCACGCAGGTCTGCCGCAACGGCGCGTGCGTCGCGCCGCCGGCGGGCGTGGCGAAGTGCTCCATCACTCCGGATCTCGTGGTGGTCCGCGAGGGCGCCAAGGCGAAGTTCTGGGTGTCCGCTTGGGACTCCAGCAACGCGCCGGTGGTGACGCAGGAGGGCGCCACCTGGTCCGCGCCAGCCGGCAGCCCCCTGACGGGCTCGGGCACGGGCAACTCCATCGAGTTCACCGCGGGGACTGCGACCGCGGGCACCACGGCCGTGGCGGCGGTGGAGGCGGCCTTCGGCACCGTGAAGTGCGGCGCGAAGGCCATCGTGCTCCCCTCGGCGGTTGCGGCGGGTGAGGTGGCGGTGGCGGTCATCGACGAGCTCTCGGGCCGGCCGATCCCCAACGCCGACGTCGTCCTCGCGGGCGCCGACGGGACCATCGTGCAGCAGCAGGGCGCGGACTTCCTCAAGACGGACGCGCGCGGCTACGCGAAGCTCACCGGCGCGCCGGCGGCCTTCAGCGTCTCGGCCTTCCACTCCGACTACACGTACCTCACCGTCGCCAACTACAGCGGCAGCTCGCGCTTCCTCTCGCTGGTGCTGCGTCGCAACCAGACGGACAAGTACGGCGGCTACAAGGGCGGCTTCGGCTCCACCGTGCCCCAGACCTCCAACGTGCACGCGGCAATCGCGGGCATGTCCATCGCCGGCTCCATCACCAACCTGTCCATCTCGCAGCTGCTCGGGCCGTCGGTGCCCACGGACATCCGCATCGGCTCCGCCATCAACCAGATGGACGTGCCCATTCCCGCGGGCGTCTTCCTCGGCTTCGGCGATCAGCAGATCAAGAATGACTTCGCGGGCCAGGGCCTCGCGGGCACCTGCGTCGACGGTTCGGGCAACCCCGACGAGATGAAGATCGGCGCCGGCACCTGCGGCACCCGCACGGCCTGGGCGCTCGCCGGCGACGTGCCGCTGGGCGATCTCCCCATCGACGCGGTGGCGGGGGGCCTGGACAACATCAACGTCGGCGCGCTGCTCTCGCGCATCCTGCCGATCTTCAAGAAGTTCAACTCGTCGGTCGTCCGCGACGTCCAGTTCGACCTGAAGGCCACGCCCTTCACCGGCAACGAGCCCAACTTCTCGGATCAGTCGCACTTCGTGACCAGGGATCACAACTTCACGCAGGTCCCCCTGGGCTTCAGCTACGTCGCGAAGCTGCCCACGCTGCCCAAGTTCAAGGGCGCCTTCGTCGACGGCGTGGCGATCATCGGCGGCGCGAGCGTGCCCGGCCAGGGCGTGGTGCCGCTGGGCATCGGGGTGGGCGTCAACACCAACCCGGTCGACGGCCAGACGGACACCCAGGCGGAGCTGCCCGCGCCCAACATGGTGCAGGTGCGCATGGCCCCGACGCACCACGGCCTCGAGGGTGGCGAGTACGGCCTGGTGATCGCTGGCATCAGCGCCAAGGCGCTGACGGACTCGTCGGCGGGGCTGGGCGCGTCGGCCATCTTCGCCCGGCTGCCCAACAACAGGCTGGTCTTCGATCCCAAGGGCGCGACGCCGGTGGACGTGTCCAGCATGTCCTTCCCCGTTTTCCCTGAGGGCGCGAAGTTCAACTTCACCAACGCCGCGCAGGGCGCGATCCCCGGCCGCAGCTTCCGCTTCGGGGCGGTCCCGGATCTCACCGGCATCAACGTGCTGCGCGTCTCCTTCGCGGACGACCGGGAGCACCGCTGGGACGTGCTGATGAACCCGGCGACCGCCTCGGCGGGCTTCACCCTGCCGGCCATCCCCTCGGGCACGGCGCACGCCGATCGCCTCTTCGCCAACGGCATGGCCTCGGGCAGCCGGTCGACGCTGGTGGTGCAGGCGCTCAAGTTGAACACCAGGCCGGCGGGCGGTGGCGCGGCCATCGACTTCAACGGCTTCGTCGAGTTCAACGACACCAACGCCGATCGCACGACGGACTTCCTCACCGGCTTCTCGTTCCTCGACTTCGGCCGGCCGTCGGTGGACTTCACCACCCCGAACAGCAGCCCGGCCACCATCGCCAAGGGCTCCAAGGTGGTCGTCGAGGTGAAGAACTTCAAGATCGGCACCACCGCCACCGATGACGGCGCGGTGAGGCTGACCTTCTCCCTCGGTGGCAACCCCGTGGCCGGCTGTGACGCGGCCGTGCTCAAGACGGAGACCATGGCTGGCAACGGCGAGCTCGAGTACACGCTGCCGATGTCCTGCGGCGGCACGGATCTCTCGATGAAGGCCGAGCTGGTCGGCATCGACGAGACGACGCCCATCGCCCCGGCCGTGTCGAAGACGGTGACGGTCACCATCCAGTAGGCCGCCCGAGGTCCACTCGACGATGCGGGGTCCCTCCGAAGCCTGGAGGGGCCCCGTTTCATTTCCGATGGCCTTCGGCCGTTTGCGGTAGCCTTCGTGGCCTCGCGTGAAGAAGCCCCGAAAGACGACCACCGCGATCACGGTGATCTCGAAGATCCGGGATCAGGCCGTCAGCCAGACGGCCGCGCTGGTGGTGATCCACGGCGAGGATCTCGGGAAGAAATACGACCTCGACGACGAGCTGGTGATCGGTCGATCGTCGAAGTGTGACGTGCAGGTGGATCAGGACTCGGTGAGCCGCAACCACGCCCGCGTGCACGTCGAGAGCTCGAAGATCGCCGTGAAGGACCTGGGGTCGACCAACGGCACCTTCGTCAACGACGAGCAGATCACCGGCGATCACCCCTTGCGCAACGGCGATCTGATCAAGATCGGCCGGACGATCTTCAAGTTCATCGCGTCCAACAACATCGAGGCGGCCTACCACGACGAGATCTACCGCCTCACCACCGTGGACGGGCTGACGCAGGTGTCGAACCGGCGCTACTTCGAGGACACGCTCGATCGCGAGCTGTCGCGCTGCCGGCGCTACCAGCGCAGCCTGTCGCTGGTGCTGGTGGACGTCGATCACTTCAAGAGGATCAACGACACCTGGGGGCACCTCGCGGGCGACGCCGTCCTCAAGGAGGTCGCCACCACCATCCGGCGGCGGATCCGCCGGGAGGACGTGATCGCCCGCTATGGCGGCGAGGAGTTTGCGCTGCTGCTTCCGGAGATCGACTTGAAGGGCGCGGTGGCGATGGCCGAGAAGGTCCGAAAGCTGGTGGAGAAGCACACGTTCCAGTTCGACGGGGAGGACATCCCCGTCACCATCTCGGCGGGCGTCTCGGCGCTGGCGAAGAAGAACGAGACGGGCGCGGCGTTGGTGAAGCGCGCCGACGCGAAGCTGTACGAGGCCAAGGACAGGGGCCGGAACAGGGTCTGCTCCTGACCCCAGGCCGCTCCCCTGAGGGCAGAGTCAGAAGACGCGCGTGCGGCCGGCCAGGAGATCGCCCAGCATCGCCTCGATCTGATCGCGCACCGCGAGGTTGGTCCGCTCGATCCACGCGAGATCGTCCTCGGGCACCTTTGGCGCGTCGGTGAAGTCGATGGGCGGCGCGAAGCGGATGAACCAGCGGGCGGGCAGCGGGGGCAGCGTCAGCGGCAGGTACTCCACGCCGAAGAAGCCACCGGGCAGCTTGCCGAACAGCGGCATCGACTCCTCACCGCCGACGATCGCCACCGGCACCACCGGCACGCCCGCCCGCAGGGCGATCTTCAGGTAGCCGCCGCGCCCGAAGCGCCGCAGCTGGTAGCGCTCGCTGAAGGGCTTGGAGAGGCCGTGGAAGCCCTCGGGGAAGACGATCACCGGCCGGCCTTCGTCCAGCAGCTTGAGCGCGTTGTCGGGGCTGGCGCGCACGGCGCCGAGGCGGTTGGCCAGCAGGCCGACGAACGGTGCGTGGAAGACTTGATCCTCGAGCAGCCAGCGGGAATCGGCGAGGTCTGGGCGCTCGCGCTTGAGGGCGAGGTGCAACACCGGGCCGTCGAGGGGCAGGGCGCCGGCGTGGTTGGCCACCAACAGGCAGGGCCCGCGCGGCACGTGGGCGACCCCTTCGGTGTGGACGCGCCAGTACTTCTCATAGAGGAGCTCGCCCAGGGGCTTGAGCTGGCGGGTCAGCTCGCTGTCCTTGCCCCACGCGTCCACCTCGGTCGAGCGCGTCGGCAGTCCGGCGGCGGTGCGCAGCGCGCGCCACAGGCCCTTCAGCGCGTCGGGCAGGGTGGCCGCTGGCCGGGCGAGGCTGTGCGGCGGGGTGCTGGCAGAGTGAGCGGGGGGCTCTGCACCCACGGCCGTCTCTCCGGGCGCGTCGGCGTGTGCGCTGTCCGGCGCCAGGGCGTGCGCGAGCGGCTCGCCCCGGCGCTCGGTGTCTCCCGGTGGGGCGGCGTGGTGCGGCGACTGGTGTGCCCGTCCGGGACGAAGGGGCGCGCTCGGCTGCGGGAGGCCATCGTGCCAGCGCGGCTCGAAGCCGACGGAGGGTGACCCAGGGTGGGCGCGAGGGCTTCCGTCCAGGGGGATGCCCGTCGGGGCCGACGGGTGGGGGATCGCGTCGAAGGGCGCCTCGGCGGGCGCGTCGGGGGGGCGTGCCGCCGCGGAGACGGCGCGACGGCCTGCGAAGGGCGTGGCGAGGGGCCGGACGCCTCGGTGCAAAGCGTCGCCCTCGTCCGGGGAGAGCGAACCGGCGCCAGAACGCGGGGGCGTTCGTGCCTGGGGGGCCGCCTCGTGGGCGGTGGCCTCGAGAGGGACGGAAGGCGAGTCCGCGTGGGGACGCGGCGGCGTGTGGGCCTGCGGAGCATCCTCGTGGGGCGTGGCCTCGAAGGGGACGGAAGGCGAGTCCGCGTGAGGACGCGGCGCCGTGTGCGCCTGCGGAGCGGCCTCGTGGGGCGTGGCCTCGAAGGGGACGGAAGGCGAGTCCGCGTGAGGACGCGGCGCCGTGTGCGCCTGCGGAGCGGCCTCGTGGGGCGAGGCCTCGAAGGGCACCGACGGCGAGCCCGGGTGCGGCCGGGGCGCGCTGCCGATCGGTCGGGCCTCCGGCGCCGAGTCATGAGCGCGGGCCTCGAAGGGCACCGACGGCGAGCCCGGGTGCGGCCGTGGCGCGCTGCCGAGCGGCCGGGCCTCCGGCGCCGAGTCATGAGCGCGGGCCTCGAAGGGCACCGACGGCGAACCCGGGTGCGGCCGGGGCGCGCTGCCCAGCGGCCGGGCTTCGGGAGAGGCGTCATGCGCGGTGGCCTCAAAGGGCACCGACGGCGCGCCAGCGTGCGGCCTGGGGGCCCTTTCGTCCGGGGGGCGCGGGGAGGAGCCTCCGTCAGCGCTGGCCCGGGAGGGAGGCGCCTCCCGCGAGGCGGACTTCCCCGGCTGAGGCCCGGGGATGACGCGGGGCTTGGTGGACTCTCCCTTCGACCCGGGCGAGACGCCTTCGCGGCGGACAGCCATCGCGGTCGGCTTCGGCGGGGCAGACCCGTGCCGGACGTGGGGCGGTCGCGCAGCCGGTGCCGGGGTGATTCGAGGCGAGAGGGGGGGCGGCCTCGGTGCGCTCCCCTCCAGTCTTCGCTTCGGCACCTGGAGCTCGGGCGTGTCCGTCCGGGCCTGCCGGGCTGGCGCGGGCTTCTCCCGGCTGGGCGGCGGGGTGGGCTCGGCGCCCGGCGCGTCGCTGCGCTGGGCGGCGCCCCGCTTGAACGGATCATTTCCGAGGACCTTGCGGGCCATGGTTACCCCCCTTACCGCAAGCTGCTGAGCGCCGCTTCCGCCGGAATACGGGCGGTGAAGCGCAAGTCCCTCGCCGCCCGGCTCCCGTCCGCGAGCCAGCTGTACCTCAAGTAGTCCAGCAACGGCACCGGCACCGACGCAACGCCTGTCGCCTCGAGCAGCGCGATGGTGGAGCGCAGCACGGGGCCCGGCATGGGCATGGCGCGTCCCCCGGACAGCCGGACCAGTACCGAGAAAGGCATGGCTCCTTCGCCCACCACGTTGAAAGCGCCCTGACACCCGCAGCTCGCCGCGAGGTGGAGCGCGCGCGCTGCGTCGCGCTCGTCAATCACCTGCCACAGCGGATCGAAGCCCAGCACCGTGGGGACGAAGCGCGTCTTGAGCAGCCGGGTGATCGGGTTGTCGGCGGTGGGGCCGACGATGGGGGCGAAGCGCAGCACCACGACGTGCGTCTGGGGGTTCCGCTGCGAGAAGGCCTCCACCTGCCGCTCGACCTCGACGCGATCGGTGACGAAGCGGACGCCGGCGCCGAGCAGCGGGTGATCCTCCGTGTAGCGGGCAGGACCGTTGCGGCGCGCGCCGTACAGGGCGGTCCACGAGGGGACCACCAGGCGCTGCAACCCGGTGGCCTGGGCGGCGGCCAGCACATGCATCGAGCCGATCACCTCGAGCTCGTGCGCGAAGGCCGCGCCGTGCACGCGCGAGTTGACGAAGGCGAGGTGGAAAAGCGTGTCGATGCGCGCGTCCCGCATGTTGCGGGTCAGCTCCTCCTCGATGCCCGGACGGGTGAGATCGACGCTGACGGCGTTCAGCTTCCGGTATCCCTCGGGCGCGTCGGCCACGTCGAAGGCGATCACCTGCTCGACGCGGGGGTCGCTCTCCAGCAGCGGCAACAGGCCGCGGCCGAGGTCCGACGTGATCCCGGTGACCCCCACGCGCATCGAAGCCGCGAATACCTCAATCATCTCGTGCTTGAAAGCGCGGCACGGGCACCGTTTGTTGCGTCCCGATGATCCGCTGCGTCGCGCTGTTGGTCCTGTGTGTCCCCGTCCTGGCGAGCGCCCACGACGCAGACGTGATCTACGTGCTGGCGCAGTCGACGCCGCGGCCGGGAGAGCTGGTGGAGCTCGTCACCCTGACAGGGGCGGCGCTGGGGCAGCTGGCGCCGGTGGACGCGGACGGGGACGGGGTGCTGTCGCAGGCGGATCTGTCCGCCAGGAGTGCGGCGATCTCCGCGGGGGTGTGGGACGACATGCCGCTCTCCGCGGGCGGGCAGGCATGTACCCGGGGGGAAACGACCGCGGTGCTGAAGGAGGGCTACGTCGAGCTGACGGCCCAGTTCCGCTGTGGGGAGGGCGAGCTTCGACAGGACTTCAAGATCCTCCGCGTGCTGCCGGCGAACTTCCGCGTGGTGCTGGGCAGCCAGGTGGACGGCGAAGCAGGGAAGACGTTCGCGCAGGGGCAGGTGACGGCCCTGACGGTGCCGAGGCCCCCGCCCCCGGGGGCCTTCAGCCGAGCGCGCTTCGAGAACGGGCTGGCCGACGGCGTGGCGGCCGTGGCGTGGGTGGGGGCGTGGGCGGCGCTGCTGCTGGTCCTCGGCGCGGCGAGCGCGTGGCGCAGCGGCCTGTG
>JBFMHF010000216.1:0-8558 GCA_040752975.1 Myxococcota bacterium
CCTCAAGCTCGACGGCCCGTCCGTCCGCAGCAGGCACGTCAACCAGGAAGACCTCGAGGGCGAATCTCAGCTACAACCACCGGCAGAAGTTTCCGGAATGAACCGGCAGGAGTTTCCGGAACCCACAGGCGTGAAGTCTGTCCTCGCTCGAATCGGCCTCGTCGCACTGGCACTGCTCAGGGACCTGCAGCCCCTCGAGCACGTCCAGCACCGCGGCCAGCGTCTCGCTCGAGAAGTCGCCGGACACCTCGACGCGGAACTCGCCGACGCGCACCACCACCGGCGTCTCGTTTGCCGTCGACTCGTCGGGCACCACCTCGACTCTCGCCAGCCGCACTTCGCCCGCACGCTTCGCTCCCTGCCTCGTCCGCATCGTCGTCGCCATCCGGCGACCTGAGCCTCATGCTTGCTCGGCCATCAAGCACCGGTCTGTGCAGCGGTTACGACTGGTCTTCAGTCGGCGAAGATGAACGTCTCAGCGTCCGTGGCGTACCAGAAGAAGCTCGGCTCCGCACCGAAGGCAGAGCGGGACTTCGACGTGTCGACGAAGTGGAACTGCTCTCCGTCCCCGTCCCAGCGCCAAAGCAGCATTTGGGCGTCACTTGCCGTGAGAAGACCTGCGGGAGGAACTCCGCTCCGGGGCGTCGCGATGCGGAAGTCGGGGGGGGCTCGGAACTCGCCAGCCAGGAAGGTGAAGCCAGCGTCCCAGCCCAGCTTCGCGAAGGAGTAGCCGCGACCCTCGAAGACGAAGGGGGAGATCTGCCAGAAGGCTCTCCCATTGGCGGCGGCGATGCCCGCGCTTTGGTTCCAGCACCGCCCGCTGTTTGCATCGCACCAGGCGTTCTCACTGCCATACCGCGTGAAGAACGTTCGGCCCTCGATTCGGAGGACCGCCGCGATTGACTCGACATAGCCTGGGACCGGTGAAGGTGGACCAAGTCCAGAAACGAGAAGTGCGCAGGTCGGGGTGCCCCAGCGGCAGTCGTAAACGCCCGAGGTCGAGACAACGGACATTCCGTCCTCTGCTGCAGCCCACGCCTGCACGTCCTGTATCGAGAACACCAGTGGTCCCGCGTCGGCACTTGCTAGGGGTGCCACGTGTATTCCGTCTTCCCATTGGGAGGCGATGCCTGAGTCGGGAACAGCCAACCACCTGCTAGCCCCGTCGGAGACGACGCCTCCATCGCTGTAGAGTTTGCCACCACACGACCAGACATCGTTTTCGAGCCGACGCACTTCCGCACAGGGCTCTGCCCAATGGGCGCTCAGCACGGCTCTCTTGGCGAAATAGAGTTCGTTGGAGAACACCGAGTACTCGTCAACACGTAATACGTACACGCCGCCTGAACTCGCTTCCACGAAGAGCCCGCCATCAGCACTCCAGAAGACGCGTCCGCTCCCTGGCGCGTCGACTCGGGCAAGGGACAGTTGACCGGACTCCAGGCACGTTCCGCTGTCGGGATCGATCGCGAACGTGGGGACCGGGTGCACCACTCCGATCTCGAGGACGGTCGACGCCCACGGATTCACAGCAAAACTGCAGGCACGCGTGCCACCCGCGTCTACCGCCGCATCCGGGGTGTCAACAGCCGGACACCCCAGAAGCAGCAGCGAAAGCAGCGCTGGCCTTAGGGGATGGCGTTCCACGCGTAGCCCAGGTACCAGGGAGCACGACGGCAGCTACGTGCGGAGATGAAAGCCTGGTAGGTGCCACTGGTTTCAGCTCGAAACTCGACCATTTCGAGGGTGCTCTCGATCTGACCGGACCAGGCAGCAAGCCGAATCACGTTCCCAGACTGGGGATCGACTTGCGCGATCACCAGGTCGATATCGGCGGTGGGGGTGTCGAGGCTCGTTGCGAGCGAGGTGAAGGCCATTGCAAATCGCGCCCGGTCACCGCGTGACAGATTCAAGCGCGCACCAGGGAGCACCTGCCGACCGCCACTGCCCAGCGCCGGGCACACTCCTGCGAGCCTCAACATCCCCATTTGGCTCTTCCGGATAATTTCGAAGGCGGAGAGAGCATCCACTGCTCCTGCGCCCTGTCGCGCCGCGAGGTGAACAAATGGGTACGAATATCGGGAACTTGGCGTCGATGCGTTCTCGACATTGTGAATCGCTGCGGTGGCCAGGACTGATCGTACGACTTCCACGGGCAGTGTGTAGCCACCTCCCTGGTTGCGATATGTGTCGTTCATTAAACCAACGATTCCTGTGACGATTGGCGCGGACAAGCTCGTCCCGCCCATGGGGCTGACGCCTGCCGTCCGTGTTGAATCGACGCCGACGACGTTGTGGCCGTCAGCAATCACCTCGGGCTCTTGGCGGTCGCCATACACGCCGGCAGGGTTGACCCAGGAGCTGTCGGCAGACATTGCGTCGTCCATCCATGCCGGGGAGAAATTGTCCCAGAGCATCCCAACACCGATCACATTCAGGGCATTGGCGGGAGAAGCGACGTAGGCCCAGTGCCCGCCGGTGCTGGCTTTGTTGCCCGCGCCCGCAACGAACGTCACCCCAAAGTCGTACGCCTGCTCATCACAATAGCGTCCCGCGGGGAGACGACGGAGAGTGTGCTCAATTTCGCCGTTTGCAGGAATCCCCTCGTACGCACTGAAATTCACCGCGTCCACGCCGGCACGAAAGAGAGCCTCTGACGACCTCGTGAAGGTGAAGAAGAAGTCGCTCTGTCGCCGGGATACTTGGGCGTAGAATATGGGAGACATGGGACTGGTCCCGGGTGCAACTGACGGGTGCGTGTTGGAGAGCATTCCCACGACGCTGTAGAGGTGGGCGGGGTCGCTCGGCTGCTGCGATCCCAACACGGTCACGTTGGGTAGAGTGGGCTAGGAAACCCATTGCCCGTCTTCGACCACGCCCAACTTCGAAGATGCGCCGCTGAGCGGGCCCTGCACAAGGTGGAGGCGATGAGTTCCGTGCCAGACGGGCGTGCTCGTTTGTAGCAACTCCATCGCGGCCGCTTGTTCGACACTCTCGAGCTCCTGCCAAACCGCAACCTGAAGCACATCCGAGGCCTTCAGGCGGGCTGTTGCGGAGAAGGACGATGGGACGGCGGTTGCCTCGCAGTACGGGAACTCGGAGAGAAGCCGGTTGATCACGGGAGCAACTATGGAACTGACGAACTCCTGCTTGGCATCCCAAGGGTTCGAAGCCTCACGGAAATCCGGCGTGTGGGCGGGCCGCGCAATCCAAAGGACGACGTCAACCAGTCCGTCCGGCGGCAGGCTCGATAGGCGTGCATGCGTGTCCGGACTGAGGGCGCCGTACTTTGCTTGCCGAAGTTCGAGTTCCGACTGGATCTCCTCCTCTGGGTCGATCTCTACGCCGTCGCTTCGCATGGCGACACTGCACGAATCAGCGTGGTTCAGCCCCACGAATTTGAAGAGGAAATGCGTGCGACCCAGTTCGGACAGAGTCCCAGTCGTCGTAGCAACCGCGATCGTGTCGTCGGCAGACTCGTCCAGTCGCTGAGCACAAATGCTGCGTGCCTCTTCGAGTAGTGGTTCTTCGGCCCGCGCCGCGCCAGTCACCAAAACGCACAGAACGCCACCCAACAACTTCAAGGCCATGTTGCCCAAGCGAGCCCCCTTTGGTTGAAGTCGCTAGCATGGGTCTCTGCTGTGGTTGGCGTCAAGCGGCCTCTTCAGCGGCCTCTTCCGGCGGCAAGCCTCATTGACATCTCCTCGCAGACACCCATTCCTGCGCTTCGTGCGGTGTCGACGGCGCCGCGACAGGGGCAGCCGTGGTGCCTTCAGGCCGCGGGAGACTTCGCGCGCAGCACGTCGGTGGCGCAGGTGATGTTTCTCTGCCCGTAGGCCGCCAACTCGTGCGCGAGGTCCGTCAGCGCGAGCCGCTGGGGCCCGGTGCGCAGGGCGTTGGCCTTGATGAGCATCGGCAGGTTGACGCCGGTGATGACCTCGATGCGCTCCTGCTGGCACAGGGTGAGGCTCTGCGTGCAAGGCGAGCCGCCGATGAGGTCGGCCAGCACGATGACGCCGTCGCCGTCGTCCACGCCCTTCACCGCGTCGCGAATCTGCTGCTTCACGTCGTCCGCCGAAGAGCCGCTGGCGACGCTGCAGGTGGCCACCTTCGGCAGCGGGCCCACGATTTGCGCCGCCGTGGAGACGAGCTCCTCGGCGAGGTGTCCGTGGGAGGCGATGACGAGGCCGACCATCTTCGGTGTACTCCAGCAGCAGGGTGCGCGGGCGTCTTGGGGGCCCACTATCGCGCGTCCGCGCCCGCCGCAACAGCCTGCCCGCCCGTACAGGCCTGCCTACTTCTTCGCCGCGGGCTTCGGCCCGCCGGGCAGCGCCGGCACCTTCGCGAAGTCCGGCAGCGTCATCTTTACCTGCACCAACTTCCCGCCGCGCAGCACGTCGTAGGCGATGGTGTCGCCCGCCTTGAGGGCGCGCAGCATGTCGCCGATGCGCTCGGGCTTCGTGGTGTCCTGCCCATTCACCGCGAGGATGAGGTCGCCCCCGAGGATGACTTCGGCGCCCGCCACCTTCGCCGCCACCACGCCGCCGCGCAGCCCGGCCTTCGCCGCGATGCTGCCGGGGCGCACCTTCTCCACGAGGAAGCCGGACTCCGCCGTCCAGTTGAAGACCTCGGCCACCTCGCGGGGGATGTAGCGCAGCGAGACGCCCACGTACGGCAGCGACTGCTCGAAGAGGCGCCGGCGCACCGTGTTGCTGGGCACCGCGAAGCCCAGGCCCATGCTGCCGCCCGAGGTGGACAGGATGAAGCTGGCGATGCCCACGACTTCCCCCGCGTCGTTGAAGAGCGGCCCGCCGGAGTTGCCCTGGTTGATGGGCACGTCCGTCTGAATCAGCTTGCGCGGCGCGAAGCCCCGCTCCGGGTTGCTCCGCAGCGCCGACACCACGCCCGCGGTGAGAGTGTGTTCGAGCCCCATGGGCGCGCCGACGGCAAACACGCGCTGGCCCGGCTTCAACGCGTCGGAGTCACCCAGCGCCACCACCGTCGGGTTCTTCGGCGCCTCGTCCGCTTTGAGGAGCGCCACGTCCTCCGTGCGGGACAGCGACACCACCGTCGCGCCGGTGGACGTGCCGTCCTTCCACTGCACCTCGATGACTTCCGCGTCCTCCACCACGTGCGCGGCCGTCACCACGAAGCCTTCTTTGTGCAGCAGCACCCCCGAGCCCGTGCCCACCGACACGGACATCACCGCCGACGTGTCCGTCTGGGCCATCTGTCGCATCCCCACCCGCACGGTGACGACGGCGTTGTCCACCCTCGCGAAGACGTCTTCCAGCGAAGGGGCGGCAGCCAACGAGAGGAGGACGAGCGCGGTGGTGGAGAGCATGCGCGGCATGGTGCATGACGCCCGGCCCGTTGCCACTGGAAATCCACCGAGGGGTGCGAAAGCGACGGCTTCGCGCGAAGGCGGTACGCTGCGACGCGCCGTGGCCCATTGGGACACCTCCCGCTACCTCTCCCTCTTCGTCGGCGAAGCCACGGAGCACCTCGACGCCCTCGGCAAGGGCCTCGTGCAGTTGGAGCAGTCGGGGCCCACCGTGGAGTTGGTGGACGACCTGTTCCGCCACGCCCACTCGGTGAAGGGCATGGCCGGCAGCATGGGCTTCGAGGCCGCCGCGACGCTTGCGCATCGGCTGGAGGACCTCCTCGACGCGGTGCGCCTGTCACCCGCGCGCCTCGACAGAGACGTGACGGACCTCGTGCTGCAGGCCGTCGACGCACTGCAGGCCCAGGTGAAGGCCGCCGCCGCGGGCGCCGCGCTGCCCGACGCCCAGGCGTTGGTGCTCGCCCTGGCCGCCACCATCGCGAGGCTGGGAGGGCCGAAGACGCCCACCCCGCCGCCGCTTCCTTCTGCGCCGCCTCCGCCTCCGTCCGTTCCCACGCCGCCGCCAGTCGACAGCTCGCTGCCCCCGCGCTTCGCCCTCACCCTGCGCGTCTCGCCGGCGTCCAACCAGCCGGGCGTGCGCGGCTTCCTCGCCACCAAGCGCCTGGGCACGCTGGGCAACCTCTTCAACCTCTCCCCGCCGCTGGAGGACATCAAGGGCGGGCGGATGCCGCAGGGCCTCATAACCCTCGAGCTGGAGACGGACGAGTCCGAGGAGACGGTGAGGAAGACGGTGGCCGCGGTGGCCGACGTCGAGTTGGAGGCCCTTCGCGCGGTGGTGGCCCAGGCCGCGCCGCCGCCCGAGTCGAAGGCCCCCGAGGCAGAAGGCCCACGCGTCATCGGGCAGGAGCCCGCCCGCACCGTCCGGGTGCGCACCGAGTTGCTGGACGACTTCCTCGACGCGGCTGGAGAGCTGCTGCTGGCCACGGCCCGCGTGCGCGAGGTGGGCAAGCAGTTGCCGGACGCGCTGCGGCCGCCGCTGGACGAGTCCGTCGACCGGCTGCACGGCCTGGTGCGCGCGCTGCACGACAAGGTGATGGAAGCGCGGATGACGCCCGTGTCCGTCATCACCGACCGGCTGCCCCGCGCCGCCCGTGACATCGCCCGGCGCCGCGGCCGCGACGTGGAGGTGACGGTGACGGGCGGGGACATCGAGCTGGACCGCGCCATCGTCGACGAGCTCAACGACGCGGTGCTGCACCTTTTGCGCAACGCCATCGACCACGGCGTCGAGCCGCCGGAAGAGCGCCGCATGCGCGGCAAGGCGGCCCGCGGGACGGTGAAGGTGGAGGTGCGGCGCCTGCGCGACCGGGTGGTGTTGGAGCTCAAGGACGACGGGCGCGGCCTCGACACCGAGAGGCTCAAGGCGCTGGCGGTCGAGCGCGGGTTGCTGACGCCCGACCAGGCGCGCGCGCTGTCGGAGAAGGAGGCGCTCCACCTCTGCACGCTGCCCGGCCTGTCCACCGCGGCGACGGTGACGGACATCTCCGGGCGCGGCGTGGGCATGGACGCGGTGAAGCGCGTGGTGGAGGCGGTGGGCGGCGCGCTGGACATCGAGTCCGTGCGCGGGCAGGGCTCGACGTTTCGCCTCTCACTGCCGCTGACGGTGGCGATGGTGAACCTGTTGCTGGTGGGCGTCGGCGACGACGTGTACGGGTTGCCCATCACCAAGGTGTCGGGCGTGGTGGACACGTCGAAGGAGAAGCTGACGTCGTCGCAGAACGTGCCGGTGTTGCACTTCGGGGCTTCGGTGGTGCCGGTGCACGACTTGTCACAGTTGCTGGAGGTGCCGCGCGCTCCCTCGGACGCGGCCACGACGCCGCTGGTGGTGGTGGAGGCCGACGACGGGCCGGTGGCGCTGGGCGTGGACCGCCTGGTGGGCCAGGAGGAAGTGGTGCTGAAGGGGCTGTCGCGGCCGCTCGACCTGGTGCCCGGCCTCGCGGGCGTGACGATTCTCGGCAACGGGCGGCCCGTCTTCATCCTCGATGTGGCGCGCCTCGAGCTTCCGGTGGTGCGGGCGGGGGTGGGCCCGTGAAGGTGCTGACGTCTCGACAGGAGGACGCGCTCAAGGAAGTGGCGCACCTCGGCAGCGCGCAGGCCGCGTCGATGCTGGCGCGCCTGGTGGGGGACGTGGGCGTGCTGGTGGACGTGCCGCAGGTGCTGTCGGCCAACCGCTGGCAGTTGGGGTGGCTGCTGGGTGGCCGCGACGTGAAGGTGCTGGCGGCCACCTTCGCCATCGAGGGAGACGTCACCGGGCAGTTGTGGTGGGTGCTGAAGGCGGACGACGCAGAGCGGCTGGGCCACCGGTTGTTGCAGCGGCCGGGCGTGAAGGGGCCGCTGGCTGGCGCGACGGGCGCGGCGCTGGCGGAAGCGGCCAACATCGTCGCGTCGGCGTGCCTGTCGTCCATCGGCACCATGGTGCACGCCACGCTGTTGCCGTCGACGCCCGAGATGTTCGAGGTGCCGGTGTCCGCGCTGGTGGGAGAGCCGACCGACACGACCTTCCGCACGGTGCTGGCGGCGTCCTTCGTGTCCACCAACGCGCCGACGTTCTCCGGGTGGCTGGTGGTGCTGCTGGACGAGGCGCGGCGCGACGTGCTGCTGGAGCGGCTGGGGCTCTGATTGGCCTTCGGGCGCGTTGCGAGGTTGTCACCCCATGCGCCCGCAACCGCGCTATGAGGGCGCTCTCGTCGTTTCTCTTCACCGGGCCGGCGAAAGCGGCTGCAAAGGAGATGCACGTGAAACTCGACTACCGGGTGTTTGGCCTCGGCGCGTTGCTGGGCCTCTTTGTGGCGCTGGCGCCGGGCTGTGGCAGTGGGCAGACGGCGTGTAACTCCACCAACTGCAAGACGGGCTGCTGCTCGGCGCAGGGGGCGTGCCTCACGGGCACCGCCAACACGGCGTGCGGCACCGGCGGTGCGCTGTGCACGGCGTGCACGACAGGAAACGTCTGCACGGCCGGCATCTGTACGCCTGGCGGCACCGGGGGTGGCACGGGTGGCGGCACCGGCGGCGGAATGGGCGGCGGCACGGGCGGCGGAATGGGCGGCGGCACGGGTGGCGGCACGGGTGGCGGCACGGGTGGCGGCACGGGTGGCGGCACGGGTGGCGGCACGGGTGGCGGCACGGGTGGCGGCACGGGTGGCGGAATGGGCGG
>JBFMHF010000217.1:0-8418 GCA_040752975.1 Myxococcota bacterium
GCCCTTGGCGCTGCCCCGCGGGGGCGCCGCGGCGAGGCTGGTCGCCGCCACCGTCACCGCCGCGCAGATCGCCCACGCCCTCATCACCGGCCTGCCCACGACGACGCCTCCGCAGCGAGAGAATCAAACGCGCCCCCAGCGCTCGGGCTCGCCATGGAGCGAAAGCAACATCCGGGCTCCAGGCCCGGCTGCAGCGGGATCCTGTCCGAGCTCGTCAGCGTCACTGCCAGTCAAAGTAGTACGCCAGTCCCAGCCCGACGTTGTACTGGAAGCTCTTCGCCACCGCCTCGCTCGTCAGCGACGCCTGATACCACGCGGAGATCGACAGCGACTTCTGCCGATCCACGTACAGCCCTGCGAGCGCCTTCACCAGCGGAATGAAGAGCCCCGTCACGAAGTCGACGCCGAAGCGCGTGTCGATCGCCACGAAGCTCCGGCCTGGCAGGTTGAAGACGAGGATGGGCTCGATGATCAGCAGGTTGGTGACGGGGTACGCCGGGTTGCCGCTCACCGAGCGCAGCCAGATCACCTGCAGCGTCAGCGACACCCACCGCGCGAAGCCGATCGCGAAGGCGTACGACGGCGCCACCGCCCAGGGCGCTCCGACGATGGGCCGCGACGCCGTCTCCCACTGAAAGGCGAAGCCCACGTACTGCTTCGTCCGCCACCAATTGAGGAAGTTCCACGCCACCGCGGTGTTGATGGCACCCAGCCCGGACTGCGCGGACGCGCCCGCCGCGTTGGGGAACAACGTGACCAGCGGCGCCTTCAGCTGGAACGAGAACTGACGCTTCGGGCCAAAGACGAACTGGGGGTTGAACAACAGGCGGATCCCGTTCGCCTGGCCCGCGATGTTCTCGTAGCCGTCCACCTGCAGGAGGATCTGGTTGCGCGAGAAGGCCACCGAGTCGAGCCCCTGCAGCACCTGCAGCGCTTCCCGCACGCGCTCCTGCCGCGTCATGTCC
The DNA here is from genome assembly GCA_040752975.1 of Myxococcota bacterium. Taxonomy (GTDB): domain Bacteria; phylum Myxococcota; class Myxococcia; order Myxococcales; family Myxococcaceae; genus JADLDB01. The sequence continues at coordinate 966 of JBFMHF010000217.1, forward strand.
TCGAGCAGATCGGCGACCGCCGCCGCTTCCGCCGCGCGATCGAAGTCCGCCGCGTTGCACTCCGCGGACAGGCTGGCCGCGTTGGCCCGCAGGCAGTCCACCAGCGGCCCCGACGTGCCGTGGTGCTCCTTGCACAGTCGCTCAGCGTCCGCGGTGCACGCCGCGCGCACCCGGGCGGTCAGCTCTCTTGCCGAGGCGTAGCGGGTGATGACGTCCAGGCACGCGCTCGAGATCTCCAGCTGGTGCTGGGACAAGCACCCATAGAGCCGGCCCCCGCCGGGCTCGATGCTTCCGCAGTGGCGCTCGACGTCTTCCTTGCAGGCGCGGCCGAACTCCTCGATCGCCTTGCGCGCGAAGGCTGCGTCCGCGTCCAGCTTCGCTTTGCACCCAGGGGAGAGCCTGTCGGACTTCTGCTTGAGGCACTCCGTCACCCGGCCGCCTCCTGGCTTCACGTCGCCGCACAGCTGCTTCGTGTCCTCCGCGCACGGGTCCTCCGCACGCGCGAACCCGCCCACGAGGACGACCGCGAGCGCGATGCAGGTCCTGGTTGTCACGGCTCCTCCTGGTTACGCGCCTCTACTCCGCGGGTGGACACCCGCCCATGTCGCCACTCGCGGGCGACTGATTCCACATTTTCGACCGGCAGGGTTCATTTTGTGGAAACAGTCGCGACCGGGAGCGTGTCCAGCGAGGCGCTCTCCACCTGGGCGTCCCGTCAGTCTCGGGGAGCCTCGACGGGCGCCACCGCGGGCACCGGAGACGCTGCGTGTCCTTCGGGGGCTTCGCCTCGCGCTTCCTGACGGAGGCTCACCAGCACTGCGCCGAAGGCCAGCCCGGCCAACGCGAGGAGTCCAGCGCCGAGCAGCCGTGGCCCCAGCAGCAACTTCCCCACACCGAAGAGCGCCGCGTACACCGCCACCACCCCGCACGCCCACGCCACCACGCTCCGCGCGCCGTCGGCGATCGGTCGCTCCCGAAGCCCCGCCGCCCGCGTCACCGCCCGCCAGCCCGGCCCACCCGGGTGCACGCGCCTCACGAAGGCCTGCAGCGTGGCGTCCGGCTCCGGCTTCGTCACCAGCGTCACCACCACCCAGCCCAGCGTGGTGATCGCGGTGTTCGCCAGCATCAGGTAGGCGCTCCCCAGCGAGTCTGCTGGGTCGAACACGCCTGCGCCTGTCAGCACCGCGAAGGACCCGAGGCTCACCGCCATCGCCGCCAGTTCGCTCCACGCGTTGATTCGCCACCAGTACCAGCGCAGCAAATAGACGGGGCCGGTTCCCGCCCCGAGCGCGAGCAACAGTTGCCATGCGCGATCCACGCTCCCCAGCTTCGCGAGCAGCCACGTCGAGCCCGCCGACGCCACGAAGAGCAGCACCGTCGCCAGCCGCGAGGCCCGCACCACCTGCCTGTCGGTCCGCTTCGTCCTGGCGAAGCGCACGTACAGGTCGCCCGCCAGGTACGACCCGCCCCAGTTGAGCTGCGAGCTGATCGTCGACATGTACGCCGCCGCGAACGCCGCCAGCATCAGCCCCTTGAGGCCCGACGGGAGCAGGGTGAACGCCTTCGCGTAGCCCACGCCCGGATCCGCCAGGCCGGGGTAGAGGAGACAGGCCGCCAGCGCGGTGAGGATCCACGGCCAGGGGCGAACCGCGTAGTGCGCGATGGTGAACCACAAGGTCGCCAGCTGTCCGTCGCGCTCCGTCTTCGAGGCGAAGATCCGCTGCGCTACGTAGCCGCCACCGCCCGGCTCACTCCCCGGGTACCACGTCGCCCACCACTGCACCGCGAGGAAGGTGAGGAACGCGGTCAGCGGCATCCAGCTCGCGTCCGACGGGAAGAGCCCGAGGGCCGCGTCCGTGCTGCCCCACCGCTCCGGCAGCCTCGCGAGCAGCACGTCCAGCCCGCCCACCGCGTCCACGGCCACCACCGCGAGGACGATCGAGCCCACCATCGCGAGGAGGAACTGGAAGAAGTCCGTCGTCACCACGCCCCACAGCCCCGACACCACGCTGTACGCCACCGTCAACACGAAGAGCCCCAGCATCGCCTCGACGGGTCTCACTCCCAGCGTCGCCTCCAGCACCTTCACCATCGCCAGGTTCACCCAACCGAGGATGATCAAGTTGACGGGGATCGCCAGGTACAGCGCCCGGAAGACGCGCAGCGCCGCGGCCGGCCGTCCCGAGTAGCGCAGCTCCGCCAGCTCTGCGTCCGTCTGCACGCCGGCCCGCCGCCACAGCCGCGCGAAGAAGAAGACCGTCAGCATGTTGCCGGCCACCAGGTTCCACCACACCCAGTTGCCCGACAGCCCGTGCGCCGCCACCAGGCCCGTCACCGCCAGGGGCGTGTCCGCCGCGAACGTCGTCGCCACCATCGACGTGCCCGCCAGCCACCACGGCAGCGCGCGGCCCGCGGTGAAGTACTCGGCCGCGGACTTGCCGGCCCTCCGGCCGAAGGCCAGGCCCACCACCGAGGAGAGGACGAAGTACGCCGCGACCACCGCCCAATCCGCCCAGGTGAAGTGCACGGGCCGCCTCTTCTCACGCGGGCGCTTTCCGCGCCATCGCCGCGTCCGGGCTCGCTACATTCCGCTCGCCATGATCGACCACCTGACGATCTCCGTGACGGATCTCCAGAAGGCCATCTCCTTCTACGAAAAGGCCCTCAAGCCGCTGGGGTACTCCCTGGTGATGGCCCACGAGCAATACCGGGCCTTCGGTGAGAAGGGGAAGCCGACCTTTTGGATTAAGCACGCCGAGGTCGCCACGCCGCCTATGCACCTCGCCTTCGTCGCGAAGGATCGCGCGGCGGTTGACGCCTTCTACAAGGCCGCTCTCTCCGCCGGCGCCCAGGACTTCGGCGCTCCGGGCCTGCGGCCGCACTACCACCAGAACTACTACGGGGCCTTCGTCATCGATCCGATGGGCCACCCCATCGAGGCCGTGTGCCACAAGGCGACGAGGGAGAAGAAGAAGGCGCCAGGAAAGAGGGCTCAGGCGAGGAAGACACGCCGCTGACGCCAAGAGCGGTCTCTGGCTCGGCCCCGGCCCCGGAGAGGGTGGCTAGGGGCAGGTCGGCGGGTTGCCCGTGATGGTGCTGCACGTCGGCGAGCAGCAGGCCCCCGCGTTGGGTGGATCACAGTCCTCCGTCGAGGGGCCCTGCGCGTCCACGAAGCCGTCGCCGCAGCTGGCGATGCGGCACTGGCCGGCCACGTCCACGCAGTCATCGGTGTTCGACGCGTTGCCATCGTCGCAGACGTCTGTCCGCGGGCCCACGGTGTCGGTGAAGCCGTCCCCGCAGGCGTTGAGCGTACACGAGTTGAGGCAGTCGTCCGTCTGGGTGGTGTTGCCATCGTCACAGGCCTCGGTGGACGGCCCCTGCGCGTCCACGAAGCCGTCCCCGCACGACGCCGCCCGACACTGGCCTGACACGTCGACGCAGTCGTCGGCGTTGCTCGCGTTGCCGTCGTCGCACGTGTCCGTCCGCGGCCCGACCGTGTCGATGAAGCCGTCACCGCAGACGTTGGCCAGGCAGAGGGTGGTGCAGTCGTCGGTGCCAACGAGGTTGCCGTCGTCACACGCCTCCGTCGCGGGGCCCTGCGCGTCGACGAAGCCGTCGCCGCAGGTCGCCGGCCGGCACTGGCCCGACACGTTGACGCAGTCGTCGGTGTTGCTGGCGTTGCCGTCGTCGCAGGTGTCGGTGCGCGAGCCCTGGCTGTCGAGGATCCCGTCGCCGCACACGTTGGTCGCGCAGGCGTTGGTGCAGTCGTCGGTGTTGGTGGTGTTGCCGTCGTCGCACTGCTCGCCCGGCTGCACCACGCCGTCACCGCAGGAGGGCAGGGTGCAGTTGTTGCGGCAAGCGTCGTTGTTGACCGAGTTGCCGTCGTCGCACTCCTCCGTGCCGGGCGAGGCGAGGTCCACGTAGCCGTCCCCGCAGGTCGACGCGCGGCACTGTCCGGAGATGTCGACGCAGTTGTCGTTGTTGCTGGTGTTGCCGTCGTCACAGGTGTCGGTGCGCGGGCTCACCGTGTCGGTGAAGCCGTCCCCGCAGACGTTGCTCAGGCACGAGTTGAGGCAGTTGTCCGTCTGGGTGGTGTTGCCGTCGTCGCACTGCTCGAAGAGGCTCTGCGCCACGCCGTCGCCGCACTGTCCCAGGCGCGTGCAGGTGGTGCTGCACCCGTTGCCGTTGTCCACCGTGTTGCCGTCGTCACAGTCCTCGAAGAGCGACTGCACCGTGCCGTCGCCGCAGGCCCCGGCGCGCGTGCAGGTGGCGCTGCAGCCGTTGCCGTCGTCGGTGGTGTTGCCGTCGTCGCAGTCCTCGAAGGCCGCCTGGCGCACGCCGTCGCCACAGCTGCCCACGCGCGTGCACGTCGCGCTGCAGCCGTTGCCGTCGTTGGTGGTGTTGCCGTCGTCGCACTGCTCCGTGCCCTGGACGAAGCCGTCGCCGCAGACGGCGGTGCGGCAGGCGTTGGTGCAGCTGTCCGTGTTCGTCGTGTTGCCGTCGTCGCACTGCTCCGGAGGCACGGTGCTGCCGTTGGTGAAGCCGTCGCCGCAGCGGGCGGGCGTGCAGTCGGAGTCGCAGAAGGTGGAGTTGCCCGCCGTGTCGCACTGCTCGCCCCGCACGGTGTTGAGGTAGCCGTCGCCGCAGGAGGCCGCCGTGCAGTTGGCGTTGCAGGCCATGGTGTTGCCGCCCTCGTCGCACGCCTCGCTGCGCGCCTGGTTGCGGTGGGCGTCGCCGCAGAAGGCCACCGTGCAGTCGCTGTCGCACGCCGCCGTCTCGGTGGCCGTGGGGTTGCCGAAGACGTCGCATTGCTCGCCCGCGGCGACGTTGACGATCCCGTCTCCGCAGCGGCGCGTGGTGCAGTTGGCGTTGCAGGCAGCCGTCTCACCCGACGTGTCGCACTGCTCGACGCCGGCCCGGACGAAGCCGTCGCCGCAGCGGGGCAGCTGGCAGGTGTTGAGGCAGGCGTCGGTGTTGTCGGTGTTGCCGTCGTCGCACTGCTCGCTGCCCGGGTCGATCTGCCCGTTGCCGCAGCTCTCGCCCGACAGGCAGTCCGCCGAGCACCCGTCGCCGGACACGTTGTTCCCGTCGTCGCACACCTCGCCCTTGAGCGGATCGGTCACGCCGTTGCCGCAGCGCTCGTCGGATCGGCAGTCGCCGCGGCACCCGTCGAGCGACGTGGTGTTACCGTCGTCGCACGTCTCGCCCTTCACCCCGTCGATGACGGAGTTGCCGCACGTCTCGTTGGAGCGGCAGTCCGGGGAACAGCCGTCGCCCGCGTCGAAGTTGCCGTCGTCGCACTGCTCGCCGCGCGCCAGGTCCACGTAGCGGTTGCCGCACACCTCCGCGGACCGGCAGTCGAAGCTGCAGCCGTCTCCGCCGTCGCGGTTGCCGTCGTCGCACACCTCTGCAGCTTCCAGATCCAGCACCTTGTTCCCGCACGACTCGTCGGATCGGCAGTCGGCGCTGCAGCCGTCGCCGCCGTCCTGGTTTCCGTCGTCGCAGACCTCGCCGCGCGGTCCGTCGATGTAGCGGTTGCCGCACACCTCCGCGGACAGGCAGTCGACGCTGCAGCCGTCGCCCCCGTCCCGGTTGCCGTCGTCGCACACCTCGCCGACGATGCCATCCACGGTACGGTTCCCGCACACCTCGCTGGACCGGCAGTCGGCGCTGCAGCCGTCGCCGTCCATGGCCGGCGAGAGGGGATCGTCGCAGACCTCGCCCCTCGCCATGTCGACGATGCCGTTGCCGCAGATCTCCGTCGATCGGCACGTGCTGTCGCAGCCGTCGCCGTCCCGCACGTTGTTGTCGTCGCACACCTCGCGCTCGTCGATGACGCCGTTGCCGCAGCGCTCGTCGGACCTGCAGTCGGCGCTGCAGCCGTCGCCGCCCACCACGTTGCCGTCGTCGCACAGCTCCAGTTTGAGCGGGTCGATCTCTCCGTTGCCGCAGGTCTCGTCGGACTGGCAGTCGCCCCGGCACCCGTCGTTGGACAGGACGTTGCCGTCGTCGCAGGCCTCACCCTGATCCACGACGCCGTCGCCGCAGGTGCTGGCGGACGCGACGCAGGTGGTGCCGTCGGCGGAGCACCGCGTGCCCTCGGGACAGACGATGCCGCTCGTGCAGGTCTTGCTGGCGGGCTGGAAGCAGGCCCAGGTGGCGGCGAGGGCCACGCTCGGGAGGAGGACCTTGAGTGCGCGTCGCATGGCTCAGAACTCGACGAAGAGGGTGGCCCCGGCGCCGGTCGGGCCGAAGGAGGGGAGGAGAGTCACCTGGGGGCCGACGGACACCGACCTCTGGTAGGGCTGCAGGCGGTTCAGGTAGACGAGGACTGCACCAGTGACGAGCGCCGCCCCGCCCACCGCGTAGCCAACGATGGCCACGGCCTGCAGCGCATCTGCCCCGGATCTCTTCTGCGACAGCTCCAGCGGAGGCGTGCACCCACCCGTGACGGGATCGAGGCACATCTGAATTCCCTGGTCATACTCCTGGTAGCCGCTGCGCGCTGCGAGGTGGAGGCCCACGCTGGCGCCGGTGACGATCGCTCCGCCCGCCACCACCGCCCAGGGGATCCACGCCGGCCACAACCGCCGGTACTCGGTGAGATCCTCCGCGCTCATCAGCGTGACGACGAACTCCTTGCTCTCGCCTCCCAGCAGCTTCACGCTCTGCTCGTAGGGCAGGAAGCCGTCTTTCGAGGCCGTCACGCTGTGCGGCCCGGCGCGCACCACCCCCGCCCAGCGGCCCGGGGACGTGAAGAGCGGCTTGCCGTCGAACTTCACCTCGGCGCCGGGCACGTCACACTTCACGTCGACGCGGGCCAGCTGCTTCTCGATCAGCGCCTTGTACCGCTGGGCCTGCTCGAACTTGTCCGAGTCCAGCGGCGCGGCGCCGTACTTGAGCGCCGCCTCCAGGTGCTCGTACGTCTCGACGGGCTGATCGAGGTTCACCAGCGCCAGTCCCAGGTTGTAGTGAATGGCGGGGTGATCCCACAGGGACAGCGCCTCGCGGTACAGCTGGGCGGCCTTCACGAAGAGGGACTCCTTCAGCGCCGCGTTGCCGTCGCGAAACAGCTCCAGCGCGCGCTTCTGCTTCTCCGGGCTGACGCCCCTGGCCCACGGGCGCTCGGGCTCGGCCGCCTTGCCCTGCGCAGCCGCCCCGAAGGCCAACAACAGCGCGGCCCCTACCGCCAGTCGTGCGTGCATGTCTTTCCCCGTCCCGACAAGTGCCGGCCTACTTCAAGGTGTCCATCACCGGGCTGCCCAGCTGCTCCTCGAGGCGCCGGGCGCGCTCCTGCTCGGCGGCCAGCAGCTCCTGCACCTTCTTACGGGCGATGTCCGCGCGCGCCTTGGCCTCCTCCGACGCCTTGCGGGCCTGCAGCGCGGCCACCGCGTTCTTGAGCGCCTTCGACTCGGCCTGCCGGGCCGCCTCCGCGGCGTCCTCCGCGTCCTTG
>JBFMHF010000218.1:0-8227 GCA_040752975.1 Myxococcota bacterium
AGCCCCGGTGGTGACCGCCGCGCCTGCTGCCCCTGCCGCCCCTGTCACCGGCGCCAGCGCCGACGAGGTGAAGCAGCTCACCGCGCTCTTCGAGCAGATGAAGAAGCAGACGTACTTCGAGGTGCTGGGCCTCAAGAAGGACGCCGACGCGGGCGCGGTGAAGATCGCCTACTTCAAGCTGGCCAAGAGCTACCACCCGGACACCGTCGGCCCCGGCACCCCCGAGGCCGTCGCCAAGGCCAAAGCCGACATCTTCGCGCTGGTGGGTGAAGCCAACCGCGTGCTGTCGGATCCGAAGCTGAAAGCCGACTACCTCGCCGAGCTCAACGCCGGCGGCACGGGCGAGAAGGTGGACGTGTCCGCCATCTTCCAGGCCGAGGAGTTCTTCCAGAAGGGCTGCATCCTGGTGAAGGCCCGCAAGTACCCCGAGGCCGTGAAGATGCTCGACGACGCCATCAAGTCCAACGCGGAGGAGGGCGAGTATTACGTGTGGCGGGGGTACGCGAAGTTCTTCGGCTTCTCCGACCGGAAGCAGGGCCAGACCGAGGCGATGAAGGACATCACCTACGGCCTGAAGAAGAACCCCAACGTCGCCGCCGCCCAGTTCTTCATCGGCATGATGGCCAAGCTGAACGGCGATCTCGCCACCGCGAAGAAGAGCTTCCAGCAGTGCGTGAAGATGGATCCCCAACACATCGACGCCCAGCGCGAGCTGCGGATGATGAAGTGAGTCGACGCCCGTGCCCCTGAATGGAAAGCAGCGCCGCCAGCTCCGTGCCCTCGGCCACCACCTGTCCGTCGTCGTGCAGGTGGGCGCCTCCGGCGTCACCGACGGCGTCATCGCCGCCGCCGAGCAGGCCCTCGAGGATCACGAGCTCATCAAGGTGAAGATCGCCGCCGACCGTGAGGAGCGCGCCGAGGCCGTCGAGGCGCTGGCGAAGGCCACGGGGAGTGAGGTCGCCCAGACACTCGGGCGCACCGTATTGTTGTGGAGGAAGCGGAAGAAGAAGTCCAGAATCGAACTCGTCGACTGAAGCACCGCGAGGGGGCCACATGACACCGCAGGGGCAGGTTGGAGCGCCGGCGCAGCAGCCGGGCTGGTTCGCACGCAACTGGAAGTGGCTGGTGGGAGGAGGGTGCCTCGGCAGCTTGATGTGCTGCGGACTCTTCGGCGCCATCACGTACTTCACCGCCAAGAAGGTGATTGAAGGCTCGCCCGTCTTCGCCGAAGCGATCCAGAAAGCCAACAGCAGCCCCGAGGTGACGGCCGCGCTCGGTTCGCCCATCACCCCCGGGGGGATGCTCCAGGGCGAGGTGAAGGACTCGGGCGGAACCGGCACCGCGTCCCTGAAGGTGCCCATCGAGGGCCCGAAGGGCAAAGGGACCCTCTACGTGGAGGCCACCAAGTCCGGCGCCGACTGGAAGTTCACCTCCCTCACCGCTGACGTCGGCGGGAAGTCGGTGAACCTGCTCGACCAGCCGTCGATGAAGAACCTGCCTGGCGGCGGTCAGCCGCCTCCCGGAGGCCAGCCGGGCCAGCCTCCAGGCGCTGACCCCGGCGGTGCCGCCCCAGCCGGAGGACCCGACATTGCGCCCGGCGAGGAGCCCCTGCCCGACGACATGCCTCCGCCGGACGAGGGAGCAGAAGGGGGCGGGTAATGACGGCCGGCTCCGGCGCCGGCTTCCTCAGTCCCCGAAGAGCGCCACGCCGAGGTTCAGCGTGCCCATCCACTGGCGCTCCAACGGCGCGCTGGTGACGGCGGCGCCCAGCCAGAAGCGGCCCAGCATCACCCGCAGGCCGAGATCCGCCTGAAGCCACGGCGCGTTCCGCGTGACGCTCGCCTCCAGCGGGGCGTCCGGCACGTGCCGCACGTCGGCCGTGGCGAAGCCCAGCCCGACGCCGCCGGTAACCTGGACGGGCCCCGGCGTGTGGAGCCGCAGCTCTCCCAGCACCAGCCAGGTCGACGCGGACGCGCTGAAGGGCGACAGCGACGTCACCCGGAGCGACGGCGTGAAGAAGCCGAAGAGGTCCGCGCCGACGCGGCCGGTGAAGGTGGGCTGCGGGGCGCTCCAGTCGACGGCACCGCCGCCGAGCTCCAGCTCCAGCTTCGGGCCGGCCAACGCAGGGACGGACGACAGCACCAGGGCGAGCGCCACGAGTCTCATCGGCTTCATGTTGGGTTGGATGCCCCGGGTGGGCAAATTGATCACCGCGCCGCCGCGACCGCCTGCCCCACCAGCCGCGCCGCGTCCGCCAGCCGGGTGAGGAAGCCCGCGTCGAAGTACTGCTTGTTCGACTCTCCTCCTCCGGTGCGGGTGACTTCTTCCGGCTCGACATAGCCCGCGTAGCCGTTCGCCAGGGACACCACCCGGCTCGCGCCCGCCTGCTCGATGAGGACGCGCGCCGCGGGCGCCGAAGGCTCGGCGGGGGTGAAGAGAAGCGTCAGCGGACCCAGCCGCAGCGCCGCCACTGTGACGAGACGATCCGCGTCCTCGCACAGCACGTTCTCCACCGCCGCCCGGAACGGAGCCGGCGCCAGGCGCGACGCATCCGGTCTCGACAAGCCCAGCACCACCTCGGCCCAGGCCAGCTCCGTCGAGTCCTGCGGCGTGGCCGCGGTGAGTGTGGAGAGCCGCTCGTGCACGGCTCGCGCGAAGGCGTCGGGCGTCGTGGCCGTGGCGCGATCCACCGACGCGTTGCCCGACCCACCCTGCAGGACGAGGGTGACGGGGCCGCCTCCTGCTGCCTCGAGGGCCGCCAGCCGTCCGGGCCAGTCTGGATCCAGCGCCGTCGTCCCCGGCGGGACCAGGGCCGGGTGCGCCGAGAGCACCACCCACTGCGCGATCGCCCCGCCCTCCGCGAGAAAGCGGACGCGCGTCAGGGCCGCATCCACCTCGCCACCGGACCGCGGCGCGCTCAAGCCAAGCGACTCGCCGGAAGCGATTTCAAGCCGCGCGGGCGCGAGGCGTCCCTTCGCCTCGGCCACGGCTGTCCTGGCAGCCTTCACCACGGCCTCCACCTGCTCTCCGTCCCAGGAGCCCAGTGCGGCCAGCTCGGCCGCCAACCGCTGATCGAGCCCCCCGAGGGAGGAGTGGGTGTGCGTCGCCACGAGCCACACCGGCATGCCCGCGTCCGCCTGGACGGCAGCGCGCAGGGCCTGGGTGACGAGCAACGTGTCCACCACCACCAGGGCCAGTGGTTGGCCGCCCACCTCCAGCACCGTGGCGCGCGCGAAGAGCGGAGCCGCCGCCGAGGTGGCGGTGGGGCGGGGCGGCCCGTACCCCGCGACGGTGGCGGGGTACTTCGGGGAGATCTCCACCGCCGCCGCGCCCACCCGGAGGCCGCCCGCGGCTCGCCCGAGGCTCTGGAGCGCCGGCGGCGCCGCGTCCCAGGTGCCGCAGCGATCGACGGACAGCCAGCCCCACGTCAGGAGGAGCAGGGCCGCCGTCACCGCCGCCACGAGGAAGACACGCCGTCGCACCGTCCGGGCGCTTTACCTCAGATCAGCGCGCGCGGCCGTCGAAGAGCAAGCTCCCCATCGCGCGTGCTGGCGCGGGCCAACCGAGCTCACGTGCGCCAGGCTTCACTTTCAGTGCACCCGGCAGTCGAGTGCGCGCAGCCCAGGCACCCCGCGGGAGGCACGTTCGCGCGGCACACCGGGCGGAGTGTCCTCCGGCGCCGCCTCGCCACGACGGAGGCGAAGCGGCCGTGGTGCGAAGAGGGCGTCACTTCGACAGCGCCCGGTAGGTGCTGGCGTCGTCGACGAGCAACTGGGCCTTGTTGGCGGCGTCGAAGGTGAGGCCGAACAGCGCCGCGGTCTGACCGAGTCCCGAGTCCACGGTGGAGAGAAGGGGGGCGGTGTCTTCGCTCCAGGTGCCCGCCCCGGTCCGCCGCGCGAGGGTCAACCTCGCCGCTGTCCCGTACCCGGTGACCCAGGCGAGGTGGACGGCGCCCATGCGGTCGAGCTCCAGCGCGGTGGTGCCGGGGATGGTGGACGGCATGGTAGGCGGCAGGGCCTCGACCGCGAACGACCCGCCCGCTGGCCGGACCCGGAAGTCGCTGGACAGCACATACATCGTCCCGCCGCTGTCGACGCGCAGCGTGCCTGAAGCGTAGTTGACCAGGTTGGTCGCGACCGTGAGGGTCGACCAGCTGCCTGACTCGTTGGTGAGGACCGCCAGCGTGTACCGGGTGGCGTACGTCGGCGAGCCGACCCAGTAGCTGAGCGTCACCGGCATCGCCAACGCGCCGGACGGAGTGGCCACGAGGTTGCCGCAGTACATGCCGTCGTTGCCCGAGGGCCGCGTCCATACCGTGACCGGCGCGCCGAACACGCCGGAAGCCGGCCTGGTCCTCAGGGTCACCTGCGTGGTCGAGCAGGCGACGTGCGAGATCGTCCCCGCGCTGTCCTGCACGATGGCCCCGCCCTGGGTGGAGCTGATCAGCTCCGTCGTCCACGAGGCGCCCGACTTGCGCGCGAGGTGGGCCCCCGCCTGCCCGCCGATGGTGCCGTTGAGCAGCACCAGGGGGTTGTTCGCGGCATCGATGGGCAGCGGGTTGACGCCACCCACGGCGGCGGTGTTGCCCAGCCCCGAAGCCAGCGCCGCCCAGCCGCTCGCCGTCTGCACCCGATGCAGGGACTCGACGTAGGACGAGTACGACACCTCGATCGCCTGCACCGTCGTGCCGGCTCCCAGCAGCGCCCGGCTCGGCGACCATCCCGGCATCGTCACCTGGGTGAAGGCCGAGCACACCCCGGTGGGCGCGCAGGCGCCGCTGGCGCAGGTGCCACATGAGCCACCACAACCGTCGTCCCCGCAGGTCCGTCCCCCACACTGGGGCACGCACGCTCCGGGAGGCGACAGGAGCCGCCGCGCGTAGGTGTCCACCAGCACGTGCCGGGTGTTGCCCGTGTACAGCATCGGCACGCCGAAGCTGGTGCCCCAGGGAACCGGGCTGATGAGCTGTTCCCAGGCGTCATTCTTTCGCACGCGGATCACCGGCGTCGACGGCGAGGAGCCCCGCCGGAGGAAGACGGCCGGCGGTCCGTCGGCCCGGAAGGCGAGGGGCACGTCCGAGTACAGCGACTCGTCGCGGAAGGCGCCCGGCCCGTCCACCTGGCGGAGGCGCCAGGACTGGTAGGAGTTGAGGGGGTTGGACACGTTGCCGAAGAAGCGCGGCGTGCCCTGGACCACCTGGAACGAGCTGCGGAGCACCGACAGGGAGCCGTTGCCTACCGGCGTGGTGGTCAACGACCACGACGTCCCATTCTTCGTGGCGATGGTGGTGTTGGGGGTGCTGGGGAGCAGCACGGTGGGCGCGCCGTTGACCAGCCGCAGCTCGGTGAGCGCGGCCGCCTGCGAGGCGATCACCTCTTCGGTCCAGGCGCCGTTGAGCCGGGTGGCCATCCGAACCTCGGCTGGAGTGCCGGGCGCGCGGTACGTCACCAGCGGGACTCCGGCCGCCGTCACCGCGAGGGAAAGACCCATGCCCACGTCGCCCTGGTTGGCGATCAGCTCCTTGGGCGTCCACGTCCCGCCGTTGCGCATCGCGAAGCGCAGGTCGCGGTTGATCGCGTCGGTGTAGGCCACCAGCGGCTCTCCCGTCGCGTCGAGCGCCACCTTCGCCTCACAGGCGCCCATCGCGGTGTCGACAGTCTCCTCACGCCAGCCCTGCGGCGTCCGCCGGCGCACCTTCACCGCCCCGTTGTCACAGCCGGCCAGCACCGGCTCGCCGTCGGCGTCCAGCACCCCGTTGCCGTTTTCCAGCGTCGAGCCGTACGGCGTCGACTCGAGGGTCCAGCTGCCCGCGATGCACGCGCCGTTGATGCAGCCCTGGCTGCAGTCGACGTCGTAGGCCGTGTAGCTGCACGTCGACGCCGCGCAAGTGCCGAGCGGGAAATACGTGCGCAGCCGGTTGGCGCTGGTGCAGGTGGGGGCCGGGGGCGTGTTGCAGGTGACGCCCCCGCACGCGGGCGGGTTGCAGACGCCGTTGGCGCAGCCGTTGGTGCACAGGGTGTCGGTGTAGGCGTACGAGCAGGCGCCGCCGCTGCACGTCCCGGACGGGGAGTAGACGCGCGCCGCGCCGTTGACGCAGGTCCGCGCGGGGGGCGTGGTGCAGGACACGCCCTGGCAGGGATCGCCGTTGCACCGCCCATTGGCACAGCCGAACTGGCAGGTGGCGTCGGTGGGGGCGTAGCTGCACGCGCCCCCGCTGCACACGCCAGAGGGCGCGAAGGTGCGCAGCGTGGTGGGCGTCACGCACGCGGCGGCGGGCGGCATGGTGCAGGAGACGCCCGCGCAGGGATCGTTCGCGCACGCCCCGTTGACGCAGCCGAACTGGCAGGTGGTGTCCTGCGGGGTGTAGCTGCACGCGCCACCCGAGCACGTGCCGGGCGAGAGGAACGTGCGCAGCGTCGAGCCGCTGGCGCAGCTGGCCGCGGGAGGTGAATTGCAGCTGACGCCCGCGCACGGATCGTTGGCGCAGGCGCCGTTGACGCAGCCGAACTGGCAGGTGGTGTCCTGCGGGAGGTAGTTGCACGCGCCGCCCGCGCAGGCGCCCGGCGTCGTCCAGGTGCGCAGCGTGGTGGGGTTGAGGCAGCTGTTGGCCGGCGGCGTGTTGCAGCTGACGCCCGCGCAGGGGTCGTTCGCGCAGGCGCCGTTGACGCAGCCGTGCTGGCAGGTGGTGTCGGACGGGGCGTAGGTGCACGCGCCGCCGCTGCACACGCCGGACGCCGCGAAGGTGCGCAGCGTGGTGGGCGTGACGCAGGCCGAGGCCGGAGGCTGGTTGCAGGTGCGGCCCGCGCAGGGGTCGTTCGCGCACGCCCCGTTGGCGCAGCCGAAGGTGCAGGTGCTGTCCGTGGGCTGGTACAGGCAGCTCCCTCCGGAGCAGGTGCCGGCCGTCTGGTAGCTCCGCAGCGTGGTGGCCGACAGACAGAAGGTGGCCGGCGGCTGGTTGCAGGTGCGCCCCGCGCAGGGATCGTTCACGCACGCGTCGTTGGCGCAGCCGAACTGGCACGGCACCATCGACTCGGCGTACCGGCAGGTCCCGGCGGAGCAAGTGCCCGTCGGCGAAGCCACCACCAGGGTGTTGGCGTCGAAGCAGCGGCTGGCGGGCGGGGTGTTGCAGGTCACGCCCTGGCAGGGGTTGTTGACGCAGGCGCCGTTGACGCAGCCCCCGGTGCAGGCCTCGGTGCGCGAGGCGTAGCTGCACTGGCCCGCGCTGCACGTGCCCGAGGACTCGTAGATGCGCAGCGTGGAAGCGTCGGCGCAGGCGTTGGCCGGGGGGGCGCTGCAGGTGACGCCGTCGCAGCTGCCGGAGCCGCCACCGGTGTTGCCGCCGCCGCCACCACCGCCGGAGCCGCCGCCAGTCGCTCCTCCTCCGCCCCCGCTGCCGCCGCCCGATGCCTCCGCGACGCACGCGCCATCGCGGCAGGCCACATCGCACCGGCGATCGTTCACCAACCACATGCAGCCCTCGTCGCACGTCGTCGCGGCGGTGAAGGTGCGCAGCGTTTGAGAGTCGACGCACTCCGAGGGAGGCGCCTCGCTGCAGAGCGTCGCGCAGGGGTTGGAAGTGGATTGGCAGGCGGAGAGGGTGACGAGGGAGAGCAAACCGGACGCGAGGAGGTGGCGCATGACGCCTGCAGAACCCACCAGCGCGCACGCGTGTGCACGCTTTGGAAACACGAAAGGCCCGACCCCGCGAAGGGTCGAGCCTTGCGTCCGCTGCAGCGCCGGCCCGGTCAGCGGCGCGAGCGGTCCTCAGGAATCAACGATTACTTCTTGCCCTTCTTCTTGGCGGGCTTGGGGGCGGGCTGCTCGGCCTTCTCGGCGGGAGCGGCGGCCACGTCCTGGCCATCGGGCTGCGCGTCGTCGGCAGCGATCGGGTCCGCCACCGGCTTGTCGCCCTCGGCCACCGGCGCGGCGGCGGGAGCGGACAGGCTGCGGATCTCCAGCTCGTACGAGAAGCCGCCCTTCACCATGTACCCGTCGCCCGGCTTCACCGTGATGGTGTACTTCCCGGCCTTGGCGTCCACCGTGGCCTTCGCGTTCGAGCCCACGCCGCCCTCGACGTCGGCCACCACCGTGCCCGTTGCATCCTTGACGATGATCTGCGGGTCGAAGGCCACCTTCTTCGCCGGGGCGAACACCTCGAGCTCGTACTGGCCCGGCTTCGTCACCGTCCAGGAGTACTCCTCGCCCGAGACGCTGCTGACGTTGTCGT
>JBFMHF010000219.1:0-8213 GCA_040752975.1 Myxococcota bacterium
GTGCCGGGCGTCGGCGCGCCGGCCGCTGTCGTGTCGGGCGTCACTCCGGCGCTCGTCGCGTCCTGGGCCCACGCGGCCTCGGCAGCGCACAGCCCGGCGACCATCACCAGCCACCGTCCGGTGGTCGGCGTCAGCCCGAGGAGAAGCTGGCTGCGGGAAGGGCCGGGGCGGCTCACCGTTCGATGACTTACGGGGCGTGGGCCGCGAAACAAGCTCCTTTTCAGTCCCTTCAGCCCTGGGGCAGGGCTGGCTGGACTCGACCACGACCGCTCGCTATTCACCGCCCATGAGAACTCTCGGCCGCTTCGGCGCCTTCGCTGGTTGTGTCGTTGCTGCCGTGTCACTCGCGCAGGTGAAGAGCGGAGCGGTGGGGGGTCCCACGCCGCCGCCGGTCATGCCTGCGCCCCCGCCGGCCGCGCCGACGCCGCCCCCTGCCGCTCCCGCTGCGCCCCCGGCGGCGCCGGCCGTCGTCACCATCCCCGCGGGCACGACGCTGCTCATCCGCACCGTCGACCCCATCACCTCCAAGTCAGCCGCGGGCTCGCGCTTTGCCATCACCGTGGAC
The DNA here is from genome assembly GCA_040752975.1 of Myxococcota bacterium. GTDB lineage: Bacteria > Myxococcota > Myxococcia > Myxococcales > Myxococcaceae > JADLDB01. Next base: position 566 of record JBFMHF010000219.1, read on the forward strand.
GCGGACGTGGTGGTGAACGGCGCGGTGCTGATCAAGGCCGGTTCCAAGGGCTACGGGAAGGTGGTGCAGTCCGAGCAGGCCGGGCGGCTCGCGGGCCGGTCGGCGCTGGCCATCACGCTGACGGACGTCGAGGTGAACGGGAAGTTGACCCCCGTCGTCACCGATGTGCTGGGCGGCGAGGGCGAGGGCTCGGGGAAGAAGACGGCGGGCGGCGCGGCGGTGGGCGCCATCATCGGCGGCGTGGCGGGAGGCGGGAAGGGCGCGGCGCAGGGCGCGGCCATCGGCGCGGGCGTGTCGCTCCTGAAGAAGGGCCAGACCATCGGAGTCGCTCCCAACACGCTGCTCGAGTTCCGGTTGCAGTCCCCCGTCACGCCGAATTGACGGGCTCGCTTCCTCTCCTCACTCGAGAGGAGAGGGGATTCACCAGGAGGGGCGAATGCGGATCGCGTTGCTGTCCTTGGCGGTGGTGCTGTCGGGCTGCATGGCGCACGAGAAGGCGATTGCCGGGCTGGCGATGGGGTGCACCGAGGACAAGGTGGAGCTGGTGGCGAGCGCTCCGGCGAAGGACTTCCCGACGCCGCGGGTGGTGACGCCGGCCCAGGCCCAGGTGGGCGGGGAAATCGCGCGCCTCAGCTCCGTGTCCGCGGTGCTGGCCGGCGCGACGTTGGCCAACCTGGTGTTGCCGGCGGGGACGATTCAGGTGTCGGCGCCGGGCTGGAGGCAGTTCGAGGGCTGCGGGCGCACGGTGGTCTGTCTCGACGGCGGGCTGTGCGGCTTCCTCGAGCCGGCCGAGCTGCAGCCCATCGGGCGCCGCGTGCCCGCGCTGATGGAGAAGTCGCTGGCCGAGCACGGGCGCCAGGTGGCCGGAACGGGGTGCCAGGACGAGGTGGTGCTCGATCGCCGCGGCACGCTGGTGTGGACGATGCACGCCTGCGGCAGAGTCGTGGGCTGCGTCGCAGCCAGCCCGGACACCTACCAGTGCGTCGGAGAGGGTGTGGCTCCTCCTCCCGCGGCGAAGCCCCCTGAAGCGCCGACGTCGACGACGTGAGGGCGCGGGTGCGGTGGGCGCTCATCGCCGCGGTGCTGCTGCCGGGGCTGGCTGGCGCGTCGACGGCAGCGACGCCGCGCGCCGAGACGAAGGAGTCCGCTGAGGACACGCCGTGGCTGACGGACTTGCGCGTCCGTTACGGCCTGGCCACCCTGGAGCAGCACCACGAGGACGGCTCCGTCACGACGACGCGGACGGACAGCGCGACCCTCCTCTTCTCCTTCGGCTACGAGTTCGACGAGCGTTTCGGGGTGACGGTCTTCGTGCCCTTCGTACTGGGCGCGCTGAGGGATGAAGACGGCACGCGGCGGGGGGCGGCGGCCTTCGGGAACCTCGCCGCGGAGGCCAGCTTCCGCTTCCGTCCCACGGAGAACCTCTTGCTCGAGCCGCGCGGGCTGTTGGCGTTGCCCACGGCGCGCGGAGACGAGTCGGGCACGCCCGAGGAGGTGGACCGCTTTCTGCTTTTGCGCGGCGCGGGCTTCTCCCAGGGCAGCCAGGAGATGGCGCTCTTCGAGGGCGGGAGGCTGGGCGGCGAGGTGGCGCTCCTGGCGTTGTGGACGCCCGGCCGATTTCTCCTCCGCGGGTGGTTGAAGATCGAAGCGATGTTCGACGTGCGCGGTGACCTGAAGGATCCGGCCATCGTGGAGTCGGTGGGCGGGCTGGTGGTGGGGTACGAGTTGGGCGCGGGGTTCCGCGCGTCGCTGGGGCTGACCTACAACCGGCCGTGGACGGCGCACGAGCCGAAGCGCTTCGAGGCGGGCACGCTGGATCCGGCGCTGGAGTGGCGGCGCGGCATCGGCTCCGTGGCCTTGATGGCGGTGCTGCCCATCTTCGGGAACTCGACGCTGGCGCACACCTTCGGCCTCTCGCTGGGCGGAGCGCTGCGCTTCTGACCCGACGAAGGCGTCAGAAGGTCTCGCCCAGGGTGAAGTACAGCCCTGTCGACTGCATGCCCAACCCGAAGTCCACCGCCAGGTACGCCCCCGCCTCCTTGCTCAGCAACAGCCGCCCTCCGAGGCCTCCCCCCGGCGCGGGCGCCTCGAAGCCCGAGGTGCGGCTCGAGGTGAAGGTCGTCAGGTTGAAGAAGGCCACCGCCGCCACCGTGCCGTCGGGTGTGATGCCGAGCCGGTACTCCACTTCTGCGTAGAGCTGCACCGGCCCCCGGAAGCGCCCGGCTGCGTAGCCGCGCGAGCTCCGCCCACGGATGTCCCACGCGTTGGCCGGGAGGTTCAGGTACGGCACCGGCCCCGCCGTCGCCCACAGGTACAGCCACGCCGCCAGCACCTGCCGCGAGCTGCTCGCCACCGGCCGGTGGTAGCCGCGGAACTCCCCCCAGAACTCGAACCATGTCGTCGTCGACCCGAGGGCCTGAGGGTACAGCCGCGCCGCCACCTGCGCGTACAGCCCCTTCGTCGGCCGCACCTGGGCGTCCCGGCTGTCGTACATCATCGCGAGTGACGGTCCCACCGAGAGGCTGCCCGTCGCGCCCACTCCGTACTCCGCCATCGGCGACGTCCCCGTCTCCTCGCGCAGCGGATCCTTCACGTTGGCGAACCAGTCCACCCGCAGGCCCGCACCGAGAAACCAGTGCCCGAAGATGCGCGCCAGCGCCGTCTCGTCGATGCGGAGAAAGCCGAACTCCAGCTTCGACACGTCGTCCAGCGAGCTCTCGCTGCCCAGCCCGTACGTGCGCTCGACGTTGTCCCACAGCCGCCAGTCGCCGATCAGCGCCACGCTGTTCCGCGGCAGGTACACCTGCGAGCGCACCGCGAGAAACAGCTGGCGAAGCGACGTGAAGGCCGCCACCACCTGCACCTGTGACTGCGTCGTCGTCTCTGAAGGCCCGGTGAGGAAGACGCCCTGCGCCGTCAGCGCCGCCAACACCCCCGTCGACGGCGACGTGCTGATCCCCGGCAGCAGCGTCACGTACACCCGCCCCACCGTCATCGGCTCCTTCGCCTTCGCCTCGCGCTTCTGGAAGAGCACGTCGAGGGCGTCGCGCGTGAGGGGATACGTGTCGTCTTCCACGCCGCCGTCCGCTGCGACGACCGCCGGGCTGCCGTCCATCGCCAGGGCCTCTGGGCCTTCGTCCCCCGCGACAGTCTCCGCGCCGCCGTCCGCCGCGGGTTCCACCGCGAAGGCTGATCCGCCGACCAGCGCCAGCAGCCACGCCACGCGGAGCGCTCGAGGCCGGGGCACGGCGCACACCTTAGCCGCGTTGCGCCACGGGGAAAGCGCGCAGGCATTTCCGAGGGGCCCCTCTCGACGCAGATTCTGCGGCTGATCCGCGACAGCTCCGAGGGAGGGCGTGGCACATCGGTTGCTCGACGTGGGGCGAAAAACAGCCACGCAGCATCGAGGGAATCCACATGAACAAGGCCACGAGTTTCCGCCCGGAGGACATCCGCAACGTCGTGCTGCTCGGTCACGGTGGCACGGGGAAGACGACGCTGGCCGAGGCGATGCTGCACCGCTGCGGCGCCATCTCCCGCATGGGCTCCGTCACCGAAGGCAACACCACCGCCGACTTCGAGCCCGAGGCGAAGGACCACCAGCACTCCACCAACTCGTCGCTCCTCTTCGCCACCCACGAGCGCCGCGAGATCAACGTCATCGACACGCCCGGGCACCCCGAGTTCGTCGGCTACGCGCTGTCGTCCCTCCCCGCGGTGGAGACCGCGATCATCGTCGTCAGCGCCTCCACCGGCATCGAGTTCAACACCCGCCGCCTCTTCCACGCCGCCGGTGAGGCCGGCCTGGCGCGGATGATCGTCGTGAACAAGATGGACGCGGTGTCGCCCGCGGTGCTGCGCGGCCGCGTCGACGAGCTCAAGGAGGCCTTCGGCAGCAAGCTGCACTGCATCAACCTCCCCACCCGCGGCGGGAAGGACGTCATCGACTGCTTCGACCAGGAGGCCGGCCAGGCGGACTTCCTCTCGGTGAAGGAGGTGCACCGCGAGATGCTCGAGTCCACCATCGAGGTGGACGACGCCAAGCTCGAGAAGTACCTCGGCGGCGAGAAGCTCGACCTCGCCGAGCTGCGCTCCACCTTCGTCAAGGCCATGGCCCAGGGCCAGGTCGTCCCCATCCTCTTCACCAGCGCGCGCGACGAGGTGGGCGTGGATGATCTCCTCCACATCCTCGTCGAGGAGGCGCCCAGCCCGGTCACCGGCCGCAAGCGCCGCCTGCTGAAGAATGGAGAGCTGACCGAGCTGGAGTGCACCGCCGACGCGCCCTTCCTCGCCCACGTCTTCAAGGTGACCAACGATCCCGGCCTGGGGCAGCTCGCCATGCTGCGCGTGCTGCAGGGGAAGCTGGACGGCAACACCTCCTTCGTCTGCGGCGCCGACAAGAAGGTCCGCAAGGCCGGCCACGTGCTGAAGGTCGAAGGCCGCGACCACCCTGAGTTCGACGCCGTGGCGTACGCGGGAGACCTCGTGGCCCTCGCCCGCGTCGAGGACATCCACGTCGACCAGGTGCTGCACGACCCGGCGGTGGGGAACGGCTTCGAGGTGGCGTCGGTGCGCTACCCCGCCCCCATGCTGTCCCTCGCCGTCGAGTCGAAGAACCGCGGCGACGACGTCAAGCTGTCGCAGTCGCTCTCCCGCCTCGCGGAAGAAGACCCGACCTTCAAGTTCACCCACGATCCCGTCACCCACGAGCTGGTGCTGTCGGGCGTCGGGGACGTGCACCTGAAGATCCTCCTCGAGCGCTTGAAGAACCGCTTCAAGCTGGAGGTCAACGCGAAGGCCCCCACGGTGCCGTACCGCGAGACCATCACCCAGAAGGCCGAAGGCCACTACCGCCACAAGAAGCAGACCGGCGGCGCCGGCCAGTTCGCCGAAGTGTTCCTCCGCATCGAGCCCCTGCCGCGCGGGGCCGGCTTCGAGTTCAAGAGCGAGGTCTTCGGCGGCACCATCCCCACCCAGTTCATCCCCGCGGTGGAGAAGGGCGTGCACGACGCGCTCGAGGCCGGGACGCTGGCGGGCTTCCCCGTGCACGACGTCCGCGTGGTGGTGACCGACGGCAAGCACCACCCGGTCGACTCGAAGGACATCGCCTTCCGCACCGCCGGCAAATTCGCCGTGCGCGACGCCATCGCCAAGGCGCGGCCGGTGCTGCTCGAGCCGGTGGTGAACCTCGAGGTGTCCGTCCCCGAGCAGTTCATGGGCGCCATCACGGGTGACTTGAAGCACGTGCGCGGCCGGGTGATGGGCGTGGAGACGCTACCCGGCGGCTACTCCCTGGTGCGCGCCCAGGCGCCGCTGGCCGAGCTGGGCAGCTACGGCGGGCAGCTCCGCGGCGCCACCGGTGGCACCGGCAGCTTCGTGATGGAGCTCTCCCACTACGAGCCCGTGCCCCTGCAGCAGCAGCAGAAGATTGTCGAGGCGCGCCCGGCCCGGAAGGCCGAGGCGGAATAGAGGAGGGCGACGGGGAGCCAGAGGTCTTGGCTCCCCGCGGTGTTTCGACGAGGTGCTTCACCCGCAATCCAGAGGAGGACGAGACATGGACGACACCACCAAACGACTGGCGAAGGTGCTGGGCGCGAGCGGCGTCGAGAGCCTGGGCAACGACGTACGCTTCGCCGTGGACAGCACCGACGGCGCGCGGCTCAAGGTGAACATCGAGGGCACCCAGCAGCGCTTCATGGCCGTGCTGCTCGACGCGAAGGGCGTGGTCCGCGCCGACCTCGACGTGGCGCCCATTCAGAAGGTGACGGAAGACCCGGCCTTCCCCGGCCGCGTCACGCTGCACGTGGCCGGGTTGATGATTCAGATCGACTCGAAGCCGACCCTGGCCATCGAGGTGCTGTCCGCCAGGTAGGCGAAGTCAGAGGCAGGCGGGGTACAGGCCGTTGAAGACGCAGGCGTTGGCGCACTGGCAGGCGCTGCTGCACGGCGTGCCGGTGCTGAGGTGGCCGACGCAGCTCGACGTCGAGCAGTACCCCACGTTCTGCTTGCAGTTGCTCGAGCACACGCCGCTGCAGGAGTTGAAGCAGCTGCCGGAGCCGTTGCAGGTGTAGTAGCCGCAGGCGTTCTTCGGGTCGGTCCCCGGCGGGAGGTTCGTGCACGTCCCCGCCGAGTTGCACTGCTGGCAGCCACTGCAGGCGGTGCTGCAGCAGCGACCGTCGGAGCAGATCCCGCTGGTGCACTCATAGGATCCAGCGCAGGTCGCTCCCAGCGCTTTCCGCGCGACGCAGGTGCTTCCGTTGCAGTAGTGGCTCGGTTTGCAGCCTGCGGAGCCCGCCGGCGAACACCCGGTGGCGCACAGGTGCACGTAGCCCTGGCCGATGATGAGCGCTCGGAGGCAGTAGTTGCCCCCACACTCGTTGTCCGGGTCCGTTCCCCCGGGAATGCCGGTGCAGGTGCCCACGCTGCCGGAGACGTCGCAGGCGTAGCACCGGCTGGTGCAGGATGAGTTGCAGCAGACCCCGTCCACGCAGAAGCCCGACGTGCACTCGGCGCTGCCCCCGCACGTCGCGCCGTTCGCCTTCTTGTTCACGCACGAAGAGCCGCTGCAGTACTGCGTCGACGGACAGCCGTTGACGTCGGCGGGGCACGAGGTGCTCGAGCCGGTGCACGTCTCGGCGATGGTGTCGCAGGAACCCGACGCGGTCCGGCAGGTGTAGCCCGAGGGGCGCAGCGCGTCGGTGGGGCAGGCGGCGCTGGTGCCCGTGCACGACTCCGGCGCGTCACAGAGGTCGACGGCGGAGCGGCAGGGGCTGCCGCTCGCGGCAAGGCGATCGACCGGACACGCGGCGGCCGACCCGGTGCACGTCTCGGCCAGGTCACAGGCGTCCACGGCGGCGCGGCACACGGTCCCTGGCGGCTCGAAGCTGTTGGTGGGACAGGCCGCGCTGGCGCCGTCGCACGTCTCTTCCTGGTCGCAGGGCCCGGTGGAGGCGCGGCAGACCTGCGTGACAGGCGCCAGCTGGTCGAACGGGCACGCCGGCGACGTCCCGTCGCACGTCTCGGCCACGTCGCAGACGCCGGCCGACGCGCGGCACGTGGTGTTGGCCGGCCGCAGTCCATCGGCGGGGCAGGACGGGCTGGTGCCGTCACAGGACTCCTCGACGTCGCAGTCGCCGTTGGCCATGCGGCACACCGTCCCGCTGGCGGCGAGGCGGTCCATCGGGCACGTGGGCGACACGCCGTCGCACACCTCGTCCACGTCGCAGGAGCCGGCGGCGGCACGACACTCCGTCATCGACGGCTTCACCGCATCGGCGGGACACGCCGCTTGCGTTCCGCTGCACACCTCGGCCAGGTCGCAGTCACCGGTCGCCGGGCGGCACTCGACGGTATTGCCCGAGAAGGCGTCGGCGGGGCACTGGGCGCTGGTCCCGGTGCAGGTCTCCGCCACGTCACAGGGCCCGGCGGCGGCACGGCACGTCGTCGTAGCCGGCTGGAAGGTGTCCGCCGGGCAGGCGAGGTTGGTGCAGGACTCAGCGAGGTCGCAGTCGCCCAGAGACGCGCGACAGGTGACGCCCTCGCAGTCGGGATCCACACAGTCCGTCTTCCCGTCGCGGTCGTTGTCCACGCCATCCCGGCACTGGGAGGGGTCGGGGGTCCCTTCACGCGAGGCGGCCCCCCCGCCGCC
>JBFMHF010000220.1:0-8205 GCA_040752975.1 Myxococcota bacterium
CGCCTCGCCCAGCAGCCGCGTCGAATTGTTCGAGCGCGCTCCGCGCGACCTTGCGGTGCGCGGGCGTGGCGGCGTGGTCCTTCGCCCCGGCGAGGAGTTCGCGTCCGCGGACGTTGAGGACGCTCACGATGAGGAACAGGACGATCCACCGGACGCGCTCGTCGTCATGGGCGAGGAAGCGGCGCAGCGTGGCTTGCAGGGCAGGGGAGGGCGCCATTCGCTCGAGCTGCGTCAAGGTCCTCAGCGCCGCGAGCGCTCCCGTGAGGTCCCCCTCGAGCTGCGCGGAGAGCTCCTCGGTGGTCCAGCACGCCAGCGACGAGCGCAAGGACGCCTCATGCTGCAGTCGGCCCAGGTGGCGTCGGTCCAGATCGTCCCGTGCTGCCAGTTCCCCTCGTACTCGGCGCGGAGCGTCTTCGAGGCCTCCGCGCGCTCGGCTTCGGTGAGCGGTCGCAGTCCGGCGGTCATCCAGTCCATGGGCGCGGAGTATGGCGAGCGATCAGGTGTAGGTCATCACCAGGTGCATCCAGCACTCGTCGCTGCCCGGGTTCACGTACACGTGCGGCACGTCGGCTGAGAAGACGATCGCGTCGCCGGTGGCGAGCTCGTGCCGCGCGCCGCCCACCTCCAGCGCCAGGCGTCCCGCGTACACCACGATGTTCTCCCGCGTGCCCGGCCGGTGCGCGTCCGCCTCGTCGCGCGCGTGCGGCGCCAGCCACAGCTCGTAGAACTCGACCTTCTGGTTCTCTCCGAAGGGGAAGAGCGCGCGCGAGGCGAAGCGGCCGTCGGCGCTCACCAGCCGCCGGGCGTTCTCCTTGCGGAGGATGGCCGTGGTGGTGGGACGCGGCGCCGCCAGCAGCGTGGCGAAGGGCACGTCGAAGGCGCGGGCGATCTTCCACAGCACGCCGAGGCTGGGGGTGTTGGTGCCGAGCTCGATCTGCCCCAGCAGCGTGCGCGAGAGGCCGGTGAGCTGCGCCGTGGCGTCGAGGGACAGACCCCGGCCGTTGCGCAGCTCCTTCAGGTTGGCGCTGATCACCGTGTCCAGCTCCGGCAGCCGCACGTCCAGCTCGGAGGGTGGCTCCGCGGCGGGTGCGTCCCGAGGCTCGACTGGCGCCGCCCCCTCCGGCAGTTCGATCGGCAGGCCCTGCTTCGCCCACGCCTCGGTGCCGCCGTCGAGGCTGTACACCTCGGTGAAGCCCAGCGTCTCGGCCACCTGCGCGGCCGCCTGGCTGCGCCCGCCCTTGGCGCAGACGAAGAGCACGCGGTCTCTGGGGATCGCCTTCTTCGGATCGACCTTGAGCACCCCCAGCGGCACGAGGCGCGCGCCCGGCAGGTGCCCCGTGGCCCACTCGTGCGCCTCCCGCACGTCCACCAGATCGACGTCTCCGGCGGCGAGCAGCGCCTGCGCTTCTCCGGGAGCCAGGTACTTCACCGCCCCACCTGTAGCCGCTTGAGGGCGTCGACCAGCACGTCGATGTCCTCGCACGTGTTGTAGGGCGCGAGCGATGCGCGCACCGTCGCCTCGACGCCCAGGCGCCTCAAGATGGGCTGCGCGCAGTGATGGCCGGAGCGCACCGCGATGCCGTCGCGATCCAGCACCGCGCTCAGCTCCTCCGTCTTCTGGCCGGCCAGCACGAAAGACAGCACGCCGGCCTTGTCGGGCGCGGTGCCGTACAGCGTGAGGCCCGGCACGGTGGACAGCGCGTTGGTCGCGTACTCGAGGAGGTCGTGCTCGTAGCGGCTCACCGCCTGCAGCCCCACGCGCATCAGCCAGTCCAGCGCCGCGCCCAGGCCCACCGCGTCGGCGATGTTGCCGGTGCCCGCCTCGAAGCGCGCCGGGGGCGGCTGGAACACCGTCCTCTCGAAGGTGACGTCCTGGATCATGTTGCCGCCGCCCTGCCACGGCGGCATCGCGGCCAACAGCGGCCCCTTGCCGAACACCACGCCGATGCCGGTGGGCGCGAACACCTTGTGCCCGGAGAAGACGAAGAAGTCGCAGTCGAGCTGCTGCACGTCGACCTGCAGGTGCGACACGGCCTGAGCGCCGTCGAGCAGCACCTTCGCGCCGTGCCGGTGGGCGAGTTCGATCATCTCCTTCGCGGGGGTGATGGTGCCCAGCGCGTTGGACACCTGCGTGAAGGCCACCAGCTTCGTCTTCGGGCCGAGCAGCTTCTCGTACTCCTCGAGGATGACCTGGCCGCGATCGTCCACCGGCGCGACGCGCAGGCGCGCGCCCTTCTCCGCGCACAGCTGCTGCCACGGGACGATGTTGGCGTGGTGCTCGAGCCAGGTGATGACGACCTCGTCGCCGGCCTCGACGTTGCGGCGGCCCCAGCTCTGCGCGACCAGGTTGATGCCTTCCGTGGTGCCGCGGACGAACACGAGGTCCTTCGCGGAGGGCGCGTTGAGGAAGCGGCGCGCCGTCTCTCTCGCGCTCTCGTAGGCGTCGGACGCGCGGGCGGCCAGCGTGTGCGCGGCGCGGTGGATGTTGGAGTTCTCCGTCTCGTAGTAGCGCGAGAGGCGATCGATCACCGCGCGGGGCTTCTGGGTGGTGGCGGCGTTGTCCAGCCACACCAGGCGGCGGCCGTTGACCCGCTGCTCGAGGATCGGAAACTCCCGGCGCAGCGCGTAGGGATCGAAGACGCCGTTTCCCAGCGACGGGAGGCCGTGGGACGTGGGCGCCAGCTCGAAGGGCACCGAGGCGATGACGGGCGTCCGCGGCTCGGCTGCGTCCACCAGCGGCACGGACGCGGTCAAGGCGAAGGGCAGGGCGACGCCAGCGAAGAGCGCGTCGAAGTTGGGCGTCACCGAGAAGGGCGACACCGGGGAAAGGGACGTGGCCGGCAGCCCTCGCGGCGCAGCAGGGCCGGCCGCCGGTACGTCGGCGGACGGCAGCGTGAGCTCCATCGGCGAGGGGGGCGGACCTCCCGCGTGCGACGAGCTGGCGGTCGCGGAGGACTGCGAGCCATTCGTCAGCGTCGACGTCGGAGCGGAAGTGGCCAGGAGCGTGGGGTCAGGAGGGCCGCCCGCTGGCGCTCGCGTGGGTCCCGGCGAAGGAAGGGCAGCAGCCACTCCGCCTGGCGGGGCGCTGGGCGACGGGGGACGCGGTCGTTCGGCGACGGCCTCGCCCCTCGATGGCGTCGCGGCGCCTGATGACCCGGTGCCCGGTCCACCTCCAGTCGGAGCGCTCCGTGAAAGAAGGCTCGCTTCCTCGCCGTCCGGAGGTGCGGTGTTCACGGAGGGCGCAACCCAGGTGGGGGCCGCCCCGGCGCTCGACGACGACGAGAGCGCGGCAGGTGCTTCGCCAGTCGCGAGGGCGGCCTGGCCCGGTGCCTGCGTGGTGGGAATCGAGCCCCAGGGCGTCACGGCGAAGAGGTTGAGGGCGGGGGTGGCGGGTGTCGCTGCGTACGGTGTTACGGCGGCTGGTGCAGCGGTCGTTGCCGGCGGCAGCCCGTACGTGGCGGGATCATCTGGCGCAGACGCGGACGGCGGCGCGCGGAACAGCTCGTTCGCCAGGCGCGACAGCAGCTGCGTGAGCTGACCCGGATCTCCATCGGGCAGCGTCGGCGCGGTGGGGACGCGGGCCGCGGCGCCAGAGAGGCCTGGCGTGGGCGCGCGAACGGGGGGCGAGAGGGGATCGGTGCGCTCGAGGCCTGGCGCCTGTCCGCGCTGGGCCAGCGCCTCGCCCCCCACGGGCGCGTCCTTGAGGGATCGGTCAGGCATATTCGTAGAAGTGATCGATCGTCACGCCCTCGAGCACGCCGAGGGCATCGTGCGTCAGCACCGCCACGGAGCAGTACAGCGACAGCAGGTACTGGGCCGCGCCGGTGCCATCGATGCCCATCAGGCGGATCGACAGGCTGGGCGCCACCTCACCGGGCAGCCCCGGCTGGAAGAGGCCCACCACGCCGCGCTTGCGCTCGCCGGTGCGCATCAGCAGCACGTCCGTCTTGTTGCCCTTGAGCGGGATCTTGTCGCTGGGGATGAGGGGAATGCCGCGCCAGGTGAGGAACTGGCTGCCGAACAGCATCGTCGTCGGCGGAGGCACCCCGCGGCGCGTGCACTCCCGGCCGAACGCGGCGATCGCCTTCGGGTGCAGGAGGAAGAAGGACGGCTCCTTCCACACCGTGGAGATCAGCTCGTCCAGGTCGTCCGGCGTGGGCGGGCCCTTGCGCGGCTTGATCCGCATCTCCGGGTCCGCGTTGTTGAGCAGGCCGTAGCCGCGGTTGTTGAGGATCTCGTGCTCCTGCTTCTCCTTGAGCTTCTCCACGGTGAGGGAGAGCTGCTCCTTCACCTGATCCATCGGGCTGCGGAACAGATCGGACACGCGCGTGTCGACGGCGATGGTGGTCGTCACCGAGGTGAGCGTGTACTCGCGCGGCTGGGGATCGTAGTCGCTGAAGGCGACCGGCAGCGTCTCCCCCGAGGCGGGGCTGCACTTCACGGCGAACTCCGACTCGATGGCCTGGTTCACCCGGTACACGCCGGCCTCGACAGGCGTCCACGGCAACATCTGCACCAGCCAGCGGGGCGTGGCGCCGCGCCACTGGGGAGGCGTCTTCGTGGTGTTGGACAACTGCCGGGCGGACTTCTCGGTCAACAATCGGGGCTTGTCGGCCATGCGCTCCTCGCGGGGAAGGGACCGCGGCAAGGTAGTCGACTGCGGTGGAGAGACAACGACAAAGGGCCGTGCGTCACCGCGGCAACGGCAGCGGCCGCCACTCGCCCTCGCCGAGCTCGCCCAGCGCCCAGTCCCCGAAGCGCGTACGCTTGAGCGCGGCGACGTGCAGGCCGCAAGCGGCGAACATCCGCCGGACCTGGTGGTACTTCCCTTCGCGCAGCGTCACCTGCGCCAGGCGCTCGCCCAGCACCTCGAGCTCCGCGGGCAGCGTCGGCCCGGCCTCTCCCTCGAGCTGAATGCCTTGCGCGAAGGCGGCGATGACGCCGGCGTCGGGCGTGGCGTCCAGGGTGGCCTCGTACACCTTGTCGACGTGGTGCTTCGGAGAAGTGAGCCGCTGCACCAGCGCCCCCACGTCGGTCAGCAGGATGAGCCCGCTGGTGTCCTTGTCCAGCCGGCCGATGGTGTTCACCTGGGGATCCCTGCGCAGCCAGGGCTCGGGCAGCACGTCGTAGATGCGCGCGCCGTCGCGGCTGTCATGGCTGCACACGAGGCCGACGGGCTTGTGCATCATCACGAAGAGGCCGTCGGGGAAGTCGAGCGGCTCGCCGTCGAGCATCACCTTCGAGGGCGTCACGCGCTGCGACGCGTCCTTCACCGGCACGCCGTCCACGGTGACGCGGCCGTCTGCGCACAGGCCCCGCGCTTCCTTGCGCGAGCAATAGCCGAGGCTGGAGAGCAGTTGATCGAGGCGCCGGGTCACGAGAGCGAGATCCACTTCTGCGCCACGAAGCGATCGACGAAGGCCAGCGCCTCGATCTCCCGCAGCGGCGCCACGCGGATGATGTTCTCCACCGTCCGCCGGCCGTCGACGCGGGAGATGAGGTAGCGCTCGGGCGCGGAGAGGGGCAGCTTCGCCAGCTCGCCAGGGCTCAGCGTGACGGTCGGCTTCCTGGCCGGCGCGATCAGCTCGGCCTTGAGCCGTGGAAGCCACCCCGCCTCCAGATGGCGCAGAAGCACGGCGGCGTCGAGGCTGGGCGACACCTGGTTGGCGCGGCGGGCCAGCGCCCAGGCGTCGCGGAGGTTGCCCTCGAGCTCGAACTTCCGCGCATGCTCGAGCAGTTGCTCTGCCGACGGGTTCTCGCCCAGGCCGAGCTGGATGCCGAGCGGCACGTTCTCGGGGCGATCGTGGACGATCAACGCTCCCAGCCGGTACAGCGCGTAGAGGCGGTTGTAGAGGAAGAAGTCGGTGGCGTGGAGGCGCAGGCCGATCTCCTCCAGCGTCATGCCCGCGTCGATGAAGTGCAGCACCTTCTCGTCCATGCTGCCGGGCCGGGGAGGCTCCTCGAGATTCTCCCGCTTCAAGGTCAGCGTGCAGCTCCCGTGGGGGAAGGCGCGGCGGAAGTGCTTCCACGCCTGCACGCGGAAGTCCGCTTCCTTGTGCACGTCGATCAGCGGCAGCTTCACCTGGACGCCCTCGGGCATGGACGGGGTGGCGCCCGCCTCGAAGGCGAAGGTGCCGTCGCGCCAGTCGAAGGCCTCGAGCAGCGTCTCGCGGAATTTGAGCTGCAGCACCGCCGCGAGGTTCTCTTCGGTGATGAGGCCGATCATCAGCAGGATCCGCCCCAGGAAGACCTTCGTCTCCTGCTGCGTGGCCCAGGCGCGGTGGAACTGCTCTTCGTTGATGTGGCCCAGGTTGATCAGGAACTGCCCCAGGAACTCGCGCGGCACGTTCGACGACACGTTCACCACGGCGCCCTGGTCCAGCACCGCCTGCTTGATGATCGTCCCGTGCTCGAGGGTGAGGGTGCCGGTGGCCAGCCGGTTCGCCAGGTAGACGACGAGGTCCTTCAAGGGCATCGTCGAGAAGTCACCGGTGAGTCCCCTCATGCGGAAGGATTTGAGCACAACGGTCGTCGAGGTCTACACACGTCCTGCTTGCAGCCTCTGCGCGGACGCGCTGGAGCTGCTCCACGCAGCGCGGGAAGCGCGGGGTTTTGAGTTGGTGGAACATGACATCTTCGAGCGGGACGACTGGTTTCAGCGCTTCCGCTATCAGGTGCCGGTCGTGGTGGTGGGTGGAATCCCCCGGCTGTCGCTCCAGTTCACCCGTGAAGAGCTGGAAGTAGCGCTCGACGCCGCCTTTGGGGGAAGTTCGCGCCCGTGAGTGAAGACAGTCCGATCACCGCGTTCCGCCAGGTGCCCCGCACCGGCGTCATCTACGTCACCACCGAGGCCACGCGCCTGGGCTTCAGCCCGAAGGACCCGGACTGGTGCAACCTGGGGCAGGGCCAGCCGGAGACGGGCGAGCTGCCCGGCGCGCCGAAGCGGATCCACCAGATCGCCATCGACGTGGACGATCAGGAGTACGCGCCGGTGCCGGGGTTGATGGAGCTGCGGGTGGCGATCGCCGCGCTCTACAACCGGCTCTTCCGGCAGGGGAAGAAGAGCCAGTACGGCCCCGAGAACGTCTCCGTGTCGGGCGGTGGGCGGGCGGCGCTGACGCGCGCGGCGGCGGCGCTGGGGCACATCAACCTCGGGCACTTCCTGCCGGACTACACCGCGTACGAGGAGCTGCTCGACATCTTCAAGGCCTTCACCCCCATTCCCATCCTGCTCGAGGGTGAGCGTGGTTACGCTTTCTCGCCGGAGGACCTGAAGAGGGAGATCCTCGGGCGCGGGTTGTCGGCGCTGCTCTTGTCCAACCCGTGCAATCCGACGGGGAAGGCGGTGCAGGGCGAAGAGCTGGACAGGTGGGTGGCGACCAGCCGGGAGCTGGACTGCGCGCTGCTCGTCGACGAGTTCTACTCGCACTACCTGTGGAGCTCGCCGCCGGGCCGCCTGCCGATCGAGAGCGCCGCGCGCTACGTGGAAGACGTCAACCGCGACCCGGTGGTGATCTTCGACGGCCTGACGAAGAACTGGCGTTACCCGGGCTGGCGCGTGACGTGGACGGTGGGGCCCCGGCAGGTGATCGACGCGGTGGCCTCGGCGGGCAGCTTCCTCGATGGCGGAGGGAACAAGCCGGCGCAGCGCGCGGCGATTCCTCTGCTGGAAGAGGCGCACGTGGTGGCGGAGACGAACGCGATCCACCGGGCGTTTCGCGAGAAGCGCGATCGGCTGTTGGCGGGGCTGATGAAGCTGGGCGTGCGCGCGGATCGGGTGCCCGACGGCACGTTCTACGTCTGGGGGAACGTGGGGCACCTGCCGCCGCCGCTCAACGACGGCATGGGCTTCTTCAAGGCCGCGCTCTCGAGGAAGGTGATCGTCGTGCCGGGGGAGTTTTTCGACGTGAACCCGGGCAAGCGGCGCGCGGCCCGGGGCAGCCGCTTCCGGCAGTACGTGCGCTTCTCCTTCGGGCCGTCCATGCAGACGCTGGAGACGGCGCTCGGTCGCCTCGAGGCGATGGTGGCCGAGGCGATGAAGGCGGGGGCGACTGGCTGAGCAGTTCTACGGCGTCGGCAACCAGATGCTCACGCAGCGGAGTGGCAACGTGGTGGGCGTGGCGACGAGCTACACGGTGGACGACTTCGTCTGGCTCGACGGGAAGGCCATCGCGATGGTGCGGGGCAGCTTCGACCTCAACTACG
>JBFMHF010000221.1:0-8150 GCA_040752975.1 Myxococcota bacterium
GAGCGAGAAGCCGGATGGCGACAAGTCGGGCAAGACGGTGGCGGTGGCAGCGGCGGGGACGACGGCGGCGAAGACGGCGGGCGGCGGGTGTCCCGAAGGCATGCGCCCCGTCGCGGCGGGCACCTTCAAGATGGGCACGGCCCCGGGCGACCCGATGATGGGCTTCGATGAGAAGGCGCTGTCGCCGGTGACGCTGGAGGCGTACTGCATCGACACCTTCGAGTACCCGAACAAGCGCGGGGTGACGCCCACCACCAACATCGGCTTCGCCGACGCAAAGCGGCTGTGCGAGGCGCAGGGGAAGCGGCTGTGCAGCGAGGCGGAGTGGGAGCGCGGCTGCAAGGGGCCCGGCGGCGCCAAGTGGCCGTACGGCAGCAACTTCGACGCGAACACCTGCAACACCGAAGACGACGTGGGAGACGCCCGCAGCCTGGCCCCCTCTGGAAGGTACGCGCGGTGCCGCTCGGGCTTCGGCGTGGCGGACCTGTCCGGCAACGTCGCAGAGTGGACCGCGGACAAGATCATCAAGGGGGGCTCCTTCGCCTCGAGCGACTACGCGGTCCGGTGCTCGGCGCGGAAGAACGGGGCGTCCTTCTCGAAGTCGTCCGAGGTGGGCTTCCGGTGCTGCGCCGATTCGCGCTGATCGCCGCCCTCCTCTCGGCTCTCTCCGCCGGCGCCGCCGATCGCCCGCGGGTGGTGGTGGTGAAGTCCGCCGCGCTGGGGCCCTACGCGCAGGTGATGGCGGGCTTCTCGGCCGAGGCGAAGGCCAGCGTCGAGGAGGTGACGCTGCAGGAGGGCGCCGCGGCGGTGGAGGCCGCCTTCAAGCAGGTGGCGCAGTCGAAGCCCGCGCTGGTGCTGGCGGTGGGCCCGGCGGCGGCGGTGGGCGCCCGTCGCCAGTTCTCGGACGTGCCCGTCCTCTTCGTGATGGTGCCCTACTTTCAGAAGTACGAGCTGGACGGGCAGAACGTCACCGGCATCGCCCTCACCAGCGATCTCTCGCTGGAGTTCGCCGCCCTCAAGGCCACCTGGCCGCAGACGAAGCGCGTGGGGGTGCTGGCGGACTTGCGCTTCTCGAAGAAGTACCTCGAGGACGCCGCAGTCGTGGCGCAGGCGGCCGGGCTGGTGCTGGTGCCGCTCGATCTCGACTCGCCGCAGAAGGTGGACAAGGCGCTGGGGGCGGCGAAGGGGAAGGTGGACGCGCTGGTGATCATTTCTGACAAGACGGTGGGCAACGCGGCGGTGGTGGAACGGCTCCTCGCTTTTGCGCAGGCAGAGAAGGTGCCGGCGGTGGGGCTGGTGCCGTCGCAGGTGGGACGCGGCGCGCTCTTCGCGCTGGCGCCGGCCCCGCTGGCGATCGGGCAGCAGGCGGGCCGGCTGGCGAACCGGATCCTGGTGGAGAAGGTCGACCCCGGCGCGCTGGCGGTGGTGGGCCCCGAGGGCGTCGAGCTGCACGTCGATCTCGCGCAGGCTGAGAAGTTGGGCGCGCGGGAGTCCTTCGCCGCGGAGGTCTTGCGCTTCGCAGCGCAGCGCGGCCTGCCGGTCAAGGCCGTGGAGTAGCTCCCCGGCTCCATCCGGGCGCCGGGGCCGAGGGACCGACGCGCGGCGAGCGCGACGCTGGCGCGGGGCGGGCCATTCCCCTATGGGAGCCGCATGATCCCTCGCTACTCCCGACCCGAGATGGTGGCCCTCTGGACGCCAGAGGCCCGGCTGGCGCGCTGGCGTGACGTGGAGCTCGCGGCGCTGGAAGGCATGGTGCAGGCGGGCATCGCTCCGAAGCAGGCGCTCGACGTGTGCCGCGCGAAGGCAGGCAGCTTCTCGGCGGCGGACGTGGCCCGGGTGGACGAGATCGAGAAGACGACGAAGCACGACGTGATCGCCTTCCTCACCTTCATGGAGGAGCGGATCGGCCCCGAGGCGCGCTGGCTGCACTGGGGCATGACGTCGAGCGACGTGCTGGACACCTCGCTCGCGCTCATCCTGCGCGACGCGCTCACCCTGCTGCTCACGGGCGTCGACCGCGCGCTGAAGGCGGTGGAGACGCGGGCCTTCGAGCACCAGCGCACGGTGATGGTGGGCCGCAGCCACGGCATTCACGCGGAGCCGATCAGCTTCGGGCACAAGCTGGCGATCTGGTACGACGAGCTTTTGCGCGGGAGGCGGCGGCTGGAGCAGGCGAAGGAAGCGATCTCCTACGGGAAGATCTCCGGCGCCGTGGGCACCTTCGCGCACCTGCCTCCGGCGGTGGAGGAGCACGCGATGAAGGTGCTCGGCCTCAAGCCCGCGCCCGCGTCCAGCCAGATCGTCCAGCGCGACCGCCACGCCGAGGTCTTCACCGCCATCGCCCTGGTGGGCGCCAGCATCGAGAAGTTCGCGGTCGAGATCCGCCACCTGCAGCGCACGGAGGTCCGCGAGGTGGAAGAGCCGTTCACGCCCGGCCAGAAGGGCAGCTCGGCGATGCCGCACAAGCGCAACCCGATCCTCACCGAGAACCTCACCGGCCTGGCGCGGCTGTTGCGCGGCTACGCGCTGTCGGCGCTGGAGGACATTCCGCTGTGGCACGAGCGGGACATCAGCCACTCCTCGGTGGAGCGGATGATCGGCCCGGACGCCACGGTGGTGTTCGACTTCATGCTGCACCGCTTCGCCGGCCTGGTGGAGTCGCTCAAGGTCTACCCGGAGAACATGCAGAAGAACCTGGCGCTCCTGGGCGGGGTGGTGAACAGCCAGCGCCTGCTGCTCGAGCTGGCGAAGCGCGGGATGGATCGCCAGGCCGCGTACGTGATCGTCCAGCGCAACGCGATGAAGTTCTACGAAGAGCAGAAGGACTTCAAGACGGCGCTTCTGGGCGACGCGGATCTGCTCAAGGTGATGTCAGCGGCGGACATCGAGGCCTGCTTCACCCCCGACTACCACCTGAAGCACGTCGACCAGATCTTCCGGCGCGTCTTCGGCCGCGGCTGATCAGAGGAGGCCAGCCTTCTTCAGGTTTGCCTGCACCCGCTCCGTCACGTCGCCCACCTCGAGCTCGAACGCCTTTCCGGTGATCTGCTCGTACGCCGCGAGGTACTTGCTGGCGAGATCGACGCGGACGTCATCGGGGATGGGCGGCGGCGCGCCGTGGCCGGAGAAGCCGCGCTCGTTGATCAGCCACTGGCGGATGTTCTCCTTGTCGAGCATCTTCTGCGGCTCGCCGCGGGCGAAGCGGGCTTCGTACTCACTGGCCACCCAGTAGCGGCTGGAGTCGGGTGTGTGCATCTCGTCGATGACGGTGAGCTCGCCCTTCACCAGGCCGAACTCGTACTTGGTGTCCACCAGGATGAGGCCGCGCGCCTTCGCCTGCTTCTGGCCCTCGGCAAACAGCCCCAGCGCCGCTTCCTTCGCGCGCTGCCAGTCGGCGGGGGCGACCAGCTTGCGGCGCATCACCTCGGCCTCCGACACGGGCTCGTCGTGCTTGCCGAGCTGCTCCTTGGTGGACGGCGTCAGCACGGGCGTCGGGAAGGCCTGGTCCTTCTTCACGCCCGGCGGCAGGTGCAGCTCGTAGGGATCCTTCCCCGCCTCGTAGTCGCGCCACAGGCTGCCGGTGACGTATCCGCGCACGACGAACTCGATGGGGAAGGGCTCGGCCCGCTTCGCCACCGTCACGCAGGGATCCGGCATGTCGATGACATGGTTTTTCACCACGTGCGCCGTCTTCTGGAACCAGAAGTGCGCGAGCCGGTTCAACAGATCGCCCTTGAAGGGGATGGTGGTGAGGACGTGATCGAAGGCCGAGAGGCGGTCGGTGGTGATCAACACCAGCCGGTCGCCCTGGCGGTACGTGTCGCGCACCTTGCCCTGGTAGCGCTCTCCCAGCGCAGGGAAGTCGGTGGCCTTGAGGGTGTGCGGCAGCTGCGCGCGCAGGCGGGCGTCGGACATGCCGGCCTTGTAGCAGCAGCGGGCGGGCGCGTCAGGGCGTCAACGGCGCCGCGGCCATGTAGACGAAGGCCGGGTTGAGGCGCAGCTCTCCGTCGATCCACGCGGCGGCGTACGGCGCACCGGGGGCGCGCACCACGGCGATGGAGCCGGCCGAGGTGACGTTCCAGTGGTGGAGGAGGGTGCGGGCGATCAGCTCCGCGGCCTCGCGCTCGGAGAGGCCCTGGAAGGCGTCGCGGCGATCCTCGCTGAAGCGCTCCGCGCGGCCGTCGAAGGTGAGGAGCAGCGGGGCGCCGGCGTCGGGGGCCAGCAGCAGATCCATCCGGGGATCGAGGGCGCGCGCGCCGACGAACTCGCCGTCGACCAGCATGGGGAAGAGGACGGCGCCGCGCGCGCCGGACTGCGCCTGGGAGGCCTTCGCGATGTCGCGGAAGAGCTCCTGGCGGACGGCCGCGGGTTCGAACTCCAGCCACTCTGCGGTGCCGGTGAGCGCCTGCGACGTGGACGGCCCACGGTTGGACAGCGGGGGACCACCACAGGCGGAGGCGAGGGTGAGGAGGGCGAGGCTGATCAGCAGGGTGCGCACGGCGTCACCCACTATACCCACGGGGAGGTCGATCAGCCAGCTAGAGTCCAGCGCCCACCCCTATGGTGCACCCTGTCGTCATCTGTCACCAGCTGCGATCCCCGGAGAACCTCGGGGCGATCGCCCGGGTGATGGCCAACTTCGGGTTGACGCAGCTCATCCTGTCCGATCCGGTGACCCACGACTTTCGCGGCGTGGAGAAGCTGGGCGTGAAGGCCGAGCCGGTGCTGGCGCAGCTCGCGGTGGCGCAGTCGCTCGAGGAGGCGCTGGGCGGCGTCGTCTACGCGGTGGGGACGACGTCGCGCGCGCAGCTCAAGCGGCAGCAGGTGCTCTCGCCGGAGGAAGGGGTGGCGCGCCTCGCCGAACACTCGGCCCGCGGGAAGGTGGCGCTGGTGCTGGGGGGAGAGAAGCGCGGGCTGTCGGACGAGGAGCTGGCCCGCTGCCACGACGTGCTCGCCATTCCCACGCCGGGCCCGCAGCCGTCGATGAACGTGGCGCAGGCGGCGACGGTGCTCTTGTACCTGTGCACGCGACGGGAAGCGCCGGTGCGGGAGGACGGGGAGCCGGGCGCAGAGGGAGCGCTGCTCGAGCGGCTCGAAGAGAAGATGCAGGCGGCGCTCCTCGCGGCCGAGTTCCTGAACCCCCAGGCGCCAGGGCACGTGCTCAAGGAGCTCTCGCGGAGCCTCGTGCACGGGAAGCTGACCCGGCGGGAGGCGCACCTCTGGCTCTCGGCCTTCGAGCACCTGTTGCGCACCATCCAGAAGGGCTGAGCTGCCGTCAGTTCTTCGCGGGGCGGCGCGCGATGATCTCGTCGATCGCCGCCCTGTCCTGCGCGGTGTGCTGCTCCTTCGGGCCACTCGGCTCGGGAGTCGTCACCTTCTTCTTCACGTCCGACACCAGGTCCTTCGCCTCGCGCTTGACGTCCTCGACCCTGGGGGCGCTCCACGCTGCCTCGAGCTGCTGGAGCGGCGACTTTCCGCCCCCTCTGGCGCTGCCCAGCCACACGCCGAACGCCACGCACAGCCCGGTCCAGATCACGAAGCGAAGAAGTCCCATGAGGTGATCCCTACATGTGCCCACACCGGGGTCCACTTTTCGACTTCGTAGCGGGCCGACGGAATGGTGCGTAGATGGGGGCGTGGAGCTGGAGGAGCTCAGACAGCGTGCGAAGGTCCGGCAGGAGCGCCTGTCGGCTCAGCCCACGGAGGCGGCGGAGGTGTTTCGCGCTGACGTGATCGCCTTCTTCGCGCGGGTGCCCGAGCCCCCGCTCTACCGTCGACGGGACGATCCAACGCGGAAGCTGGCGGCCGAGCTGCTGGAGGAGTCCGAGCTGCTCCTGGCGCGCGGCTGGCGGCTGGGCGACGAGGTGCGACCGCACGTCGAGGCCCTCGAGCAGCACCTGGCGGCGCTGTGCTTGACGGCGGAAGGGCGGGTGGAGGCGGCAGCGAGTCAGTGGCAGCGGGCGATGGCCCTCGAGCGCACGGCGTCGGCGGGCAGCCGGCTGTGGCGGAAGACCGAGGAGGAGCGACCTCCGGTGTTCGACAGCGCGACGCGCAGGAGCCGGTACGATCCACGGCCCGATCCGACGGTGCAGGTGAAGCTGGCCTGCCCCTGGTGCCAGAAGCCGGGTGACTTCACGCTCCCGCCGCGGATCGCCATGCACCGGCTGAGCTGCCTCCACTGCGCGCAGGGCTTCAACGCATACCTGGCGGAGGTGCGCAGCGTGGAGGTGGTGCGGGAGCGCGGGAATCGCCGCCGCTACACCTTCCGGGTCGAGGAGCCCGGGGGGGCGCAGGCGCGGGTGGAGTTCGAGCACGTGGGCGGCGACGAGCTGGTGGCAGCGCGGCGCGATCTCCTGGCCTTCCTCTATGGGCCGCCCACCATCCTCCGCGGCGTGCTGAACCTGAACTCGAGCCGCGTGCTGTGGCTGCCGTCGGCGGGGCCGTGCTTCGTGGCGACGGCGGTGTTCGGCGAGGGCGCGCCGGAGCTGGTGGCCTTGCGGGCCTTCCGCGACCGTGTCCTCCTGCCCCGGTCCGCGGGACGGGCGGTGGTGGGTTGGTACTACCGGCAAGGGCCGGGCTGGGCGCGGGTGGTGGTGGCGCGGCCGTGGCTTGGGCGTGCCGTCCGCGTCATGCTGTCCGGCGTGGCGCGAGCGATCGAGAGGGTCCTGTAGGTGAGCGAGCGCGCGGCGAAGAAGCCCGATCGGGTGACGGTGGTGCTGGTGGGCCTCTTGCTCGTCGGCGCGGCCGTCATGGGCTGGCAGGAGGTGGAGGCGAGCCGCCGCCTGCCCGACGACAGCGCGGCGCCGGACTTCACGGTGGAGCGGCTCGAGGGAGGGCCCGTCTCGCTCTCGTCGCTGAAAGGCCAGGTGGTGGTGCTGGACTTCTGGGCCACCTGGTGCCCGCCGTGCCGCGAAGAGATGCCGTACCTGGTGAAGCAGGTGAAGGCGCACGAGGCGAAGGGCGTGAAGCTGCTGGCGGTGAGCAACGACGATCTCGACGAGCAGCGCGAGGTGGTGTCGGACTTCGTCATCGGGATGCCAGAGCTCGCGCCGTACGCCGCGTTCGGCACGCCGGAGCTGGGCCAGAAGTACCTCGTCCGCGCGCTGCCCACCCTCTACGTCATCGATCGCGAAGGGAAGATCGTCGCGTCGGAGACGGGCCAGGCGTCGGAGGCGCAGATCGAGCGGTGGATCGAAGAAGCGCTCGCCCGCTGAGGCCGCGCGAATGGCGAAGCGACGCGTCCAGCCCGATCCCCGAAGGCGCGCCGAGCTGCTGGCGGCGGTGTTCGCCCGGCCCGAGGATGACGCCCCGCGGCTGGTCATGGCCGACTGGCTCACCGAGCACGGCGACCCGCGCGGCGAGTTCATCGTGCTGCAGTGCGAGCTCGCGCGGATTCCCCCGGGGCAGCAGGTCCAGCGATCGCGAGCGCTCGAGGCGCGCGTCGCCGAGCTGCATCGCCGCTATGCCGCGTCGTGGGCGACGTGCCTGCGAGGGCTCAAGCCCCGCCCCCAGTACCACTTCCACCGCGGCTTCATGTCGTCGGCACGGTTCCGGATGGGGGCGGGCCTCGCGCGCCTGCCGGCGCTGCTCGACGCCGAGCCTGTCGAGTCGCTGGAGCTCGAGGACTTGCAGCGCGACCTCGAGGGCGTGCGGGCGGCGTTGGCCCACCCGCGCTTCGACGAGCTGACCTCGCTCAAGCTCATCGCTTTCAACGTCGAGGCGCGGCTCGCCGAGGTGCTGACGGCCGCGCCGACGCTCAAGCGCCTGCGCACGCTGTGCTTCGGCTACTTCGGGGGCGATCGGGCCGCAGCGCTCCTGGCCGACGCCCCGAACCTGGGCGCCCTGGAGACGCTGATGCTCAGTTACGGCGGCGTCACGGACGCGGGCGCGCGGTCCCTCGCGCAGGCGAAGGCGCTACCACGGCTCATCCACCTCGATCTGTCCAACAACCTGCTCACCGACGCCGGGGCGCTGGCGCTGGCTGAGGCGCGCCTCCCTGCGCTGCGAAGCGTGAACGTGGCGAGGAACGGCGCCATCACCTCGGTGGGGTTGTCGGCGCTCGACCGCCGCTTCGCGAGGAAGTCCTGAACCGGCCTACTTCGGCGCAGGCTTGCCGGCCTCGGTGGGCGGCGGGGCAGGGGCGGGCGCGG
>JBFMHF010000222.1:0-8008 GCA_040752975.1 Myxococcota bacterium
GACAGCAGGGGCAGGGACAGGGCCAGCAGGGACAGGGACAGCAGGGACAGGGACAGCAGGGACAGGGACAGCAGGGACAGGGCGGTCAGTCGGGCAGCCAGTCCGGCGGCAACGAGCACGCCTCGCGCAACATCGACGGTGACGGCGCTGCCTCCCGCGGCGGTGGCGCCAACGAGCTCGTCTTCGGCGGTCAAGCGGAGATGGACCCGGATCGCCTCAAGTTCGACGCGCTTCCCCCGGGCCACGGCGGCGAAGGCCAGGAGCTCTTCGGCCTGCGCGCGGCCAACCCGAAGGCCAACCCCAACGCCCCCACCGGCGCTGCGTCGGGGGCGGCCGCGGTGGGCGATCAAGGCGCGGGCTACAACGAGGGCGCCATGCGGCCCCGCAACCGGACCCTGGTGCAGAAGTACTTCGACACTCCGTGACGCACGCGACAAGGGGAGGGGTACGTGTCTGATCAGCTGCTCACGCCGATGGAAGTGCAGACCGCCGGCGAGGCCATCGCGATGTTGAAGGCCGGCCTCAACCAGGTGCTGCTCGACCAGGGGCCCGTCGTCGACCGCGTCGCCACCGCCATCCTCGCGCGCGGCCACGTGCTGCTCGAAGGCCTGCCGGGCCTCGGCAAGACGGAGCTCTGCAAGGGCCTCGCGCGCCTCATGTCGCTGCCCTTCAAGCGCATCCAGTTCACGCCGGACCTCCTGCCGGGTGACATCACCGGCACCTACGTCATCGACGGCGAGACGAAGGCCTTCTCCTTCCGGCCCGGGCCGCTGTTCGCCTCCATCGTGCTGGCGGACGAGATCAACCGCAGCTCGCCCAAGACGCAGTCGGCGCTGCTGGAGGCCATGCAGGAGCGCAGCGTCACCGTGCTCGGCACCACCCACTCGCTCCCCAGCCCCTTCTTCGTGCTGGCCACGCAGAACCCCATCGAGCTCGAGGGCACCTACCCGCTGCCCGAGGCGCAGCTCGACCGCTTCATGTTCCGAGTGCTGGTGCCGCCCGTCGGCGCGCGCACCATGGCCACCATCCTCACCCAGCGCGTGCGCGGCCAGCCGCCCGAACTCAAGCCCGTCACCGATGGGCCCGGCCTCGCCACCCTCTTCGCGCTGGTCGACCGAGTGCACCTCCCGCAGCCCGTCGCCGAGTACATCGGCCGGCTGGTGGAGAGCACCCACCCCTCGACCGCCGGCGCTCCGGAGCGCGTGCGGCGCTTCGTGCGCTACGGCGCCTCTCCCCGCGCGGCGCTGTCGCTGGCCGCGTCCAGCCGGGCCTGGGCGCTGTCGAAGGGTAAGCCCAACGTCGGCTTCGACGAGGTACGGGAGATGGCCTCGGCCGTCTTCAACCACCGCCTCGTCCTCTCGTACGAGGCTGCGCTCGAGAAGGTGACCGGCGAAGCGCTGGTGGAGGAGCTGTTGGCCGCGGTGCCCGAGGTGGCGCGTGGTTGAGGTGCTCGCCGTCATCCTCGCGCTCTCCACCGGGGCGCTGCAGGCGGACGAGGAGGAGGCGACGGCGCCGGTCGCTCCCCTGGCCGTGCCCCCGGACGACGAAGCGGACGACCTCGACCACGGCGCCACCGCGCCCAACGTGCTGGTGAAATACCAGCTGGCCCAGCTTCAGCGCGCCACCGTCGGCGGCGGAGCCACCAAGGTGTCGGTGGAGACCAACGCCCCCACGCCGGCCTTCGGCACCTTCCCGGTGCGCGTCTTCGTCGACAACTCGAGCGGGCCCCGGCAGACCATCTCCTTGAGCTTCCGCGGCAACGTGGGCGGCGGCTTTCACACCGTCAATCGCCAGGTGGAGGTGAACCCCGGTGAGCGCCGCGTGGTGAACCTGCCCACGCCCGCCGAGCTGCGCTACGGCACCCTGCGGGCGTCCGGCCCGGGCATCACCGAGGGTGGAGAGGCCAGCGTCTACTTCAACGCGACGTACGCGCCGCAGAAGGTCGTGCTGACCCTCTCGGGCCCGGAGCGCTTCCAGGCCTTCATCGGCAAGCCGCCCAGCTACGCCCGCGCCGACGTCTTCGTGATGACCATCCCCGCGCCCGAGGCGCCCAGCGAGCTGGCCGGCTACGTGGGCTACGACGCCGTCATCCTCCCCGACGCCGCGATGCTGGAGAGCCTCGACGAAGGCCAGCGCCGCGCCCTCGAGGCCTACGCGGCCACCGGCGGACACCTCGTGGTGAAGGGCCCGCTGCGCGCCACCAGCCTCTTCCCGCTGCTTTCCGGGCCCGCGAAGAAGGTGCAGCCCTACGGCCTGGGCCGGCTCGCGGTGGTGGACGCCGCGCCCGACGACGACACCCTCACCCTGCGCACCGCGCCCGCCGTTCGCCCACAGGGGCCCGTGCCCGAGTACGAGCGTCGCTACGGCGGCGGGAAGCTCGAGGCCCTGTTGCCCCAGGCCACCGCGCCGCTGGGGCGCTTCCTCCTCATCATCACCGCCTTCACCCTCGCCATCGGCCCCGGCAGCATCTGGGTGGCGCGCCGGCGCGGGCCCGCGGCGCTCCTCGTCACCATCCCCGGCACCGCCTTCGTCACCTGCGTGGCGATCATCAGCTACTCCCTCATCGCCGACGGCTTCACCGTGCACGGGGCGACGTACAGCTTCACCCGCCTCGACTCGAAGCAGCACCGGACCCTCACCGCCGGCGTCACCGCGTACTACGCCAACCTCGCGCCCGGCCGCGCCACCTTCTCGGCGTCGACGGTGCCCATTCCGCCGTGGGACGACAACCGCGAGCACTTCGTCGCGGACATGACGTGGAAGGACGGGCTCACCATGGGAAGCGACTTCGTGCCTTCCCGCGTGTACCGCGAGTGGGGCTTCCTGTCGGTGGAGCCCACCCGCGCGCGCCTGGCGCTCAAGAAGTCGGGCGACGGCTGGGCGGTGCAGAACGCGCTCGGGCACCGCGTGGCCGAGGTGGCGGTGAACATCGACGGCGTCACCTGGTCCGCTCGCGACGTGCGCGACGGAGGAGAGGCGGCGCTGCTGCGCGGCGAGGACGTGCGCTACCGCGGCAACGCGGCGGCCGCCCGCTTCGGGCCGATGGTGGCCGATCGCATCGCCCACGAAGAGATGAAGGACGGAGAGTTCCTCGCGCGGCTCGAGGGCGAGGGCTTCCTGCCCACCGGCGGCATCCGCCTCGCGCTCCACGCGTCGGAGCACTGGGTGCGCGGGGAGGTGGAGCGATGAGCCTCCTCACGGTGCGAAACCTCTCGCGGCACTTCGGCGCGCTCAAGGCGGTGGACGACGTCACCTTCACCCTCGACGCCGGCACCATCCTCGGCTTCATCGGCCCCAACGGCGCGGGGAAGTCCACCACCATGCGCATCATCGCCACCCTCGACGTGCCCACCGCGGGCGAGGTGTTGCTCGACGGCCAGTCGGTGGTGGCCCGGCCCGACTCCGCGCGGCCCCTCATCGGCTACATGCCGGATCGCTACGGCACCTACGAGGACATGACCGTCTTCGAGTTCCTCGACTTCTTCGCCCGTGCCTACAAGCTGCGCGGCAAGGAGCGGAAGGACCGCGTCGACTCGGTGATGGAGTTCACCGGCCTCGTCCCCCTGAAGGACAAGCTGACCAGCGAGCTGTCGAAGGGCATGAAGCAGCGCGTGGCGCTCGGGCGAACGCTGCTGCACGACCCGAAGCTGCTCATCCTCGACGAGCCGGCCGACGGGCTCGATCCCCGGGCGCGCATCGAGCTGCGCGAGCTCTTGCGGGCGCTGGCGGCCCAGGGGAAGGCGGTCCTCATCTCCAGCCACATCCTCACCGAGCTGTCGGAGATCTGCGACTCGTGCGCGATCATCGAGCAGGGCAAGCTGCTCGCCACCGGCAGCGTGCAGGAAGTGCTGTCGAAGAGCCACGGGGCGCTCCCGTCCACCGACGTCGAGGTGCGGCTCCACGCGACCGCGGAGACGCGGGAGGCCGTGACGCAGAAGGCCGAGCGACTCCTCCTCGAGCAGCCGCTGGTGGTGGACGTGGTGAGCTCCAACGACGGCGTGCGCTTCCGCATCGCGCTGCCCGAAGGCAAGCAGCCGACGCCGGGTTGGGTGGACGAGGCGTGCGTGCGCATCCTGAAGGCGATGGTGGCGGCCGAGCTGCCGGTGGTGAACTTCCAGACGCACGAGCACGACCTCGAAGACGCCTTCATGTCCGTCACGCGGGGGAAGGTGCAGTGAGCGCCGCCGCCGCCACCCCCGACGCCTTCGATCGCGCCGCCGAGCAAGTGGCCGATCGCCTGAACCCCATCGTGGTGAAGGAGGTGCGCCAGGGCCTGCGCACCCGCGTCTTCTGGATCTTCTTCGCGGTGATGCTGGTGGCGAACCTGATGATCTCGCTCGTGGCGTGGGCGGCCGCGGACGAAGGCAGCCTGAGGGCCGGCCAGGCCACCTTCATCGGCTACTTCGTCTGCCTCGCGTGCGTGCAGTTCTTCGTCATCCCGTACTCGGCGTACCGCTCGATGTCGCGCGAGGGGGAAGAGGAGACGTGGGTGCTGCTCACCCTCACCGGGCTGGGGCCCCGGCGCATCCTCGCGGGCAAGGTGTCCAGCTTCGTCCTGCAGGGCACGCTGTACGCTTCGGCGGCCGCGCCCTTCCTCCTCTTCAGCTACTACCTCAACGGCATCGACCTCCCGACCATCATCGCCTCGCTGGCGGTGTCGGTGGCGTACCAGGTCTTCCTCGTGGCGATCGGCGTGTCCGTGGCCACGCTGGCGGAGACGCGCATCGTCCGCGGGCTGTTGCACTTCGTGCTGCTGGGGTTCCTGCTACAGGCCCTGGGCATGGGCATCGGCCTCACCGTGGGCGCGGCGGAGGCTTCGCGCAAGCTGTTGGCCGACGGCGTCTTCTGGCTGGTGTCGTCGGCCATCCTCTTCGGCATGGTGACGACGGGGCTGTTGCTGTTCGAGCTCGCCGCCGCCCGGCTGTCGCTGCCCACCGAGGACTATGCGCGCGGGCCGCGCCGCTGGTTCCTCGTGCAGGTGGTGGGCATGGTGGCCTTCTTCCTCTGGGGCTACTGGACGTCGGGAGAGTTCGAGGTGCTCCTGGTCGGGGCGGTGTGCTCGGCGGCGCACGGGCTCTTCGTCGGGCTGGCGGTGGCGGCCGATCGCGACGGCATGTCGCGCGCGCACTGGGTGAAGGGGCGGCGGCACTCCCTCTTCAAGCCCGGCGCGCTGCGGGGCTACGGCCTGGTGGCGCTGTCCATCGTCTGCGTGGGAGGGCTGTACGGGGCCCTGGCGCTGGGAGAGCTCTTCGCAAGCCCGGGCGAGGTGGGCGTCATTCTCGCCGCGCCGGCCTTCGCGCTCCTGTACCTCGCCGCGCCGCAGGTGTTGGCGCGCTGGGTGCCGCACCCGCCTTCGCAGACGGCGTTGATGGTGCGGGTGCTGGCCTTCGGCCTCTTCGTCCTCAGCGTCGGGCTACCGCCGCTCCTGGGTGAGCTGTTCGCCGAGGCCGACGACGTGACGCTCAACCTCCTCAACCCCACCATCGGGCTGGCCAATATTGCGCGGGCGAAGTTCGACGCGGCGCCGTTGGTGTTGCTGCCCTGGGGCGTGGCGCTGGGCATGGCCGCGTGGGCCTTCGCCGCGCTCAAGCGCCGGGACGTGGAGCCCCTGGCATGACGACGGCGAGCGTGAGCGAGCGGCTGCAGGATCGGGTGGGCCCCATCGTGGTGAAGGAGGTGCGCCAGGGCCTGCGCGCGAAGGTGTTCGCCATCTTCTTCTCGGTGCTGCTGACGGCGTGCCTGATGGCCGCGCTGGTGGCGGTGGCCGAGGTGAGCGATCGCACCGGCGACGACACCCTGGGACGGAACTTCCTCGCGGCGTACCTCATCGGCCTCGGCGCGGTGACCTGCTTCGTCATTCCCTTCACCGCCTTCCGCTCGATGCTGCGGGAACAGGAAGAGGAGACGTGGGTGTTGCTCCTCCTCACCGGGCTGGGCGGGAGGAACATCGTGCGTGGGAAGTGGGTGAGCGCGATGAGCCAGGCGCTTCTCTTCGCCTCCGCCGCTGCCCCCTTCGTCGTCTTCACCTATTTCCTCAACGGCATCGACATCCCGCAGATCGTCATGGCGCTGCTGCTCCTCGCCGGGTGGACGTGCCTGCTCACCGCGCTGGCCATCGCCATCGCCACCCAGGCCCACAGCCGCCTGGGGCGCACCTTCGCGCACTTCGTCGCGCTGGCCACGCTGGGCGGGGGCACCTTCCTGGCGTTTGCCTTCGGCACGGTGCTGGCCGAGCAGGGCACGCGCCTCATGCAGCAGGACGGCTTCGTCACCTTCTGCCTGGGGCTGTTCGCCTTCTCGCTGGCAAGCACCTGGCTGGCGCTGGAGGGCGCCGCCGCCGGGTTGGCCCTGGCGTCGGAGGCGGCGTCGGCCGGGCCGCGGAAGGCGATGACCTTCATCGTCCTCCTGGCGCTGGCCTTCGGCGTGGCGGCCTTCGCGTACCACACGCCCAACGGTGAAGCGCCGGCGGCCGGCTCGGTGCTGACGTCCTTCTTCCTCGTCGTCTGTGGCGCCTTCGCCGTCTCGGAGAAGGACGGCTTTCCCGCGCGCCTCGCCGGGACGGGCTGGACGAAGCCCGGCGCGTTGCGCAGCTACTGGCTCATCGTCGGCCTCCTCCTCCTCTGCACCGTGGCCTGGGGGGTGATGTACGGCCTGGCGAGCGGCAGCGACGGCTCGAGCAAGCGGCTGCGCACGCTGCTGGCCGCGCCGCTGTACCCGCTGCTCTACCTGTCGGCGGCGGTCTTCTTCGGGCGGGTGACGGCGCTGCGGAAGGCGGGAGAGCCGCTGGCCACGCGCATCGCCTTCGCGGTGACGGTGCTGCTGGGCAGCGTGGTGCCGCCCATCATCGCGATGGTGGGAGGAGGGCGCGGCAACGACAAGGCCGTCAACGCGCTCAACCCGGTGGTGGGGATGGTGAACTTCATCGATCGCGGCGGGCGCGAGCTGGACGGCGCGCTCGTCTTCCTCGCGGCGGTGACGCTGTTGTTCACCTTCCTGGCGGGGACGGTGCTGTGGACCCGCGACGGGGCGCGCACCGGATGACGGCCCGTCTGGACTTCGCCGCGGTGGAGCGCGCCGCCGCGGGGCGCTCGCTCAGGCTGCCGCGCGTGCCGCACCGGGGGAAGGTGGGAGAGGTGCGCGCCTCCTCGGTGGGCAGCTCGCTGGAGCTGCACGACTTCCGCCTCTACCAGCCGGGGGACGACCTGCGGCACGTCGACTGGAACGCGGTGGCGCGCACCGGCGAGCTGGTGCTGCGCGTGCGCCAGGACGAGGTGTCCCCGCGGGTGGAGGTGCTGGTGGACGCCTCCGCCTCGATGGCGGTGTCGCCCGAGAAGGCGGCGCGCGCGCGCGAGGTGGCGCTGTGGGTGACGACGCTGGCGCGGCACGGGGGACTGGAGCCGGTGGTGATTGCCGCGGGGCAGACGAGCCGGCGCGCGGCGGGGCCGGCGACGAGGACCCTGGTGTCGGCGCTGGAGTTCGACGGGAGGGATGCCTTCGACCAGGCGCTCCGCCGGGGGCCGCCGCTGCTTCCGTGCGGGTTGCGGGTGGTGGTGAGCGACTTCCTCTTCGAGACGCCGCCGGACGCCTTCGCCGAGCGCCTGGCGCGCGGGGCGGCGGGGCTGGCGTTGGTGCAGGTGCTGGACGTGGAGGATCTCGAGCCCTCCGCGGGCATGGGGGCGAAGCTCACCGACTCGGAGTCGGGCGAGTCCATCGAGCGGCTGGTGTCGTCGAACGTCGTGGACCTCTACCTCGAGCGGCTGGAGGCGCACGTGGCGCTCTGGCGGGCGGCGGCGCGGCGGGTGCGCGCTGACTGGCTTCAGAGTTCGGCGGCCCGCGCGGTGGAGGAGCTGGCCGCCTCCGAGCTCGCGGCGCTGGCGGTGGCGGCATGAAACCCACCTTCCGTCCGCCACGGGTGGAGAAGGGAAGTCTCCCGGCGCTGGCGGTCGCTCTCTGGTCTCCCTCTCCCCCATGGGGGGAGAGGGCAGGGGAGCGGGGAAGTCTCCCGGCG
>JBFMHF010000223.1:0-7839 GCA_040752975.1 Myxococcota bacterium
GCGGGAGAGAAGACGTACTCGTCGCTCGCGCTGCAGCGCGGGGAAGAGGGCGACTGGCGCGGGGCCATCCCCGGCGAGTTCACCGCCAGCAAGGACGGCTTTCAGCTCGAGTACTTCGTGGAGACGGCGGACGCGCAGGGCCCGCTGCTGGTGGTGGGCGCGGAGCTGACGCCGAAGCAGCTCCGCGTCGCGCCGGGCCTGGTGGAGACGAAGGCCTTCAAGCCGGTGCACCGCGCGGTCTTCTGGACGAGCGCGGCGGTGACGGTGGCGCTGGGGATCGCCGCGGGCGCCCTGGGCGTCGCCTTCAACGTCAACCAGTCGCAGTACAAGGCGCTGGCGTCATCAGGCGGCGAGGTGGACGGCGCGGTGCTGGCGCAGAAGGCCCAGGCGGGCGCCACGCTGGCGACCGCCACCAACGCCACCCTCATCTCCTGCGGCGTGGCGGCGGTGACCACGGCCGTCCTGTGGCCCCTCACGGACTTCAGCGGCGACTAAAGCCGCCTTGAATGAGCGCCAACGACCTCGTCTTCGGGAAGTATGAGATCCAGCACCGCCTGGCGATCGGCGGGATGGGCGAGGTCTTCTACGCCATTCAGAAGGGCATCCCCGGCTTCGAGCGGCCCGTCATCTTGAAGAGCCTTCTGCCGGATCTCGCCGCGCAGAAGGACCTGGTCGATCAATTCCTCGACGAGGCGCGGGTGGCCGCCACGCTCAACCACCCCAACGTGGTGCACCTCTTCGAGGTGGGGCTGTGGAACGGCACGTACTTCATCGCGATGGAGTACATCCGAGGGAGGAACCTCTCGCAGCTGATCCGCCGGGCCATCGAGGCGGGGGTGGACATCCCTCCCGTGGTGGTGGCGCGCGTCATCGCCGACGCGGCCCAGGGGCTGCATCACGCGCATACCGCCACCGACGCGCAGGGCCGGCCGCTCAACATCGTCCACCGCGACATCAGCCCGCAGAACATCATGCTGCGCGACGACGGCGTCACCAAGGTGGTGGACTTCGGCATCGCCCGCGCCAGCAACCGCAGCACCCGCACCGCCACCGGCACGCTCAAAGGGAAGCTGTCGTACATGGCGCCCGAGCAGATCCTCGCCGAGCACCTCACGCCGGCCGCCGATCAGTTCGCCCTCGGCGTGTGCTTCTGGGAGATGCTGGTGGGCGCGCGCCTCTTCAAGGCCGAGCAGGACCTGCAGATCCTGAAGAAGGTGCTGGAGGAGCCCATTCCTCCTCCCTCGAAGGCGCGCTCGACGGTGCCCCGCCACTTCGACGCGGTGGTGCTCAAGATGCTGGAGCGCTCGCCGGCCCAGCGCTTCGCGTCCTGCGCCCAGGCGGCCGCGGCCATCGAGAAGCGGCTGGTAGAGCTCGGCGCGGGCGAAGGCGTCACTCCGGCCCACTTCATGCGGCAGCTGGGCACCGACGACCTCACCCTGAACATCAAGCGCTCCAGCTCGAACTCGAAGAACTTCGTCATCTCGCTGGGACAGCAGGCCACGCCGAACGATCCAGCCGCGTCGATCGAGGTACGCACGGCCACCACGCCGTCGCAGGCGAGGCCCCCACAGCCCGGGGCGCGCTCGAAGCGGGGCGCTCTCATCGGCGCCCTGGCCCTCCTCGTGGCGGTGGGCGTGGTGGGCGCCGCTTTTGCGCTCCGCCCGAAAGAGCCCGTCGTCGCCCCCAGCGTGCAGCCCATCGCCGCGCCGCCGGAGCCGCAGCCCGAGCCGGTGAAGGACTCGGCGCCCCCAGCAGTGACGCCGGAGCCTCCGCGCGAGGTGAAGCCGGTGCGCTTCGTCATCGTGTCCAACCCTCCGAAGGCGATGGTGCGCTTCGACGGCAAGCCCGTGGGCGAGACGCCGCTGACGTACGAAGCCCCGCCCGGCGGCACGCACTACCTTCAAGCCGAACGCCCCGGCTACCAGCGCCTCGAGCAGGAGGTGTCGGGCGAGGAAGGCGAAGAGAAGCGCGTCGAGTTGACGCTGCAGAAGATCAAGCGCGGAGACCCGAAGCCTGCCGTCGCCGTCGTCTCCGGAGAGCCCGGCTTCCTCACGCTCGAGACGAAGCCGTGGAGCAAGGTCACCATCGACGCCGAGTACGCGGGCTCCACACCCCTCTTCAAGCGCAAGCTGGCCCCGGGCAGCCACCGCCTCGTGCTGGTCAACGAAGGCGAAGGCCTGTCCGTCACCCGCGACATCGTCATCAAGCCCGGCGAGACGCTGAAGCTGAGCCTCGGGCTCAAGTGAGACCGGCAAATCAGCGTCACTTTCCGTCTCAAGGCGGCGACTGAGCATTTCCGAGTGTGTTTCCTCACGCCTTTTCCGGCGTGGGCGAACCGCTGGCGGAACCCGCTCGGCCTCTTCGGCGTGATGCGGGCCACGAAGAATGACGCCGTGGCCGGGGGCTCGCGGTGATGATCGAGGTGTTGCGCAAGGCGGCGCGCCACGTTCGTCCTGCCGGACTTGGAACGCCGCCGCGGTCCTGCCACTCACCCCGCAGGCCGGGGCGAGCGCAGAGGGAATATGCTACCCGTCGAGGGGTTTGCTGGCTGGGCCGGGGGGGCGAGACGACGATTGAGTCCGAAGTTTTCGGCTGCGCTGTTGGGTCTGCTCTGGGTTGTTGCGGCGGGCTGCACCCGCTCGCGATGTGAGCAGCCGACCGTCTGCGCCGCCAACGCCGAGTCCCAGGAGTCAGGCCCGATGCTGTGCACCTGCTCCGCGGGTTTCACCGGGGACGGGGAGCTGTCCTGCGCGCCCACGTTCGCGAGCATCACCATCGACGGGCAACCCGTGACGGCGGACTTCACCAAAGTGCCGAGGGGCGTGTCCCAGGTGGAACTCGTCGTGTCGACGGAGGCTCGTGGCTTCGTGCCGTTCGTGAGCGTCAACGGAGAACGACTCGGCCAACCGACCGCGCGCGTCGAGGGCTCGACGCTGCGTGCCACCATCACGCTCGAGCCGGTCCTGACGAGGCTCGTGGTGGGCCTCGAAGGGCCGTCAGGGGGCCAGGGGACGGCGCGCCCCCTGTACCTTCAGGCAGCCGCGCGGTTCGCGCCGCTCGCGACGCTGCCGTCGAGCGCCGGTTCGGTGGCCATCAGCAGGGACGGGCGCACCGTGGCCAGCGGAAGGGCCGAGAGCCCGGACAACTGCAAGGGCGGGCGAGTGGTGGTGGCCTCGGAGGCGAGGGGCTTCGTCGAAGAGAAGGTGGCGAGCGCAGCGGTGGACTGTCTGGGCTGGACGGTGGCGCTCTCGGGTGACGGGACCCGCCTGGCCACCACGGCGCACCCCGGTGGGTCGCCCCTGCGCATCTTCGAGACGGACGGCGGGGGTGAATGGAAGGAGATGGCCCTGCCCAGCGCGCTGGGGCCGGGGAGCGGCGCAGTCGTCACATGAACCCGGCCGGCGACCGTGTGGTCGTCAACACGGAAGGCGCGGCGGCGGCGGTGGTCGAGTTGGTGGCGGACGGGGGCGCCTGGGCGGTGGCGGCGAGCCTCCCCGGCTCCGCCTGGGCCGCAGCAGCCGGGGGTGACGTCCTGGCCGTGGGGTGGACGGGAGCGGGACCGGTGGACGTCTTCGAGCGGCGTGACGGCGGCTGGGCCTTCAGCCAGTCCATCCCCATGCCCGACGGAGGCTGCCAGTCGCCCGGCTGTGGCTTTGGCTCGAGCCTGGCGCTCTCCGATGACGGCCGCGTGCTGCTGGTGTCTGCCAGCCAGTTCAACCCCAGCAGCGCCTTCTTGTACGAGCGCAGCGACGCGGGCTTTGTCTTCTCGCATCGGCTGACGGCCGATTACATCCAGTTCGTCCCGGATCACCTCGCCGTGGAGTTCGAGGCGCCGGTGGCGCTGTCCGCCAGAGGGGACGTCGCC
This sequence comes from Myxococcota bacterium, assembly GCA_040752975.1. Taxonomy (GTDB): domain Bacteria; phylum Myxococcota; class Myxococcia; order Myxococcales; family Myxococcaceae; genus JADLDB01. Next base: position 3,866 of record JBFMHF010000223.1, read on the forward strand.
GCGGTGGGCTGTCCGGAGGAGGGCTCAGCCACGGTCGCCCTCCGCACCGACGCGGGCTGGGTGGAAGAGCTGATCGTCCCTGCGGTCGGCATTCGCTTCACCATCGGGAACGGCGTCTCGCTCTCGGCCGACGGCCGCCGCCTGGCGATCGCCTGCCCGCTGTGCAGCGACGACGCGGGCGTCTTCCTGTACGAGGACAAGAGCGCGCGCTGACGCCCCCGCGCTCCGACCTTCGCCGCGAAGGGCCGGAGCAACCACACTTAGCGCCGCCTTCGCGGGCCACGAGCGCGTGCTCCGTCGCCGCGCCGATGGACTCAGCGCTCGAGCGACAGCTCCTCCAGCAGTTCCAGGTCCGCCGCGCCGTCGAGGTTCTCGAGCAGCTCCAGGTTCTCGATGACTTCCTGGTCCGCGTCCTTCACCACCGGAGGGCGGTCGTCTGCGCTTCCGCGGGGCGCTCGGGGCGTCGCCTCGCACGGCGGGATGCGTCTCATCGGCGTCAGGTTGGGCAGCGCGCCATGCGTGCGCGCGCAGGTGCCCCGCACGGCGGGAGGCGGTGGGCGGCGTCAGAGCAGGCAGCGGGCCGCGCGAGCGCGCACAGGTGTCCCGCACGGCGAGACGCGGTGGCCTGTGTCAGCGGTGCGCTTCGAGCCACGCGAGCGCGCGCTTCTGCCCGTCGGCGTGCTGGCTGAAGGTGAAGCCCTGCGCGGCCTCTTCCGCCAGCTCCCGCGCGCGCGCCTGGTCTCCTTTCGTTGCCCAGAGCGCGTTCGCCAGCGCCAGGCGCACCTCGGCGCGCAGGGTGTGGTTGGCTTCCACCGTCTGCAGGCGGTCCAGCGCCCGTTCCAGTACGGGCAGCGCTTCCTCGGGGCGGCCGAGCGCCACCAGCGCCGCGGCGAGCTGGCGATGCGACTCGACCGCGTCACGTCCGCCCGTCAGCTCCAGCTTCTCGGCCATCGCCTGGAAGCGCTGCAAGGCGGCGAGCGCCTCCGCGGGGCGGCCCACCGCCACCAGCGTTCGCCCCAGCCCCAGGAGGCACACCGCGGTGTCCGGGTGCTCTGCGCCGTATTGCTGCTCGGCGATCTGCACGGCCCGTCTCGCCTCCGCGACCGCGTCCGCCGGCTTCTTGCGGAGCACGGCGAGCTGTGCGCGGATGCGAGCCACCTGCATGTGCCCCGACGGAGGCGGGCTGGCCTCGTGCGCCAGGTTGTCCACTGCGCGCGTCAACGCGGCCTCGGCCTCCGCCGCTTTTCCGCTCGCGGCCAGGTCCTCCGCGGTGTTGAGGAGCGCCCGCGTCACGCGGAAGGCCCGTGGGCCCAGGGCGAGCTCGTTGATCTCCCGCGCGCGCTCGTACGCCGCCACCGACCTCGCGTAGTCCCCTTCCTGCGAGGCGAGCGAGCCCAGCTCGTTCCAGGTGGCCCCCAGCGACGGGTGCTCCGAGCCCTGGTTGCGCTCACGAATGGCTCGCGACGCTTCGTACTCGCGGCGCGCCTCCGTGAGGTGCCCCTGCTCCATCAGCACCCAGCCCACCGACGAGTGCAGCCGGGCCACGTCGTTGCTGGTAGGGCCCTGCAGGGCGATGGCTCCAGCGAGGGCGCGCCGGTAGCTGGCGAGCGCCGCGGCGCGATCGCCGCCCTGCCACTGGGCGTCCCCCCGCGCCTCGTCCAGCGCGACCTCGACCGTGCGGTCCCCGCCCTGGCGCGCCAGCACCCCCGACGCCAGGCTGGCCAGGACCAGACCCTCGGCCGGGCGCTCCAGCCGCCAGCCCACCAGCGACACCAGCGCGGTGAGGATGCGGGCAGCCAGCGCGTCGTCTCCCGCCGACAGCGATTGCTCGGCGGCCCTCTCCCAGGCGGCGCGCGCCTCCACGAAGCGCGACGACTCCGCCTCCAGCTCGCCCAGCGCATGCAACGCCTCGCCTCGGAAGGTGGGCACCGCCAGCTGCTCCGCGGCGGCCACCGCGGGCTCGATGCGCTCGCGCGCGGCCTGGAGCCGCCCCATGGCCACCAGCAGCCGGCCCTGGGCCACCTGCGCTTCCAGCCGCGCCACCGTCTGCTGCGCTTCGGGCGCCAGCTTCGCGCGCGCCTCCAACGCCTTCAGGTTGGCGCAGCCCGACAGCGGGGACAGCCTCGCCACCGCGTCGGAGGCGTGCCCCACGAGCTCGGCGTCGGCGTTGCCCAGCTCTGCCGAGAGCGTGGACAGCTCGTCGAGGCGCCGGTCGAGGCACTGGAGGCGCAGGGCGAGCTGTGCGTCCGTCTGCTCGCGCCGTACGTGGGTCGCGTCACAGGCGTCGAGGTGCGCGGCGCTCCAGTCCTGCGACCACCTGTCCATCGTGTCGCGCGCGTGCTCCCAGGACACCCGCGCGAAGGACTTTCCCGTCGCGTCGAAGGCCGCCTGTGCCCTGGCGCGCGCCGCGTCGTTCCACACCGCCGAGAGTTTCTCGGCCGACGCGCGGCAGGCGCGCGCCGAGCGCTGCGACGCCCAGGATGCCCCGCCCACCACGCCCGCCAGCGCCAGGACACTCGCGGCCACCAGGGCCACGCGCCGCCGGGCGCGCGCAGGATCTCTCGACAGGGCGTCCAGGAGCGCCGTCATGGATGGGTGGCGCTGTGAGGGAGAGGCCGACAGGCCCCGGGCCACGATGGGGAACAGCCACGCGGGTACCGGCGAGCCCCTGGGCGGCGCGGGCACCTGCGCCTCGTGCGCCAGCTTCCCCAGCGTGACGAGATCCGGCCCCTGGAAGGGGCGCTGGCCGTAGAGCGCCTCGTAGAGCGAGACACAGAAGCCGTATTGGTCCGTCGCGGGCGAGGTGTCGGCGCCGTCGTACTGCTCGGGCGCCATGTACCCGGGGCTGCCCATCACGGCGCCGACGTGGGTGAGGGGCGTCTCGAGCGACACCGAGTCCGATGACTCGTCGCGCACGGACGGCTGGCTGTCGCTGCTGGCGGTGCGCGTCGAGCGCGCCAGGCCGAAGTCGGTGATGCGCGCGCGGCCGTCCTCGCCCATCAGGACGTTGGCGGGCTTGAAGTCGCGGTGCACCAGGCCCGCGGCGTGCGCTGCCTCGAGGCCGCGGCCCGCGCCGAGGAAGACGTCGAGGACGGCGCGCCACGTCGGCCGCTTCTCCTTGAGCCAGGTGTTGAGGGTGACGCCGCGGATCAACTCCATCGCCACGAAGACGTTCCGCTCGTCGGTGCCCACGTCGTACACCGGCACGACGTTCGGGTGAGACAACTGCGCCATCGCCTGGGCCTCACGCAGCAGGCGGGAGCGGCCTTCGGTGCTGCTCTTCGCGCTCGAGCCCTTCGGCGAGCGAAGCACCTTGATGGCGACGCGTCGGTCCAGCACCGGATCGTACGCGGCGTACACCATGCCCATGCCGCCGACGCCCAGCACGTCGAGGATGACGTAGCGGCCAAGGCGCGAGCCGGTGGGAAGGGGCGCGGCCTTCGACTCCACGCGCGCGCGCAGGAGCGTGTCGTCGAGGTTCTCCTGGGTGACGGCCTGGGCGTCGGCGTCGCGCGTCGCGGCACAGCGCGGGCACGACCGGTCGTCATTCGAGTGCGGACAGGCCAAGCGGGCGCAGTGTAGCGCGCTCGAGATTGGGTATGCTCCGCGCCCTCTCCTCGTCCTCTGGGTGGTGCCCATGAAAGCGCTTCGTCTCTGGTTGCCCGCTGCGTCAGCCGTCGTCCTCCTCTCCGCGTGCTCGGGGACACCCGCGTCGCGGTGTGACTCGACCAACTGCGCGGGCTGCTGCGACTCCGCAGGCGTCTGTCAGCCCGGCACCGAGAGCCTGGCTTGTGGGCAGTCGGGCGCCCTGTGCAACACCTGCAGCGCCGGCCTCAGGTGCTCGCTCGGCTTCTGCGTGCCGGGCGGCACGGGCGGCGGCACAGGCGGCGGCGTGGGAGGCGGCGCGGGAGGCGGAGCCGGCGGAGGCCTGGGCGGCGGCGGCGGCGACGACGCGGGCCTGGGGGGCGGCGCGG
>JBFMHF010000224.1:0-7810 GCA_040752975.1 Myxococcota bacterium
GGCGAGGCGCTCCTGCTCCGCCTTCTCCTTCGCTGCCTTGTCCGCGGCGATCGCATCGGCCAGGGCCTTCTCCTCGGCGGCCTTCTTCGCGGCGGCCGCGGCGGGATCTTCACCCGGCGGCTGCACCGGCGGCGGAGGCGGAGCCACCTGCGGCGCCTGGGCCTTCTGCCGCTGGATCAAATAGAAGCCGCCGCCCGCGCCCACGCCCACGCCCACCACCACCAGCAGCGCGACGAAGAGCCAGGTGCTGGAAGACGGCTTGTCTGCTTGCGCCTCGGGAGGCGGCGCCACCGTGTCCACCTGCGCGCGCGTCTCGGCATGATCGTCGGCGTCGAGCTGCGCGATGAACATGCCCGAGTCGATCACCTCGGTCTCTTCGCGGTCCTTCTTCGCTTCCCTGGCGATCGCCTCGTCGATGCCGTTGCCGCTCTTGAGCGCTCGGGCGATGGCTTCCGGATCCACCGGCTGGGTGGCGTCGGGCAGCGGGCTCTCCCCCGACATCGGCGGGGGCGGCGGGGGCAGCTCCGGGACGGGCGGCGGAGGCTTCTCGCGCCGGGGCTGAAGCTGCAGCATGCCCGTGCTGGTGCGCGGCCGCGCGGGAGGCTGAGTGCCGGCGGCGCTCTCGGGCCTGGGGATCGGCGGCGGGGGCGGCGGGGCAGCCTTCTTCGCCAGCGCGGAGAACTCGTGCGAGAGCTCGAGCGCCGTCTTGAAGCGCGCGTTCGGGTTCGAGTGCACCGCCCGCCGGTACAGCCCTTCCACCGCCGGGGGCACGGCCGGGTTGCGCCGCTGCAGCTCCGGGATGGCTCCGTCCGGCGTCAGCCCCGACAACATCTCCCCGAGGATGACGCCCACCGCGTAGAGATCAGCCCGCCCGTCGATCTCCCCGCCCTCCACCAGCTCCGGCGCGAGGTAGCGATCCGCCTTGCGGGCCTTCATCGCCTGCACGAAGGGCAAGCGCGGCATCGCCAGGCCCAGCCCGAAGTCCGTCACCTTGAGCAGATCGGGCAGCACCAGGACGTTGTCCGGCTTCACGTCGGAGTGCGGCCCCACCTTGTGCGCCCCGTCCAGCGCCGCGCACACCTGCGTGAGGATCGGCTCGATCTCGTGCAGCGCGAAGAACTGCCCCTTCTGCAGGCGGAGGTCGATGATCTTCCGCAGCGTCAGCCCGTCGAGGAACTGCGAGGTGAAGAAGGGCCGCTCGTGATCCTCCCCTTCCTCGTACACGCGCACGAGGTTGGGGTGCGACAGCTTGCGGGCCGCGCGCAGCACCTTGGCGAAGTGGCGGCGCTCGTCGGCGGACTGCACCAGCTTCGGGTTGATCACCTTGAGGGCGACCTCGACGTCGACCTCCTTGTCGTGCGCCCGGTACACGAAGCCCAGCGGCCCCGCGCCCACCACGTCTTTGATGAGGTACCGGTTGGAGACGAGATCCTGCGCCTTGTAGGGCGAGCCTTCGATGGCGCCCGTCGCCGTGCGCCGTCGACTGAACGTCCCCGTCGCCTGACGCAGCCCACCCGTGGCGAGGTTCTGCCCGCACGTGGGACACTTCTCAGCGGTGTCCGGCGCGTGAGTGCCGCAGCGGTAGCAGAGCAACGGGTGAAGGCCCCTTCAGCCGGGTGGCGCGCCGGCGTAACGCCTGAATCAAACTCAGTTTTTTAGTCCAGATTCCACGCACCTTCAACGCCCTACCCCGGTCGAGCCAAAGCCCCCGGAACCACGGCTCGTCTCGGTGAGGGCGTCGACCTCGAGGAGGGTGGCGTGGGACACCGGGGCCACGACGAGCTGCGCGATGCGATCACCCCGCCGGACGGTGGTTGGTTCCCTCGACAGGTTGACGAGCAGCACCTGCACCTCCCCCCGGTAGTCGGCGTCGATGGTGCCGGGAGTGTTGAGACACGTGACGCCCTGCTTGAGCGCAAGCCCGCTGCGGGGGCGCACCTGGGCCTCGAAGCCCACCGGCAGCTCGATGGCCAGGCCGGTCGGAATGAGGCGGCGATCCATCGGCTCGAGGGTGACGGGCTCGGGCACGTCAGCCAGCAGATCGAGACCCGCGGCGTGCGGCGTCTGATAGCTGGGCAGGGGCAGGTCGGACGGGCGGAGCCGGCGGACACGGACGGTGACGGAGGACATGGCGCGCGGTGTAGCACGGCGGCCCCTCGCTCCCCATCGGAGCGCCAGCCCCCAGGAGGATTCACCCGGGTCGCATGACGCCGGGCGCCCGGAGAGAGGCGCCCTGGGTGGCACGTGGAGGAGTGTACGCCCCCAGGCGCCGCCCATGATTGGGGCCCGGTCGGCCGGAGGAGCGCGACGGTAGTCAGAGTCAGAGCTCGGTGGCCTCGGGCTCACCGAACTGATCGAAGGCCTTCTTGAGCTCCGGGCTCATCGGCCGCGTGGGCGTCTGCCCCTGCGCCGGCACTTTCGGACTCGTCGGCCCCGTCGGCGGCGGCCGCGTCGGAGGGAGCTCCACCAGGGCCGGTTTCGAGCCACGGAAGGCAAACGGGTCCATCGGCTTCTGCCCGAGCTCGAGCTGGTAGTGCAGGTGGGGCCCCGTCGAGCGGCCGGTGGTGCCGGACTCGGCGATGGTGTCACCCGCCTTCACCCGCATCCCGGTGAACACCAGCAGGCGCGAGTTGTGGCAGTAGGCCGTGGAGACGCCGCGGCCGTGATCGACGATCACCACCCGGCCGTTGACGGCGTCCTCGCTCGCGCGGCGCACCACGCCGTCGGCCACCACCTTCACCTGCGTGCCCTCGGGCACGGAGAGATCGACGCCGGTGTGGAACTGCCCGCGGCCGAGGATGGGGTGGTTCCTCCAGCCGAAGGGGGACGAGACGCGCGTGCCCGGCGCGACGGGCCAGGACAGGCCGTACGCGGTGCCCAGCATGAGGGCCTGCGAGGCGCGCGTGACGGCGAGCATGGACGAGGGAGGCAGCTGCGCGGCCAGGACTTCCAGCGTCGGCTCCCGCCCTTCGGCCTTTGCGCGCGCCAGGGCATAGCTGGCGACGTCGTACCCGGCGAAGAGGGCCAACATCGCGGCCTCCTCGCCGCCCAGCTCGGCCTGCGCCTTCTCGAGCACCCGCGCCGCGTCTTCCGGGGTGGTGATGGTCAGCTGGTAGCGCCTGGCCAGCGCGTCCACCGGCGCGCGCTCGCTGCCGGTCAGCTTCGCCGCGCTGGCGTACGCGCCCCGGCCCAGCGCGCGGCCCGGAGGGATGGTGGCGAGCAGCGACGCATCGGGAACCGGAGAGGTGAGCTCCGGCGCGTTCACCTCCCGCGCGTCGTAGACGCCGCCGGTGTAGTAGGCGAGCAGCGATCGCCCGTCGGCCTTCGCTCCGGAAATGCGCGCGACGATGGCGCGGCCCAGCGCGCCCACGGGCGTGTGGTACGCGGCCGCCCAGAAGCAGAGCGCCGCGGCGGCGAAGTCCAGCAGGCTTCGGGACGGGCGGGCGAACATGGCTCACATCACGAAGGACAGCAGGCTGCGCGCTTCGAGGAGCAGCGCCACCGCCAGGGGAATCGCCAGGCCCGAGCCCCACACCCCCACCAGCCACGGCTTCACCTTCGACGCCTTCGCCGCCTCCTCGCAGCGGGCGTCGGCGTGCTCGAGCGCGCGCAGGACCGCCCGCCACCCGTGGGTGAAGAGCACCAGCGCCATGGCCAGCCCGCCCAGCACCCGCGCCAGCGTCTGCGCCACGTCGGCCGGCGCCACGTCGCCGACGAGGCCCACGAAGAGGGTGGACTCCACCAGCCGAGACACCGCGTACGCCCCGCCCACGGCGAAGACGGCCGTGACGAAGGGCCGCACCAGGCGCATCGGCGTCGGCTTCTGGTTGAGGCGCGAGAGGAGCGTGCGCCACGTCTCGCGGCGGAAGGTGAAGCGGCGCTCCTCGTCGGACTTCTCGTCGTAGCCCAGCAATGGGAGGGCGACGAAGCCGGCCACCGCCAGCTCCCACGCCAGCGCCACCGCGCGCGCGATGAGCGTGCGTTCGCGCGAGTCGACGCGGTTGACCCACGAGGCCAGAGACTCGGACTGCGCGAGGAGGCCGTCGAGCCAGGCGTCGAGGGACTCCACGACGCGCAGCACGTGATCGTCGAGGAGATCCGCCGCCGCGTGCACCCCCACCGCGACCAGCGCGAACAGGCCCAGCGGCATGAAGACCCAGCGGAACGCGCCGAAGAAGCCGCTCACCTTCTTGAGAGGAGTCGCCTGGGTCGCCACGGGCCTCCTCCATCAACGCACAACCGGGGCCCGCTGATCTCCGCAGAATCGACCCATGCATCCACCTGAAATCACAAAGATTTTACTTGCGTTGGGGCGCCAGGCGCCCCGGCTGGCACGGCGGACATGGGTGGCGGCAGCGTGGAGAGGGATGGCCGGTTGCCTTCCCGACTCGACCTGGCGGCACTCAGAACGGCCCGCGGGGAGCTTCCCGCTCTCAGGGGACGGAGCCGAGGGACGGGCTAGACTTCTGCGCCCGTGAGCCGCCTCCTCCCTGCGTTGACGCTGCTGGTGCTGGGCTGTGGGCCGACCTTCCTCAAGGATCCGTTCGCCGGCCTCACGCCCGGCGCCTGCGCGCAGGACTCCGACTGCGTCGTCGCGGACTGCCCCAACGCCTGCAACCGCGGCCGCCCGTTCTGCACGTACCCACCGGTCTTCACGCGCGCGGACGTGGTGGCGCGCTGCCCGTGCTTCACCACGCCGACTGCGCCGAATTGCGCGACGCCGGAAGGAGAGGTGTGCGGTCCCCAGCCCGGCTGCGCGGGGCCCTTCGACGTCGACCAGGAGATCGCCCGCTGCGTGATGGGCACCTGCGCGGCGCGCTTCACCGATGGGGGCGTGGTGCCGCTCGGCACCGAGTAGCCGCGGCGATTCCTTTCGCGCCCGCGCGCGGCGTCAGGCCAGCGTCGTGGGATCGATCAGCCGCGCCCGCCGCCCGTCGCGCCGCCGCAGGAGCTCCCCTCGCCGCACTTGAAACGAAACGAGGGAGCGGATGTCTCCGCTCCCCCGTGCAACTCGCGTCACCGCGCGAAGACTCAGGCCTGCGTGGCGGGCTTGGTCTCGGCCGAGGCCTCCGCCGGAGGTGGCGCGCCCGCGGCGGCGGCGCGATCGGCGAGCGCCTGCTTGCGGGACAGGCGGATCTTCCCGCCCGAGTCGATGGAGATCACCTTCACCATCACCTCGTCGCCTTCCTTCACCACGTCCGTCACCTGCTTCACCCGCTTGTCCGCGAGCTCGCTGATGTGGATGAGGCCGTCGGTGCCCGGGAAGAGCTCCACGAAGGCGCCGAACTCCACCACCTTGCGCACCGTGCCCAGGTACACCTTGCCCACCTCGGCCTCGCGGGTCAGCGCCTGGATCATCGAAACGGCCACCTTCACCGCCTCCGAGTCCGCCGACGCGATGTCGATCTTCCCCGAGTCCTCGATGTTGATCGAGCAGCCGGTGCGCGCGGTGATGTCCTTGATCACCTTGCCGCCGGGGCCGATCACGTTCTTGATGAACTCCGGGCGGATGTGGATGGTGGTGATGCGCGGCGCGTACTGGCTGATCTCCTTGCGGGGCTCGGCCAGCACCTTCACCATCTGATCGAGGATGTGCAGCCGCCCCTTCCGGGCCTGCTCCATCGCGCGGAGCATGATCTCCATCGTCAGCCCGGTGATCTTGATGTCCATCTGCACGCTGGTGATGCCCTTCCTGGTGCCGCACACCTTGAAGTCCATGTCGCCCAGGTGATCCTCGTCACCGAGGATGTCGGTGAGGATCGCGATCTTCTCGCCTTCCTTCACCAGCCCCATGGCGATGCCAGCGACCGGCGCCTTGATCGGCACGCCCGCGTCCATCAGCGCCAGCGTCCCGCCGCAGACCGAGGCCATCGACGAACTGCCGTTCGACTCGAGGATGTCCGACACCAGACGCACCGTGTACGGGAAGGCGTCCTTCGACGGCATCATGTTGCGCAGCGCGCGCTCGGCCAGCGCGCCGTGGCCGATCTCCCGGCGGCCCGGGCCGCGCAGCGGCTTGGTCTCGTTCACCGAGAAGGGCGGGAAGTTGTAGTGCAGGAGGAACGTCCGGCTGATCTCCCCGGCCAGCGTCTCGATGCGCTGATCGTCCTCCGCCGTGCCCAGGGTGGCCACCACCAGCGCCTGCGTCTCGCCGCGCTGGAAGATCGCCGAGCCGTGGGTGCGGGGCAGCGCGCCCACCTCCATCACCAGCGCGCGGACCTCGTCGTGCGCCCGGCCGCCGATGCGCCCGCCGTTGCAGGTCAGCTCGCGCATGTACTCGTACTTGAGCTCCTCGTAGATGCCCTTCGCCGACTTCTCGACGGCAGCGAACCCGTCACCCAGCTCGGCCTTGAGCGCGTCGAGGAGCGCGGTGCGGGTGGCCTTGAGCGCGCTGTAGCGGTCGTGCTTGTCGGCGATCGCGTACCCCGCCTTGATGCCGTCCCACGACAGCTTCTTGCACTTCTCCTTCAGGGCCGGGTCGTACTTCGGCGCCGCCTCGAAGGCGCGGACCTGCACGCCCAGCTCCTTGCGCATCGCGTCCTGCGCGGCGATCAGCGGCTGCGCGGCCTTGTGACCGAACTCCAGCGCCGCGACCATGTCGGCCTCGGACACCTCCTCCGCGCCGCCCTCCACCATCACGATCGCCTCCTTCGAGCAGGCGACCACCAGGTCGAGATCCGACACGGCGCGCTGCTTGGCGGTGGGGTTGGCGATCAGCTTGCCGTCGATGCGGCCGACGCGGACGCCGGCGATGGGGCCGTTGAACGGGATGTCCGACACCCAGAGGGCCGCCGAGCACGCCGTCAGCGCCAGCACGTCGGGATCGTTCTCGCGGTCCGCCGAGATCACGTTGGCGATGATCTGCGTGTCGTACGGGTAGCCGTCGGGGAACAGCGGCCGGCAGCTGCGGTCGATGAGCCGGCTCGACAGCGTCTCCTTCTCCGTCAGCTTGCCCTCGCGGCGGAAGTACCCGCCGGGGATCCGCCCGGCCGCGTACATGTTCTCCTTGTACTCGACGGTGAGCGGCAGGAAGTCGACGTCGCGCTTGTCCTTCGCGCTGACCGCCGTAGCCAGCACCATCGTGTCGCCGTAGCGCACCACCACCGCGCCGTCTGCCTGCTTCGCCAGCTTGCCGTTCTCGATGATGAGCTCCTTGTCGCCCACCATCACGCTCTTCCGGATGACTGCCATGTCCTGTGTCTCCTCGTTCGCCTTCGTTTGAGAGGCCGTCGAGGGCGGGCGGAGCGTTCTGACCGTCTGATCGCAGGCGCCGACGCACCGTCAGCGACTCCGAACAGCCAATCAAAACGTACGTCCGCCCCCGTGAAGCACGAAGGGGCGCCCGGCCTTCCGAAGCGCCCCCTCGCGTTGGGTCCCGCTACTTGCGGATGCCCAGGTTGTCGATCAACTTGCGGTACCGATTGGAGTCCTTCGACTTCAGGTAGTCGAGCAGGCGGCGCCGCTGGCCGACCAGCTTCAACAGGCCTCGGCGGCTGTGGAAGTCCTTCTTGTGCGTCTTGAAGTGCTCGGTGAGGTGGCTGATGCGCTCGGACAGCAGCGCGACCTGCACCTCGGGGGAACCCGTGTCCTTCTCGTGGGTCCGGAACTTCGCCACCAACTCAGTCTTCTTCTGGGCTTCAGCGCTCATGTGACGTCTTTCGTCTCCCGCTCCGGGTATTGAAGCGTCCACCTTCACGTCCGCGGAGGGGTGCAGGCGCGGTGGGCTTCTCGGCAACCGCCGGAAAGCGCGAGGGGCCATAGCGGAAGCCCCGGGGCGGGTCAACCGCGCCCAGTCCGCCGCGACGGGAGC
>JBFMHF010000225.1:0-7764 GCA_040752975.1 Myxococcota bacterium
GTCGGTTACGGGCCCACCAGCCCGCTCCCTCCTCGCTTCTCGATCTCCGGCCAACGTCCTGCGCGATCCATGCTCCACCCAGGTGAACTCTGGGGTTAGCGCACGGCGAATCGACCAGAGAGAGTGTCCGGCCGGCGGGACACACCATCGCTGGCCACGGAGCGGCGTGGGCGCTCCACTGTCTCCTCACGGTTTGAGAATTCCCCTCGGGCGGCGCGGCGCGGCCGGGTGCGCCCGGGGGACGGACCCAACTTTGCTCCCGCCTGGACTCGACACGCGCGGTTCGCGCGGCGACGAGGGAGGTGGACGGTGTTGGCACGGGTGAAGTCGGGAGCGCTGGTAGGTGTGGACGCGGTCGTCGTCGAGGTGGAGGTGGACATGTCGCTGGGCATGCCCCTCTTCAGCGTGGTGGGCCTGCCAGACGGCGCAGTGAAGGAGTCCAAGGTGCGGGTGGTGTCGGCGCTGAAGAATGCCGGCTACGTGCTGCCGCAGAAGCGCATCACGGTGAACCTCGCGCCCGCCGACTTGAAGAAGGAGGGCGCCACCTTCGAGCTGCCCCTCGCGCTGGGGGTGTTGGCTGCGGCAGGGCAACTGGAGGCGCGCGCGCTGGGGCCGTGGCTGGTGGGGGGCGAGCTGTCGCTGGACGGCGCCGTGAAGCCGATTCGCGGCGTCCTCCCGCTGGCCATCGCCGCGCGCGACGGGGGCTTCCGGGGCGTCATCGTCCCGCACGGCAACGCGGTGGAGGCCTCGCTGGTGGACCGCATCGACGTGGTGGCCGTCTCCACCGTGAAGGAAGCGGTGATGCACCTGACGGGTGAGGCGCCGCTGGAGCCGTTCCGCCGGGGCGCGGCGCCAGGCCAGGGCGAGCAGCACGTCACCGAGCAGCTCGACTTCGCGGAGGTGCGCGGCCAGGACGACGCCAAGGCGGCGTTGGAGATCGCCGCGGCGGGCGGCCACAACGTGCTGCTGTGCGGCCCGCCGGGCTCGGGCAAGACGATGCTGGCCCGACGGATGAACACCATCCTCCCCGCCATGACCTTCGCCGAGGCGCTGGAGGTGACGAAGGTGTACTCGGTGCTGGGCCTGTTGTCGGAGGGGCGGGGCCTCGTGAGCCAGCGCCCCTTCCGCGCCCCGCACCACACCATCAGCGACGCCGGGCTGGTGGGCGGCGGGCCGATGACCCGGCCGGGGGAGCTGTCGATGGCGCACCGGGGCGTCCTCTTCCTCGACGAGCTGCCCGAGTTCCGCCGCAACGTGCTGGAGGTGCTGCGCCAGCCGCTGGAGGAGGGCGTGGTGCGGCTCGCGCGCGCCAACCACCACGTCACCTACCCGTGCGAGGTGATGCTGGTGGCGGCGATGAACCCGTGCCCCTGCGGGCTGTACAACGTGCCGGATCGGATCTGCCGATGTCCGTCGTTGAGGGTACGCGAGTACCACGCGCGGATCTCCGGCCCGCTGCTCGATCGCATCGACATCACGCTGGAGACACGGCCAGTCGCGGTCGAGTCCATCACCCGGCTGAGCCTGGAGCCGCGCACCTCCGCCTGGTACCGCGCGCGCGTCGAGGAGGCACGCGAGCGCCAGGCGCACCGCTTCCGGCACTTCCCCGGGATCTTCTGCAACGCGCAGATGGGGCCGGCCTTGTTGCGCCGCTTCGGCGCCACACCGGAGCGCGCCCGGAAGATGCTGGAGCAGGCGGTGCGCAGCTTCGGGCTGTCCGCGCGCGCGCACGATCGCATCCTCAAGCTGGCGCGCACCCGGGCCGATCTCGAGGGGCGGGAGCAGATCACCGAGGCAGACGTGGGCTTCGCGATCAACTGCCGGGCGCTCGATCGCAAGGACTACTTCGAGGCCGACACGCAGCCCGACCGCGACCCGCACGCCTGGTCTTCGCTGGAGGCAGACGGCTGACAGTCCCGCACGCTTCCTTCCGGTTCCCTGGACATCGCTGGAGGCAGACGGCGGTCCCGCGCGCTTCCTTCCAGGCGCCGTGGTCTCCGGTCCGCAGTCGAGGCGGACGGCTGACAGCGTGGGGCAGGGGGATATAGTCCGTGGTCCATGAACGCTCGTGGACTCGCGGCGGTGACGTTCCTCGCAGTGAGCGGATGCGGCTGGTCGCTGGACGCGGCGCGGGAGAGCGCGGCGACGAAGGCGTGCAACTACTACCAGCGGTGCGAGCAGGTGGGTGACGGGAAGATGTACCCGTCGTCCGACGAGTGCATCACGCGGCAGCGGACGTACTGGCTCGACGCGTGGCCGACCAACCTGTGCGAGGGGAAGGTCAACAGCGCGGCCGTCGATGCGTGCCTCAAGGCCATCGACAACACCGCGTGCAACAGCCTCATCGACTTCCTCGCCACGCTGGACAAGTGTGACAAGAAGAACACCTGCGCGCCCTGAGGGGCGTCAGCGGGGGCCGAAGGACGACAGCGCGAAGAAGGCGCGGATCTTGTCGTTGGTCTCGCGCAGGCGCGCCGAGAGCGTGCGCACGAAGGTCCAGAGCAGGACGGAGGCGAGCTCCTTGTCGGTGAACATCACCTGGTCCAGCTTCTCGCGGGAGAGCTGGTAGAGGGTGCAGGTGGAGTGGGCGATGGCGTCAGCCGAGCGCGGGCCTTCCTCGATGAGGGACATCTCGCCGAAGTACTGGCCCTTCTCGAGGATGGCGAGGGCCTCTTCTCCGATGCCCGGCACCATCTTGGAGATGCGCACCTTCCCGTCGGCGATGATGAACATCGAGTCGCCCGGGTCGCCCTCGCGGAAGATGTGCGCGTTGATGGGGTGCTTCACCTCGGTCAGCGCCGCCGCCAGCTTGCGCAACTGCGCCGACGTCATGCCGTCGAAGAGCGCGACTTTTTTCAGGATTTCGACGTCCATCGGGGCTAGTTCGTAGCAGACCTGAAACCATTGTCAGGGTTTCGTCCTCTCAGGGGCGGACGTTTCACACCGAACAAGGAGTCAGCAGCGTGGAGACCCGAAAAGTCGTCATCGTCGGATCCGGTCCTGCCGGGTACACGGCCGCGATCTACGCGGCGCGCGCCAACCTCGAGCCGGTGGTCTTCGCGGGAGGGCCAGCCGAGAGCGATCCGCGGCGGGTGCCCGGCGGCCAGTTGATGATCACCACTGACGTGGAGAACTACCCGGGCTTCCCTGAGGCGGTCACCGGCCCGGAGTTGATGGAGCGCTTCCAGAAGCAGGCCGAGCGCTTCAAGACGGTCATCCACCTCGAGAACGTGGTGAAGCTGGACCTCTCGAAGCGACCGTTCCACGTGAAGGGCGAGTCGAAGGAGTACCTCGCCCAGTCGGTAATCATCGCCACCGGCGCATCGGCGAAGTGGCTCAACGTGAAGGGTGAGAACGAGTTCATGAACCGGGGCGTGTCGGCGTGCGCCACGTGTGATGGCTTCTTCTTCAAGGGCGCCGACGTGATCGTCGTGGGCGGGGGCGACACGGCCATGGAGGAGGCGAACTACCTGTCGAAGCTGTGCGCCTCGGTGACGGTCATCCACCGGCGGGACAGCCTGCGCGCCTCGAAGATCATGCAGGAGCGGGCGCTTCAGAACCCGAAGATCAAGTTCCTCTGGGACTCGGTGATCGAAGAGGTGGTGGGTGACGCGAAGGGCGTGACGGGCGCGGTAGTGAAGAATGTGAAGACGGGAGACATGAAGAAGGTGGACGCGAAGGGCGTGTTCGTGGCCATCGGGCACCAGCCGACCACGGAGTTGTTCAAGGACACGCTGAAGCTGCAGCCGAACGGATACCTCTGGGTGCAGCCGGGCACGGCGCGCACCAGCCAGGAGGGGGTGTTCGCCTGCGGCGACGTGATGGACGCGACGTACCGCCAGGCGGTGACGGCGGCGGGCACGGGGTGCATGGCGGCGATCGAGGCGGAGCGGTGGATGACGGAGCACGGCATCGCGTGAGGGCCGCGCTTCCCCCAGGGAGAGCGGGGGGCGCTACTGGCGGAAGCAGCCGTCGCTCAGGCCGGCCATCGGGTTGGCGCAGGCCAGGACCGCCGCGCTGAACTCGGCAGACTTCGTCGGCTCGCAGGCGGGCAGCTTCTCGAGGCAGTCGAAGTACGCGGCCAGCGTCTGGCGATCGCTTGCGGTGCAGGCGCTCATGCTCGTCTCGCAGACGGAGTGGCTGAAGTCGGGCGTCGAGTCCGTCGCGCCGCAGGGCATCGCCTTGTCGGTGAAGGACTTCGCGGTCCAGTTCGCGCGATCGCACAGCGTCCCGCAGCCCGTGAGGCAGACGGCGAGGAGGAGCGCGAGGAGGGAGCGAAGCACCATCGGGCGGGACTGTAGTGGTGGGGCGGTTGTGGCTCCAAGCGGGCAGTCGTGGGGGAGGACTCGTGCTTGCGCGAGAATCGACCAGCCCCTCGGCGCCCACGCCTCGATGCTCGATTGACTGGGCTTCGGGCCGACCGTGCTGCCTTCCCCGTGCCTTCTGCATCACGCGCCTGGGCTGCGCAGGAGGTTGCAGGCCCCGCGGCGAGGAGGCCGAAGAGGCCGGTCTGGTGGAGGCGGGGGACGCGCCGACTGCCATGAGGAGAGAAGTGATGAGAGATCCCGGCGACAGCCCTTCCGGTCAGCCCCTCGTACCGGCGCGAATGGCGAAAAGTGATTCTGGTTGTAGTTTGTGTTGTGCGGACAACACAAATCACGACCAGAATCGCCTTTTCACCGCACTCCGTCGGCGACGGGGCGATTGTGCGCCCTTCACTCGGGCCGAGGGGCTCTTCCAGGTGGGCGCGGCGTTGGCCAGCACGCCCCCACCTTCCCCGAGGCGACCGCGCAGGGCGTGAAGTCAACCATCGCCCGACGCCCCCGCGCAAAGTGCCGCGCGAGGGTGACCGCACTATCGACAGCAGCCGGCCCGGAGCACTCTTCACCCGGACTCCGGGTGGCGCACACCGTGGAGGTCAGTCACCGCTGCACGCCTCCGCGGTGGTTTGTCCGAGGCGGATCGCGTCGGCTGTCACGCCCAGTGGAGGTGAGGGTCGCCGTTCGCCGCTGCGGTGGTCCCCTGGGGAAATTGCCCGAAGCCCTCGTGCCCCTCGTCACACTGCTTTCGGAGGAGGGGCTCGCTGCGACGGGCAATCACCGCCGGCCTCAACCCGGACTTCGCCTCGCCGAGGCCGCGATCAGTTGATTCAGCTCCTCCAGGAGGCCCGCCGGAAACTCCGCGCCGTCCATCTTCGGCACGCACGCGCCCGCGACCGCGTTCACCAGCACCACCGCCCACCCGTCCCGCCGTCGAATCGCTGCCCGCCGATGCGCGTGCCGCGCGAGCAGGAACGGCTCGGTGATCGACGCCACGCGCGGTGACGCCTCCGGCGTCGCCACCAGCTCCCGCCCATCCCACGCCAGCACCGCTGCCGCGCACGACTCATACAGCTCCTCGCCGTCCGCGCTCGTCAGCAACGTCGCGACGCCCTCCTGCCGAACCCCGTCCCATGCCGAGGGCGACGGCGTCTTCTCCTGCGGGCCCAGCCGGCCCACCACCGGCGACGGCAGGTAGCGCACCGGGATCCCACTCCACAGACGCGATCGATCGCGCCTCGTCACCTCCAGCTGCCCGTCGACTCCCTTGAGCCCGTAGATGCCCGGCTCCGCGCGCGCGGCGAACTCGTCGAACGCCCGCTCCCACGCAACTCCAAGCCGGCGCCGGTGCGCGTCGAAGAGCACCACCCCCGCCTCGCTCACCTTCAGCGCCGTGTAGCCCATGCCCTCCCCGTAGCCGATTCCGGCCCCCTTCCGAAACCCCCAGCCGTCCGTCGGCGGCCGGTCCGATCTCGACTCCGCGCTGGCGCGGGAAACCAGCCAGGCTCGGCTCCACTCGGTGGGGCCGTGTGCGCCGATGGTGCAGCGCTCTCCAGCCCTGCTCCACCCAGCGAGCCGGCCCGCGCTGGAAGCACTGGAGGCCCGACTGAAGAAGCCGAGTGAGCGACCCCGGGAGGCATCCCAGGCCGGCGCGCTGCCCCCTTCTTCGCGCGGCCCCCTTCTTCGCGCGGCCCGCACACGGCACCGGCGCTGCACCGCCCGGGGCGAGTGCCTGCCACTCACATCGCTGACCAGCTGAGCCGCGGCGCCGCAGGCCCTCGACCTCCGGCCTTCTTTGAAGAGGCGCTGGCGCACGCTCCCGCGACCTGGGCCGGGCTCAGCGCCGGCGACCGCGCCCGAGGCGCTCGTCACCGCAGCGCCCCCAGCTTGAGGCGCACCTCGTCGAGCTCGGCCGCCTCATCCGAGTCCCATGTGATGCCGCCGCCAACGCCGTACACCCATGAGCCGTCGGCGCTCCGCTCCGCCGTGCGGATCAGCAGCGCAAAGCGCGACGCTCCAGCCCGTTCGAGGCCCAGCGTCCCGCAGTAGGCTCCGCGGGGACTCTGCTCCAGCTTCGAGATCAGCGCGCGCGCCGCCTCACGGGGCGCCCCGGTCACCGAGCCCCCCGGGTGCAGCTGGCCCAGCACCGCCCGCAACCCCACGCCCGCGCGCAGCCTGCCCGTCACGTCGCTCACCGCCTGCACCGCGTAAGGCAACTCGAGGAAGCGACGCGCACAGGGCACCTCCACCGAGCGCGGCTCGCAGAGCCGATTCAGATCGTCGCGCAGCAGATCCGTGATCATCGCCAGCTCCGCCCGGTCCTTCTCGCTCCCTTCGAGCCACGCCTGCTGTCCGGCCGGCGCCGTGCCCTTCATCGGCTCGGCGCGAATCGAATGTCCCCGCACCTCGAACAACAGCTCCGGGCTCGCAGAGACGAGCTCCCGCCCATCCGGGAGCCGCACCCACGCCGCGAAGCGGGGAACGCCGCGCTCGCACAGGCGCTCCAACAGGGCTCCGCCGTCGACGCCTGGTGAGCCGCCGCGCGGGCGCCCCGCGGTGGAGCGCTCCACGCGCGCGCGCAGCGTCAGGTTCACCTGGTACACGTCCCCGGCGGCGATCGCCTCCCGAATCGATCGCACGCCCTCGACAAAGCCGCGCTCATCCAGCGTCACCGCCAGCGCGGCACTCGCCCTCTCCGCACCGGCCGCTCCTCCCGGCCCGCGAGACGATGCCGAGGCCGGCGAGGGCGCCTCCTCGTTCCCTCCTTGCGGCCCAGCCCCGAGGGGCGACTCGACGCGCGCCACTTCGCCCGTGAAGCGCTCCGCGCGCTCCCCCGGCGTCTCGTACGTCGCCAGCCACACGCCCACCTCCCCGTCGTCGCCCGCGCGCAAGTCCCTCACCAATGTCCACGCGCCGTCGTCGTGGAAGCCCGGACCCAACAGCGCGAAGCTGCGTGCGCGCTCGAGCTCGTCGAGGAGCGCCGTCACGCCAGGCTCCGGAAGAAGGCCGCCACCAGCTCCCGGCCCCGCGGCGTCGCGTGCGAGTCCGGGTGGAATTGCACGCCCGCCATCGGCAACGCCTCATGCTCGACTCCCATCACCGTCCCGTCGTCGAGCCGCGCCACCACCTCGAGCGGCGACACCACGTCCGCCAGCGACAGCGAGTGGTACCGCATCACCTCTAGCGCGCCCACCACCCCCGGAAAGCGGGCGCTCGCCGAGAACGTCACGCGCGCCGGCTTCCCGTGGGCCGGCGTCGATTGCACCAGCCGCGCTCCGAAGGCCAGCCCCAGCGCCTGGTGTCCCAGACAGATGCCCAACGTCGGCACCTTCCGCCTCGCCGCCGCCCGCACCAAATCCAGCAGCCCCGCCCGCACTGGATCCGTTGGGCCCGGGCCGATCACCAGCACGTCGACGCCGCGCACGAGTTGATCCGCCGCCTCCCG
>JBFMHF010000226.1:0-7716 GCA_040752975.1 Myxococcota bacterium
ACCGGCTCGGGGCCGCGCTGCTCCTCGTTTCGGGAGCCGGGGCGTTGTCCGCCGCGTTGCTCTCGCGCACCTCCGTCCGCACCGGGCTGTTGCTGGGGCTGGGGGCCGCGGTCGTCTTCATCCTCGCCAGCGTCACTCTGCCGGGCCTGCTCCACCCTGCGGATCTCGAGCGCCTCGAGTCGCAGCTCTCTTTCTCTCCACGTGCGCTGCCGCCCTGGCCGTACTTCAGCCTGCGGGATACGCGGTGGCCCGAGCGGCTCGAGCTCCTCCTCGCCTGGCCGGCGCTCCTCGTGGGGGTGTGGACCGCGTGGACTTCGCCCCTCCTTCGCTTGCGGGTGAGCGCGCTGCTGGCGCCGCTGGTGGTGTGCGTCTTTCCGTTGTGGCGCACGGATGTCCTGGACGTCGGCTACCGCCTGGCGCTGATGGCGCCTGCTTTTGCGGTGCCGCTGTTGCTGCTGGCAGCGGCGACGTGGGCGCAGCGGGGCGGCGAGCCGCGTCGTCGAGAGAGTCAACCTTCGCCGGGGGGAGCGCCGGAAGGGCAGAGGGCGAGTGCGGCGGTGCCGGGGCCCGAGGATGGAGGAGCGGCCAGGCTTGACGAGGCCGGGCAGAAGTCCTCCGGCGCCGTCGCTCCGCCTGCGCCGTCTGAGGGGGGCTGCGTGCGCGGCGATGCCCCGCCCGAGGTCGCCCGCGCTGCGGCGAAGGTGGCCACCCTCGGTGCGGGGAGTATGTCGCACGGCGAGGTCCCGCCCGAGGGCACCCGCGCTGCGGCGAAGGTGACCACCCTCGGTGCGGAGAGTATGTCGCACGGCGAGGTCCCGCCCGAGGGCACCCGCGCTGCGGCGAAGGTGGCCACCGGCGGTGCGGGGAGTATGTCGCGCGGTGACGTCCCGTCCGAGCGCGGCAGCGCCCTTGGGGAGGAGTCCACCGCTTCCGCTCGAGCAGGTGCGCTCCTGCCTGTCAGGGCGACGGCCCTCGGGTTGCTCCTCACCGCCCTGGCTGCGCGCTCCGGCTTCGACGTGTCTCAGACGCCTCCGTACGCAGTGTGGCGTACCGTCATCGCGCGGATTCCACGCCCCCTCCCGGCGCTGTTGATCGCCCCGCAGGGCTTCAACTTTCTCTACGATCACGAGACAGGCCACGAGGCGCTCGCGTGGAGCCCGGAGGCCAGCATCGATCGCACCACGACGTACCGCCTCGTCTGGGGCGTGACGGACGGCGAGTGGCTGGAGTTCGCACCGGACGCCGAGCCCCCGCCCGAGCGCCTGGGCGCCGACGTCGTCTACGTGCGTGAGGACGTCTGGGAGGCCTTTCTCGCTCGCGCGCAGGCCGACGGCGACGCAGAACTCCTGCGCCGCCTGTCCGACTGGAGAAATCCGTTGCGCGTGCGGCCGCGCTCCCTCGTGCGCAACCGCTGAGCGCGCCGCTCACTTCGCCGCCTGGACTCTGGGCGGCACCCGATGTCATCGATGACTCTGGCCATCAGGGCGAATCGAAGCTCCAACACCTCACCGCCACCGGCGCGTCGGCCGATGCCACTCTGGGAGCCGCCGGCACCGGGGGGAACCGCGGGGTCAACTTCGAGCAGCGCGACTTCGACGACGAGCCCATCTTCGAGTTCGAGGGGTCGCTCGATGAGGCCCGGGCGGATCTGTCCAGGCTGATCGCCGAGGCTCGCGACGATGCGGAAAGGTACCTCGACGCGCTCGGCCTGAGCTGAAGCCCGCGGCGACCGGTCGCACGCGGCTGCCGGGGCAGGAAGTCAGGGCGAGGCGCGACGACTCCACGCTGCGAGGGCGGCGGCCTGCACCGCTTTGAGCGGCACCCCGGCCTTCTCGGCCAGCGCGCGGCAGTCCTCGAACTCGGGCGTGGCGTTGAGCACCCGTTCCCCGCGCAGGCCGAGCTTCACCCGCACCGGCCCCCACGGCGTGTCCACGGTCTCGTGACGTCGCGCCAGCTCGGTGCGGGAGACGGCGGTGGAGCGCACGCCCAGCGTCGTCGTCTCCTCCAGCAGCGTGTCGACCAGGCGCGCCTTCACGGCCGCCGGGGCCAGCACGCCGACGAGGTGCCCCGGGCGACCCTTCTTCATCACCACCGGGCAGATCCACGCGTCCAGCGCGCCGCGGGCCAGCAGCACGTCCACCAGCGCGCCCAGCACCTGCGGGCTGCAGTCGTCGAGGTTGCACTCCAGCACCTCGAGCGCAGAGGACTCCTGCATCGGCCGACCCAGCGTCGCGCGCAGCACGTTGGCGCGATCGGGCCAGTCCTTCGTGCCGATGCCGTAGCCCACCTTCTCCACCACCAACTGCGGCGGCGGGGCGATGGTGGCGAAGGCCTTGAGCAGCGCGGCGCCGGTCGGCGTCGTCATTTCTCCCTGGCCCTCGAAGCGCACCGGCAGGTCCTTCACCAGCTCCAGCGTGGCCGGCACGGGGACGGGCACGGTGCCGTGCGCGATGCGAATGGAGCCGCCGCCCAGTGGAGGCGGTGAGGCGTACACCTGTGGATCGCCGAGCAGCTCCAGCACCACCGCCGCGCCGCAGATGTCGACGATGGAGTCGACCGCGCCCACCTCATGGAAGTGGATGGCGTCCAGCGTGGTGCCGTGCACGCGGGCCTCGACCTCGCCGATGAGGCGGAACACGCGGCGCGCCTTCTCCTTCGCGCCCTGGGACAGCGAGGACGCGCCGATGAGGCCGTCGATGTCGGCCCAGCTGCGGTGGGGATGCTCCTCCTTCTCGTCCAGCACCACGTCGACGTGCGTGCCGACGATGTGGTGGCGCTCGTCCTTCTTCACCGCAAAGTGCCAGCCGGACACCTGGAGCGAGCGGAGCGGACCCTCGACGTCAGCGAGCGGCACACCCAGGTCGATCGCGGCGGCGAGGAACATGTCTCCCGCGATGCCGCCCACCGGCTCGAGATAGAGGAGGCGCGCGTCGCTCATCGCCCCTCTAATACGCCTTGGCGAAGACGATGCGGCCTGGCGAGTCCTTGCCCGTCACCACGCACTTGCCAGGCTCCTGCTTGAGGTCGAAGGGCCGGTTGCGGGTGGTGAGGCCCGTCTCTTCCTTGATGCGCGCCTCCGTCTCGGGCGTGCCGTCCCAGTGCGCGAGGAGGAAGCCGGCGTCGGCCTTCGCCTTCAGCTCGTCGTAGCTGTTCACCTCGAAGGTGTTGGCGTCGCGGAAGGCCTTCGCCTTCTCGAAGAGGCTCTTCTGCATCGCGTCCAGCATCGACCTGGCCTTCTCCACCGCGGAGGTGAGCGGCTCGAAGACCTTCTCCTTCGCGTCGCGGCGCACCAGCACGCACTGGCCCTTCTCGAGATCCTTCGGGCCCAGCTCGACGCGCAGGCACACCCCGCGCAGCTCATACTCGGCGTACTTGAAGCCGGGACCCTTCGACTCGTCGTCGTCGATGATCACCTTCAGGCCGGCCTTCCTCAGGTCGGCGGCGAGCGCCTCGGCCTTCGCCTTCACCGGGGCGCGCTCCTCCGGGGTGCGGCCGATGATGATGATGACGGCGTGCGTGGGCGCGAGCTTCGGCGGCACCACGAGGCCCGCGTCGTCGGAGTGGGTGAGGATCAACGCGCCGATGAGCCGGGTGGAGACGCCCCACGACGTCTGCCAGACGTAGTGCTTCTGGCCGTCGCGGCCCTGGAACATCGTGTCGAACATCTTGGCGAAGTTCTGGCCCAGCATGTGCGAAGTGCCGGCCTGCAGGGCCTTCTTGTCCTGCATCATCGCCTCGATGGAGTAGGTGCGGACGGCGCCGGGGAACTTCTCGCTCTCGGTCTTCTGGCCGCTCATCACCGGCATGGCCATGAAGTCCTCGGCGAACGTCTTGTAGACGTCGAGCATCTTCAACGTCTCGGCCTGCGCGTCGGCCTCCGTCTCGTGGCAGGTGTGGCCTTCCTGCCAGAGGAACTCGGTGGTGCGGAGGAACAGGCGCGGGCGCATCTCCCAGCGCATCACGTTCGCCCACTGGTTGATGAGCAGCGGGAGGTCCCGGTAGCTCTGCACCCAGTTGGTGAAGCTGCGGTTGATGATCGTCTCCGACGTGGGGCGGATGACGTAGCGCTCGCCTTCCGGCAGGGGCTTGCCGCCGGCGTGGGTGACGACGGCCACCTGCGGGGCGAAGTCGGCGACGTGCTTCTTCTCCTTCGCGAGGTACGACTCGGGGATGAGGACGGGGAAGTAGGCGTTCTGGTGGCCGGTGTCCTTGAACATGCCGTCCAGCACGCGCTGCATGTTCTCCCAGAGCGCGTAGCCGTTGGGGCGGATCACCATCGAGCCGCGCACGTCGGAGTTGTCGGCCAGCTTCGCGCGCTTGACCAGCTCGTTGTACCACTCGCTGAAGTTCTCCTCGCGGGTGGTGAGTTTGAGGTCCTTGTCCTTCTTCGCGGGCGCCTTCTTCTCGTCAGCCATGGGGCGCACCTAGAGCAGCGTGGAGGCAAAGACAACGACTTGAGGCGCGACGGGGGGCGGCCCCTACCGGTCAGGGGAGTCGAAGACCAGGTACGCCGCGTCGTCGACGGCGAGCCGGTCGACGTGGATCGAGGCCCGCTGCCTGAGCCTGGCGAGGTACGCGATCTCCAGGGCCTTCCGGTTCTTCTCGAGCACCGCCGCCTCGAGGGCCTGGCGCTGGCGCGTGCACTCCGCGGGCCGCAGGGGCGTCCGCGTCTCGACGGCCACCACTTCCAGGTCCCTGCCGTCCTGCACCAGGGCCACAGGGCCGGGGCGGGTGCGGCCGAAGACGAGCTGGCGGTTGCTCTCGTCGAGCTCGAAGCTGCAGCTCCACGTGAGCTCATGGAGGCCGCTCAAGGCGTTGAGCTGGCCCGAGCGG
The DNA here is from genome assembly GCA_040752975.1 of Myxococcota bacterium. GTDB lineage: Bacteria > Myxococcota > Myxococcia > Myxococcales > Myxococcaceae > JADLDB01. The sequence continues at coordinate 4,834 of JBFMHF010000226.1, forward strand.
ATCGCCAGGTCGGGGAAGAGCGCGCTGAGCCGCTTTCCCTGCGAGGCCAGGGCATGGGCTCTCTCTGCAGCGCGCCGTGCGAGGGCCTCACTCTGGGCGTCGAGCATCCCTTCCAGCGCCAGCAGGCGGCGGACCTCTTCCTCGGTGCCGGCGCGCCACCCGCCGTCGACCTTCACGACCCGGTACTCGCCCGGTGGTCGCCCGGCCAGGGCAAACTTGAGGATCACCAGCAGCTCGTCGGTGACGGGCGGCCGCTGGCCGTCGATCACCTCCAGGTACTCGGGCTCTCCCTGCCACTCGCCCTTGAGGACGACCTTCGCGCGGCGGGAGAGCGCCGCGTCGAGCTGGGCCTGGTGGGCCCGGGTCCAGGCGGCCAGCGCTGCGGCCGTGGGCGGTGGGACGCTCTCGCGGAAGTCGTCGGGTGAGAACCGGACGCAAACCAGCGTGGCGAGGTCGGTCCGGCGTCGGCACTCGGCCAGCAGCTCCTGCTCGCTGGCCATCGCACCGGTGCGGACCCGCTCGAGGGCCAGCTCGGCCATCACCGCGCGGCGGGCGGCGTCCCTGCCTGCGCCGCTCTGGTGGCCGCGCGCGTTCGCCTCCAGCCAGCGCTGGATCTGCTCTTCGGACGGAGAGTCGCCGTGCGCCTGGCTCGCTTGAACCAGGAGCTCCGTGTCGACGAGGTCGCGGAGTGCGATCTCGGGAAATCCAAACGCGCGGCCAACCTCTGCGCTCCCGGCAGGCAACAGTCGGCGCGACTCGCGGAGGCGGCGCACGAAATCGTCGAAGGTGATGGGCACTCCATTGACCGTGGCCACGGGCCTGGGCGCCGCGGTGTGCGCAGCAACCAGCGAAGGCTGGGCCAGGGCGTCCAGGCCCGCCCAGAGCAGGGCGCTGGCCGCGAAGAGGACGGACGCGCGGGCCTTTCGGCTGGCCAGGCGCGGGACCAGAGGGGTTCGACGGAGACGGGGCGCTGCTCGAGCCATGACCCCTTGTCGCGCGACAGGCGCGAGAGGTTTTCGCGCACTCACTTCCTGAGAGTCGGTGTTGCCTGCGAAGCGACAGCGCGGCCCGTGGGGAGCCAGGGGAAGGCGGTGCGCTCCTCGGTCGTGAAGGGATCGACCGCCGGCGGGTAGGCGACGCTCCACAAGGTGAGCGGCTCGGGCGGGGCGGTGGGGCAGTGGAAGAAGCGCTGCTCTTCCAGCCCGGCGCGGAAGGTGTCGAGCGTCACCTCGCCGCGGGCGACGGCGAGCATGCCCCCCACCAGCATGCGCACCATGTGACGGGCGAAGGCGGCGCCGACGAAGCGGAGCACCACGTCGCCCAGGGAGGGCCCAGGCAGGACCTCGACGGAGTGCACCGTGCGGGGCTGCTCGGCGCTGGTCTTGAAGTGGAAGACGCGGAAGTTGCGCGTGCCGGGGATGAGCGCGGCGACCTCGCGGAGTCGCGCGGGATCTCCAGCGGCCGGCGCGTCCAGCGCATAGCGGTACTCCTTCCCGGTGGCGCTGAAGGCGGCGTGGAAGTCGGGGGCGGCGGGGCGCACGAGGTGCACGCGGAGGTCCTCCGGCAGGCGCGCGTTGAGCCGCGCGGCGAGCTCGTCCATGGGCACGAAGCGGTCGACCCGCGCGCTCAAGACCTGCATGCGTGCGCTGACGCCCTTGTCCGTCCGTCCGGCGACGACCGGGTTTCGCGGGAAGCCAGCCTCGGCGAAGGCGCGGAGCACCTCTCCCTGCACGGTGCGCCGCCCCTCTTGCCGTTGGTAGCCGGAGAAGCCGGCGCCGCGGTACCAGCACCAGAAGGCGACTCGGTGGAGTGGGGTGCTCATGCAGCGCGCGCAGCGTACACGGGGGACAGGAGCGCCGTGGGTGCTGGCACCTCCAGCGATGGTGTGGACCGCGTGGGGAGAGGCGACACGCCGGCGGCCCATTCGCCCTGCGCCCGCAACTTGTCGACGCACCGCGCGACAAACGCTGCATGGCGCTTCGGCCGCTCCAGCCCCGAGTTTCTCAAGCCATGAGAAGCCCCGCCTCCTCGGGCACTTCCGTGGCCGCGCTGGAGCGGGCGGGCCTGCGCCGCCTCTTCGCCCACGGGCCGGTCGCCTTCCGCCGCGTGGATGACGTGACGGCCACCTCGATGAAGGTGGACGGCGCCCGACTGCCCCGCGCGCTGGTGAAAGGCGAGTTGGCGGATGGCCAGTGGCTGCGCTTCGAGAAGCGGGGCGAAGCCGTCTCGGTGCACGTCGACTTGCGCGCCACGCTGGACGGGGAAGAGCGCTTCAACGAGCTCCTCGGGCGGCTGGCCGGCGGCTGGCTGCCCGTCCACTGACGTCACTCTCGCGTTTCGAGAAAGCAACGTCCCCTCTGGAGGCTTCTGCCCGCGCTGGGCTACTCCGCGCCGCCTCGCCCGGGGGGTGTCCATGCGTTCATTCGTTCTCTCGTCCTTCGTCCTTCTCGCCGCCGCCTGCGGGGTGGACAGCACCGCGGAGCTCGCGGACTTCGACGACGAGGTCGAGCTGGACGCGGCCGAGCTGAACGCGGCGGTGCTGCTGGCCTTCGTCAACGCGGGCACCACGACGGTCGAGGTCCTGACCCTGGAGGCCACCGTCGAGGCGCGCGCCGCGAAGAACGTCGTCGCGCGCCGCGATGGACCTGACGCCACCTTCGGCACGGCGGACGATCGCTCCTTCGCCTCCATCGCCGAGCTGGACGCGGTGCCGTACGTCGGCCCGGTGGCGCTCACCGGAAGCGAGCGCGCGTGGGAGACCCAGGGCGACGTGTTGGGCGCGGCGGCGAGCCGAGGCCTCCACCAGGAGCGCCAACGACTCCCACGGCGGCACGCCGCGCGCGCAAGGCGGCGGGGACGTGGAAGCGCTCGCCCGGTGTCGCA
>JBFMHF010000227.1:0-7668 GCA_040752975.1 Myxococcota bacterium
GTGACTGCTGCCGGCGAGGCGGCCCCTTCTCTCCCAGCGGGAGAGAAGGCGGGGGATGAGAGGGAGAAAAGAAAGGCAATGAAGGGAGACGAGCACGGCAGATGAAGGGGACGCAGGCCGTCCGCCGCAGGACAAAAACCCCAACGCAGGCCGTCCGCCGAAGGACAACGCGGCCCACGGCTCCACGGCCGGAGGCCCCTCCCCTCAGAGCACCACGTGCTCGCGATGCTCCCCAAAGACGGCGCGGAGCGCGTCAGAAATCTCCCCCAACGAAGCCTCTGCCTTCACCGCGTCGTAGATGAGCGGCACGAGGTTTTCGTCGGCGGCGCCCGCGCTCCTCTTCAGCGCGTCCAGCGCCCGGGTGGTGGCGTCGTTGCTGCGCGACCTCCGGAGCTCGGCCAGGCGCTGCACCTGCTCGGCCTCCACCGACTCGTCGACGCGCAGGAGCCCCTTCGGCGCCGGCTCGTCCATCTGGAACTTGTTGACGCCGACGACGACCGAGTCCCCCGTCTCCAGCGCGCGCTGGGCCTGGTATGCGGCGTCCTGGATCTCCTGCTGCGGGTAGCCCTGCTCGATGGCGCGCACCATGCCGCCCAGGTCGTCCACCTTCTTCAGGTAACCCTCCGCCCGCGCCTCGAGCTCATCGGTGAGGCGCTCCACGTGGTAGCTGCCGCCGAGCGCGTCGATGGTGTCCGCCACGCCCGTCTCGTAGGCGATCACCTGCTGGGTGCGCAGCGCCAGGCGCGCCGAGTCCTCGGACGGCAACGCCAGCGCTTCGTCCCAGCTGTTGGTGTGAAGCGACTGCGCGCCGCCCAGCACGGCCGCCATCGCCTGCAGCCCCACGCGCACCACGTTGGTCATCGGCTGCTGCGCGGTCAGCGTCGACCCCGCCGTCTGCGCGTGGAAGCGCAGCATCATCGAGCGGGGATCCTTCGCGTGAAAGCGCTCCTTCATCACGCGGGCCCACAGCCGCCGCGCCGCGCGGAACTTGGCCACCTCCTCGAGGAAGTCGTTGTGCACGTTGAAGAAGAAGGACAGCCGCCCGGCGAAGTCGTCCACCTGCAGGCCCGCCTTCAGCGCCGCGTCCACGTAGGCAATGCCGTCGGCCAGGGTGAAGCCGATCTCCTGCGCCGCCGTCGAGCCCGCTTCGCGGATGTGGTAGCCGCTGATGGAGATCGGGTTCCACTTCGGCACGCGCTTCGCGCAGAAGGCGAAGAGGTTGGTGATGAGGCGCAAGCTGGCCGCCGGCGGGTAGATGTACGTGCCGCGCGCGATGTACTCCTTCAAGATGTCGTTCTGCACCGTGCCCTGCAGCGCGTCCATCGGCACGCCCTGCGCCTCGCCCACCGCCGCGTAGAGGCAGAGGAGAATGGGCGCGGTGGCGTTGATGGTCATCGACGTGGACACCTCACCCAACGGGATGTCCTTCAGCAGCACCTGCATGTCGCGCACGCTGCAGATCGACACGCCCACCTTGCCGACTTCCCCCCGCGCGCGCGGCGAGTCGGCGTCGAAGCCCATCTGCGTGGGCAGGTCGAACGCCACCGACAGCCCGGTCTGCCCCGCCTTGAGGAGCGCGTGGTAGCGCTCGTTGGACGCCCTGGCCGACGCGAAGCCCGCGTACTGGCGCATCGTCCAGAAGCGGCCGCGGTACATGGTGGGCTGCACGCCGCGGGTGAAGGGGAACTCTCCCGGGAAGCCGAGGCGCTGCAGGTACGCGCCCTCCGGGGCCGCGTCGGGGCCGTCGATGGCCGGCCGGGAAATGCCGCTGGAGGTGGCGAAGGCGGGCTTGCGCTCCGGGGCCTTGCTCCGCGCCTTCTCGTACGTCTTCTCAAGCCAGCGGGACTTCTCGGTTTTCCAGTCACTCATGGCGCACGAGAGTTAGCACCAAACGCCTGGATCCGCCGATAATGGTGGCCCTATGAGCGTGGACGGCATCCGACGGGCCCTGACGACGGCGCGACAGGACGGGAAGGTCGACACCCGGGAGATCGATCGGATCATGATCGCCGCGCGGGACGCCGGCGGCCTCGACGCGACCGAGCGGACGGAGCTCCTGCAGGCGGCGGACGGCTTCGACGACGCGACCAAACAGCGCGTGCTGTCGCACCTCGCGGCGATGGGGCAGACGAACGCGTGGGTCAACGTCGAAGCGGGGGGCGCGCTGGCCAGCGTGAAGGGCCGTTACGCCAACTTCACCGTGGGCGTGCCCGGCCTGTCCGCGCGCGTCGGGCTGTTCGACAACTGCGTGGGCCTCAAGGGGCGCGCGCAGGCCGACGGCGTGATGAAGCTGACCATCGAAGGCCAGACGCTCCAGGTGAACGTGATGAAGGGCGAGACGGCCTCGCAGATCCTCGCTCGAGTGCGCGAGCAGCTGCCGTCGCAGGTGACGGGCGTGCTGATGCGAGGCGACGTGTCTCCGTACGATCCCGCCAGCTTCAACGGGAAGGCCGCGCGCAGCCGCGACACGGCCGCCCACCTGATGCTCTACAAGCCGGAAGCGCTCGGCCTCAGGCCCGGCGAGAAGCCGCTGCGCGTGGTGGTGACCGGCTACGGCGCGTTCATGGGCATCACCGACAACCCGTCGGCGAACATGGCGCAGAAGCTGGCCGAGCTGGGCGTGCGCGGGGCCATCGTCGAGTACCGGCGGCTCGACGTGACGACGCAGGCGGTGGACGCCTTCATCGCCGAGATGCGAAAGAACCCGCCCGACGTCATCCTCTCCATGGGCGTCACCGGAGGCCAGGCCCAGGTGGAAGAGCGGCCGGAGAACCACCTCGGCGCGAACAACGACGGGAACGACCAGCCCATGGCGGAACGGGAAATCCGCGCCGGCGGCCCGCGGGAGCTGTCGACGGACCTACCGGTGGAGACCATCGACTGGGCCCTGTCCGGCTTTGGCGGAGACCGCCGCGTCTTCACCAGCAGGTCGGATCCGAACTACCAGCCGGACCGCAGCGCGTACCTCTGCAACTACCTCGGGTACAACCTGGCCACGGAGTTCAAGCAGAACGACGCCACCACCGCCGGCTTCATGCACATCAACCGCGACACGCCGGTGGATCAGATGCACTCGGTGCTGGAAGCGGTGACGGCGCGACAGCTCGACTGGCGGCGCAACCCCGTCTCGCCGCCCGTGAGCTGAAACAAACCGCGTGGCCGGCCGTTAGCCAGTTCGCGTGGACACGCAGCCCGCCCCCGACACCACCTGGGAAGTCCGCGTTCGCTGGGGCAACCGGCGGCTCGAGGCCTCGGTGCTGGACGGGCGCGGGCGGCGCACCCTGTCGCTGGGAGATCAGAAGCACGACGACGTGCCGCTGGGACACCCGGGCCACGTGCGCTTCGAGTGGACCGAGACCGGCCTGGAAGTGCGCTTCACCGACGGCGTGAAGGGGACCCTGCGGCAGCGCGGTGACGCGGCGGTGTCCCTGAGCGACCTGGTGCAGAAGGGCGTGGTGAAGGAGGTCGGGACGTCCTGGGTGCTGCGGCTCCAGGGCTCCGACGCGCTCGTGCTGACGGTGGGCACCTTGAGCATCGAGGCCCGACGAGGGCGAGGACGCTTCGTCCGGCTGCCCTTCGACGTGCGGGTGCTGGCGTTGGTGGCGCTGGCCCTGCTGGCCGTGGTGCTGGTGATCGCCTCGGTGTCCCGGCCTCCCGAGCTGCCGAAGCTGCACTGGATCAAGCGCTGAGGCGCGCAAGGCTTGCCGCCTCCGGGCGCGCCTGCTCCTGAGATCCGTGCCACTTCGCGCGGCGTGCTTCTTGCGACGCCGCTGGCGGTGGAGGTACGCCATGAGAGCCTTCCTTCGCGCCCTGCTCGTCGTGCTGTCACTGGCGCTCGCAGCGTGCGGCGCACCGAGCGCAGGCAGCTGCTTCAACCTGCCCTGGGTGTGCACCGAGTACGTCGGCTCCGGCTACACGTGGGGCCAGGTGCAGAGCTCCTGCAAGGGCCCGGCTTCGCAGTCGACGTGCCCGTCCGCCAACCGCGTGGGGCGCTGCCGCATGTGGAGCGGGCTGCCGACCGAGGTGATCTTCCATTACTACGCACCGGAGGAAGACGAGGCGTCGGCCCGGGTGCAGTGCAACACCGGCGAGTGGCTCGGCCCGTGACCCCGACGAGCCAGTCGCGCGAAAGAGAGCGTCGCTTCTCCAGCCGCGAGGAAGCTCCGAAACAGAAGCCGCTCCCCGCGCGGCTCCCTCACCGGGCTGGCAAGGCGGCTCGCAGCCGACCTCGCTCGAGGCCCGGGGTGCCGCGGAACGCGTGCGCGCTCCTCCCCTTCCGCTGCGCCCCCTTCGACCGATGTGCGCAGTTACTCCCCTTCACCGCGCTCGCGTCGGGCCTGCGCTCCGGCTCGGACAGCCGCGTCACGCACGCGCTCAACCAGGGCGGCGGCGCGGCTGAAGGCCCTGGCGACCATGGGGCTCCTCTCCTCCAGCGCGTCGCGCACGACATCCTCCACCTTCGGCGGCGGAGGCGCGCGCAAGAGTCTGGCCAGCGGCACGAGCGCCTGCAGCGGTCGGCCCTGCATCGCGTGAAGGAGCCCCTCCACGTCGGCGGAGGCGGCGCGCGGAGAGTCGAGCGTAGGCGCGGAGGGCTTCCACGCTGGCGGGAAAAGGGCGGCGAGGCGGAGGAAGAGGAGCAGCTCGAAGTGCGGCGTCCCCTCGGCGAAGGTGAGGGGGAAGGCGCCGAGGCGATCGCGGTCGACGAGCCACAGCCCGCGGTGCGCCGCCCCAGCGCGACACCAGGCCAGCACGTCGAAGGGAGGAGCGAGCGATGCGCGCGGAGTGGCCAGCGCCCAGGCCTCGGTGCCGGCGGACAGGCGCTCCAGCAGCGAGGAGAGGTGGCGCGCGTCGAGCAACTCCCCTGCCTCGAGAAAGGAGACGTACTGCCCCCGCGCGAGCGCCAGGCCGGCGTTGATGCGGGCAGCGGGGTCCTGCGCAGCGCTGGACACGGGTAAGAGCGTCGTTCCTGCTCGCGACTTGAGCGCCCTGCCCGCCTGTTCCACCTCTTCCGCCGTGAAGGGCGACGCCACCAGGACTTCGAGCGCGCGGTGCGCCTGGCCCGCCAGAGAGGACAGCGTGCCCGTCAGCGCGTCGAGCTCGAGTCCGCGGTGCGCGGGGGAGCTCGCGTCGCCTCCGCCCCTCGACGGAGCGCCCCTCCCTCGCGCTGGTCCAGAGACTGCGGAGGAGTTCGCGGCGCCGCCCTCGCCGAACGGAGCGCCACCAGTCGGGACTTCTCCTGGACCGGGCCCGGCCCCTGCGGCTTCTCGTCGAGGCTCCGGTCCCGCGGTGACGATGACGCTGACCAGTCCCGGCGTGCGATCCGGTGACGAGGCCACCACGCCTCGCCGAGCGGAGAGGAGAAAGCGATCGGCCGCCGCGTCGGGGTTGAGCTGCTCGAAGAGCTGCCGGAGCGCGGCGTCCACCTCCACGGCGAGGCGCGAGGGCTGGTGCGGCGTGACGACGACGTCCCGGCCCGTCACCACGTAGCCAGCGGAGGACAACGCAGCCCGCACCTCCGCCTCGGCCAGCGCGCGCACCGACGTCTTCCCCTGCAGCGCACGGGACAGGAGCGAGGCGGACGCGGCGTTGGCGAAGGAGAAGAGCAGCTCGGCGGCGGGCGCAGCGCGAGCGACGCCTTCCAGCGCACCGAGGCCTTCGGCCACCAGCCCGTCGAAGGCCACCACCACCTCGGGCCCAAAGTCCGTCAGCGCGTCGAGCGAGTCGGGATCGCTGAGGACGGTGCAGCCATTCTTCTCGAGGCCCTGGGCGAGCAGCTCGTCCGACGAGAGGAGCGCCACGCGCCGGCCGAGGCCAGCGCGGCGGATGACGAGGGTGCGCAGGTCTGCGGCGGTCTGCATGGCGCTCCGTCTAGCCCGGACGCCTCGCCGGTGTCGCGGTGTGACGCCGGGCCGCCGAGAGGAGCAGCCCTCGCCCGAACCGCGATGGATGTAGCCTCCGTGCAGCCGGGAGGCGCGGCGCTTGCTCTGCGCCACCCCATGCGATTGGGACTGCGGATCCTCGCCCTCGGCTGCGGCTGCCTCTCCGCGTTGATGGCCGGCGCGGTGTGGTTCATCGACCACGTCGGGACCAGCGAAGCGGCGAATCACGTGCTCGGCCACCGCGGCGCGCGGGCGGTGGTGGTGCTCGGCGCGCGGGTGGAGCCGGACGGCCGGGCCTCGGAGACGCTTTCGGCGCGCGTGCAGCACGGCGTCGAGGTCTTCCGCCGCACCGGGGCGAACGTGCTGGTGCTGTCGGGGGGCGTGGGGACGTACGGCGAGTCGGAGGCCTCGGTGGCGCGGGACCTCGCGGTGGCGCTGGGGGTGCCGCGGGAGGCCTGCCTGGTAGAAGAGCAGAGCCACTCCACCGCCCAGAACGCGCGCTTCTCGGTCGAACTCCTGCGCCAGCGCTTCCCCGACGGGCGCCGCATCGGGGTGATCGTCGTGTCCGATCCCTACCACCTGCTGCGGGCCAGCCTGCTCTTCGAGCGCGAGAACGTCGACGTGGACACCAGCCCGGTGCTGGACGCGCCGAGGCATCGCTCCTGGCCCTTGCGCCTGGCGTGGACGGCGCGGGAAGTGCCTGCCCTGCTCAAGGACCTGTGGCGCGTGGGCGGGTAGAGTCCCGGGGATGCGCGTTCCCCTGGTCCTCACCGTGGTGACAGCTCTCCCGGCGTTCGCCCAGCCGCTCCCGGAAGGCGCCACGGGCATCGCGGCCCAGTACCCCGGCGATGTCGGCATCACCTCAGACAGCCGCGTGCTCTTCGCCGACGACTTCGAGAGCTACACGAGCGCCACGCAGCTCGACGCGCGGTGGAACGCCGGCGTGTACCACCACGTCCGAATCGCCACCGAGGCGGGGAACTTCTTCGGCGGATCGAAGGCGCTCGAGTTCCGCGTCCCGCAGCAGACGGCAGAGCTGTCCAACACCGTGGCGCGCGCCGTGAGCCCCGAGGTGGACGTGCTGTTCCTGCGCTTCGCCTCGAAGTTCGACGCCACCTTCGACGTGCTGGGGTCGAGCCACAACGGAGGCGGCATCTCGGCGCACTACTACGTCAACGGCATGGCCACGCCCGGCGTGCCCGCGGATGGGATGAACAAGTTCCTCGTCGAGTACGAGTGCTGGCGCGGCGAGGCGGCGACGGCCAACCCCGGCGACTTGAACCTCTACATCTACCACCCCGAGCAACGCAGCCAGTGGGGCGACCACTTCTTCCCCAACGGAGAGGTGATGCCGAACACCAGCCTCCCGGGGAACTTCGGGCCGACGTTCGTGGCACGCCCGAAGATCATCCCCGAGCGCGGCCGCTGGTACACCTACGAGCTGATGCTGAAGGCGAACACGCCCGGCCAGCGGGACGGCCGCGTCGCGCTGTGGCTCGACGGAGCGCTGATCGCCGACTTCCCCAACCTGCGCCTGCGCGACGTGGCCACCTTGAAGATCGATCGCTTCAACCTGTCGCTGCACATCGGCTCCAACACCGCGGGTGAGACGCGCAAGTGGTACGACAACGTCGTCGCGGCGACGTCGTACATCGGGCCGGTAGCGGCGCTGCCCTCCGACGCGGGCACGGGCGGTGGCGGTGGTGGTGCTGCGGCGGACGGCGGAGGAGGCGCGCAGGGCGGAGGTGCCGGCGGAGGCGGCGGCGCGGCCGGAGGTGGGGGCGCGGCC
>JBFMHF010000228.1:0-7634 GCA_040752975.1 Myxococcota bacterium
CGAGCCGGTCGAGGCTGCACCTCCCCCCGCGGTGGAGGCCGCACCGGAGCCAGCGCCCGAGCCGGAGGCCCCTCCGCCGCCGGCGAAGAAGACGAAGAAGCCGAAGAAGAGGAAGTGACGCCCGGCGTCCCCGACGTCGGCCGCGCGTCAACGACCCCCGCCACCACCGGCGAAGAAGCCGAAGAAGAAGAAGTGACGCCCCGCGCCCCGACGTCGGCCGCGCGTCAACGGCCCCCGCCACCACTGGCGAAGAAGCCGAAGAAGAAGAAGATGTGACGCCGTCGCGCCCCGATGTCGGCCGTGACGCCCGCGTCAATGGCCCCCGCCACCTTACGTGCGCGCGTCACTCGCTCGTCAGGCGAGCGCAAAGTAGCGCCACGCGTTGACGGTGCCCACCAGCGCGGCGCCGTACGAGAAGGCCCACGGCGTCAGCCAGCCGCTCCACCCGCGCTTGAGCGCCTTGACCGCGCACATCGCCAGGCCGCCCAGCACCGGCGCTGCGAAGAGCCAGGCCAGTCGCGCCGCCTCGGCGCTCAACGTCGGCCTGGGGAAGAACAGCGTGGACAACCACCCGAAGAAGCCCCCGAGGAGGAAGTAGCCCAGCAGCCGGTACAGCCGCGTGCCCGTCGCGGGAGGCAGCCGCTCGTCGAAGATGCTCAGCACCGCACCGAGCAGCACCTGCACGACGGCCTCCAGCAGGATTTCGAGGAGCAGCTCCACCCGGCTCTCATCGTAACGGAACAGCCGGCGCAGCCTAAGTCGCGGCAGCGGCAGGCCGGGCGCGCGCGCACAGGGCGACGACGAGCGAGACGATGCGCGCCAGCCGAGGCGAGTACAGCGTGGCGTCGATGGCGGGGAAGTCCAACACCACCTCGCTGCCGTCGACCTTGCAGCGCTCCACCGGCAAGCGCGGCTGGCCAGCGCCGCCGAGGAGCTCGTGCCGGAACTCAGAGCTGAGGGGAGCCAGCGCCGCCTGGTCGGAGGCGTACGTGACGAAGGCTGCGTCCCAGGCCGTGTCACCGGTGCGGACCTGCGCGAGCCCCGGGAACGTCTCTTCCGTCGTCCGGCTCTTCTCGAACGCCACCAGCGTCGGGAGCGGCCCCAGCGGTCGCGCGGTGACCTGCAGCAGCGCGCGGTGGCCCCGCCGCATCTTCACGCGCACCGTCTCGACGCGGACCTCCACGCCGTCGCGCGTTCCCTGCATCCCCGGCGCGGTGTCATTCCCCGAGAGGGCGAGGCCCAGCGAGCGCGCCACCTCTTCCAGCGTCTTCCGTCGCCTGGCGAACTCTCTGCCGCCGAGTCTGGTGAACAGCCAGAACAGCACGACGACGGCGCCAAGAATCAGCAACATCCGGAGGACATCGTTGAGCATGGCGGGGCGACAGTACCACGTGGCGCCTCGTCAACCTCGGCGCGACGGCTGGCGACAGGGCGGACGCGCACTGCGCCAAGGCCGGTCCGCTTCGGCCTCGCGGCGGCAGTCCAGAGTTGCGGCAGACGGTGGCCGGAGGAACAAGGCGCGGCCGCGCGACGTTGATGCGCGGCGAGTCGAAACGCGCGACGCTGCCGCGTACTCTCGCCACCACAGGGGGCTTTCATGCGTGCCACGCTGTGCGCCGTCGTCCTCCTCACGTCCACCCACTCTTCCGCCGCTCCGCCCAGACCCGACGAGTTGCCGGCGGAGCTGCGCGACTGGGCCGCGTGGGTGCTGCACGACGCGAAGGACGCCACCTGTCCCTTCCTCCACGGGAGCGACACGCGGGCCTGCGCGTGGCCGGGCCGCCTCGCCCTCACCCTCGACGAGAAGGGCGGGCGCTTCACCCAGACGTTCCAGGTGCACCGCGAGGCGTGGCTGCCGCTGCCCGGCGAAGCGAAGCGCTGGCCCCAGGGCGTGCAGGTGGACGGCAAGCCCGCCGTCGTCGTCCCCAACCCCGAGTCCGGCCGCCCCGCGGTGCTGCTGTCTCCTGGCGAACACACCGTCAGCGGCGCCTTCGCGTGGGACTCGCTGCCCGAGGCGCTCGAAATTCCACCCGACACGGGCCTCCTCTCTCTCACCGTCAAGGGCGCGGCGGTGACGCTGCCCAACCGCGACAACGAGGGCCGCGTCTTCCTCCAGCGCGAGGCCGCCCAGGCCGAGACGGACCGCATCGAGGTGGACGTGCACCGCCGCGTCACCGACGACATCCCCTTGAGTCTCACCACCCGCCTCACCCTGAAGGTGTCGGGGAAGAGCCGCGAGGTGCTGCTGGGCCGCGCGCTGCCCGCGGGCTTCGTGCCCATGTCGCTGTCCAGCGCGGTGCCGGTGCGCGTCGAGCCCGACGGGAGGCTGCGGCTGCAGGTGCGGCCCGGCGCCTGGGTGGTGGAGCTGGTGGCGCGCTCCGAGGGCCCGGTGACTTCCCTCAAGCGCCCGGCGGCCGACGGCCCGTGGATGGAAGGCGACGAGGTGTGGGTCTTCGACGCGCGGCCTTCCCTGCGGCAGGTGCTGGTGGAAGGCGTGTCCGCCGTCGACCCGTCACAGACGACGCTGCCCACCGAGTGGCGCGGCTTCCCCGCGTGGGCGATGGGCCCGGCCGACGAGATGAAGCTGACGGAGCGCCGGCGCGGCGACTCCGAGCCCGCCCCCGACGTCCTCAACCTCCAGCGCACGCTGTGGCTGGACTTCAACGGCGGCGGCTACACCGTCAGTGACCGCATCACCGGCCAGTTGCACCGGAGCTGGCGCCTGGAGGTGCAGCCGGGCACCGAGCTGGGCCGCGTGGTGGCGTCCGGCGCGGACCAGTCCATCACCCGCCTCACCCAGGGCGCGAAGGCCGGCGTCGAGCTGCGGCAGGGCGCGCTGGCGCTGGAAGCGGACAGCCGCCTCACCGGCTCCATCGGCCGCCTCTCGGCCGTCTCGTGGGACGCGGACTTCAACAGCGTCAGCACCACGCTGCAGGTGCCGCCCGGCTGGCGCCTCATCTCTGCCAGCGGCGCCGACGACGTGCCCGACACCTGGTTCCAGCGGTGGACGTTGTTCGACCTCTTCCTCGTCCTCATCATCGCCGTGGCGATGGGGCGCCTGTTTGGCGTGCCGTGGGGCGTGCTGGCGCTGGTGACGCTGGTCCTGTCCTGGCAGGAAGAGGACGTGCCGCAGTACGCGTGGCTGGTGGTGCTGGCGGCGGAAGGGCTGTTCCGCGTGCTGCCGCTGGGCCGCTTCAAGTCACTCCTCCACGCGACGCGGGTGGCGGCGTGGGGCGCCCTCATCGTCCTCACCGTCGGCTTCGCGGTGCAGCACGTCCGCCAGGGCATGTACCCGGCGCTGGCGCAGCAGCGGACGCTGGGAGGCGTGAAGTCCTACAGCGAGTACTCCTCGGAGAACGCGATGCAGTACGCGCGCTCGACGGCCGAGGGTTGGGCCGACAAAGAAGCGAAGGACGAGAACGCCGAGGAGGACCGCGGCGGGTACGCAGGTCTCGTCCTCTCGGCGCCCTCGGCACCAGCGCCGCAGCAGCAGGCGTACGCCGGCAAGGCGAAGCGCAGCTACAACGTCCGCGACTACGACAAGAACGCGATGGTGCAGACGGGCCCGGGCCTGCCGCGGTGGGACTGGACGGCGGTGCAAGTCCGCTTCTCGGGGCCGGTGCAGCGCGACCAGCAACTGTCCTTCTTCTTCCTCGGGCCCATCGCCAACCTGGTGCTGGCCTTCCTGCGGGTGGGCCTCCTCGGGCTGCTGCTCCTCTGCGTGCTGGGCTTCCCCGGCAGCTTCTGGCCCAACGCACTCAAAGCGCTGGTGCGCACCGCGCCGAAGGCCGTGGCGGCGATGCTGGCGCTGGTGGTGCTGGGGGCGACGCCCGCGCTGGCCGGGGAAGGCGCGCCCGCCGACGTGCCGCCGCCCGACATCCTGCTGCAACTGCGCGCGCGGTTGCTGGAGAAGCCCGAGTGCGCGCCCACCTGCGCGTCCAGCCCGAAGCTGCTGCTGGAGGCCTCGCCGAAGCTGCTGCGCATGCGCCTCGAGGTGCTGGCCGGTGCGGACACCGCGGTGCCCCTCCCCGGCAGCGCGCAGCAGTGGGTGCCCGAGACGGTGCTGGTGGACGGGCGAGCCGCCGCGGGCCTCAAGCGTCAGCCCGACGGCACGCTGTGGCTGGCGGTGACGGCCGGCGCGCACCAGGTGCAGCTGGAAGGGCCCTTGCCTCCGCGGGACGTGGTGCAGGTGGCGCTGCCGCTGCGCAGCTACCGGGTGGAAGCGAAGCTGGACGGCTGGACGCTGGACGGGCTGCACGAGGACGGCGTGGCCGACGACAACCTCCAACTCTCTCGCAAGGCCACCAACGACAAGGGCGCGGGCGGCTCGCTGCAGGTGGGCACGCTGCCGCCCTTCGTGCGCGTCGAGCGCACGCTGGTGCTGGGCCTCACCTGGACGGTGGAGACGAAGGTGGAGCGCGTGACGCCCACCGGCAACGCGGTGGTGCTGGAAGTGCCGCTGCTGCCCGGCGAGTCGGTGACGTCCAGCGACGTGCGGGTGCAGGGAGGCAAGGCGCTGGTCAACATGGGCGCGGCGGCGACGGAGGTGGTGTGGAGCAGCGTGCTGGAAGCGAAGGCGCCGCTGACGCTCCAGGCGCCCACGGGCCTGCCGTGGGTGGAGGTGTGGCGCCTCGACGTCTCTCCGGTGTGGCACGTGGGCTTCGGCGGCATCCCCGTGGTGCACCAGCAGGACGCGTCGGGCGCGCGGCTGCCCGAGTGGAGGCCGTGGCCCGGCGAGACGGTGACGGTGGAGGTGTCTCGGCCCGAGGCGCTGGCGGGCCAGACGTTGACCATCGACCAGTCGTCGCTGGTGGTGGCGCCGGGCGCGCGCGCCACCGACGTCACCTTCACCGCCAACTTCCGCACCTCGCGCGGCGGACTGCACCCCTTCACGCTGCCCGAGGGGGCGCAGTTGCAGTCCGTCACCATCAACGGGCAGACGCAGCCGATTCGGCAGGAAGGGCGCGTCGTCTCCATTCCCCTGGTGCCGGGCGGGCAGTCGGTGGTGCTGTCGTGGCGGGAGAATGGAGGCCTCGGCGCGTCGTGGCGCACGCCGGCGCTGGACGTGGGCACGCCCACCGTGAATGCGGACATCGAGGTGCGCATGCCGCAGGACCGCTGGGTGTTGCTCGTCCGCGGGCCGGGGCTGGGGCCGGCCGTCCTCTTCTGGAGCTTCCTGTTGGTGCTTCTGGCGCTGTCCTTCGGGCTGGGGCGCATCGGGTGGACGCCGCTGTCGACGCGGCAGTGGCTCTTCCTCGCGCTGGGGCTCTCTCAGGTGCCGATGGTGGCCATCGCCTTCGTCTTCGCCTGGCTCCTCTTCCTCGGGTGGCGCAACAAGCAGCCCGAGCTGTCGGTGGGCTGGTTCAACCTGAGGCAGCTCGCGTTGGTGGGCGTGACGGGCGTGGCCCTCATCATCCTCGGCGTCAGCGTGTACGGCGGGCTGCTGGGCCAACCGGAGATGCAGGTGGCGGGCAACGGCAGCACCGCGTCCTTCCTGCGCTGGTTCATGGACCGCACCGACGCCACCTTCCCCACCGCGTGGGTCTTCTCGGTGCCGATGCTGGTGTACCGCGCGGCGATGCTGGCGTGGAGCCTGTGGATGGCGCTGGCGCTGCTGTCCTGGCTCAAGTGGGGCTGGAAGGCCTTCTCCCACGGCGGGCTCTGGCTGCGTCCCCCGAAGGTGGTGCCGCCCACGGCCGAGCCACCGAAGACGACGTAGGCCTCAGGCCGGGCGCCGGTGAAGGCGGCTTCGGCGCCGCGCGTCGCTTCGCACGGACCTCGGAGGCGCCGGTCCGTCAGCGCTTCGTGAGGTTCGACTGCAGGGTGAAGGGAGCGGGCGGGTAGGTGGAGCCAGGGCAGGGGTTGGTGAGGACTCCGGACGTGTTGACGGCCAGGCTCGTGCCGCTCCGCACCGCGGTCAGCCTGGAGACGGAGGCCAGCGGGGGCCTCTGGCTGCCGTCGTCGCAGCGCAGCGGCGCGCCCTCGACGTCGCAGGTTCCGTTGGTGACCTCGAAGCCGCTGCTGGTGACCTTCGCGCCGATGCGGCACGTGAGGAGGACCTTCCCGGACGCCGGCGCACCGCTCTCGGAGCCGGAGGCCACCACCTCCAGACCGCCGCTGCCCTCGGTCACCAGCGCCTGTGAGTCGAGCAACACGCTCAGGCCGCCCATGCTGAGAGTCGTGGGTCCGACCCAGGCCCCGATGAGCTCGGGCGGAACGCCGCCGCAACCGGCGACGCCGACGAGGAGAAGGAGTGAGACGAGGCGACGCATGAAGAGACCTCCGAGAGAGTCGAGTCCCCGGGAGCCGAGGACGGTGAAACCCCCGGGCGTCGAGGGAGGTGAAAGAAAGTCTCGCGACTCTTCAGGCCCGGCCGGGGCCTGTCCTCGTCACCGGGCGCCCGCGTCGGCGGCGATGGCGTCCAGCTCGTCGGCGAACTGGCGGAAGAGCTCGTTCCAGGCGGGGGGGGCGGTCGTTCAGGAGCTGCGCTTCGAACGTCGCCTCGTAGGCCTTCGCGAAGCGCTCGACGGCGCGACCCACCGGGCCGGGCACGGCCTTCGCCGAGCGCTCCAGCGCTCCCTTCGGCCACTCGGTGAGGTCCAGGTCGTCGGGGCTCACGCCCCGCGCCACCGCTGCCCCGCCCTTCACATCGCCGGTGAGCGCAAGGGCCACCGCCAGCATCCAGCGCGCGTAGTGGAGGTTGCTCTGCTCGAGCACCTCGCGCCGCGCCACCGCCACCTCGGGCTTGCCCAGGAACAGCGCCGCCTCGGCCATGAGTGCGACGCAGTCGCTCCCGGCGCCGAGCTCGACGGCTCGCTGGAGCTGCGCGTACGCGGCCTCGAGGTCGCCTCCCCGCATCAAGAGCGAGCCAAAGTCGCACCGCGTGTCGACGGAGTCCGGCTCCAGGTACATGAGGCGCTGGTACCAGCCCCTCGCCTGCTCGAAATGCGCCTTCGCCCGTGCGTCGTCGTGGGCCATGGTGAGGAGAACCTGGTGCTGCTGCGTGGCGGCCGCTGCGAGCGCCTGCAGCACCTTGGTGTCGTCTGCGGCGTGCGGCACCGCGCGCAGCACCGAGAGGAGTCTCCTGAAAGTGAGTGGGGGACGGCCTTGCAGGCATTGTCGCGGGCCGGAGAGGTCTGGAATTCCCGCGCTCGTGTCAGCTCACTGAGCGCCGACTCTCGAAGCCTGAGAAGCGTACGGAAGGCTCGATGAGTCTGTTTCAATGGGCCCCTTCCCTTCCCTTTCGAGGTGCGCCCTTCCATGGAACGTCCCGCGCGGCATCGGCAACGGTTGGCGGCCTACCGGCAGGCGGAGATGGACGGCGTCGTCGACACCCTGTCTGTGCATTCGGGACGCCTGGTGCGGCTCAACGTCCTCGACCTTTGACGCTCACCGGTCCGGCGCGAAATGCCACCTCCCTTCTCCACTCCCGCCGCGCGCTGGCTGTCCGTGACGGGGCTGGGCTTGATCGCGGCCGGTGTGTCCGCGGTGGCGTGGCGCAGGCCCACGGTGTTTCCGTGGACGCACCCGCTGTGGCTCTCCTCGACAGGGCTGGTGCTGGGCGTGTGGATGCTGGTGGCGCTGGCGGCGTACGCGGCCTGGCGCGCGCGGGCGGTGGTGCTCGCCGCGGCGTT
>JBFMHF010000229.1:0-7582 GCA_040752975.1 Myxococcota bacterium
CGCCGCCGCCGCCCGTCGCGCTGCCGCCTCCGCCCGTCGCGCCCCCGCCCTCACCTCCGCCCACTCCGCCGGCGTCTCCTCCTCCGGCGCCCGCGTCCTCGAGCGGCGGCTCATTGATGTCCTCGACGACGCCCTCACAGGCGGCGAGGAGGAGCACGCTGGTCACCAGCAGGCGGAGACGCACGGAGCCCCGATTCTCACGCAGCGGACCGCCGATCAGCCAGTGCCGCGCAGGTGGGCACACCTACTGAAGCCGCCGACAGTCGCTCGAGCACCCGTCATTGCTCACCGTGTTGCCGTCGTCGCAGACCTCGCCGGCGTCGAAGACTCCGTCCCCACACCGGGGAACGGTGCAGTTGGTCCGACAGAGGGAAGACGTGTCGAGCGCCTCGATGGTGATTGGCTCCGGCATCACCAGCGGGATGCGCGTGCGATCGTGCCGCACCCAGCCCCAGGTGGTGATGCCCGTGGTGAAGCGGGGAGTGACGGTGATGCGCCAGTTCCCGGGGAAGGGCAGCGGCCCCAGCGCGCCTCCGTCGGAGTTCCGCTCGAAGGTCCAGCGGCCGAAGGCCGTCCCGCCGGGTCCGAGGAAGAACTCGCCCATCGTGTCATCCACCACGTCGACGCCGGTGCCCGGTGGCAGCCCGGCGACGTCCATCTCCACCCGCGAGGAAGGCTGAGCGGGCCCTCCTGTCACGAAGTCGATGCCGTGCGTCAGCACGAGGGAGAGACGCCCGGTGTTGGCGTTCACATAGAGGTAGATCCGGCTCTCTCCCACCACCTCGAAGCCGGTGTGCGAGCTGGCGGAGCGGTAGTCGTAGAACTGCTGCACGGTGCGGGTGCCCACCAGCGCGTCCGTGCCGATGCGCGTGCCGGAGGGCTGGGTGATGCGGAAGGCCGGCGTGTCACCGTTCATCGCGCCGAGATCGCACTGCTCGGTGCTGGCCTTGATCCCGTCGCCGCACACCGGGAGCGTGCAGCGGTTGGTGCACGCGTCGAGATCGTCCGTATTCCCGTCGTCGCACGCCTCCACGCCGCGCTGGGTGAAGCCGTCGCCGCAGCGCGCGGGCACGCATCCGGCCACGCACGCGTCGCCATCGTCCCGGTTGCCGTCGTCGCAGCGCTCCACGCCACGCTGCACGAAGCCGTCCCCGCACGAGGCCACAGCGCAGCTCGACAGGCACGCGTCGCCTTGATCCTGGTTCCCGTCATCACAGGCCTCCACTCCACGCCACAGCACGCCGTCTCCGCAGCGCGCCGCCACGCAGCCGGACAGGCACGCGTCACCGTCGTCCCGGTTGCCGTCGTCGCAGGCCTCCACGCCGGCACGAACGAAGCCGTCTCCACAGCGCGCCTCGAGGCAGCCCTGCACGCACGCGTCCGTGTCGTCCTCATTCCCGTCGTCGCACGCCTCCACCCCCCGGTGCACGTGGCCATCACCGCAGGACGCCGCCAGGCAGCGATCGAGGCACTCATCTTCCTGCGAGGTGTTGCCGTCGTCGCAGACCTCCGGAGGCTGCACCACCGCGTCACCACAGGAGCCCACGGTGCAGTTGCTGGTGCAGACACCCGCGTCGGGGAAGGAGCCCGGATCACACAACTCCACACCGCGCTGCACCCGCCCGTCCCCGCAGCGCGCCACCACACACGTCGAGAGGCAGTCGTCGCCGTCGTCCGCGTCGCCGTCGTCGCAGGCCTCGCCCGGATCGACCACGCTGTCGCCGCAGGAGTCGACGACGACCACGCCGGGCTCGACCACTCCCGTCCGCCCACAGGCAGCAGCGAACAACACGACAGCGAGCACCGACGCGCGCGACACGCCGTGAGTGTAGCGCTCTCGCCTGGCCTGTTCCGCATCACCTCTCGGGCGACAGGCCGCTCCCGTGAGAGCGCCCCGGCGGGTGCATGCCCAAAGCCCCGCGAAGGGACAGGTTGCAGCTCGAGGTGCCTTCTCGGAGGCGGGCCTCGCCGCAGAGCCTGCGTGATCCCCGGCCAGCGGGTCGAGGCGCAGTCGGGTGACGAAACGCAAGCCTGACGCGCGGAGCCCTGGTTCGACTTCTCGGCCCGTCAACGCGGAACGAACCGCGACGAGCTTGAGCGCATCAGCGGGCGATCAACGTCGAGTGGTGGAACCCCAGCCGCGGATCATCGAGGCGCCCGAAGTGCTTCGGGAAGAAGGCCTGGATCTCCGGGAAGCGGATGCGCTTGTGCAGCGTGAAGTCCGGGTAGCGGTACACCCGCACCTCGTTGAGGCCGCGGTGCGCCGACAGTGCGTACTTCCTGTCGGGCGTGAGCGCCAGCCCGTAGCTGCCGTCCAGCGCCGAGAAGCGCGTCGCCCGCAGCGCCTTCATCAGCACGTGCGGCCCCCCGAGGATGTTGGCACGGGAAGAGCTCTCGAGCAGGTTGGACCAGGCCGTGCGCAGGTGCGTCAGCGTGTCCCAGGTCGAGGCGCGCTCGTCGACGTACGAGATGCGGCTCAGCGTCGCGAGATCCACCCGCACCAGCACGCCCGACGCGCACGCGTTGTAGATGACCTCGTCCTCGGTGACGACGACGTCGCTGGTGAGCGCGCCCGGGAGATCCTTCGGGATCGAGCAGTGCCGGGTGACCTGCGCGCTCGGCCCGTCGATCTCGAACAGGTAGTTCTTGAAGTGGGCGATGGTGTACTCGGTGAACTCCATGTCGCCCTGCGGCGCGCAGCGCTGCGTCGGCGCATAGAAGACGTCCTTCGTCGGGTGCACGCCGAGGTGCCAGACGGTCGCCGGCAGCTTCACCACGCGCGCGGTGTTGGTCTCGAGATCGAAGACGCCCGCCTGGTTGGCGTAGCCCTTCTCGTCGTGATCCATCGCGCCGTAGAAGAGGTACCGGCCCGACGGAGACTTCTTGAGCGCGTGGGGGAGCGTGACGCCGTGCGCACCCAGGCGCCGCGGGTGCTCGAGATCGTCGAGCTCGAACTCGTAGAAGTCCGGCCCCAGCACGGTGATGAACCTGCGCTCCCCGGTCCACACCACGTGCGTCTGCGACTGGTAGAAGACGTCGGGCGCGACGAAGCGCAGCGTGGAGAAGCGGGCAATCTCCTCCAGCGTGCGTGGATCGTAGAAGAGCAGCGTCTGGGACAGGTTGCCGAGGAAGCCGATCGTCCCCTGGGGGTTGAGCTGCGTGGCGTGGCCGCCCGAGAAGCCGTCGAAGTAGTTGACGGCGATCTCGAAGGTGTCCCGGGTGGTGTCTCCGCGCAGCCGGGCCACCCCGCCGAAGCCCTCGAAGCCGTTCAACCCGTTGCCGTCCAGCGCGATGAAGAAGTCGAAGAGCGCCATGGTCACGCCACCTGCGCCACGGCGGGAGCGCTGTCGAGCTCTGGGTGCTCTACGTGGTGGCGGATCTCCTTCGCGAGCAGGCCCGCGGCGAAGCCGTCGATGATGCGGTGATCGAACGTGCCGCACAGCCGGAGCACCTGGCGGACCTCGAGCTTGTTCCCCACCACCCACGGGCGCGGCTTCACCTCGGTGACGAGGAGCAGCATCGGGCAACGGCCCAGCGGCACGAAGGGCGCAAACGCGGTGTCGATGCCGAACATGCCCACGTTGGTGATGACGGCGGCGCCGAAGGGGTCGCGCGGCATGCCCTGCTTCGGCAGGTGCAGGTGCAGCTCGTTGGACAGGAAGTCGATCAGCTTGAGCAGCGGCCGGAGGATCCAGAACGGCGTCTTCTGGAACAAGCCGCGCGACTTCTCGAAGCTCTCGTCCTTGCCGGTGCGAATGCCCTTCGCCTTGCCTTCCACCGCGGCCACCAGCTCCGCGAGGCTCAGGCGATCGACCGCGTCGATCCGCGCGCCGGAGAGATCCTTCCCCGAGTCGGTGGCCACGGAGACGAAGAGATCGACGGAGCTGCGCTGCTCGAGGCGGCCGCCCCAGCGCACCTTGGCGTTGAGGTGCGGGTACCTGGCGAAGGCCAGGGCCGCGGCACGCGTGACGATGTGGGTCATGGTGAGGCGCACCCCGGTGCGCTCGCGGTAGCGCTGGAGCTCGGCCAGCGTCTCGGTGACGTCCACGTCCATCGAGCCGTAGATGGTGGGATCGGATGGGGCCTTCCACATGGTCGCGGCCATGCGGCGGAACGTCGACACTTCCTTCATGGGCGAGAAGGGACTCATCGGGTGGGTGGGGGAGCTCATGGACGCGCAAGGTAGAGAGCCCCGCCTCGCCCGGCTTTCGGCGGCGCGCCAGCCGTTGCCGAAATCGCGCCACGTGGCACCATGCCGCGCCATGCGCCTCCTCGCCCTGCTCGTTGTCTTCGCGGCCGGCGGCTGTGTCTGTGCCCGGGTGCCGCAGATCTGCACGGGCGACACCTGCAGCTGCTCGAAGGAGTCGATCTGCACCTGCCCCTCGGGCTCGTGCGCGGTGGACTGCGCAGGGAATTGTGTGCAGACGTGCAGTGGAGGCAGCGCCTGCACCCTCGACGTCGGCAACGCCTCCAACGTCACCTGCCAGGACACGGCGACCTGCTCCGGCCAGGCGGGCACGGAGCTGCTCTTGAGCTGCACGGACAGCGCCAACTGCTCGCTCACGACGCTGCGGGGCGCGCAGGCGACGTGTGGCGGCTCCAGCACCTGCGCGCTGACGGTCGACGCCACGTCCTCGGTGACGTGCAACGGCAGCTCCACCTGCGACGTCACCTGCACCAGCGGGACCTGCACGCTCACGTGCGCGGACTCGGCGAAGTGCACCTGTGCGGGCGGCACCTGCAACGTCACCTGCGGGACGGCCACGCGAAACTGCCCCAACGGGAAGATCGCCTGCAACGTGAACTGCTGAGGGACGCTTCGTCGCCTCCGCACGCTCCACGCTTCCGCGCCGATGCAGCGGCGCCTTCAATACGCCCGCATGCGTCCGCGTCGGACAGCCCAGCGCCCGCCCCGTTTCCGCCGCACAGCCACCTCCGGATCCGATGCGCTCGCCCACGCGGCCCACACGTCTGCGCGTCGAGCAGGTCCGCCCTGTCAGCCCCTCGCCGAGCCCCGCTGCGCGGCGCGCTTCAAGCTGACGCCGTGCTTCTTCATCAACCGGTAGAAGGTGACGCGGTTGATGCCCGCCACCTTCGCCGCGGCGTCCACCCTGCCCTCGCACTCGTCGAGCACCTCGGCGAGGTAGCGCCCTTCGTGCGGGGCGAGCCATTCCTCGCGCAGCTCGGCCAGCGACTTCCGTTTCTTGCTGGGCGCGGGGGACGCGACGACGGGCGCGTTGTCCCGAATCGACTTCGGCAGCGCGTCGACGTCGATCGCCTCGCCGCGGGCCATGATCACGGCGTGCTCCAGCGTGTTCTTGAGTTCGCGCATGTTGCCGGGGAAGTCGTACGCGTGCAGCCGGGCCATCGCCTCGGGCGAGATGAAAGACACCTTGCGCCCATGCCGCTGCGCGGCCTGCTGGAGGAAGACCTGCGCGAGGATCTCCAGGTTGTCCTTGTAGGTGCGCAGGGGCGGCAGCTCGATGGTCATCACGCCGACGCGGAAGAAGAGATCGTCGCGGAACTTCCCGTCGCGCACCATGGCGGCGAGATCGCGGTTGGTCGCGGAGATGAGGCGAACGTCGACGCGGCCCGGCGGGGAGTTGCTCCCCAACGGCGTCACCTCGCCTTGCTCGATGGCGCGCAGCACCTTGGCCTGCAGCATCAGCGGCAGCTCGCCCAGCTCGTCGAGGAAGAGCGTGCCGCCGTCGGCCTTCTGGAACTCGCCCACCTTGTCGAAGGAGGCGCCGGTGAAGGCGCCCTTCACGTGTCCGAAGAGGACGGACTCGAGCATCGTCTCGGGGATGGCGGCGCAGTTGACGGTGACGAAGGGCTTGTTGGCGCGCCGGCTGTTGAAGTGGATGGCGCGGGACACGAGGTCCTTGCCAGTGCCGGACTCGCCAGTGACGAGCACGGGCGCTTCGGTGGGCGACACCTGCTCGATGCGGCGCTCGACCTCGAGCCACGCGGGGGACAGGCCTTTGATGACGAAGGGCCGGCCTGACTCGCGGGTGGCGCGTGCCAACTGGGCGCGGCGAAGGAACTTGGCGGACGCAGCGGCCACGTCCTCGAGCGCCTTCACGTGCTGGTAGTCGAACGCTTGCGCCTTGCGCGCCGACACCGACAGGACGCCCATCGGCCTGCCCTGCCAGGGGATGGGCACCGCCAGCACCGAGCCGACGTCGAGGAAGTAGCGCGCGTAGTTGGGATCGGCTGCCGTGTCGTTGCAGAGGTACGGCGAGTTTTTCTCGAAGCAGGCCAGCGCGATGCCGTTGGGCCGGCCGTCGTGGCGGGGCTTGAGCACGATGCCGCTGCCGGGGAGCGTGACGATGACGCCTTCCACCATGTGGAAGTCGACGGTGAGGCCCTTCTGCTTGCCGTCCCACATGAAGACGGCCCCGTGCCGCGCCTGGGTCTGCGCACAGGCGACCTCCACGAGACGACGCGCGACCGACTCGATGTCCGCGGAGTGGAGGGCTGCGTCAGTGTCGAAGCGCGGCAACATGAGTTGCACAAAAACATCATGTCCGTTGCATCAATGCAACATCTGTCAGCCACGACTGCGTCATTCCAGGGGGTTGGCTCTGTCGCGTGTCGGGCACAGTGGGTGCACAAGGGGTGGGCACGCAGCAACACCCCTTCCAACAACCCCATTCTGGAGCCTGTCATGAACTTCCGTCTCTTCTCGTTGGCCTTCGCAGTCCTCTTCGTTTCGGCCTGTGGCGTGGACGACGCCTCGCTCGGCGGTGAGGAGTTCGCCGAGGAGACGCTGTCCAACGACGAGCTGGCGCTGATCAACAACGGCCGGTTCGAGACGTTCCAGGGCCAGGACGGCCAGTACTACTTCCACCTCCTGGCGGGCAACGGCCAGTGCGTGCTGCGCAGCGAGGGCTATGCGTCGTACAGCTCGTCGCAGAACGGCGTCACCTCGGTGCAGAACAACGGGGTCAACGAGGGCCGGTACCTGCTGCGTGAGGCCGCCGACGGCAGCTGGTACTTCCTGCTCACCGCGACCAACGGGCAGATCATCGGCATCAGCCAGATGTACTCGACCGAGTCGAACGCGAAGGCGGGGATCACCGCGGTGATCAACGTGGTGAAGAACACCAACCTGAAGGGCCCGGCGGCGCAGGGCGCGATTCGCTTCGAGGTCTTCAAGGGGATGGACGCGCGCTACTACTTCCACCTGAAGGCGGCGAACGGCGAGGTGGTGCTGCAGTCGCAGGGCTACGCTTCCCGCTCCAGCGCGAACAGCGGCGTGACGTCGGTGAAGACCAACGGGCTGAACCCGGGCCGCTACGAGGTGCGTGAGGCGAAGGACGGCAAGAAGTACTTCGTGCTGAAGGCGTCCAACGGCCGCGTCATCGGCATCAGCGAGATGTACGAGACGGCGCAGGGCGCGCAGGGCGGCATCGCCTCGGTGCTGGGCGCGATCAGCTTCCTGGTGAACGGCAAGTAAGTCGGGGAGACATTCGAAGGGGGTAACGCGGGTCGGCCTTCGGGCTGGCCCGCGTTTGTTTTCGGAGTCCCTCAGGGCTCGCGTTGCAGAGCGCATTCAGCTCATCGGCCACCTCCCTGACGA
>JBFMHF010000230.1:0-7496 GCA_040752975.1 Myxococcota bacterium
GAGAAGAAGAAGAGCAAGGCGCCCGCGCAGGAACCCGCGCGCGAGGAGGCCACGCAGCAGCAGCTCGCCCAGGCCCCGCCGCCGCCGGCCACCGCGCCTTCCTCCGTGACCGCTGGCGCTCCGGGCCGCGGCAGCATGACGCTCCCCAAGGGGTTGTCCTCCGGCGCCTCCACTCGCTCCTCGCTGGGAGAGGAAGACGAGGCGGTGCTGCGAGACACCGACGCGCTGGCCGTCAACAAGGACGCCGAGTTCGCCGCGCGCACCCAGGCCGAGCTGCGCCAGAAGAACCTCGCGGCCGCGCGAGAGGCTGGAAACCGCAACGATCGCATCGGTGAGGTGAGGTACGCGCAGGCGGTGTTGAGCGCTGGCGCGAAGGGGGCTGAGCGG
Organism: Myxococcota bacterium; assembly: GCA_040752975.1. Taxonomy (GTDB): domain Bacteria; phylum Myxococcota; class Myxococcia; order Myxococcales; family Myxococcaceae; genus JADLDB01. Next base: position 388 of record JBFMHF010000230.1, read on the forward strand.
CTCGAGGCGCTCAAGCGGCTGTGTGACGCTTACGAGGCGATGGGCGAGTACGATCGCGCGCAGAGCTCCTGTGAGGCGCTGGTGAAGGAGTTCCCCAACACCGTCGCCGCGCAGGAGGTCGCCCAGCGCCGCAGCCGGATGCAGAAGTCCCCCGCGCCCGCCAAGGCCCGTGCCACCGAGCGCAGCTACGACTTCGACGATTCGGCCAAGGAGCCGCCGAAGCCCGCTGAAGCAGCCCCGACCCAGGCCTACTGACGCGCGCACGTGACGCGGCCGCCCGTCCGATGGGCGTTTTTTCCCGGGCGGTGGCAGACTTCTGTTCGATGCGACGCACCCGACGAGCTCCCCGCGGCCAGGCCATGGTGGAGTACTCCATTCTCAACTGGGTGCTGGTGGTGGCCCTCGTCCTCTCGGCCACGGTGCGCATCATCCCCGGGCCGCGCGTCTCCACCTCGTCTCATCGCCCCCCGATGAGCCTCGTCGAGATGTTCCTCTACGCGTACCAGGTCCACTACGACACGTACCTGTACACCTTGAGCCTCCCGTTCCCCTGATCGCTGACCGCCAGGACGCAGCATCGCGGGTGGTCACGTGTGCGTCCCCGCGGCGATCTGCTTTGACACCGCCGATCTCCCGTCTGCTAGCATCTTCGCGTCATTCCACGCGAAAACCCTCTTCGCGGTCCATTTGACGGAGACCCCACATGCTCAAGGGCAAGACCCCCCTCATCGTGGCTGCGGTGCTCGGCATCGTGGCCTTCCTCGTGTCGTGGTCCGCGATCCGCAAGCGCGAGGCTGACGTGCGCAAGGGCTGGAACCTGGTGCCCGTCGTCGTGGCCGCCGTCGACATCTCCGAAGGCACGGTGGTGACGATGGAGATGATCAGCCAGCGCTCGATTCCCGAGCAGTTCGTCACCTCGTCCGTCGTGAAGCCGGACTCGGCGAGCTACATCGTCAACCAGAAGGTGCTGGTGCCGCTGCAGGCCGGCGATCCGCTCCTGTGGAGCCAGTTCGAGACCACCAAGGCCGCCGAGCGCCTCTCGTCCAAGGTGCAGAAGAAGGCCCGCGCGATCACCATCGAGGCCAAGTCCACCACCGCCGTCGGCGGCTGGGTCCGCCCGAACGATCACGTCGACATCATCGGCACCTTCAAGGACCCGCAGACGGGCGAGCAGGTGGCGGTGACGCTGCTGCAGAACGTGATCGTCCTGGCGACGGGGAAGATCACCGGCACCACCAACATCAACCTCGTGCCGGAAGGGCAGCGCGACTACAACAACGTGTCCCTGCTGGTGATCCCCGAGGAGGCGGAGATCCTCGTGCTCTCGCAGGAGCTCGGGGCGCTCACCATGAGCCTGCGGAATGAAGAGGACATCGACGTGCTCGACGAGCGCGGGCGCGCCACCATCAACACGCTGCTGTCCGGCGAGCGCACCAAGGTGCTGCAGCAGAAGCGCTTCAACACCATCCAGGTCATCCGTGGCGCGGCGGCCAGCGACGCCACGTCCCCGGCCCCGCAGTGACGAAGGAGGCGTAACACCCCATGTTCGCCGCGATCGCCGGCCTCCTCTTCGCCGGCTGCTTCTTCTTCCTGATGCTGGTGGTGCTCGGGGTGCTGTCCAAGGCCTACGAGCAGTACCAGGAGCGCTACATCGTCAAGTCGATGAACGACTTGAGCGACATGTTCCTGTTCATCGATCCCCGGCAGATGCTGGTGCTGAACATCGCGTCGATGCTGCTGCTCGGCGTGGGCAGCTACCTGCTGATCAACCCGCTGGTGGCGATCGGCGCGACCGTCTTCGGCTTCTTCCTGCCGATGATGCTGGTGAAGCACTACCGCAAGCGCCGCATCAAGAAGTTCAACGCGCAGCTGGTCGACGCGCTGCAGGCCATGGCCAACGCCTTCAAGGCCGGCCTCACCTTCCAGCAGTCGATCGAGCAGGTGTCCAAGGACAGCTACCCGCCGCTGCAGCAGGAGTTCGGCCTCTTCGTGAAGGAAGCCAAGCTGGGCGTGCCGCTGGAAGAGGCGCTCAACAACATGGCGCGGCGCGTGGGCAGCGACGACCTCGATCTGGTGGCCACCGCCACCAACATCTCCCGGCAGTTGGGCGGAAACATGGCCGAGATGTACGAGACCCTGTCCACCACCATCCGCGAGCGCTTCCGCCTCGAAGGGAAGATCGACGCGCTCACCGCGCAGGGCAAGCTGCAGGGCTGGGTGGTGGCGGCCATGCCGCTCGTGCTGGGCGTGGTGCTCAACTACATGCGGCCGGACCTGATGCAGCCGATGCTGGATCACATCTTCGGCTACATCCTGGTGGCGGCGATCATGGTGATGGAGATCCTGGGGATCCTCATCATCCGGCGCATCACGAACATCGACATCTAGGGCGCGGAGAGTCAACGCCATGGCCGATACCTGGACCCTCATTCTCATCGCGGCGTCGGCGATCTTCTTCGCTGGCGCGGCGGCGATGTTCGGCCTGGGCCTGGGCAACTTCGTCCAGCCCTTCCTGGTGGAAGTGAAGGAAGAGTCGGCGGGCGGCATGTCGGGCGCGGGCAGCGTGGTGATCCGCAAGCTGGGGGTGATGAACCGCCGCTTCATGTGGCCCGGCTACGAAGACAAGATGCGCCGCACGCTGATCAAGGCCGGCGAGCCCCAGGGCTACAAGCCCGAGGACATCATGGCCCTGCAGGAGATCGGCCTGGTGGTGGGGCTGCTCTTCGGCCTGGTGGTGGTCAACGCGATCGGCTTCAACCCGGCGTGGTCGCTCCTCGCCGCGGCGATCGGCCTCTTCTACCCGCTCATCTGGGCCAACGACAAAGTCAACAAGCGGCACCTGGCGATCAGCCGCGCGCTGCCCTTCAACCTCGACCTCCTCACCCTGTCCGTCGAAGCCGGCCTCGACTTCACCGCCGCGCTCGCCAAGGTGGTGGAGAAGGGGAAGGGCGGCCCGCTCCGTGACGAGCTGGCGCTGGTCTTGAAGCAGCTCAAGATGGGCAAGACGCGTGAAGAGGCGCTCAAGTCGATGATCGCCCGCGTCGATCTCCCGGCGCTGTCCCAGTTCGTCACCGCGTTGATCCAGGCCGACAAGATGGGCACCAGCCTCGGCAAGGTGCTGCGCATCCAGTCCACGCAGCTGCGCATCGAGCGCACGCAGCGCGCCGAGAAGCTGGCCAACGAGGCGCCGGTGAAGATGCTCTTCCCGCTGATCGCTTGCATCTTCCCCACGGTGTTCATGGTGCTCTTCGGCCCCATCGTCTTCGCCTTCATGTTCGGAAACGTCGGCGGGTAGCCGCCTCCCTTCGCGAGAACCCCATGCCGCCTCCGCCCAACCAGCCGCCTCGCCGCCGCGCCACGACGGGCGCCCCCGGGGCCCCTCGCCCGTCCGGAGCCGTTCCCCGTCGGACGGCGTCGGCGCCTGCGCGACCCGCCGCCCGCCGCGCGCCCCAGGCGAAGCTGGTCTGCGAGGCGGGTCCGTCGTCGGGGCAGGAGTTCACGCTGGAGGGCGACGAGGTGGTGATCGGCCGCGCCGCCGACAACCCCGTCTCCATCCCCGACACGTCCGTGTCCCGCAAGCACGCGCTGGTGCGCAAGACGGGCGACGGCTGGGCGGTGAGCGATCTCGGGTCCGGCAACGGCACGTTGCTCAACGGGGAGGCCGTGTCCGACGAGACGCCGCTGTCCAACGGCGACGTCATTCGCCTCGGTGACAGCGAGCTGCGCTTCGACGCGGGCGAGGCCTCGGCCGACGGCGCCCCGGACGACACCGGTGACGACAGCGCTGAAGCAGGCGCGGCGCCCTCGCGCAGGCCCCCGGTGCGCACCGCGAGGACGGGCGGCAGCATCGAGCGCTCCACCGGCCGCGGGCGACCGGTGCGAACCAGCCGGATGCAGGAGGATCCCGAAGCGGCCCGGCAGAAGAAGCGGAAGATCTTCATCGCCATCGGCGGCGGCCTGGTCGTGGTGCTGGCCCTGCTCGTCGGGTGGAAGGCGATCGACAACAAGCGCAAGGCGGCGCAGGCGATCGCCCTCAAGCAGCAGCGCGAGCACGAGGCCGAGATGGCCGCGATGTTCAAGGAGGCGAAGGACCTCGTTCGCCAGGGCAACTGGGCCGACGCCAAGGCGAAGCTGGTGGAGATGACCGAGGTCGACCCCGAGTACGAGGCCAAGCAGGTGGCCAACTACCTGGAGATCGCCGAACGGGAGATCCCCGCCCAGAAGTCGCTGGAGACGGCGCGCGAGGCGATCAAGGCGGGCGAGGTGGGCAAGGCCTTCAAGGCGCTCTCGGAGGTGAAGACGACCACGCAGGAGAACGCGGTCCGCACGCTGAAGAACCAGCTCGACGACAAGATCGCCGAGAAGCTCACCGAGGCGCGCGCGCTGCTGCCCTTCGCGAACGAGCTGGCGAAGATGGAGCAGCTCAAGGCGATCTCCGAGGACATCCTGGTGGTGCGGCCCGAGGATCGCGACGCGAAGGAGCTGCAGAAGCAGGCGGACACCGCCATCTACCGGATCAAGAACCCCACCATCGCGCCCCCTCCACCGGATCGCCCGTGGGTCGAGGTGCAGCAGCGCTTCAAGAATGGCGACGCCACCGGGGCCCTGTCGCTCGCCCAGGCCTGCGCCAACAAGCACGCGCCCTGCCGGCAGCTCGAGTCGCAGATCAAGGAGTTCGACGCCAAGTCCAAGAAGCTGGAGAGCCTCAACGAGAACGAGCTCATCTCGCTGTACGCGCTGGACAAGAAGATCGCCGGCGGCGAGTCGAGCGATCTCTCCAAGCAGATCCGCACCCAGCTGGTGTCGAAGCTCTTCGTCAAGGCGTCCCAGGCCAAGACGACGGGCAACTGGAGCCGCGCCATCGAGCTCGCGCGCAAGGTGCTGGAGGCCGACCCCGGCCACGTCGGCGCCCAGTCCCTGGTGAACGAGGCCCGCACCCAGGCGAAGGACGTGTACCTGCGCGGCTACCAGCTCAAGGAGACCAACCCCGACGAGGCGATCCGGCTCTTCAAGGACGTGATGAACATGACGCCGCCTGACGACGAGTACCACCAGAAGGCGAAGACGCGCGTCCTGGAGCTCCAGAAGCAGTGAAGCAGCAGGATCTCTTCGGCCCCCGGTCTCCCGCTCCCAGCGAGAAGGCCGGGGAGCAGGGCGACGCTCAGCGGCCCGAGCCGAAGCCGGCCGAACCTCCGAGGAAGGTCGCAGCAGCGCCCGAGAAGGAGCCTCTGCCCGCGCCGCGCGTCCCCGCCTGGCGCCAGGGACGGCCCGAGCCGAAGGTGCTGTCGGTGAGCGAGCTGACCTTTCAGCTCAAGGAGCTGATCGAGCCGCGCTTCTCCCGCGTGCTGGTGCGCGGTGAGGTGACGGGCTTCCGGGGGCCCAACGCGCGCGGGCACCTGTACTTCTCGATCAAGGACGAGCGCGCTTCCATCGAAGTGCGCCTCTGGGCCACCGCGGCGCGCACGCTCAAGTTCAAGCTCAAAGACGGCCTCTCGGTGATCATCGAGGGCTCGCTCGACGTGTATGAGGTGCAGGGCCGGTACAGCGTGATCGCCCAGCGCATCGAGCCGGAAGGCGTCGGCGCGCGCGCCCTGGCCTTCGAGCAGCTCAAGGCGAAGCTGGCCGCGGAAGGCCTCCTCGGGGACAGGCGGACCAAACCTCGCCGCGCGTTGCCGCTCCTCCCGAGGAGGGTAGGGGTCGTCACGTCCGTCTCCGGCGCGGCGCTGCGTGACTTCCTCAAGGTGCTGCACCGTCGCCACCCCCGTCTGCCCGTGCTGGTGGCCGACGCGCGCGTGCAGGGCGACGGCGCTGCGTGGGAGGTGCGCCGGGCCATTCGGGCCCTGTGCCGCACCGACGTCGATGTGATCGTCGTCACCCGCGGCGGCGGCAGCGTGGACGATCTCTGGACCTTCAACGAGGAACCGGTGGCGCGGGCCATCTTCGAAGCGCCGGTGCCGGTCGTCTCCGCGGTGGGCCATGAGATCGACACCACCCTGGCGGATCTGGTGGCCGACCTGCGCGCGCCCACGCCCAGCGCCGCCGCGGAGGCCGTCGCCCCCGTCCTCTCCGAGCTGGAGTTGGGGCTCCGCAACGCCCGCGCGCGCCTGACGCGCGCCGTGGAGAAGACCGTCCTGTCGTCCCGCACGCAGCTCAAGGCGCTGCGCGGCGAGCTGGGAGATCCCCGCCGGGCGCTGTCGGGGCAACGGCTGTGGCTGGCCGACGTGGCCGAGAAGCTGTCACGCACGCTGAGGAGGTCCGTCCGCGAGGGGGAAGAGACGCTCGAGCGGCTCGGCGCACGGCTGCAGGCGGCGCGTCCACAGGCGCAGCTCGAGGCGCGCCGGGCGGCCTTCGAGGCGCTGGAGCGGAGGCTCTTCGTCACCGGCCCCCGACTGGTGAGAGAGCAGCGCGCGGCGCTGGCGCGGCTGTCGCTGGAGCTCGAGCGCGCGTCTCCTCGGCCGGCGCTGGGGCGCGCGCGGCAGGCCCTGGCCCACGACGCGGCCCGCCTGCCCGGGCTCGCGCGGCACCGGGTGAGGGGAGAGCGGCAGCGGCTCACCGCCCTGGCCCAGCGGCTCGACGCGCTGAGTCCCTTGAAGGTGCTGGGGCGTGGGTATGCCATCGCCTCGCGGGCCGCGGACGGGCAGGTGGTGCGGCGGGCCACCGACGTCCAGGTGGGTGACCGGCTGCGCGTCCGCCTGGCCCAGGACGAGGTCGAGGCCCGGGTGACGGGCTTAAAGCCGGGCGGGAAGTAGGGTAGAGGCCGTCTCCGTGGCCAGAGAGAAACCAGCCGGAGCCGGGCAGTACGGGCAGGTGGTGAAGCGGCTCCAGCAGATCGTCGAGGCGCTGGAGGGAGGCGAGCTGTCGCTCGAGGAGTCGCTGGAGCGCTTCGCCGAGGGCATCGCGCTGGTGAAGCAGGGCGAGAAGCTCTTGGCCGACGCGGAGAAGCGCATCGAGCAGCTCGTGTCCGAGGACGGCCGCGCCGCGCCGCTGAAGGTGCCGGAGGCCTCGGAAGCGCCTGCCGCCCCGCCCCCTCCGCGCGGCGCGGCGAAGCGGCCGGTGCTGCCGCCGGCCGAGGATGACGACGTACCTTTCTGACGGAGTGCCGTGATGTC
>JBFMHF010000231.1:0-7462 GCA_040752975.1 Myxococcota bacterium
CGCCAGCACCCCCGACACACACGCCTTCTGCCGAACAGCTTTGCCCAGCTGGGCAGCCGGCATTGTCCACGCACGGCTTGGAGCCACCGCACCCAGAGGCCGCGATGACGAGCGCGCTCAAGCAGATGGCCAAACCGGACAAACGCCCAATCGTCGCGAAGGATAGCAAGAGCATGAGCACGGACTTCTATTCGCCTTGAGTCAATGCCTCAAGGCCCACGCCGTCGCTCATGGCCCCCGAAGAGTGCCGCCATACTCAGCGAAGCGGCAGCCCCACCTGCTTCTTGAACTGATCGAAGCGCCGCTGCACCTTGACGCAGCCGTTCACGTCCGCGACCGCTGCGTACCCCGACACGATGGGCAGCGCCGAGTCCCACGCCGCCTCGTGCTCCGGGTGCTTGAGCAGCCAGCTGTTCTCCAGCTCCGCCACGTCCCGCTTCATCCCCGCCTTCCACTGGGCGAGGTTGGCGCAGGCGGACGCCTCGGGCGACGCCTCCACCGCCACTTTCTCTGAGTGCTTGACCTTCGGAGGCTCAGACGCCTTCACCGGCTCCGGCTTCTGCGGCGGCGGATCCCGGATCGGATCTGCTGGCTTCCCCGGCGCCAGAGCGACGGGATCGGGTGGCTTCTCCGGGGCGACCGCGACGGGTTCGGACGGCTTCTCCGGGGCGACCGCGACGGGTTCGGACGGCTTCTCCGGGGGGACCGCGCTGGGATCGGGCGGGTTTGCCGGGGCGGACTCGGTGGCCTTCTCGGGCGGTGGTGGCTGGGCGAGGACCTCGGGGGCCGCGGTCTCGTCTGGAGACTCCGTCGGCCTCAAGGCCACGCCCAGCGCCACCAGCACTGCCACACCGATTCCCAGGCCGACCCACACGCCCCACCCCCTCCTGGGGATCGCCTTCTGCAGCGTGAGATCGGTCGTCGGCGGCTGCGCCTGGGGCTTCGAAACCGCCCCGGTGGGAAGCGCCGCGTCGGGCACCGGATCCTTCGTGCGATCGATCTTGATCGTCGGCACGTGCTTCGACTCGACGTGCTTGAGATCGACCCGCACCGCCGTCGCGTCCATCGCCAGCCGCTTGAGCAGCCGCTGCACCTGCACCCGCGCCGCGTCCGCCGAGGAGGGACGCTTCGCCGGGTCCTTCTCCAGCAGCGAGTCGACCAGCTCGTCGAACCCCTCGGGCAGGTTGTTCACCTGGGTGGACAACTTCGGCGGCCTCGCCGAGAGGTGCTTCTGCAAGAGCGCGGTCACCGACTCCGCCTCGAAGGGCAGCGAGCCGGAGAGCATCTCGAACAGCATGATCCCCAGTGAGTAGAGATCCGCCGCGTGGTCGACCTTGAGCCCCTGCGCCTGCTCGGGCGCGATGTACTCGGGCGTGCCGGCCAGCAGCGAGGCCCCGTCGGGCGCCTTCGGCAAGGCCAACGCTGCGTCCATCAGCTTCACCGGCTCCTGCCGCGCCAGCCCGAAGTCGATCACCTTCACCAGCAGTTCGCCGGAGTGTTCGCGCAGGAGGAAGACGTTCGACGGCTTCAGGTCCCGGTGCACCACGCCCTTCTTGTGGGCCTCACTGAGCGCGTTGAGGATCTGATCGGCGATGCCCAGCGCGACCGCCGGGGCCAGCGCCCCCATCCGGGCGATGTAGCCGTCGAGCGCCTCGCCCTCGAGGAACTCCATCATCAGGAACTCGCGCCCGTCGGGCGTCTTCCCGAAGTTCAGGACCTCGATCAGGTTCTTGTTCTTGAGCGAGGCGAGGGCCTGCGCCTCGGTGAGGAAGCGCCGCGTCCACTCCTGATCCGCCGCCACCTCGGGCTTGAGCACCTTCACGGCGGCGCGCCGGCCGATCTGCTCGTGCAGGGCCTCGTACACCAGCCCCATCCCTCCCGAGGCGAGCAGCTTCTTCACCACGAAGCCGCCCAGGTTGAGGCCGATCAGCGGGTCGCTGCCCTCCACCACCACCGAGGGCGTCTGCGCCTGCACCCCGAGCATCGGATCCGTTCCCGACATGGGGTGAAACCGTAGCAACCGCCAGGAGGTCACTCCAGTCCACGCACCCAGGTCGGAGCTACTGCTCCGCGAGGGTCGCGGCCAGATCGGACCAGTAGGCGCTCGTCCAGTAACTGCTGAGCGCATCCAACTTGTCCGAGTCGTCCCCCTCTCGCATCGCCATCGCCTGCTGGTAGTCGAGCCGCGCAGCGACGGGAACGAAGCCCGCAGCCGACTTGGCTCGCGCGGCAGCCTCCCGTGCGTGCAGCCGGGCCTGCTCCAGCTGGGCGGTGAGGGACTTCCGATTGGTGAGCGTGATCTCGCCGGACTTCGACTGCTCCGCGCCCAGCGCGTAGTACTTGTTCACCAGTCCCGCGGCCGTGAAGTACGCGTCGATGCCCGCGGCGAGGCGCAACAGGTTCTTCGGGCCGTCATCCCCTGGCTTGAGGTTCTCGGTGAGCACGACCCCTCGCTTCGCCAGCAGGTACGACAGTTCCCTGTCAGCCATCACCTCCTCGGCCTGGGCCTTGGTGAAGCCCTTGCTCTCCTCCAGTTGGGAGGTAATGAGCGCGTCGAAGTACGACAGGGCTGCTCCCGCGGCCGAGCCGTACGCAGCGGCCTCGCGCCCGAGCATCGCCAGGCTGGCCCGCGAAGCCTGGCCTTCTTCACCCGAGAGGTCCTGGTAGTCGCGAGCGAGGTCCAGCATCACCTTCGCGCAGTGGTAGTAGGCGATCGGGAGGATCAGGTTCTGCGTGAGAAACTGGAAGACCTCGGGGCTCATCTTGATCCGGCCACTGCGGATCATCTCGTTCGCCTTCCCGGCCTTCGCCTTCGCGGCTTCTGCGAGGCCAGCGAAGTTCGAGGCCCCGACGTAGGTCGTGAAGGCCGGGGTCGCGTTCACCTGACCACCAACCGTCTGCTTCTTCGACCGGATCAGCAGCTCGTCACCGAAGGCCTTTACCTGACCGCTGACGCTGGTCGCCTCGTCGATCTGCGACTGAATACCCTGGAAGTCTCCCTGCAGGAGGTGGCTGGTGAAGGCCATGGTGTCGCGCATGAGGACCAGCGTCAGCCCAGCGCGGGTGTAGTGCGCGAGCGCCGCCGCCGGCAGATCGCTCTGCTCCATCGGTCTCTGCGGTTTTGATGATCTCGCTGGCCTTCGCGAGCAACGGACGCACGAAAGGCTCGACGCGTGAGTCGCGCCGCATGTCGTTCTTGAGCCCCGCGATCTCACTCTCCAGGCGGGCTTTCCAGGCGGTCACCTTGGCGCGGAGTCGCTGGGAGGTTTCGGCGTCCAACTCCATGGCGGACTCGTCGAGCGGCTCGGGGCGGGTCAGGCTGTCGCCCGTGAGGAACTCGTAGGCCTCGTTGAGATCGTGGATCTCCTTCACCTCGAGCCCAAGGCCCGCTCCGACCTCCTCGAGATCCACACTCGACATGTTGCTCAGGTCGAGGTGCGGGACAAGCGCTGGGGTCCGGCCAGGCCCAGGGAGGCTGTGGGCGCCTACGCTGACGGCTGCAAACACGGTGATCCCGCCTCCTGCCAGCTCCTCGTCGATGGTCGTCAGGACAGACGGGAGACCCGTGTGGCGGACGCAGCCCCGAAGACTGCGGGCGCACCAGGATGCCGACGGCCCCGATCGCCACAAAGAGCGCCCGTCGAGAAGGTCCACCCTTCAAAGCACGCCCACCGAGGCGCCATCACTCAACAGCTTCTGAAGTCACCTCAGGAAACCCGCGCCCTCCAGTCGGCTACTTCCGGGCCAGCGAGGCCTTCGCGGCCGCCACGGTGTTGTGCATCAGCATGGCGATCGTCATCGGACCCACGCCCCCGGGCACCGGGGTGATCCACGACGCCTTTTCCTTCGCCGCGTCGAAGTCCACGTCGCCGGACAGCTTGCCGTCCGGGCCCCGGTTCATGCCCACGTCGATGACGACCGCGCCGGGCTTCACCCAGTCGCCCTTGACGAGCCGCGACACGCCCACCGCCGCCACCACCAGATCCGCGCGCCGCACCTCTGCCGCCACGTCCGACTTCGAGTGACAGATGGTCACCGTCGCCGACGCGTTGAGCAGCAGCATCGCCATGGGGCGCCCCACGATGTTGCTCCGCCCGATGACGACGCAGTTCTTCCCCGTGAGGTTGAAGCGGATCTCCTCCAGCATCCTCATCACCCCTGCCGGAGTGCAGGGGACGAGCCCCGGGCGGCCCTGGAAGAGGTGGCCTGCGTTCACCGCGTGAAAGCCGTCGACGTCCTTCGTGGGGTCGATCGCCTCCAGCACCGTGTTGGTGTCGATGTGCTTCGGCAGCGGGAGCTGCACCAGGATCCCGTCCACCGCGGGGTCGGCGTTCAGCCTCTGCACCAACGAGAGCAGCTCGGCCTGCGTCACCGAGGCGTCCAGGTGGTGGTGCCAGCTGCCGAAGCCCAGCTCCTGCGCGGTCTTCTCCTTGGAGGTGACGTAGACCTTCGACGCCGGATCCTCCCCCACCCGCACCACCGCGATCCCCGGCGGCCGCCCGTACTTCGCGCGGATCTCCGCCGCTTCCCCTTTCAGCGACTCGCGGACCTTCAGTGCCAACGCCTTGCCGTCGATGAGCTGGGCCGTCATGGGAGTTGGGGTGTACCTCGATGCGGTGTGAAATGCTCCGGACATCATGTGGGGAAAAGTTCTCGGCGCCATGATCGGAGGTGCGATCGGGATGATCCTCGCGTGGTCGCCGATCCTCGCCGTGACGCTGGCGGCCGTGGGCGCGCTCCTCGGGCACGTGATCGTCGACCGGGAGACGAGCGCCCCGAGAGTCGAGGCGCCGCCGTCCGAAGCGGAGCTGCTGGGCCACCGGGCTCCTCCGCGGCGGGTGTCTTCCCCTCTGACTGCCCCCCGGCCCAGCGCGGTGAGGGGAGGCTCGCACCCGCGCGACGAGCAGAAGCTGCTGGCCGACGTGCTCTGCCCCATCTTCATCGAGGTCGCGCGCGCCGACTCCGGGGTGGTGCAGCCCGAGATCCGCGTGGTGCGCGAGTTCTTCCAGCACACGTTGGGCTTCGACGACGCAGGCATGGAATTCGTCCGCCTGGCCTTGAAGGACGCCATCGCCGCCAGCGAGCAGGACATGGAGCACCTCGTCAAGCGCGCCCGCACCGAGTTGAAGCCCAGCCTGCGCATCGACGTGGTGCGTGCCCTCTACGACATGGGGTTGGCTGACGCCGATCTCTCCACCCGCGAGCGCGATCTCCTCAAGCACGTGACGCAGAACTTCAACCTGTCCGACGAGCAGCTCCAGCAGATCACCACCCAGTACTTCGGGGGCGCCGACGCCCACTACGCCGCGCTGGGCCTCACCGAGGCCGCCACCGACGACGAGCTCAAGTCCGCGTTCCGCAAGCTGGCGGCTGAGAACCACCCCGATCGCGCCGCGTCCCTGGGGCCCAGGGAGGCCGAGGCCGCCGCCGAGCGCTTTCGCAGAGTGAAGGACGCCTGGGAGGCGCTCCGGAAGATCCGGGGCATCTGAGATGCGCGCGATGATCCTCCACGCGCCAGGCCGGCCGCTCGTGCTCGAGCAGCGCCCGGTGCCTGAGCCCGGGCCCGGCCAGGTGCTGGTGCAGGTGCGGGCCTGCGCCGTGTGCCGCACGGATCTCCACGTCGTCGACGGAGAGCTCGACCGCCCTCGCCTCCCGCTGATCCCCGGCCACGAGATCGTCGGCACGGTGGTGCGCGGTGAGGGGCACCCGCCCGGCGCGCGCGTCGGCATTCCCTGGCTGGGCTTCGCCTGCGGCGCCTGCGAAGCCTGCCACCGCGGCGAAGAGAACCTCTGCCCCCAGGCCGAGTTCACCGGCTACCAGCGCGACGGCGGCTACGCAGAGTACACGGTGGCCGACGCGCGCTTCTGCTTCCCGCTGCCGGACGCCTTCGACGACGTGAAGGCCGCGCCGCTGCTCTGCGCGGGCCTCATCGGCTATCGGAGCTACCGCATGGCCGGCGACGCGAGGCGGCTGGGGCTCTACGGCTTCGGCGCTGCCGCGCACCTCCTCGCGCAGGTGGCCAGGGCGCAGGGCCGCGAGGTGTACGCCTTCACCCGGAAGGGCGACGTGGCCGCGCAGGACCTGGCCCGGCGGCTTGGAGTGGCGTGGGCCGGCGACTCCGACACCCCCTCCCCCGTCGCGCTGGACGCCGCGATCCTCTTCGCGCCGGTGGGTGCGCTGATCCCCAAGGCGCTCGCCGACGTCCGGCCCGGAGGCGTCGTCGTGTGCGGGGGGATCCACATGAGCGACATCCCGTCCTTTCCGTACGCGCGGCTGTGGGGCGAGCGCACCGTGAAATCTGTGGCCAACCTCACGCGGCGGGACGCCACCGAGTTCCTCGCGCTGGCGTCGAAAATAGCGCTCTCGGTCGAGACGACGCCGTTTCCGCTGGAGCGGGCGAATGAGGCCCTCGCGGCGCTGCGCTCCGGGCAGCTCACCGGCGCCGCGGTCCTCATTCCTTGAGGTCCGGCTCAGATCGAGAAGCCGACGCCGCCGGCCAACCCCAGCGAGACCGCCGACGCGTCGAAGGTGACGCCAAACTGCGCGAGGAGGCTGAAGGGCCCAGCGACCGGGAAGACGCCGGTGCCCTGGACCGTCCCGGCGATCCCCACTCCGCTGCCGCCCTGGGCGTTGACGATGACGATGGTCGGCCCCACGGACAGCGTGAAGTGCATCTTCCCTCCCAGCCGGAAGCCCGGTGCGAAGGAGAACCCCATCAGGTTGGCTCCGCCGTAGAAGAACATGGAGTAGCCGAGCACCAGCACGGCGCCGGCCCACCGCGAGAAGCGAGCGCCGAACTCGCCCAGCACCGAGAAGCCGCCTCCTGGCGCAATTCCATTTCCCGCGAACAGGGAGCCTCCTCCGAGCACACCGCCCGCGGCAGCGAATCGGGGGAAGGCCTCGTCCCTTGCGGCGGTGAAGCGGCCGGGCCGGCAGATGGTGCCGATGGAGCCATCTTCCTTGAGCGACTGCTGGCAGATCTGATCGCCCCGGCGAATGACGCGCGGGTACTCCGGCGGCGCCTGGTCCTCGAAGGGCACCTGGTCGTCCGGCACCGGCGTCACGAAGTCTTCGGCGAGCGGCGGTGGAGCCTCGGGGGGCGGCGGAGGAACCTCCGCGGGCTGAGCCAGCGTCGTTGCGGCGATCATCCACAAAGCAAGCGTCATGTCTCCTCCGGCTTTCGTCAGCGCGAGGCCCACCAGGCCTTGAACTCGTCCCAGCTGATGCGCCCGGAGCGGTTCGCGTCGACCACGTCGAGGGCGATCGCCAGCTCTTCTTCGGAGACGTCCATGCCCAGCGCCTCGAGGAGCCGCGAGAACTCGCTTCGATCGATGCTGCCCGACGCGTCGCGATCGTACGCACGGAAGATCTCGAACACCTCGTCGCTGTCCTCGCTGGCGTCCTCGAGCTCCGGGTGGCGCACCTTCGCGTGCATCGGCGGGTTGCTCCGGCGCGGCGGGGG
>JBFMHF010000232.1:0-7358 GCA_040752975.1 Myxococcota bacterium
GATGGCCTCGCCGTCGGAGTGCCCGGAGAAATAGAAGAGCACCACGCTGCGCACGTCGGGGCTCTTCTTGAAGAAGGAGACCCGTTCCTTCGCCTCGCCGATCGCCCGCTCGAGCTCCGCGACCCCGCGCCCCTGCAGCAAGAGCACGTCTTCCGCCGTCACGTCGCCGAGTTCGACCAGCACCCGCGCCATCTTCCCGGCGTCGCTCTCCGCGAAGCGCAGGGGAGGCATGTCCCCCGAGCCCGCGTTGTTGCCCACCACGATGGCGATGCGGCGCGTCTCTGCCAGGGCCCCGCTGGCCAGCAGCGTGAGCGACAACGCCAACGCGCCCACCGACCGGGTGGTGTGGGCGCGGATCAGCGGCCTCGCTCTCACGGCGCCTTCTGGAGATCCCACGACAGCACCCGCGCGTTGGGCAGCTTCGGGGCCGCGGCGTCCGCCTTCAGCGCGGCCTCGACGTCGGCCGCCTTGACCGGCTCGTCCGAGAAGACGACCACCAGGTGCTCGGTGCCCAGCGTCTCGTCGAGCTCCACGCTGCCCGGCAGCTCCTGCTTCGCCGGCGTCTGGCCCTCGAGCCGCACGCTCTCGGTGGCGCCGAAGGGGTGGTACACGGTGAAGACGCCCGCCCCGTCACGCGACGCGATGAGCAGGTACTTCGCTCCGCCCGGGTTCACCACGAAGCGCAGGCGGTCCTTCGGCTTGAGCTGCGCGCCTGGCTTCACCGGGAACTGGGTCTCTCCGCGCAGCGCCACCACCTCGAAGCTGGGGCCCGCGCCCTTGAGGCCGATGTAGAGATCGTCTTCCGTCTGGGTGCCCGGGCCGGACAGCGCCACCACGCCGAACACCGCCGCCGCCGCCACCCCCATCGCCGGCAGCAGCCACATCACCTTGAAGCGTCCGAAGAAGCCCCCCGGGGCGCGCTCCTTCTCGAGCCGCGCCTCCACCTTCGGCAGGGTGCGGGCGAAGACGAACTGCTCGAACTTCTGCTTGTCCTCGTTGAGCTCGCGCCAGCGGGTGCGGCAGGCCTCGCAGGAGTCGAGGTGCGCCTTGGCCTCGTTGGCCTCGTTGGCCGCCAGGGCGGACAACAGGAGGAGGTCGATGGTCTCGGAAGAGAGGTGGCCCCGCGGGTTCATGCGGCGTCTCCTTCGCGGGTGAGGAACTTCCTGCTGCGCTCGGTGAACTCCTGAAGCCTGTTGATGACGGTGCGCCGTGAGATCCCCAGCGTCCTGGCGATCTGCTCCTGCTCGAGGCCATCCATGTAATAGAGGATCGCCGCCGCCCGCAGCTTCTCGGGCGCCCGGTTGACGAGCTTGAGCGCGAGATCGCGATCCATCATGCCCGGCTCCGGGTGCTCCGTCGGCTGCTCGGGGATGTCGGAGGGGTCGGTGGACTCGGCCTGCCGCCCGCGATCGCGGATCTGGTTGAGGCAGTAGTTCGTGCTGATGCGGTAGATCCACGCCAGCGCCGCCGCGTCGTCCGGAGCACTCTCGATGTGACGCAGCACGCGCACGAAGACCTCCTGCGTAGCGTCCTCCGCGAGGGCGTCGTCCTTCAGCAGACGACGACACCGCGAATAGATCGCCGGACCGAACTTCCGGTACAGGTGGGAAACCCGTCCGCTGCTGTCGACCCCGCCGGCAGCCACCGTGTGCAACCTTTCTGCTGGAAATTTCGCGCCCTGAACGACGCGGTGCGTCCTACCACATCAGACTACCTCGCGTGGATCCCCGCCCCCACTTCAGGTACACGCGCCGCGACCCGCAACCAGAGGACAACTCTACGCATGTGTGGCGTCTTCGGCATCTTCGGCCATGAGGAAGCGGCGAACCTGACGTACCTGGGCCTGCACGCCCTGCAGCACCGGGGGCAGGAGTCGGCGGGGATCGTCGCGTCCGACGGGCACGTGCTCAAGTCCCACCGGGCGATGGGGCTGGTGGCGGACATCTTCACCGCCGACGTGCTGGAGCGGCTGCCGGGCAAGGCCGCGATCGGCCAGGTGCGCTACTCGACGGCGGGGGGCAGCCACATCCGCAACGCGCAGCCCTTCCTGGTCAGCTTCGCGGGCGGGCAATTGGCGGTGGCCCACAACGGCAACTTCGTCAACGCCGACGCGACGCGCAAAGGGCTCGAGCAGTCGGGCGCCATCTTCCAGTCGGACGCGGACACGGAGAACGTCATCCACTTCATCGCGCGCTCGAAGGCCAACACCTTCGAGGGGCGGGTGGTGGACGCGCTGCGCCACCTCGACGGCGCCTTCTCGATGGTCTTCTTGAATGACGGGCAGCTCATCGCCGTGCGCGACGCGATCGGCTTCCGGCCGCTGGTGCTGGGGCGCCTCAAGAACGCGTACGTGGTGGCCAGCGAGACGACGGCGCTCGACCTCATCGAAGCCGAGTTCCTGCGCGAGCTCGAGCCGGGCGAGGTGCTGGTCATCGACGAGAACGGGCTCAAGTCCAGCTTCCCTCTGGAGAAGCGGCCGGCGGGGCGGTGCGTCTTCGAACTGGTGTACTTCGCGCGACCCGACTCGCAGGTGTTCGGCAAGAGCGTCTTCGAGGTGCGCAAGAACCTGGGGCGGGTGCTGGCGAAGGAGCAGCCGGCGGAAGCGGACATCGTCATCGCGGTGCCGGACTCCGGCGTGCCGGCGGCGATCGGCTACGCGGAGCAGAGCGGGCTGCGCTACGACCTGGGCCTCATTCGCAGCCACTACGTCGGGCGCACCTTCATCGAGCCGCAGCAGTCGATTCGGCACTTCGGGGTGAAGCTGAAGCTGGCGCCCGTGGTGTCGACGCTGGCCGGGAAGCGGGTGGTGGTGGTGGACGACTCCATCGTCCGCGGCACCACCTCGCGGAAGATCGTGAAGATGCTGCGGGCCAGCGGCGCGAAGGAAGTGCACCTGCGCATCTCCAGCCCGCCCACCGCGTGGCCGTGCTTCTACGGCATCGACACGCCCAGCCGGCAGGAGCTGATCGCCGCCTCGCACACGGTGGAGGAGATCGCCAGGTACGTCACCGCGGACTCGCTCGGCTACCTGTCGCTGCCCGGCCTGCACACCGCCGCGGGCGATCCAGAAGGACGCTCGTTCTGCTCGGCGTGCTTCAGCGGGAAGTACCCGACGCCGCTGGCGAGCTGAGCGCTCCGGGTACGTACCCCCTGAACGGTCATTGGGGGCACATTGTGGATCATGACGAGGCCGGCAAAAGGTGAGCTCCGGGGTCAGGTCGCCTCAGCGATCGGGCGCCCCTCGACGAAGGCGCGCAGATCCTCCGGCAACGGCGACTCGAAGACCACCCGCTGTCCCGTCGCCGGGTGCCTGAAGGCCAGGAACGCCGCGTGGAGCGCGTGGCGCTCGAGCCGCAGCCGCTCCCACGCGTCGGGCTCCAGGCACCGCTTCGAGAAGCGATCGAAGTACCCGGGGTCCGGCCCGTACATCTTGTCTCCGACGAGCGGGAAGCCCGCCACCTGCGCGTGGATGCGGATCTGGTGCTGCCGCCCCGTCTCGGGGAAGCACCGCAGCACCGCGAACTTCGCCCCGTCGCGCTCGAAGCGCTGCTCGACGCGGAAGCGCGTCCTCGCCGGCTTGCCCACCTGGCGATCGATGCGCACCGCGATGCGGATGAGCGCCGTCCCTTCGGCGATCGGCGCGTCCACCTCGAAGACGTCGTCCTTCGGCCAGCCCTCCACCACCGCGAGGTACTGCTTCTCCACCGCCCCGTCCTTGAAGGCCTTCACCAGCCGCTGGCAGGCCTCGAGCGTGCGCCCGCACACCACCAGGCCGCTCGTCTCGCGGTCGAGCCGGTGCGCCGGGTCCGCGCGGAAGTCCTTCCCGTGCTTCACCGTCAGCTGCGAGACGAGCGTGCCGTGGTGGTAACGCGCCGTCGGGTGGATCGGCAGGCCGGCCGGCTTGTCCACCACGAGGATCGCTTCGTCCAGGTACACCTCCCGCAGCGCCTCCGGCGGCGGCACCGTCGGCTCGCGGCGCAGCCTCCGGCGCAGCTCGAACGTCAGCCCCGGCCACACCAGCGTCGAGGGCTTCAGCTTGCGCTCGAAGACGAGGTCCTTCTCGATGATCTGCTGCACGCGGGTGCGCGACGCGCGGCGGATCTTCTCGCAGAGGTACTTGTCCAGCCGCCAGCCCGCGTAGTTCGGCTCCACCGTGTAGCGCATGAGCACCAGGTCGCTCTCGGGGGGCGCTTCACCTTCCGGCACGAACCCGGCCTCGTCCTCGAGGTCCTCGGGATCCTCCTCGCCCTGCGGCTCTTGCTCGACTGACGCCATGTGTCCGGTATGTTCCACGCATGCCCCTCGCCTGGCCAGCCCTGCTGGCGACCCTCGCTGCCGCGCCGGGCCCCCTCGCCATCGTCGACGTCGACGCGCCCGACTTGATGATGGGCCTGGGCGCCCAGGTGACCCGCAGCATCGTGCAGGCCGCGGAGGCGCAGAAGCTCAAGATCCTCAAGCCCGAGGAGCTGCGCGCGAAGGTCGACCCCAAGAAGTACGAGCTGCTGCGCAAGTGCGCCGGCAACGTGGCGTGCGCGGCCGACGTCTTGAGCCAGCTCGGCGTGGCGCGGGTCGTCACCGGCAAGCTCGATCGCGACGAGAAGAACTACCTCCTCAAGCTGTGGCTCCTGGACCTCAAGGCGCTGTCCGTCGTCGCCGACGTCGATCGCCCCATCCTCATCGCCGCGCGCCGCTTCCAGAAAGACGTCGATCAGGTGGTGCCCCCGCTGCTGCGCGGCGAGCGCGAGGCGCGCGGCAGCCTGACGATCAAGTCCAACCTGACCGACGCGCAGGTGACGGTCGACGGCGAGTTCGTCGGCGTCACGCCGGTGACGCTCACGGTGAAGCCCGGCAAGCATGAGGTGAAGTTGGAGCGGAAGAAGTACCTGCCCATCACGCGCCTGCTGGACGTGGAGCCCAACAAGGAGACGGTGGAGAGCTTCAAGCTCCTCCTCAAGCCGGGGGAGATCGCCGACGAGGACGTCGTGCCCGGCCTGGTGAAGAAGGACGGCCCCGCTGCGCCCGACACCCGCGTTCGCCTGTCCTGGTACACCTACGTCGCCGGGGGCACGGCCCTCGTCGCGGGCGGGCTGGGCCTGTACTTCGGCCTCACCGCGAGGAGCCAGGAGAAGGCCCTGCTCAACGGCTACGACGAGGCGACCATGGTGTACCAGGGCACGCGGCAGGACGCGCTCACCGCCCAGTCGAACGCGACGGCCGCCAACATCGCCTTCGGAGTGGCTGGCGCCGCGGCGGCCGCCACGGTCGTCTTCATCATCCTCGACGTGAAGAACCCGGTCCCCGTAGACGTGGCGCCTGTCGCGACTCCCGGCGGCGCCGGTGTGCTGGTGGGAGGGCGCTTCTGATGCACCGCCATGTCGCGCTGCTTCTCCTGGCGCTGGGCCTCGCTGCCTGTCGCTCCTCGGTCAACCCCGACCAGGGTCGCTTCTCCTGCACCGAGGACAAGGACTGCGGCGCCGGCTGGGAGTGTCGCCCCCAGTTCGCCGGCGGGGCGCTCTGCTTCCGTGACGGCGAGTGCGTCGACACCGAGACGTGCAACGGCAGCGACGAGAACTGCGACGGCCGGGTCGACGAGTCCTTCCCCGAGGAAGGCAACTCCTGCCTCACCTCGGAGCTCGGCGAGTGCGCGGCCGGCTCCGTCACCTGCGTGGTGGGCGCGCTCGCCTGCCAGCGCCTCAAGGCACCCACCGCCGAGGCGTGCAACGGCCTCGACGACAACTGCGACGGGAGGGTGGACGAGGCCTTCGACTTCTCCTCCGACGAGGCCCACTGCGGGGGCTGCTCCCGCGCGTGCGACGCCGGCACGTCTTGCCTGTCGGGCGTCTGCGACGAGACCCGCTGCGACGACGGCGTGGACAACGATCTCGACTCGCGCCCCGACTGCGAGGACGACGGCTGCTTCGGCCAGCCCTGCCTGACGCCCATGCCTCCCACGCGCCGCTGCGGCGTCGTCACGGCGGACGCGGGCGCCGGTGATGGCGGACTCGACGGGGGCACCGATGGCGGTCTGGATGGCGGCCCGGATGGCGGCCCCGACGCGGGCCAGGTGCGTGGCTGCTTCCCGCCCGAGAGCGAGTGCGCGAACGGCGCGGACGACGACGGCGACGGGCTCGTGGACTGTGCCGATCTCGACTGTGATGGGCGCACCTGCTTCAGCGGGACGATGTGCGCCGGCCGCGTCTGCCCCGGTCCGGGGTGAAGGTGTGACACAATGGCGACCCTCTGCATGAGCCAACGCTTCCTCACGTCCGTGGTGCTGCTGGGGTCGTGTCTCGCCGCCGCGCAGGTGCCCTTCGTGGCCGAGACCACCCCCATCCCCACCAACAGCTCGGGCGATCTCGCCATCGTCGTCGACTACAGCACCGCGCTCAGCCAACCGCTGATCGTCGCGACCGACCCGATTCAGAATGGCCTCTACGCCTACGGGCTCGACGGCGGCCTCCGGCAGATCGTGCCGTACGGCGCGATGCACGGGGTCGACTCGCGCACCGGACTGGGCTTTCCCGCGGGGGCCACCATCATCTCCGCTGCCTCGTGGGTCATGCAGCAGGTGGTGTTCGGCAGGCCGACGTTGACTCAGGGCGTCGTCGACGTCACCTCGACCGTCGTCAACGCACCCACGCCCGGAGCGCTCGCCATGCGCCGGCTCCCCGACGCCGGGGCGGAGGTCGTCGTCGACAACTCCGCCGGCACCTTGCGCCACTTCGTGCTGGTGGACGACACCAACGATCAGATCGGCGTCATCAGCCGGCCGAACATCACGCTGCCCGGCGTGCCGTCCGCGATGGTCTTCGACGACCGCTCCGGCGATCTCTACGTCGCCATTCCTGCCCAGGGGCTCTTCCGCGTCTTCCCCTTGCTGGGCACCGTCGACCCGATCGCCTCGGTGGACGGCGGCGACTTCGGAGGGCTGGTCAACGGGCTCACCTTCTACCCGCTCTCCGACGGCGGCGGGCTGCTCCTCACCACCGTGCCGACGCTGGATCAGGTGACGGTGCACGCGCTCACCGGAGTTTCTCAGGTGGTGTACGTCACGCGCTTTCAGGTCGAGAGCGGCTCGCGCGTGGTCCGGTACCCGCTGTACTGCGACGTCGTGCCGAATCGGCTCCCGGGCTTCGACGGCGGGCTCTTCGTGATCCAGGACAACGCCACCGCCAACTACAAGCTCGTGCCGTGGGACCTGCTGGCGACCTCGACGCCCATCGAGCTGCCCATCGAGGTGCCGCCTGATCCCGTGTTCGGCGACGCTGGCGATCCCGACGCGGGCGACTCGGGCGTCGGTGATGGTGGGCTGAGCGACGGCGGGACCAGCGACGGCGGCTCCAGCGATGGCGGGGTGT
>JBFMHF010000233.1:0-7341 GCA_040752975.1 Myxococcota bacterium
CTGCCGCCGACGGACCCGCCGCCGCCGCCGACGGAGCCGCCACCGCCACCAACGGAGCCGCCACCGCCGCCGACGGAGCCACCGCCTGTCCCGCCCCCACCACCTCCGGAGCACCCGGCAGCCACCACCATCACGACGAGCCATTTCGCAATGAATCTGCTCATTTCGCCCCCCCCTGGCCATTGTCCCCCAAGACGAGAGCGTGCGCTTGTCGGCTGAAAGCTGCAAGTGGCGACGGCGGCGAGGGCGACAACCCGATGGGAGGTCTGCGCGCGCCCGCCCCGAGGACGCCCGCGCGACCAGCGAGCTCTTGAGAAATCGAAAGTGGCACTTTAGATTTCTCAAGTGCGTCAAATCACCCGCCGCCTGGCCGAGCCGCTGCGTCGCGCCGCGCGAGGCTTCCCCGCGGTCGTCTTGACCGGCCCTCGGCGCGCCGGGAAGACCTTCTGCCTGCGCCACACCTTCCCCGAGGCCGACTACCGTCTCCTCGAGGCCCCAGACGTGTTGGCACAGGTGAAGGCCGACCCACGAGGCTTCCTGGACGAGGTCCGGCTCCCCGTCATCCTCGATGAGATTCAGAACGCCCTCGAGCTGCTGCCCTACATCCGCGCGCGTGTCGACGCGCGGCCACGAGCGACGGGCCGATGGCTCCTCACCGGCTCCCATGACTTCTCGATGATGGAGGGGTTATCGGAGTCGATGGCGGGGCGCGCCGCCGTCCTCCGCATGCTGCCGCTCTCGGTGCCGGAGCTGCACGAGGTGGACCTCCTCCGAGGCGGCTTCCCCGAGGTGTGGGCGCGCCCGAAGGTGGCGGCGACCTGGTTCCAGTCGTACCTGCAGACCTACCTCGAGCGCGACGTGCGGTCCGTCACGCAGGTGAAGGACCTCTCGACGTTCCGGCGCTTCCTCGGGCTGGTGGCCGCACGCAACGCCCAGTTGCTCAACCGCACGGAGCTCGCCGCTCCCCTGGGCGTGAGCATCCCCACGGTCGGACAGTGGCTGTCGGTGCTGGAGACCACAGGTGTGGTGCTCTCCGTGCCGCCGTACTTCGAGAACTTCGAGAAGCGGCTCATCAAGAGCCCGAAGCTTTACTGGGCGGACACCGGCCTCTTGTGCCACCTCCTGGGCATCACCGACCGGGGGGCGCTCGCGCGCTCTGCGTTTCACGGGCCCGTCTTCGAAACCCTCGTCGCCACGGAGATTGCCAAGGCGCAGCTCAACGCCGGCGGCGTGGTGCAGCTCTACCACTTTCGCGATCAACAGGGCCTCGAGGTCGACTTCCTCGTGCCCCGCGCCGGTGGGAGCGTCGACCTGGTCGAGGCGAAGGCGACGAAGACCATCACGCCGGAGATGGCCCGCCCGCTTCAGACGCTCTCCGCGGCCCTCAAGAAGCGGCCCCACCGCGCGCTCATCGTCCACCCCGGCGACGCGCGCGCGCGCACCGTCGCTCCGGGCGTACTGGCCGTCGGGCTCGAGGCCTGGCTCGACGAGTGGTGACGCAGGGCTTCGCCCGACTCCCGCAACGCCATGCGCAGGCCGCACCCCGACCGCAGTCAGCCCGCGCAGGTGCGACTCAGTCCGGACTGACTACTTCCAGAACTGCCACCACTTCTTCTCCGGCGCGGGCGGAGGCGGGGCCTCTTCCTTCTTCGGCTCCGGCTTCTTCTCGTCGGCCTTCTTCTCGCGCAGCGCCACGCCCGACAGCGGCTTCTTCCCCTTGAGC
The DNA here is from genome assembly GCA_040752975.1 of Myxococcota bacterium. GTDB lineage: Bacteria > Myxococcota > Myxococcia > Myxococcales > Myxococcaceae > JADLDB01. Next base: position 1,724 of record JBFMHF010000233.1, read on the forward strand.
TCGAAGGCGGGCACCGCGGCCTCGGACAGCTTCGCCAGCAGCGCCTCGTCGCGCTTCACGAAGGCGGTGTCTCTGGCGGCGGCGGGGGGAGGCGGCGCTCCACCGGGCGGCCCACCCCACTGGCCCCACAAGGGGTCGCTGCAGGCCACCGGCCCAGTCCACGGGTAGCGAATCGCGTAGCGCCCCTGAAAGTTGTTGTACTCGGCGGGCCGCGCGGCCTGCGAAAGCCCTTCCCCTTCGCGGTCGAACTCGCGCCCCCCTTCGATGGGGCCCGCCGCCTTGAAGACCAGGTCCTCGCCGAGCGACGTCTTGTCGTAGCGCGCGTGGAGGCGGGTCAAGACGAACTGCTCGGCAGGGTTCCACTGGGCGTCTTCGCGCTCCTTGCGCGGGTTGAGCGCGTCCTTGCCCAGCGTCAGCATGTCCCCCTCTTCCAGCGGCGCGGTGGGGCAGGGGTCGCACGACGAGGCCTGCCACGCGTACTCGGTGATGACGGCGTTGGGGTGCTTCTTCAGCGTCTGGTCGAAGAGGCTCACGTAGAAGAACGGGAACTCGCTCTTCGCGCTCGGGACCAGGTCGATGTTGGTGGGGATGGTGACGTTCGGGTAGTTGGCCACCTCGTAGCGCTGGTTCCTCGCGAGGATGTGGACGATGAGGTCCTGCTTCTCCTTCGCGTTGATGAGGCCCAGGCGCACCGGCAGCTCGAACTTCTCGCTGTCGTAGTGAAAGCGCAGCGGCGAGAGCATCGCCATGCCGTCTTTGAACGTCACCTTCTTCGCGTTCACCTTCGCCACGAAGAACTTCATCCCCTGCTGGATGTAGGGGCGGAAGAGCGGCTCGGCGCCGTCGGGGATTTTGTACTTGTTCAGCTTGAGCCAGGTGTCGAGGCCCAGCGCGTCCTTCGCGGACAGCACCACCACCTCGTACTCGCCCACCTCGAACTGGGCTTCCACCTTCACCCCGAGGTCGCGGGGCCGGCCCCCCGACTCGGCCGGAGCCATCTTCTCCAGTTCCGCTTCCTCGAAGCGGCGCTTCTCCTCTTCGCGCGCCGCACAGGGGTCCTGCTCCCAGTACTCGACGAGGCGCGGGGCGGCGAGCGTGTCCACGCGGGCGAAGACGTCACGCGGCAGCGTCTTCACGTTCTCCTTCTTCAACACCACCGGCACCGGCACCACCATCGCGAAGTCTTCCGGCGGCCCCTGGTAGTTGTTCTGCATCGACAGCACCGTGCGCGTGCCGTCGCGCATCAGCACCACCTGGGTCGCGTTGTTGAACAACTCCGCGCCTCCGCCGGCGACGTAGAAGCCGCAGAAGGCGTGCGCCGCCGTCGAGGTGATGAATGCCGCCGCGCCGAGGAGCGCGCCGAAGTGCCTGCCTGTCATGTGGTGTCCCTCCCGTCTGGGCACTCTGACAAAAGGAGGGGCGAGGCGGCGCGAAAATCTGCTGGCCGCGCCCGTTCGAAGTCAGGGGACGCGCACCGCGCCCTGCTCGAAGACGGGGTGGTTGGCGCAGCGGTAGCCGTAGGTGCCGAAGTTGGGGAAGCGCACCACCTTCGTCGTGCCGAAGGTGGTCGTCATGTTCCGGTCCGAAGGCCCGCACGTCTGCTGCAGCGGGTGGATGGAGAAGCTGCCGGAGAAGGTGACGTCCTGCGTGGTGGTGACGCGGATGCACTTCGGCGAGTAGCCCGTGCTGCCGAAGGTGATGGTGCGGCTCGCGGTCGGGGCGGTGCGGTCATCCCAGGTGGTGCAGTTGGCGGGAAAGCCGGTGCACGGCGGCGGCTCGCAGACGTGGCTCGAGTTACACACCCACGGCAGGCCGGCGTCCACGCAGTCGCCGTCGCCGCAGCAGCCGCCTGCGGGCACGCAGGAGTCCGGGCACTCCAGTTGGCCGGCGGGACAGGTGAAGGTGAAGGCCTGGGAGCCGCCGTCGAGGCCAGGCGAGGTGACGTGCAGGGCTCGCACGCCCGGCGCGGTGTCGCGCACATGGAAGGTCCGCTCCGTCGCGCCCGCGGCGAGGAACCACTGGGCGGGCGTGCTGATGCAGCCCGCCTCGTTGAAGAGCTCGAAGGTGGTGGTGCCGGAGGAGAAGGCGAGCGGCACGTTGGCCGACGCGGTGACGGGCGCGCCACAGCGGTCCTGCAACTGCACGCGCACCACCGCGCTGCACGTCTGTGTTTCCAGCGTCTGCGGCGCCGACACGAAGGCCAGCTGCGCCGCGCCGCCACAGCCCGCGTCCTCCGCGCCGCCATCGAGGCCCGCGTCGACGTCACCGCCGTCCAGGTCGCCCGCGTCCGCTTCTCCGCCTCCGCCCCCGACTCCTCCGCCTTCGCCCGCGTCGCCGTCGCCGCCTCCACCGCCCAGGCCGCCACCGGCGCCTCCTCCTCCGCCTCCCGTGGCGCCACCGCCTGCGCCGCCGTCCTCAGCCGGGGGTGCGTTGGAGCACGCGACGAGCACGGAGAGCATCACTCCCACCAGCAGCAGTCGGCGAGTCATCCGGCAGACACTACACCGGCGGAGCTGCCCGGAGGCGCCCGTCGCCGGCAGCGGGTGCGGGCCTTGAGGCCGGGACGACCAGGTGCGCTCGGCGCGTGTGTCTGCGCGCCATGAGACAGGACGTGCACCCAGCGTCATCAGCGGTGCGGGTGCGCGGAGGGCTTGAAGCCGGTCCGCTCGACGCGTGTGGCTGTGCGCCATGAAACGGGACACCCACCCAGCGTCATCAGCGGTGCGGGTGCGCGGAGGGCTTGAAGCCGGTCCGCTCGACGCGTGTGGCTGTGCGCCCTGAAACGGGACACCCACCCAGCGTCATCAGCGGCTGCCTTGAAGCCGGTCCGCTCGGCGCACGTGGCTGCGCGCCTCGAGGTTGGGCATGGCGCACAGCGCCGTCAGCGGGCGCGGGGAAGCGGCAGTCGACGCGAGGCGGCACCTTTCGCTACCCGCGCCACATGCGCGGGGGGTTGGAGCAACGACGGCAGGCTCCCCATCAGGTTGGGAATCGCCTCGCTGGCGCTCAGACAGCGCCGCCGACCGCGCACGAGCCCGGGCCACGGGACACATCGCGCCGGCTTTGACTCAGGGGCCCGGACAGGTGAGAAGGCAGCCGCCTCATGGACCCCGTTGAGCCCACCGGCGAGCTTCCGACGTTGGACCTCCAGCGCCGCGTCTTCGTGGCCCTGGCGGACGACGCCGTGCGGGCGGACCTGGTGGGGCGGCTCGAGCGCGCCGGCTACCTGGTGCACGCCCAGGCCACCATCGACGGCTTGCACGAGCAGGTGCTGTCATGGCGGCCGGAGTTGCTGGTGCTGGGCGAGACGTACGCGCGCGGCACCGGGCGGCAGGCCCTGCTCAAGCTGCGCTCGTCCGGCGCCACCTTCTCGGTGCCGGTGGTGGCCGCGCTGGAAGACGTGTCGGTGCCCAACATCCTCCGCTGGCTGCGCGTGGGCGTGGTGGAGGTCTGGCGCCTGCCGTGGACGCGCGACCCGGCGCCCCGCGTGAAGACGCTGCTCGACGAGTGCCTCGAGACGCTGGTGCAGACGGCCGGGCCGCGCACGCGCCTGCTGGCCTTCGCCCGCCGCGCGAAGCTGGAAGGCACCGTCGTCATCTACCCCGACACGCCCTTCGAGGCGCGCGCCAGCTTCGTGGGCGGCGAGCTCAAGGACGCGCGCTTCGGGCCGCTGGAAGGTGTGCCGGCGCTGGACCAGATGCTCGAGTTGGACGACGCGCCGGTGCGGTGGGCGGAGGGGACCAGCACCGACCCGACGGGCCGCGCGCTGGCGAAGCCGGGCCCGCGCACGTCGGTGCTGGTGGTGGAAGACGAGGACTCGGTGCGCGCGCTCGTCTCGCGGCAGCTGGCGAGCGCCGGCTTCAAGGTGGAGACGGCCGCCGACGGCGCGGAAGGTCTCCAGCGGGCGCTCGCGAAGTCGTACGACCTCATCGTGGTGGACCTGGGCCTCCCGCGCCTCGACGGCTGGGGCCTGCTGCGGCAGCTGCGCGAAGACGTGGTGGCGCGTGAGTCGGCGGTGGTGGTGCTGTCGGCGCACGACGACGAGGTGGACACGCTGAAGGCGGCCCGCGCCGGCGCGCGCGCGTACTTGAAGAAGTCGGGCCGGGCGAAGGAACTCCTGCAGGCCGCCTCGCTGCTGGCGGGCCCGCGCGCGACGACGTGGGAGAGCCTCGAGGCCTTCCGCGAGACGAGGGTGGAGCTCCGCGCGGTGGGCCCGGTGTGGCTCTTGCGCGCGCTGGCCGAGCTGGACTGCGCGGGGCGGCTCGAGCTGGAAGACGCGCTCGGCCGTTACGAGGTGACGGTGGCCAAGGGCCAGTTCCTCGAGGCGGTGGCGCAGACGGGCAGCCTGCGGGTGACGGGCCCGGTAGCGCTGGAAGCTGTGCTGTCCAGCCGTGGGGAAGGCCGCTTCGTCTTCGCCGAGATGAAGGTGCCCGCGGCCGCGCCGTGGCTGTACGACGTGGTGGACGTGGTGTGCGACGGGCTGCGGAAGGACCACGCCCGACTGCTGGCCCGCGCCATTCAGGACCCCGGGCGCCTCTACTTCAACGAGGAGCTGGCGCAGCTGTTTGCCCGCCTCGCCACGCCCGGAGAGCTGAAGGTGCTGGAAGGGGTGCGGCAGGCGCCCAGCAGCTTCGACGCGCTGGCCGAGCAGGTTGGGCTCGAGGCGGAAGACGTCACCGCGGCCCTCGGCGAGCTCTTGCGGCGCGGCGTGTTGTCCGTGCAGCCCTGAGCTGTTGGGCGCTGCTTCACTGCACTGCACAGAACGCCCCGTCGGCTCCGCCGCGGAAACGACTGGGCCCCTGGGCGAGTGCATGTCAGCGCTCGCCCGGCGAGGTTGTGTCAACATCGGTCGTCCATGACTTCGCGAAACCGGACGCACCGAGCTGGCCCACTTCTCGTGTTCGCCGTCACGCTGGGCGTGGGTTGTTCGAAGCCGCCGCCGCCCGTCGAGCCGCCGAAGGTGGACGTGCGCGCCGAGCTACGGAAGCACGGCGAGTGGATCGTCGTCGCCCCCTGGGGAAAGGTGTGGCACCCGCACGCCACGGAGGTGGGCCAGGACTTCATGCCCTACGTCAGCGGCGGTGGCTGGGTGTACGGGAAGGACGGCTGGGTCTTCGAGTCGAAGTGGTACTGGGGCCAGTGGGTGTTCCACACCGGCCGCTGGTTCTCCGCCGACGACCTCGGGTGGCTGTGGTGGCCCGATCCCGCCGAGACGTGGGGCGCTGCGTGGGTGGAGTGGCGCACCGGCGACGGGCACGTGGGGTGGGCGCCGCTCCCGCCGGACGTGCGCGGGGCGCGCCACGAGACGCCGCCGTGGACCTACGTGAAGCTGCGCCACACGTCGGCGCGCGAGGTGGAGAAGTTCGCCGTGAAGGACGTGGCGAAGGTGCACGCCAGCGCCCAGCCGCTTCCCGCCGTCGGGCCGGACCCCGAAGTCGTCCGCGCCGCCGGGGGAATGGACCGCGACCCACCCTCGCTCGAGCCGGTCGAGGCTGCACCTCCCCCCGCGGTGGAGGCCGCACCGGAGCCAGCGCCCGAGCCGGAGGCCCCTCCGCCGCCGGCGAAGAAGACGAAGAAGCCGAAGAAGAGGAAGTGACGCCCGGCACCCCCGACGTCGG
>JBFMHF010000234.1:0-1239 GCA_040752975.1 Myxococcota bacterium
GGGGAGGGCCCGCGTCTTCGGTCGGGGGGGGAGGCCCGCTGTCTGGAACAGGAGCGCTGGCGTCCCTCTCCTCGGGCAGGCCGGCCCGGCAACCGGCGAAGCAGAGGAGGATGCTGAGGAGCGCGGTGCGCACGAAGTCCCTGAAGTCTAACCCGACGGCTACCGAGTCGACCGCTGGCCGCCCGGCACCACGTCGACCTCCGTCTTGAGCCCCAGGCCGAAGAGGAAGCCCAGGCTCATCGAGACGACGCCGGCCGCGGTGCAGCCGACGAGGGCGCCGGTGGCCGGCGGGTTTTCCCGGACGAGGAGCGCGGCAACGCCACACCCGAGGGTGGCGAGGAGTCCCACCGTCGCCGCCGTGGCGGCCCAGATCAGCCGGGCGGTGCTGGCGGTCGTCACCTTGAGCAACACCGACGGGGCATCGGGCACCTCGAAGCGCGCCGAGGTGAGGACACCGTCGCCCACGACGAAGTAGCCCTCGCCGGGCGTGACCGGCACGTCGCACGGCTCGCTGCAGATGGTGGTGATGCCGGTGAGCCGGCTCGCGTGGGCGCCTCCCTCGGCGATGCCCTGGTGTACGACGCGGCGGACCTCCAGCGGCGGGGCGTCGGACTCCACGAGGAGGCGCGCCTTGCGCTCGGACGGAAACAGCCCGGCCGGCGAGGTGGGCGGAGGCGGTGGAAGCGCGGGCGCGGGGGCGGGCGGCAGCACCGGCGGAGGCCCCAGCGCGGCGGAGGGATCGATGAGGAGCGCCACCACCAGCGTCACCTTGTCGTCCAGCGACGCGCAGGCGCTCTCGCGGCTCGTCACCTCGCGCGTGCCCAGCACCGTGCCCTGTGCGTCCACCAGCGAGATGCGCGCGCGCCAGTCCCCTTCGAAGCGCTCCACGACGCCGTCCACCAGCACGGCGGGCTCTGCGCCGAAGACGGGACGGTGCAGCTTGTCCTCCACCGCGCGGGAGACGTCGGCCGCCTGCCTGCACTCCGGCGGCGCCGCCCAGCGCAGGCCCCAGGTGGTGGGCCCGGCGTTCAGCAAGAGGAGCAGCGCGAGGCTCGTCACAGGAAGTGAGTCTGGCTCAAGTCGTCGTCGGGGCGGTCGGAGATCGTCGCCGGCTCGTCACAGGCCGTCGGCTGGCTCGAGTCGCCGTCGGGGCCGTCGAAGATTCGTCGTCGGCTCGTCGCTGCGCGTGAGTCTGGCTGAGTCGTCCGCGGCGCGGTCGGAGGTCGTCGTCGGCTCGTC
>JBFMHF010000234.1:1339-7319 GCA_040752975.1 Myxococcota bacterium
TCGTCGTCGGCTCGTCGCTGCGCGTGAGTCTGGCTGAGTCGTCCGCGGCGCGGTCGGAGGTCGTCGTCGGCTCGTCACAGCCCGTGAGTCTGGCTCAAGTCGTCCGCGGGGCGGTCCGAGGTTGACGCAGTCGCGCGGGCAGTGAGAGGCGCGAGCAGCTCGTCTACCAACGCGGGAGGCTCTCCCAGGAAGCGCGCCAGCGCGATGCGCGCGTCGGGTTGGGGGCGAACGTCTCCGCTGCCCAACAGACAGCGAGCCGCCGTCTCGGGCGCTTGTTCGCCCGTGACGCAGAAGCTGTCGCTCCACCAGCGACGCAGGCGGGCCTCGAGCGCGTCGTAGAGGCGCCGCGCCTGGCGATCTTCCCAGTCGGCAGCGGTGGGGATGCCGGAGCGCTGCGGAACGAGTGACGCGCGGGGATCCGTCACGTCGTGGGCGACGCCGTCCTTCTCGGCCGAGTCCTCCCACGCCACCTCCAGCGCCCGCGTGGTGCCGGGCAACGCCACGGTGCACGAGACGCGCGCGCGGTGGGCCGCCTGCTCCTTGCGCGCCGGGATGGTGGTGGACCTCCCGACGACGCGCGTCTTCGTCACCGTCTTCGGCACGCTGCGCGTGGCGGTGCGGTAGTGGGTGACGGTGCGGGTGCCGGTGCACGTCGTGTACTTCGAGCCGGAGTAGCAGCCGTAGGTGTACGACTCCGTCGTGGTGTAGGGCTCCTGGTACGTCTCCGTCTGGTATTCCGTCGTCGAGTAGGTCTCCGTCTCGCTCCACGAGACGGTGAGATCCATCGGCGTCGAGGTGACGCGGCTGTCCAGCACGGCCGTCACCCGGCCCTCCACCTCGCCCGAAGCGCGGGCGTCGTACCAGGCGGTGCGGGCGAAGGCGGCCCGGGCCGCGTCGCGCAGCTTGTCGGCCGACGAGTCGCTGGCGCCGCGCACGGCCGAGGTGTCGATCCGCAGCTCGCGGCGGGCCTCGGGCGGAACGGGGACGCGCGGCGTCGGCGCCCGCAAGGCGACGCAGGCCAATTCGGCGAAGCGGGCGAGCCACGGGGTGCTGGCGACCTGAGCGAGCGCGAGGCAGCGGCGGCTTCCGGCCGCACGGACCTCCTTCGTCCGCGTCGCCACGACGTCCCCCAGGCCAACGGCCTGCAGGCTGGGCGAGAGGCCTGCGAGCAGCTTCCCGGCGCTCAACGGTTGGCCGACGGAGAGGTGGAAGTCGAGCCGTGCTTCGACGGCCTGCGTGAGGGCCTGCCGGGCGTGGGCCAGCGCGGGCGTCAGGAGTTCGCCCCGCGTGGCCGGGGCTTCACCGCCTCGCGCCGCGTCTGGGACAAGGGAGCCTCCGTCTCCACCCGCGGGGGCGTCGAGGGCCCGCGCGGCGGGCACCGCAAAGCGTCGTGCCCGGGCGTAGGAGGCGAGGGCCTCGAAGAGCCGCCCTTCGCGCACGTCTGCGTCGAGAGACGAGAGCTCGCGTTGCACCAGGGCGTCGCTCGCGCGCTGGTAGCCAGCCAGGGCCTCGGAGTCGGCCGGACTCTCCGCCAGCCGCGCGGCCCAGGCCTGCCACGCCTCCTCCAGACGCCCGTCGCGCTCTGCCTGTCGCGCCTGCGTGGTGTGCGCCGAGGTGCAGGCGGAGAGGAACAAGGCCGTCACGAGGGCGCGGAGGCTGGCGCTTCGACGCGCGTGAGTGCAGCCGAGCAACGCATTTGCAGCGCGAGGAGAGGCGCGACCCCTGGCCGCTGCGCTGGCGCGGGAGTTCGCGAGAGGAGCCAGGGCGCGCGGCATGAGCGGCTTTTCACATGAGACACCGGGGCTGGCCAGAGTCGGCGGAGGGGCAGTCTCCCGGTGCGCTTCGTGCCGTCTGTCGAGCGCCGGCGAGCCAGCACGACACACCGGAGCCCGCTGCCGGATGAGTCCCGGCACGGTGGCTCCCCAGGACGCCGAGCGTGTCCGTCGCGGCGGGCCGCCCAAACGAGCGACGCCAGACGCCGAAGCGCCCCGCGTTGAGGTGCAGCCGCGTCCCGGTGCGCGCGTACCTCTGTGATGTCGCGAGTCGGGCGCCAGCCACGGCCGGACAACGACGGAAGCGGATGCGCAACCGCACGCCGGAGCGCACTTCCTGCGCCTCGAGTCGGGAAATCCCTGCGCTTCTTCGTTGGCACGGGCCACGCAACCCCGTTGCTTCATGGGCGTCGCCCTGGAGTCCACCGTGCGCCGCGGCCCACCCGAGCATGGGCTGGAGAAGGGTGTGTCCGTCGGCCGCTATGTGCTGCTCGCGCGGCTCGGCGCCGGGGCGATGGGGGAGGTGTGGACGGCGTGGGATCCCCAGCTGGACCGGCGCATCGCGCTCAAGCTGGTGCGGCGCGAGCTGCTCGCCACGACGGAGCTCCCCACGGGTGAGGCGCAGGCGCGCCTGCTCCGCGAGGCCCAGGCGATGGCACAGCTCTCCCACCCGAACGTGGTGGCGGTGCACGACGCGGGCGTCTTCGGCGACGACGTCTTCCTGGCGATGGACCTGGTCGACGGCGTCACGCTGAAGAAGTGGCTGGCAACGAAGCCCACCCAGGCCGAGGTGCTGGAGCGCTTCTTGAGCGCCGGCCGTGGCCTCGCCGCCGCGCACGACGCGGGCCTGGTGCACCGGGACTTCAAGCCCGACAACGTCCTCGTCGACAAGAGCGGCGTGGTGAAGGTGACGGACTTCGGCCTGGCCCGGCCCGTGGGGCCGGTCGGCGACGACGAGGGGCTCGGGGCGACCGTCCCCCCGGGCCCGCACCTCTTGTCCACCGAGCTCACCTCGCCCGGCTCGGTGATGGGCACGCCCGCGTACATGTCGCCCGAGCAGATGATGGGCAGGTCCGCCGACGCGCGCAGCGACCAGTTCTCCTTCTGCGTGGCCCTCTATGAGGCGCTGTACGGGGCCCGGCCCTTTGCCGGCAACTCGTACCAGGAGCTGGTCGGCACCGTGCCGCAGGGGAAGCTGTCCCCACCGCCGCCCGGCGCCCACGTGCCCTCCTGGCTGCGGGAGGTATTGCTCCGTGGCCTCTCGGTGCGGCCGGACGAGCGGTGGCCGTCGATGGGGGCGCTCCTCGCGGCGCTGCAGGCCGATCCCCGCGTGGCCCGCCGGCGCCTCCTGTTTCGCGTGGGTGGAGTGGTGCTCGTCCTGGCGGTGGGCGTGGGCGCGTGGCAGCTCACCCGGCTCTCGCGGCCGTGCGCGCAGGCCGACGCGTCGGTTGCCCTGGTGTGGAATGACGCGCGGCGCGCGGAGATCGCCCAGGCGCTCCAGGCGACGAATACGCCGTTCTCCGCCCAGGCCGCGGAAGGAGTGGTGGCCGCCGTCGACGGCTGGACGCGGGGCTGGAGCGCGATGCGCTTCGAGGCCTGCGAGGCGGCGCGGGTGCGGGGCGAGCAGTCGGACGCGGTGCTGACGCTGCGCATGCGCTGCCTCGACCGTCGCCTGGACGAGCTGAAGGCGCTGCTGGAGCAGCTCTCCGGCGCCGACGCGAAGGTGGCCGAGCGCGCGGTGACGGCCGCGCAGTCGCTGGCGACGCTGACCGAGTGCGCCGACGTCGAGCTGCTCCTCGCGCTCGTGCCGCCGCCTGCGCCGGAGGCCGTCGACGCCGTCGAGGCGCTCCGCCCGCGCATCGCCACGCTCAAGGCCCTGCGGGATACCGGGCAGTTCTCGAAGGGCGTGGCGCTGGCGGAGGAGGTCGAGCGCGACGCGGCCGCCACAGGCTACCTGCCTGCGCGCGCCGAGGCCCTCGCGCTCCTGGGAGATCTCCGCGGCAAAGCGGGCGACGCCAAGGCCGCCGACGTCACGCTGCGCGCCGCGGTGCTGGCGGCCGATCGGGGGCATGACGACGCGATGCGGGCCGCGGCGCTCGTCGATCTCGCCTGGTACGTGGGCAGCCGGCTCGGGCGTCATGACGAGGGACACGCGGTCGTGGCGCAAGCCGAAGCCGTGCTCGACCGGCTGGGAGGCGCCCACCCCCTCGAGCGCGGGCGGCTCGCCAGCTACGACGGCGTCATCTTCCGGGCGCAGGGGCGCTACGCCGACGCGCTCGAGCGGCAAGACGCGGCCCTGGCTCTCCTGGTGAAGGCGGTGGGACCGGATCACCCGTTGGTGGCGAACGCCCACAACAACCGGGGGCTGGTGCTGTGGCAGTTGGGCCGGCTGGACGAGGCGCTCACCACGCACCAGCGTGCGCTGGCGATTCGAGAGAAGCAGCTGGGCGCGATGCACCCCGACGTCGCGGGCTCGCTCAACAACATCGCCCTCGTCTACGAGGCCCAGGGCCGCTACGAGGACGCCGCCGCGCTGCACCGCCGCGCGCTCCAGCTGCGGGAGGCCACGCTGGGGACCGAGCACGTGCAGCTGGCGTCGTCGCTCAACAACCTGGCGATGATGCTGGTGAAGCTGGGCGAGGTGGACGAGGCGCTGGCCGGTGCCCAGCGCGCGCTCGCCCTGCGCGAGAAGGCGGGAGAGCACCCGGATCTCACCAACCTCCTCACCACGCTGGGCGACGTGCACCTGGCGAGGGGAGAGTTGCCGCAGGCGCGCGCCGCCTTCGAGCGCGCGCAGGCCGTGTCCGCGAGGCTGCAGGGACCGGCGCATCCCCAGGGCAGCATCGCGCGGCTGGGGCTCGCCCGATGCGAGTTCGAGCGTGGAGACGCGACGGCGGCGCTCACCATCGCCACCGCGGCAGGCGTCGATCACGCGAAGGCCGCGGGTGAGAAGAACCCGGAGCAGCGGAGCTTCCTCGTGGTGCGCGCGGAGGCGCTGCTGGCCCTGAAGCGGCCGGCGGAGGCGAGGCCGGTGCTGGAGGCGGCCGCGGCGCTCGAGGGTGGTTCACCCGGAGACCGCGCGGAGGTGACGTGGCTGCTGGCGCGGGCCACGTTGCCGGTGGACCGGCGACGCGCACGCACGCTGGCCGAGGAGGCCTTCACCGTCTTCGCGAAGGGGGGCCCGGCGTGGAAGGCGCGGCGGGACGAGGCAAAGGCGTGGTTGGCCGCACAGTTCCCCGGGGAAAGGCCCCTCGAGCCCTGGTGAGCGCTTGCGCTGAATCAACCTCCACCGCTGCCGTTGCGCGTTCGCCGCGGCTGCTTACTGATCGGGCATGGTCGCCCCAGTGCTCATCGCGCTGCTGGTCGCCGCGTCGCCCGCGCTTCTCCCCGACGACGCGCCGCGCGATCACCAGGGCTGGTTGTTGGGCACGACGGTCTGGCCGAGCCCCCTCGCGCTGGCGCCGCAGGTAGCAGATGACGAAGGTCCGCCGCGGGGCCTGCTCATCGGTGGCTTGATTACGCTCGGCCTGGGCGTCGCCGTCTGCGTGGGGACCGGCATTGCGATGGTGGCGATGGGTCCGTACGGAGAAGATTCGGGCCTGGCCGTGGCGCTCATCTTCGGGCCGCCGATGCTGCTGGGGATCGTGATGATCCTGGTGGGGTTGCCGCTCTCGGTCGTCGGCTTCAACCGCGTCGAGGACTGGAACGACAAGCACCGGCCCCGCACTCTGCTGCAGCCTTCCGGAGGGCTGACCCTCTTCACCTTCGGGTGAGTCGTCCCTTCACGCCCACACGGACGCCTCACTGGCGGAGCAGCGCCTCGAGGCGCACGACGTGTGTGGACGTCGGCCAGCGCTTCTTGAAGCTGTCGACGCGGCGGGTGGCCTCCTCGCGGCGACCGAGCTTCACCAGCGCCTCGATGCGCAAGACGTCGCGCTCTTGAGCCAGTGCGCTGTCGGGGAAGGACTTCTCGTGCTGCTCGAGCTGCTCGAGCGCCGCGGCGGAGCGACCCGCTCGCACCTCTTCCATCGCGCTGTTGAGGAGGCCGACGTCGTCGGTCGCGCTCGGCGGAGGCGCGGCTGGTTGCGCGGGGGCGGGAGCGGTGGGAGTGACGACGACGGGTTTAGGCTTCGGTGCGGTGGGGGGCGACGGCTGCGCGGTGACGGGCGGCTGCACGGTGACGGGCAGTGTGGCAGGGGGGGCGGCGG
>JBFMHF010000235.1:0-7252 GCA_040752975.1 Myxococcota bacterium
CAGGCACCGCCGTGCGTCCTGCTCGTTGAAAATCCTCCGGCCTGCCATACGTGCGCGACCTCCCGAACTCTCGGAGGGTGCGCGACCCGATGGCCTCCGTCATCCCGGTGTCGCTGATGGGTCACGTCACGCCTGTTCGGTCGCGAAGACCGCTCATCACGAGATCGAATACGTCGTAGTCGAATACCCGCCATTCACCCCAGCACCACTGCCAGCCAGTGACCTCGGAAAGCGCAAGGATGTCGGGAGGACCACCAGAGGCTGCGACGATCCCTGCGAATCGACTCAAGCGCGTCTTCCAGTCGGCGCTGGGCACGCCATACAGCGGGAGGTTGTCGACGCCGTTCATGTTCGCGACTACGACAGAAAGCCGAGGCACGTTGCCCTTTGCACCCGAGACGAACGCCGAGTTGGTGGTGGGCACCGTGCCGACGCCTTTCAGCCAGCACATCGTCGGCTGACCACTGCCCGCGTTGTCTTGCCAGGTGAAGGCTGCGCACGCTGAGTTCGCCAGGCAGATGCTCGCGCACTGCTCGCCTGAAACCGCCGTGGTGGCGCTGAAATCGGCTCCCCAGCGATCAGTCGAACGCTCCAGCACGAGCGTGGACTGCGCACATACCGCCGTGGAAAAAAGCAGGAGGCCGAGGCCGTATCTGTCCGAAGTGCTCATTTTGTGTATTTAACATGTCCTCGATTAGGCTTGTCAATATCTAGAGTTGTTCCCAACGACCTGAATTCCGTCTCTCAGCTAGCCCCGCAGCGTCGCCAACGGGCACGTGGGTGGGCGACGCGGGCGCGTCGGTGGGCGTGGACAAGTTTGGCGCTTCGGCGCCCGACAAGATCCTCTACGAGCAGTACGGCCTCACCGTGCCGGCCATCGTCGCGGCGGTGAGGCGCGTCGCGGGAAAGTAACAATCACGTCACAGGCCTCCTAGACTCCCCGAGGCGTGGGCGAGCAACGGGGTGCCGTCAGCATCTGGTGGTGGGCGTTCGGCTACTTCGCCGCGTACGCGCCCTACAGCGCGCTGACCAAGGCCCTGTCCGACGGGAAGCTGGGCGAGAAGGTGCCCGGCAACACCATCCTTCCGCTGTCCACCTTCACCTCGCTGGTGGTGATGGTGATCTTCATGTTCGCCACCGGCTGGTGGAAGAGCGCGACGCAGCGTGAGGTGCTCGGCCTGAAGTTCCCCACGCCGACGAAGTGGACCGCGCTGTCGGGCCTGTGCGGGGCCACCATCCTCACCACCACCACGCTGGCGTACACCATCAGCGGCGTGAGCATCGTCTTCATGATGCTGCTGATGCGCGGCGGCATGCTGATGATGGCGCCCATCGTCGATGCGATCTCCGGCAGGCACGTGCGCTGGTTCTCCTGGGTGGCGCTGGGGTTGACGCTCTCGTCGCTGGTGGTGGCGATCCTCGGGAAGGGCGGGAACATCCGGCTGCCGCTGGTGGCCGTCGTCGACGTCACCGCGTACCTCGCCGCGTACTTCGTGCGCCTGCGCTTCATGTCCAGGCTGGCGAAGAGCGACTCGGTGGAGGTGACACGGCGCTACTTCGTCGAAGAGCAGCTCGTCTCCACGCCCGCGGCCCTGCTTGGCCTCCTCGTGCTCTCGCTGTTCAGCGCTGAGATCCGCGCGGGCTTCACCCAGCTCGTCTTCACCAGCCAGTGGCCCTGGGCCGTCGTCATCGGCGCGCTCTCGCAGGGTACCGGCATCTTCGGAGCGCTGGTGCTGCTGGACAAATCGGAGAACTCCTTCTCGGTGCCGGTCAATCGCGCGTCCAGCGTGCTCGCCGGAGTCCTGGCCACGATGTCGCTGTGGGCGCTGGGGCTGGGCCGGACGCTCGACTGGCAGGAGGCCGCGGGCGCAGGGCTCGTCATCGCGGCCATCGTCGTCCTGAGCGTCCCGGGGCTGGTGAACAAGAGGCCCGCGTCCGGGGCTCCGGCCTGACCTTCATCGCGGGATCGCGCCAGGCGTTGAACTTTGCTAGCTGTCGGGACGTTGAGTGTGTGTCCCGCGACTCCTTCGTGAGGTGAGCCATGCGGAAGTTTTTGATTTCCCTGGTGGTGGTGTCGTCGCTGGCCGCGAGCGCGGCGGTGACCCCGTCGGCGGCGGCCAAGTCGGCCTTCGAGAAGGGTGAGAAGGCCCTCGAAGCGCAGAAGTACGACGAGGCGGTGGCGGCGTACCAGGAAGCGCTGAAGGCCACGCCCAACTACGCGGCCGCGCTCAACGGCCTGGGCAGCGCCCTCTTCAAGCAGAAGAAGGCGGATGAGGCGATCGCCCAGTTCAAGGCCGCCACCGCGGCCGATCCGTCCTTCAAGCTGGCCTGGTTCAACTTAGGCTACGCGACGCGCAAGACGCAGGACTTCGCCACCGCGGCGACGGCCTACGAGAAGTACACCGCGCTCGATCCGAACGACCCCGACGGCTTCTACGGCCTCGGCGAGTCTTACAAGCAGCTCGGACAGAACGAGAAGGCGATCAAGGCCTACGAGACGTACCTCACGAAGGAGAAGCGGCCGTCGGAGCAGAAGTGGATCGATCGCGCGAAGGAGTCGATCGCCCAGCTCAAGGCGGCTCCTCCCGCGGCGGCGGCGGCGCCCGTGGCGGCAGCGGCGGCTCCGGCGGCTGCTGCGGCGGCGAGCAACCCTCCTCCGGCGGCGGCGCCGCCTCCCACAGGGGCGATGGCCCCGGCGGCCGCGCAGAAGATGGCCGAGGGCGACAAGCTCTGGGCCGAAAAGAAGTACCGCGAGGCGTCCTTCGCCTACCAGGACGCGGTCAATGCGGATCCGAACAACGTGGAAGCGCTCTTCAAGCTGGGCAACGCCTACGCGGTGCTGGGCTATTACTCCCAGGCCATCGATCGCTGGGCCAAGGTGCAGCAGGTGTCGCCGGATCCGGCGGTGCGCAAGAGCGCGGCCGACAACATCGCCCGGGCGCAGCAGAAGATGGCCCAGGCGGGCGGGGCGACGCCCCAGGAGGCCAACAAGCCGCCGGGCTCTGGACCCGTGGCCGACTCCACCCGCACCCAGGCGCGCCAGCACTACGAGTCGGGCGTGCAGCTCATCGGCCAGCGGCGCTATGGCGAGGCGCTCGCGTCCTTGAATGAGTGCCTGCGTCTCGAGCCGGCCCTCACCGTCGGCTACATCGCCCGCGGCTCCACGTTGATCGGCCTGCGGCGCTTCGCCGAGGCGGCGGTGGACTACCAGTACGCGCTCAAGCTCGATCCCTCGCTGTCCTCGCCGCTCTACGGGCTGGCCGAGGCCTACCGGGGCATGAACCGGGTCGACGACGCGCGCGGCTACTACCAGAAGTACGTGGCTTCCACGGCGCCGGACGTGCGGCCCGAGCTGCAGACCGACGCGCGCACCAAGCTGGACTCGCTGCGCTGATCCACCCGCCATGAACACCGACATCAAGGCCATCACCGAGGCGGTCCAGAAGGAGTCCGCCTTCGTCGAGCCGTTGTTCCTCGAGACGTCGAAGGTCATCGTCGGCCAGAAGCCGATGCTGGAGCGGGTGCTGATCGGCCTGCTCTGCAACGGCCACGTGCTGCTGGAAGGCGTGCCCGGCCTCGCCAAGACGCTCACCGTGCGCACCTTCGCGGACTCGATCGCCGCGGCGTTCCAGCGCATCCAGTTCACGCCCGACCTGCTGCCGGCGGATCTCATCGGCACCGTCATCTACAACCAGCAGACGGCCAGCTTCGCGGTGCGCAAGGGGCCGATCTTCGCCAACGTGATCCTCGCCGACGAGATCAACCGCGCCCCCGCCAAGGTGCAGTCGGCCCTGCTCGAGGCGATGCAGGAGCGGCAGGTCACCATCGGCAACCAGACCTTCCCCTTGCCGTCGCCCTTCATCGTGCTCGCCACGCAGAACCCCATCGAGCAGGAAGGCACGTACCCGCTGCCCGAGGCGCAGGTGGACCGCTTCATGCTGAAGGTGAAGGTGGGCTACCCGACGCGCGAAGAAGAGAAGGAGATCATGAACCGCATGGCGGGCGACGCGGTGCCGAAGGCCGAGAAGGTGATCTCCCCCGAGCACATCGCCAACGCGCGCGCGGCGATGCACCGGATCTACGTGGACGAGAAGGTGAAGGACTACATCCTCAACATCGTGTTCGCCACGCGAGAGCCCTTGAAGTACGGGCTCAAGGATCTGCCCGACTTCATCCAGTATGGGGCCAGCCCGCGCGCCACCATCTCGCTCACCCAGGCGGCCCGCGCGCACGCCTTCCTGCGGCACCGCGGCTTCGTCACCCCGGAGGACGTGAAGGCGATCGGCCTCGACGTCCTGCGGCACCGCGTGGCGCTCACCTACGAGGCCGAGGCGGAAGAGCTGACGCCGGAGCGGATCATCCAGCGCGTGTTCGAGCGCGTCGAAGTGCCTTGAGGGAGGCCGGCCGTGCTTCCGCGCGAGCTCATCAAGCGGATCCGCAAGCTGGAGATCACCACCCGCAAGGTGGTGTCCACGGTGCTGTCGGGCCAGTACCACTCCGTCTTCAAGGGCCGGGGCATGGCCTTCTCGGAGGTGCGGCAGTACCAGCCCGGCGACGAGGTGCGCACGATCGACTGGAACGTGACGGCACGGATGAATGACGCCTACGTGAAGGTCTTCACCGAGGAACGTGAGCTCACCGTGGTGCTGCTGGTGGACGTGTCGGCCTCGGGGCTCTTCGGCAGCAGCGAGCGCAGCAAAGCCGAGATCGCCGCCGAGGTGGCAGCGCAGATCGCCTTCTCCGCCATCGCCAACAACGATCGAGTGGGGCTGATCCTCTTCTCGGATCGCGTGGAGAAGGTGGTGCCGCCGCGCAAGGGTCGCTCTCACGTGCTGCGGCTGATCACCGACATCCTCACCACCAGGCCCGTAGGGCAGGGGACGGATCTCGACGCGGGCCTCACCTACCTGTCCCACGTCGCCAAGCGGAAGACCGTCACCTTCCTCATCTCGGACTTCCTCGCGAAGGACTTCGAGAAGCCGCTGCGGATCGTCGCGCGCAAACACGACCTGGTGCCGGTGGTGGTGATGGATCCGTTCGAGGAGCGCTTCCCCGCGCTGGGTATCGTCGATCTCGAGGATCCAGAGACAGGCGAGCGCTTCACGGTGGACACGTCGGATCCCCGCATCCGCGGGCGCTTCATGCGCTTCATGACCGATCGCCGCGATGCGCGCACCCGACTGTTCAAGAAGCTGCAGCTGGACTCGGTGGAGCTCAACGCCGGCGCCGACTACGCCCAGGCGCTGCAGAAGTTCTTCCGCCTGCGCGCGCGCCGCATGGCCGCTTGATCAACCCGGGGGCAGCTTCACCCGCACCTCGTAGGTGATGGTCTGCTCGCCTACCGCCACGGACAAGAGCGCGGCGTCGACGTGGCCCGTCTTCAAGAAGACCACCAGCCCGGCGCCCAGGCAGTTGCCGACGATGCCGGTGGCGTACGGGAATTCGGTGAGGTGCGCCACGAGGCGCTCGCCCTTGAGCTCGAAGTGCATTTTTCCGCGCGAGTAGAACTGGCTGAAGGCGCGCTCCGTGGAGACCAGCGCCGTCTTCAGGTCCTCCAGGCGATCGAGGCTCTTGAAAGTGGTGGACACGTTGCGGCTGGCGAGATCGCGGCCCACCTCCTGCGCGCCTTCCAGCTTGTGTCCGTGGCGGTGGTCGACGAGCCAGTGAATGACGCCCAGGTGCAGGCTGCCCGGAACCCAGCTCACCGGCAGGACGTGCGCGGCGTCGAAGTACTTTTCGTGTTGGGCGAAGGCGCGCTTGAGCTCGAGCACCGTGCTCTCTCCGTGGCGCTCGCGCACGTAGGCCAGCAGGTTGAGCCAGGCGAAGCCCTTCACCTGCAGGTCGGCGCTCATGGGCCCGTCATAGCCCCGTCGTGCTCGCGTGGGGAGATCAGCCGTGCACCACCTGCCCGAAGCGGCGCATCCAGGCGTCTTCTTCGGCGGACAAGGGGCCCTTTTCCAGTGCGGCCAGGTTCTCGTTCAGCTGGGCCTCGCTCGCCGGCGCGGTGAGGACCACGTCGACGTGCGGGTTGCTGAGGCAGAAGCGGTAGCAGTCACCTGCCGTCATCGGCGCGCCGTCCCATGCGCGGGGCTTCTTCAGGAGCCGGCGCCACGAGGTGGCGGTGTACGCGACGACAGCCGGCTTCCGCTTGCCGAGGTGGGGGAAGACCTCGCGCTCGGCGCCCGGGTGCGCGGCGTTGTAGCGCAGCATGAAGAGGTCGAAGATCGAGTCCTCCGCGAGGCGGCCCGCGCGGGGACGATCGTGGATGGAGGTGCCGATCGCCCGCACCTTGCCCGCGGCTTTCAGCTTCGTCAGCGCCTCGATCACACCGGCCGAGTACGCCGCGGTGACGCCCAGCCACGAGAGGATCAAGACGTCGAGGTAGTCGGTGCCCAGCGCCTTGAGGAAGCGCTCGGCCGCGGCGCGCACGTTGAAGCCGAAGTAGCCGAGGGACGTGGCGCAGGTGAGCACATAGCGCTCGCGATCCTTCCCGAGCGCGGCCTTCAGGGTGGGGCGGAGGTGCCCGGTGCGCGTGCGCGACCAGTAGATGTGGTTCAGGCCCCGCTCGAGGCCGGCCGCGAAGCCCTTCTCGTCGATGCCGTAGTTGCACGCGAGGCCCAGGCGGTGGACGGGCTTGTTCACCACGGGCAGGGTGCGGTGCGTGAAGTCGTTCGCCATGTCGCGCGAGAGCATCGGCGGGCGGGCAGCCGGCGTCCACTGTCGACGAGCCTGAGGTGGACTCGCGATCGGTCGAGGCGCAAGCGCGGGGAGGCTGCCGGGTGCCGGTGGTGCGCGACGTGCGCGGGACTGAAGGTGCTGGATCGCGAAGCCCGGCCTCATGCATCGGGCGGGTTGCGCCGCTGGAGCCGGGGCGCGTCAGGTCGGGCGACAGCAACGCAACGAGCTGCGAAACCCGCGTCGGGTTGCGCCGCTTGTGGCGGCACATGAGAAGCCGAGGAGCGCACCCGCCCCCAGGCGCAGCCGAGGCCGGCGGGGCGCCGCACGGCCTTCGCCGTGCCGATTCGCCGCACGCGCTGCTCGCCGCTTCGGGTAGCTTGTCCGTCATGGCCTTCGTTCGCATCGCGTTGCTTCTGGGCGTCCTGATCCTCGCGGGCGCCTGCGGGACGTCCACGGTGACAGTGACGGACTCCGGAGTCGGGGGCGGCGGCGCAGCGACGGGCGGAGGCGGCGCGACGGGCGGCGGAGGCGGAACGGGCGGCGGCCCAGCGACGGGCGGAGGCGGCAGCGCGAC
>JBFMHF010000236.1:0-7137 GCA_040752975.1 Myxococcota bacterium
GCGCGCCGCTGCGCTGGCTGTTGTCGGCGCAGGTCGCCGCGTTGGTCGTGCTGCCTGTGCTCGTGGGCTGGCAGGATCCGACGCTGTTCGTCCACCCTTTCGGGCCCTTGACCAAGAACCTGCCGGTGATCGCCGGCACCGTGGGGGTGCTGCGTCGATGTCGATGATCCTCGTCGTGAAGGCGCTGCACGTGGTGTCCGCCACGATCTTCTTCGGCGCCGGGCTGATGAGCGCCTTCTGGAAGTACCGCGGCGACGCGAGCGGCGATCCGAAGGTGGTGGCCTGGGCGCAGCGCCAGGTGGTGCTGGCCGACTGGGTCTTCACCGTGCCGTCGGGGTTCGTCTCGCCGGCGACCGGCCTGTATCTCGTCTCCGTCTACGGCCTGCCGTGGACGACGCCGTGGGTGCTGGCCAGCGTGGGCGGCTACCTCGCGGCGCTCGTCCTCTGGCTCCCGGCCGCGTGGATCCAGCTCGAGCTGCGCCGCATCACCCGCCAGTGCCTCGCGGACGGCGCCCCGCTGCCGCCGCGCTTCCACCGGCTGAACCGCGTCTGGCTGGCGCTGGGGGTGCCGGCCTTCGGCGCGGCGCTGTTCATCATCTACGCGATGGTGGCGAAGCCCTCGCTGTGGGGGCCCTGACGACCGGTCAGGTTTGGTGGGCGCGTTGCCGTGGGTCCGCGGTGCGTTATAGAGGCAGCCGCTCTATGTCAGCTTCGAAGCGCGACTACTATGAGGTGCTCGGTGTCGAGCGCAACGCCGATGCGGACGGCCTCAAGAAGGCCTTCCGCAAGCTGGCCATGCAGCACCACCCCGATCGCAACCCCGGCGACAAGCAGGCCGAAGAGAAGTTCAAGGAGGCCAGCGAGGCCTACGAGGTGTTGTCGGATCCAGACAAGCGCGCCCGGTACGATCGCTTCGGCCACCAGGGCGTCGAGGGTTTCACCGGCGGCTTCAACACCGTCAACATCAACGACATCTTCGGGGAGATCTTCGGCGACATCTTCGGCGGTGGCCGCCGGCGCCAGGCGCGCAACCGGGGCGCGGACCTGCGCTACAACCTCGAGCTCACCTTCGAGGAGGCCGCCTTCGGCACCGAGGTGGCGGTGAAGCTCCCCCGCCCGAAGCGCTGCAACGAGTGCGAGGGCACCGGCTCGAAGTCGAAGCAGATGCGCACCTGCCCCACCTGCGGCGGCGCGGGCGAGGTCCGCTACACCCAGGGCTTCTTCGCCGTGTCGCGCGCGTGCGGCCAGTGCAACGGCTCGGGCCACGTCGTGTCGGACCCCTGCAGGGCCTGTAAGGGCAACGGCACCGTCGAAGCGACCACCGAGCTGTCGGTGAAGATCCCTCCCGGGGTGGACACGGGCACGCGCGTGCGGCTGGCCGGCGAGGGCGAGCCGGGTGAGAACGGCGGGCCGGCGGGCGATCTCTACGTGGTGGTGCACGTGAAGGAACATCCGCTCTTCCACCGCGAGGAGTACGAGGTCTTCTGCGAGGTGCCGATCTCCTTCGTGCAGGCGGCGTTGGGCGCGCAGCTCGAGGTGCCGACCCTCGACGGCATGGTGAAGATGAAGGTCCCCGAGGGCACGCAGTCGGGGAAGATCTTCCGCCTGAAGGGCAAGGGCATTCCTCACCTGCACGGCAACGGACGCGGCGATCAGCACGTGCGGGTGGTGGTGGAGACGCCGCAGAACCTCACCAGCAGGCAGCGAGAGCTGCTCACCCAGTTCGCCGAGCTCTCCGGGGCCGACATCAACCCCCACTCCAGGAGCTTCTTCGAGAAGGTCAAGCAGCTCTTCGCCCCCAAGTAGCGCGGCGCCGGGCGGCAGAAGCTGCGAGCGACGGCGGGCCGACGCAACGGCTGCGTCCAGCCTCGAGAGGACACGCGGCGTTCTTCGAGGCACGCGTGCTGCATTCTCCCGGCGGCGGACGTGGGGTGCGCAGATGCGAGGCGATGGAGAGCTCAAGGTGGAGATCGACGTGGCCGACGGGCTGGTGCGGCGGGTCGGACTCGTGCACCCCGGGCCCGAGGACGTCGGGCGTCGCGTGGTGGGCGCGCTGGCCGAGGACGCCGCGCTGTGGATGGCGAGCGCCTCGTCGGCGGATCCGGTGGCTCACGCTGTCGCGGCCCGCAGCGCCGTGGAGAACGCGCTGGGGGTCGTCGTCGATCGCGCCGAGGCACGATTCCGCGAAGCCCGCGTGCGCGCCGAGCGCGTGGAGCGCCACGCCTACCAGCTCTTCCTCGACTGGCCCGGCCTCATCGGCCACGCGCCGAAGTCCCGGGCGCTGCGGCGGGTGCGCGAGGCGCAGCGCGCGCTGTTGACCGACGGGCGCTGGAAGCTGGACACGCCGCTCTTCGACTGGGACGAGCCCACGTCCGTCACCGCGCTGGCCCGCTGGGCGATGGAGCACGACGAGGCCGCGGCCTGGCTCGTCCGCTACCTCTTCGAGCACGAGCTCGCCTCGGCCGGGCAGTCCGACGTGCCGCTGGCGCCGATGCTCTCCGCGTCCTGGTTCGCCAGCCGCGTGAAGGACCGCGCATTCGTTCGCGCTCCGGCCATCGACGGCACGCCGCGCGAGGTGGGGCCGGTCGCGTCGCTGGTCGATCACCCGCTGGTGGGCGACGTGCTGCGCACCAACGGCGCGGGGTTGCTCGCGCGCTTCTCGGCCAGGCTGGTGGCCCTGGCCGAGGATCTCCGCTGGCTCGCTCGCGCGCAAAGGTTGCGCCAGGTCAAGCCGGTGAAGCTGCCCCTGCGCAGCGGGGAAGGGGCCGCGGTGGTGGAGACGGTGCGTGGGCCCCTCGCCCATGTGGTTGAAGTCACGGCTGGGCGCGTCGCAGCGTGGACGGTGGTGTCCCCGTGGCAGTGGAACTTCCACCCGCGCGGTGCGCTGGTGGGCGCGCTGACCGGCACTCCGGCATCGGGCCTGCAAGAGCGCACGCGGTGGCTGGTCGCGGGCCTCGAGCCCTCGGTGACCTGCCAGGTGGTGGTCCGGGGGCCTTCGAGCGCCTGACGCTCCGAAGACGCAGCCAACCTCCGGCGACGAAGGTGACCCTCGCGCGGAGGTGCGGCATGTGCGGTGTCTGTGGATGCGGGAAGCCTGACGGCGTCGAGCATGAGCACGTGCTCGAGGATGGCCGCGTGGTGCGGCATTCCCACGGTGCAGGCGACGGCCACCACCACCATGATCACGCGCCTCACCACGACGCGGCGGTGGCGCGGCGGGTGAAGGTGGAGAAGGACATCCTCTTCCGCAACGACGAGCAGGCGGCGAAAAACCGCGAGCGCTTCGAGGCGAGCCGGACGCTGGTGGTGAACCTCATGTCCAGCCCGGGCTCGGGGAAGACGACGTTGCTGGTGCGCACGCTGAGGGAGCTCGGCCGGCGCTTTCCCCTCGCCGTCATCGAGGGCGATCAGCAGACCAGCATCGACGCCGATCGAATCCGCGAGACCGGCGTGCCCGCGCTGCAGGTGAACACCGGCAAGGGCTGCCACCTCGACGCGCCGATGATCGATCGCGCCCTCTCCACGCTGGGCGAGCCGAAGGGCGGCGTCCTCTTCGTGGAGAACGTGGGCAACCTGGTGTGCCCGGCCGGCTTCGATCTCGGCGAGGGCGCGAAGGTGGTGGTGGTGAGCGTCACCGAGGGAGAAGACAAGCCGCTCAAGTACCCCGACATGTTCGCCGTGGCGGACCTCGTGCTGGTGAACAAGGCCGATCTGCTGCCGCACCTCGACTTCGACCTGGCGGCGCTGGAGCGGAACGTGAGGCGGGTGAACCACGACGTGCAGGTGCTGATCGTCTCCGCGCGCACGGGCGAGGGCTTCGCGGCGTGGCTGGGGTGGATCGAGGCGCACCGCCGCGCGCTCTCTCCCGGGGAGGCCCGCCCCGGAGCGGTGCCCGCGTGAGAGCGGCCGGCGAGCGCATCTCCCGGGTGCGCGTGCGCGTGCGCGGGCTGGTGCAGGGCGTCGGCTTCCGGCCGCACGTCTATGGCCTCGCGCGGCGCTTCGGGTTGACCGGCTGGGTGCGCAACGACGAGCAAGGGGTGGTGTTGGAGGTGCAGGGCGCGGCCACCGACGACTTTCTCACCTTGCTCTCCCGTGAGGCGCCGCCGCTGGCGCGCATCGACGCCCTGGAGCAGCAGCCATGCCCCGTCGTCGCCGAGGAAGCCGACTTCTCCATCGACGCGAGCGCGCGCGGAGGCAAGGCCACGGTGGCCATCGGGCCCGACGCGGCGGTGTGCCGCGCCTGCGTGGAAGAGCTGCTCGACCCTCAGGGCCGGCGCTACCGCTACCCCTTCCTCTCCTGCACCCACTGCGGCCCGCGCTTCACCATCACCCACTCGCTGCCCTACGACCGGCCGCAGACGTCGATGGCGGACTTCCCCATGTGCGCGGACTGCGAGCGCGAGTACCGGGATCCGCTCGATCGCCGCTTCCACGCGCAGCCCATCGCCTGCCCGGCGTGCGGGCCGAAGCTGTCCCACCGCATCGAAGACGTCGTGGCGCTCCTCAAGGCGGGGAAGGTGGTCGCGCTCAAAGGCCTGGGCGGCTTCCACCTGGTGTGCGACGCGCACGACGCGCGGGCGGTGGCGCAGCTGCGCCGACGCAAGCACCGGGACGCGAAGCCCTTCGCGGTGATGGCGCTCAACCTCGCCAGCGCGCGGAAGCTCGGGAAGGTGGGCGAGGCCGAGGCGAAGCTGCTCGAGGGCGTGAAGAAGCCCATCGTGCTGCTCGAGCGCGCGGACGAGCTCGCGCAAGACATCGCGCCAGACCTCTCCTCGCTGGGGGTGATGCTGCCGTACACCCCGCTCCACGTCCTCCTCTTCCACGAGTGGCTGGGCCGCCCGCCGGGTGTCGCGTGGCTGGACGCGCCGTGTGACGTGGTGCTGGTGATGACGTCGGCCAACCCGGGCGGAGAGCCGCTCGTCATCGGCAACGAAGAAGCGCACCAGCGCCTGTCCGGCATCGCCGACGAGGTGGTGACGCACGATCGCGACATCCTGATCCGCGCCGACGACTCGGTGATGCGCGTGGTGGCGGGCGCGCCGACCTTCATCCGACGCGCGCGGGGCTTCGTACCCGAGCCGGTGCCCCTGTCGCGGGACGTTCCGCCGGTGTTGGCCGTGGGCGCCTTCCTCAAGGACACCGTCTGCCTCACCCGGGGCCGCGAGGCCTTCGTCAGCCAGCACGTGGGCGATCTCGACAACGCGCCCACGGTGCGCTTCCTCGAGGAGACGGTGGCCCACCTCTCGAAGACGCTGGAGGTGACGCCGGTGGCGGTGGCGCACGATCTCCACCCGGACTTCCACTCCACGCGCCTGGCCGAGTCGCTGGGGCTGCCGCTCATCCCCGTGCAGCACCACCACGCGCACGTGGCGGCGGTGCTGGCCGAGCATCGCGTCGACACTCCGGCCGTGGGGCTTGCCCTCGACGGCTTCGGCCTCGGCCCGGGCGGCGAGGCGTGGGGCGGAGAGTTGTTGTACGTCGACGGCCCGCGCTTCGAGCGGTTGGGGCACCTGCGGCCCCTGCGCCAGCCGGGCGGTGACGTGGCGGCGCGGCAGCCGTGGCGCATGGCCGTGGCGGCGCTGTTCGAGCTGGGGCGGGGCGACGAGGTGATGCGGCGCTTCGGCGCGCTGGGCCTCACGCCGGCTTTCGTGGAGATGATGAAGCGCGGCGTGCGCAGCCCGTGGACGACGTCGTGCGGGCGCCTCTTCGACGCGGCGTGCGGGCTGCTCGGCGTGCGCCTGTCCGCCAGCTACGAGGGCGAAGCGCCGATGGTGCTGGAGTCGCTGGTGCGCGCGCCACGCGTGCTCGACGGGACGTGGCGGGTGAAGGACGGCGTGCTGGACGTGCTGCCGCTGCTCGACGCGCTCCTCGGCCGGCCCCCGCAGGATGGCGCCGACGTCTTCCACGGGACCCTGGCGGCCGCGCTGGTGGACTGGGCGCTGCCGGCGGTGCGGGCGCGCTCTCCGGGCGTCGTCGTGTTGAGCGGCGGCTGCGTGATGAACCGGGTGCTGACGCAAGCGCTGGTGGGCGGCTTTGCGCGCCACGGCGTCGAGGTGCTGTGGCCGCGCGCGGTGCCGGCCAACGACGGTGGGCTCAGCCTGGGGCAGGCGTGGATCGCCGCCCGGACGCTCTGTGCCTGAGGCGCCCCGGCCGTCTGTCGGCGAGCGCAGCAGCGAGCCAGTCAGCGTCTCCTGACGGGGTTGCCGAAGTCGGCCAGCCGAGACTGGTGTACGCTGATCGCGCCATGACGATCACGAGGGGGGTCGTGCTCGCGCTGGGGGGGCTGGCTGCGCTCGCAGGCTGTCGCGAGCTGGAGCTACCGCCGCCTCCTGGTCCGGGCACCGTTCAGGCCGTGGTGGTGTACGCGCACCCGGGGCAGTACGACCTGGTGCCCGCCGTCGGCGCTCGCGCGCGGCTGTTGCGCGGGACCGAGGCCGCGGTGGTGGAGGATCCGGAAGGGCGGCTGGTCCTGGGAGGACTTGGCCACGCACCGCCACCGCTGCTCATCACGTTCGACTCCGACGCCGATGGGGTGGACGACCGTCAGCGCCTCGTGAACCTGGCAGCCGCCGGCGCTGGCTTCGGGCGCGACGTCTTCCTCGGCACCCTGGCGCTCAACCGCAACGCCGAAGTCACCGGAAAGGTGAAGCGGGGCGATCGAGCGCAGCTCGCCGGCGGCCACGGCGGCATCAGCCTCTACGTGCCCGAAGCCCCCTTCGCGACCACCTCCGCAGACGACGGCACCTACCGCCTCTCGGCGCTGCCCGAAGGCGAGCTGACGATCGCGGCCTTCGTCGAGGGGTACGAGCCCTTCGCTCAGACCATCGCGCTCCGTGGAGGAGAACGGCTCAGCCTCGCGGACATCGAGCTGAAGCCGAACCCCGGCGCTCCCACCGTAGGTGCGCTGTCCGGCAGCGCCTACTTGACCGACGGTGCTCCGGCCGCCGGGGTGACGGTGACCGCGAGCCAGACGGCCGAGGCGCCCCCGGTCGTCACCGACGCCCAGGGCGCCTTCTCGTTTCCCGCGTTGACGGTGGGCCTGTGGAACGTGCGCTTCGAGAGGACGGGGCTCGCCACGCTGCGGGTAGACAACGTCCTCGTCGTCGGGGGGCAGAACGTCCTGCCACCGGTCGTCCT
>JBFMHF010000237.1:0-7129 GCA_040752975.1 Myxococcota bacterium
GGCTCCTGTCGACGCCCGGGTGTGCTGGCCGCGTGACCGCCCGCCTGCCTCGCGCGATGCTCGCCCGCCCATGCCCCGCGCCGCAGCCTTCGTCGCCTGCCTCATCGGACTCACCGCTTGTCCCGAGCGAAAGCACCTCGACCGCGGCACGCAGCTCGTCTACTCGAAGGAGAAGGGCGGCGCCTCCCCGCGCGAGGCCCTCGAGCGTCGCCTGGCCCGCGCAGGTCTGGCGGCACGACTGACGGAAGACGACACCTCCCTCACCGTGCGCGTCGCGGAGGGCGGCGAGGTGGAGGCGGTGAAACGACTGCTCTCCGTGCGCGGGCGCCTGCAGCTCTGCGCCGTCGACGAGCTCACGGCGAAGGACTGGTGCACGCATGCTTCGCGCGACGTGACGGCCGTACGCTACGGCGACGCGGCCGTGTGCCGCCTCGAGGCTTCGACGGAGGAGTCCTTCGAGCCTCTTCTGGGAAAAGACGACGTGCGCGCGCTCTTCGAGAAGGGCGAGGGCCGGGTGGTGGCGCACGCCGCGGTGGAGAACTGCCTGACGCCGCGCCTGTCCGCCGGTGAGGTCAAACCCGCGCAGAAGATGAACGGCCGCACCGTCGTCAGCGTGACGCTCGAAGGGAAGAGCGCGCGCGAGCTGGAGACGCTCACCCGCGCCAACCTCGGCAAGCCGCTCCTGGTGGTGCTGGACGACGAGGTGCTGTTCGCGCCGCTGGTCCAGGACGCCATCACCGGGGGCCGGCTGATGATGACGCTCCCCGGCGCGACGGAGGCGGAGGTGACGTTGCGTCTGCACGCGCTCCTCGGCGGGCCGGTGGAGGGCCTCACGCTGCAGTCCGAGTCGCGCTACGGCCCTCCCTCTCTGCGCTGATGAGAAGCCCGGGACGGCGGCCCCCGCTTCCGCCGACACGCGGGCGCACGACACGAAGCCTGCGACGAGCGCCGGAAGTGGAAGCGGAGGGAGCAATGGCCCCCGAGAGCGCCGTGCGTCAGTTGCCGCTAGAGTGAAGCCATGTCGCGCCGTCCCCGTGTCGACCTGGACGCCTTCCCGAGGGCCCCTACGCATGCAGCCTGGCTGAAGCTCTCGGAGGAAGAGCGCCGGCGCGTCGTCGCAGCCCTTCCGGACGAGGTGACGGATGCGGAGATGTCGCCGCCCGAGGGCGACCTCCACTTTCAGGCCAAGCTGTCGGCGCTGGACACCCTGCGGGGCCACTTCCGGCGCAAGCGCAAGGCGGTGTACCTCGCCTGCGAACTGCCCGTGTACTACCCCGGAGAGCGCCGCTTCGCCCCGGACCTGCTGGCCGTCGTCGGCGTGGAGGACAAGGTGCGCGGGAAGTGGGTCGTCGACGCAGAGGGAAAGGGCCTCGACGTGGTGATGGAGGTCCACGTCGGCGGCGACCGGAAGAAGGACGCGGTCGACAACGTCGAGCGCTACGCCCGCCTCGGCATCCCCGAGTACTTCATCTTCGACCGGAACGTCCCGTCGCTCTCGGCCTACCGTCTCGCGGCGCGCAGGAAAAAGTACGTGCCCATCGTCCCGCAACATGGGCGCTACCGCTGCGAGCGCCTCGAGCTCGACCTCCAGGTGGAAGACGGCAAGCTGCGCTTCTACGACGGCAACGCCCTCCTCCTCGAGACGTCGGAATTGGCGGAGCGGCTCGAGCGGATGGTGGACGACCTGCAGACGCGCCTGGACGAAGAGAAGGCCCGCCGCGAGGAAGAAACCCGGCGCCGCGAGGAGGAAACCCGCCGCCGCGAGGAGGAAACTCGCCGCCGCGAGGAGGAGACCCGGCGCCGTGAGGTGGCCGAACGCAGGGTGGCCGAGCTGGAGCGGCAGTTGAAGAAGAAGTGAGGCTCAGCGCAGCGCCAGCCACACGGCCAGGAAGCCCAGACCGGTGGCCCCGAGGAAGACTCCAGCGAACAGCACCACCTTCTTCCACGCGCCCGTCTCGGTCCCGTAGGCGCTGGTGTCGGCCTCCGGGTCCGAGTGGTACTCCTCGGGGTCGACGGCCTCAATCTCCTGAATGAGGCTGCGCTCCACGAAGCGCGGCTCTTCCGCGCCCTCGAAGGTGACGCCGAAGGACGTGCGGGTGGGGTTCACCTCCGCGGCGCCCACCTCCAGCGGCCGCGTCTCGCGCGGGTCCTTCGAGGGCGTCGGCGTACCCTCACCCGAGGCCGTCAATGGATCCGGCCGCCCGGGGTCGGTGATTTCCTGATCCGGCGGAAGGAAGTCGGCCGGCGCCAGCACCGCGGTGTGCTCGAAGGCCAGCGCCGTGGGCGGCACCACCTGCACCTTGCGCGTCTTGTCTTTGAGCTCGATGAGCGTCTTGCCGTACACCGCCTCGTACAGCACCGCGTCCTCGCCCTGCTTCTCCTTCGAGAAGACGCGCGACAACAGCTCGCCCAGGTCCCGCTCCGTCAGGTCCGGCGCGTGCCGTTGCCTCGCCCGCCGCAACGCCTCGCCGAAGGCCGCCGCAGAGGCGTAGCGCTCGTCGGGGTTCTTCTTGAGCGCCTTGAGGATGACCTCGTCCACGTCCTTCGGGACCGAGGGGTTGAGCTGCGACGGCGCTTCCCAGCTCGGGTTGGCTGCCTTCCGCCAGCGCTCGATGGGGTCGCCCTTCTGCGGCAACGCGTGGCCCGCGATGAGCTCCCACAGCATCACCCCGCACGAGTACACGTCCGCGCGGCCATCGACGATTTGCTTCTTCGCCTGCTCCGGCGCCATGTACGTCAGGTTGCCGATGACCACGCGCGGGGCCGTCTGCTCTTCCTTCAGCGTCGACTGCGCCGCGCCGAAGTCGATGATTTTCACCTCGCCCTTGTACGAGATGCACACGTTCGCTGGAGAGAGGTCCCGGTGCACCAGGTGCAGCGGCTGCCCGTTCTCGTCCTTCGCGACGTGCGCGTACTCGAGCCCCTCGCACACCTTCTCCGCCAGCAGGAGCGCGATGCCCAGCGGCATGTCCACCTTCTTGTCGCGCAGGCGCCGGGTGAAGCGGCTCACCGTCTTGCCCTGCACGTACTCCATCGACAGGTAGTACTCCCCGTCGACGTCGCCCATCGCGTACACGCGCGCGATGTGCGGGTGCTTGAGCCGCACCACCACCTTCGCCTCGTCGAGGAAGCGCCCCACGAAGGCCCGGTTCGCCACCAGGTTGGGCAGCACCTTCTTCACCACGCACGCCCGCGGCGCCGCCCCACCTTCCCGCGCGAGGAACACCTCTCCCATGCCGCCCGCGCCGATGCGGCGGATCAGCTGGTAGCGCCCAAACGGCAGCGGCGCTTCCGGCGTCGGCTCCTGCAGCATGAGGCTCGCAGCTTGCGGCCCGCTCGACGACGGAGCAAGCGTACGGCGACGTCCGCCCGCCCCCTCCAAGCTGTCGAGGTCCTGCCCCATCGTGTCCGCCTGCCCGTGTAGGGAAATTATCGACACGTCGCGTCAGAAGTTGTGCAGCTACGTACGGAGCCCTTTTCAAGGGGTTGTGCGGGGCCTTGGGTAGAAGCGGAGGGTCTTTCCGTTGGCCTCGTGGGTGATGATCCAGGCTGGAGTGAGGTTGAGGAGCTCACCAGCGGGCCGCCACACCTCGAGGGTGATGGAGCCGTCTCGCCAGGAGGGCAGCACCAGCCGGGGCTCGCTGGGGTTCAGCTGGTTGGACAAGCGGGGCACGACGGCGGCGCGGCGCATGGTGGACACCTCTTCCGACGCGAGGACGAAGCCGCTGGGCAGGGGGACGCGCGCGAGGCGGGGGCTGCTCAAGGTGAAGGGCCGGACGACGAGGCCGAGCGTCGTGTCCCGGTCGAGGCTGACCCAGGCGCCTTCGGGCCCGATGCCACCCACCGTGCCGGGGAGGAGGAGCGGGTCGTCTGGCTGGGTGAGGTCCGCGAGGCTGCCCACGGAACTGACCTGCCAGACGTCGTCGTCCTGCGGCACGGCGAAGCCCTGAAAGGGCGCGGCGAAGGCTCCACTGCCGGACAGCGCCAGGCCGGCGTCGGCGTCCCAGCGCACCTGGGTGAGGTAGCGCCGGCCGGCGAGGTCGCGCACGGCCACCGTCTCGGAGTGCTCACCCGCGGCAGGCGAGGCGCCCGTGAAGAAGCCGGGCAGCTCGCCTGTGAGGGTGAGTCCGCCGTCACCGTCGACCCTCCGCTGAAGGACGCCGCCGGGCGTGACGCTCCACACCACGTCGCCCACCACCACCACGCCGGCGCCGTCGAAGACGTCAACGGGCACACCTCCTCGGTAGACCGTGACGCGTTGGAGGCGAGAGCAGAGCACCGCGCCAGCCTGCGTGCGGGTGACGCCGTCCGAGCAATTCCACATGGGCTCCGGGAAGGACTCGACGATGGGCACAGCGGCCTGCTCGACGGCGACGGTGGCGCTCAACTGCACCAGCCCCAGCGACGGTTCGAAGAAGACGCGGAGCGCATAGCTGCCGGGGGTGGCGGGCGTCAGCGACACGGTGACCGTCACCAACCCGGCGTTGACGGAGAGGTTGCCGACGCTGACGGGCACGCGGCGATTGCCCTCGTCGTAGGCCTCGGCCTCCACGCGCACCACGTCGCTGGCGCAGGCCAGCAAAGGAGCGGAGACCTCGAAGCGCAGCTCTTCACCCACCGCTCCGAGGATTGCGCCGCGTCCACCTCCTGCGCCCGAAGGGATGGGGACGCAGGGAGGCTGCTGTGGAGCGCCGACGCAGGCGGTGAGCGCGACCAGCGCAGCGACAAGGAGAATCGGCGGGGCACGCAAGGCGCCCCTGAGTGTCTCGCCGAATGAGGCACGGTGCCAGTCGGCAGAACATGACACCCGGCGGAGGCGGCAGCCTTCAGCGCCCCGGGGTTTGGCCTTCGCTCCTTCAGCCCCAGAGACTGGGCCCTTCCACCGGCCACACCCAACCCACCGCCGCCGCGACGTCGAATCCGCGTGGCATGACTGCATCGACGACCATCAACCCGCCCATGTGCTGAACTCCTGCCTGGGCCCGACATCGCCGTCGGGGTGGCCCCCGGTGCCTGCTCGACAGGTCCCGAGCGCTCCGAGGCGCACCTGAAGGCTGTTGTGGTGCCCCAAACGCAAATTCGACTGCTGCAGGAACCACGTGGCAGGTGGCTGGTGCAGCACTCGATTTCGCGAGACTGCTGGCGGGCGTCCCCTCCCGCCTACGGGCCGGCGTCGGCGGGCGCGTCGAGCAGCTCGCACAGCCGCGGCAGTCCACGCGCCAACCCGGGCCCCGGTTGCATCAAGTCCTTCGTCGGCAGCGTCACCCAGCGCGCGCGCTGGAGCGGCTCGAGGGCCTGGAGCGGCGCCTTGCCCTCCATCGAGGCGGCGGCGTCGACGAGGACGTCGGGCGCCAGCTTCACGGCTTTCTCCAACGAGTACGTCGGGTAGGCCGTGGGCGCCTTCAGCGCGGCGTTGACGGCGCCGCAGTCGCGCAGCAACTCATCGGCGAAGCTGCCCGGTCCCGCCACCACCAGCGGCGCGAAGCCGTACACGAAGAGGACGCGCGGCTTCGTCCCCCGCGCCTTCGCCGCTTCGCGCATGCGCGCGCGCGTCTGCGACAATTCGTCCACCAGCGCCTTCGCCGCCTCGACGCGCCCCAGCGCCTGGCCCAGCGCCGTCATCGCCTTCGCCACGTCGTCCACCGTGGTGAGGGGCAGGGCCAGCACCGGCACGCCCAACCGCGCCAGCGTCTCCACGGCCTTCTGGTTGGCGGGCGCCTTCTGCACCAGAAGCAGCTCAGGCTTGAGCGCCAGCACCGCCTCGACGGAGATGTCGTTGAAGCCGCCGACGCGTGGCAACGCCCCCACCTCCGGGCGCTCGTCGAAGCGCGAGACGCCCACCAGTCGCTCGCCGGCGCCCAGGGCCAGCACCGTCTCCGTGAGGGACGGCGCCACCGTCACCACGCGCGTCACGACGGCGGGCGGCTTCGGCCCCAGCCACTGGCCGTCGGCGGCGCCACTCAAGAGGAGGAGCGTGAGGAGACTTGTCACGCGCTTCGCTGTAGCACGCGGCCGGCACCTTCGTCCGTCTCCCCGGGGTGGGCTCCTGCTCGAAGCACAAGAGGCGCTCCACGTTGGAGCAAGGCACGAAGCCGGTGTCCGTCCAGGCCGAGGAGAACGGCGACGAGAAGCTGTCGCTGCTTCAGGACGTGGGGCCTCGCGCCCCGCTGAGACTGGGTGCCACCGCGGTCCCGAGGCGGCGACACCGCGGCTGAGCGTCGGGGTTCCGCGCAGCCACGTCTCCACTGGCTGACAGCGACTCGCGCGCCGAATGCGCCCGGGAGGTGCTTCTCCGTGCGTGTCGTGCACCAGGCCGTTCGACCGGCACACCATCGGCAGACGACGACGCGGAGCAGTAGCATCCCGCTGCGATGCGTCCGGCGTGGCTCATCACGGCCTTGTTGTTGCTGAGTCCCCAGCCGGGCTCGGCCGAGGACGCGGGGAAGAGCGCGACGAAGAAGCCCCGGCGCGAGGTGAAGTCGCTCAAGCTGCTCTACTTCCACGCCACGTGGTGTCCGTCGTGCAAGCGTCTGGACGCGAGCGGCGCGCTGGACACGGTGAAGAAGGCCGAGCCGGAATTGACGGTGCAGGTGGTGGACGTGGACACCGAGGTGCCCACGCTGGACCGCTACGGCGTCGAGGTGACGCCCACCCTCATCCTCGTGGACTCCGACGGTTTCCCGCTGGCGCGGCCACGCGTGGACCTGGACGACGGGAAGGGCACCGCCGAACGCATCCTCCAGGCCGTTCGCAAGTCCACCGGTCGAAGGTGAACGCCCGCGCCCGAGTCAGGTACCGCCGGCCTCGTCCGCGCAGGAGTGCGCCGTTCACCGTCAAGGAGCCGCTCGACGAAGCTGTGTCGCGCGCTGCGAGGCGCTCGAGGCCCTCCACCTCACTCCGCGCGAGGGCGCCGCCGGCGCACGAGACCGACCAGCGCCAGGAGGACGTACGCGACCATCCCCGCGTCCGTCGGCGCTCCACACGCACAGCCCGGCGCCGCCTCTGCGCCGCCACCGTCACCCGCTTCACCACCACCCACACCGCCTCCACCCGTCGCCCCGCCTCCCGCACCGCCTCCCGCACCGCCGCCTCCCGCACCGCCGCCTCCCGCACCGCCGCCCCCCGCACC
>JBFMHF010000238.1:0-7101 GCA_040752975.1 Myxococcota bacterium
CCCCCGCGCCACCGGCAGGCAGTCGATGACGTTCCACGAGAAGGAGTCGTGGTTCTCCACGAAAAGTACCTGTGGATCCGCGGGCATCGGAGTGTCTCTCGGGAAAGACGGTACCGCCCGGTCGCCGGTTTGCCTACAGCCGTCGCCCTGAGTTAAGGCCCGACGCGTTGAACAGCCGGCTGACCGCGGGCCGGTGGGGAGCGCCCTTTGAAACTGACTCGTCGTCTGCTGGTGCCGTGCTCGCTGGGGCTCACCCTCGTCGCGTGCGGAGGAGGCTCGAAGCTCAACCCCGTCGTCGACTCCGGTACCAACCTGCCGAAGGTCGTCTGCCTCGACAACGACGGAGACGGCTTCAATGGCACCGGCACCTGCGACGCCGAGCCCAACGTCGACTGCAACGACAACGATCCGATGGCCTTCCCCGGCGCGAGGGAGCTCTGCAACGGCCAGGACGACAGCTGCGACGGGCAGGTCGACGAGAACCTCCCCATCATCCCGTACTACGCGGACGGCGACGGCGACGGCGTCGGCTCCACTCAGACGGGCGAAGGCTGCAAGGCTCCGCCCATGGGCAGCGTGGCCCAGTCGGGAGACTGCGACGACGCCGACGCGATGGTGCGGCCGGGCCAGGCGGAGAGCTGCAACGGCGTCGACGACGACTGCGACGGCACGCCTGACAACGGCCTCCCCTTCCAGGACTTCTACACCGACGCCGACGGCGACGGCTTCGGCGATCCCATGAGCGCGCCGGTGAACTCCTGCCAGACGACGGTGATGGGCAAGGTGCCCAACCTCGCCGACTGCAACGACGCCAACCCCACCGTGAAGCCCGGCGTCACCGAGCTCTGCAACAAGGTGGACGACAACTGCGACGGCCAGGTGGACAACGGCATCGCCTTCGCCAGCTACTACCCCGACTCCGACGGAGACGGCTTTGGCAGCGCCACCGCCGCGGCCGAGTCCTCCTGTGCGCCCGTGCCGGGGAAGGTGACGACCAACTCGGACTGCAACGACGCGAACCCCTCGGTGAAGCCCGGCGCCCCCGAGCTCTGCAACGCCCAGGACGACAACTGCGACAGCCAGGTGGACGAGGGCCTGTCCTTCGCCAACTACTACCCGGACGTGGACGGTGACGGCTTCGGCGCGGCAGGCGCGATGGCCCAGTCGGCCTGCACGCCCATCGCCGGAAAAGTCACCAACAACCAGGACTGCAACGACGCCAGCGCCTCGGTGAAGCCGGGCGCCCCCGAGGCGTGCAACGGCGCAGACGACGACTGCGACTCGATGGTGGACGACGGCCTCACCTTCACCAACTACTACGCGGACGTCGACGGCGACGGCTTTGGCGCGGGCACTGCTCAGTCCGCCTGCGCGCCGGTGGCGGGGCGCGTCACCAGCAACACCGACTGCAACGACATGAACCCGGCCATCAAGCCGGGCGCGCCGGAGACGTGCAACGGCGTGGACGACGACTGCGACTCCTCCGTCGACGACGGCCTCACCTTCACCAACTACTACCCGGACGGCGACGGCGACGGCTACGGCCGCGCGGGCTCGACGGCCCAGTCCTCCTGCCAGCCCATCGCCGGGCGCGTCACCAACAACACCGACTGCGACGACACGCGCAGCACCGTGCGGCCTGGCGGCGCCGAGGTGTGCAACGGCTTGGACGACGACTGCGCGGGCGGCGTGGACAACGGCCTCACCTTCTCCAACTGGTACGCGGACGGAGATGGCGACGGCTACGGCGCGGGTGGCGCGGTGAGCGCCTGCAGCCAACCCACCGGGCGCGTGGCCTCCAGCACCGACTGCAACGACGGTAACGCCTCCATCCGTCCGAATGCGCCCGAGCTGTGCAACGGCGTCGACGACAACTGTGACACCCTCGTCGACAACGGCGTGATGACGCTCAACTACTACCCGGACGTGGACGGCGACGGGTATGGCGCGGCGGGCGCTTCGCCCCAGGCCTCGTGCAGCGCGGTGGCTGGCAAGGTGACCAACAACACCGACTGCAACGACTCCAACGCGGCCATCCGGCCGGGCGCCACCGAGGTGTGCAACGGCCTGGACGACAACTGCGCGGGCGGCATCGACAACGGCCTCACCTTCTTGAACTACTACCCCGACGTGGACGCGGACGGCTTCGGCGCGGCGGGCGCCATGGCCCAGTCCTCGTGCGCCCCGGTGGCCGGCAAGGTGACCAACAACACCGACTGCAACGACACCAACGGCGCCATCAAGCCGGGGGCCACCGAGGTGTGCAACGCGCTGGACGACAACTGCGCCGGCGGCATCGACGAAGGGCTGCCCACGCAGAGCTACTACCCCGACGCCGACCTCGACACCTTCGGGGCCGCGGCGGGGACGCCCGTCTCGTCCTGCGGGCCGGTGTCCGGGCGCGTGGCCAACAACCAGGACTGCAACGACGCCAACGCAGCCGTCCGGCCAACGGCCACGGAGAGCTGCAACAACGTCGACGACAACTGCAACGCGCAGGTGGATGAAGGCAACCCGGGCGGCGGAGGCGCGTGCAGCACCGGCCAGTCGGGGGTGTGCGCGGCGGGGACGTTGACCTGCACGTCCGGCAGCGTGCAGTGCGTGCGGAACGTCGCGCCGTCGGCCGAGACGTGCAACGCGCTGGACGACAACTGCAACGGCCAGACGGACGAGGGCTTCACCGGCCTGGGGACGTCCTGCACCGCGGGCCTCGGCGTGTGTCTGCGCACCGGCGTCATCCAGTGCAACGCGGCGCACACCGGCACCGAGTGCAGCGTCACCGCGGGCTCTCCCACCGCCGCGGCGTGCGACGGCCTCGACAACGACTGCGACGGCGTCGTCGACGAGCCGGCCATCACCTCCACCTCGGATCTCACCACCACCGCCTTCCAGGATCTCGAGGTGCAGCCGTACTACTACTCGTCGGCCAGCTGCGCGGGCGGCGTCAACGGCACCGGCACCGACGCGCGGGCGGGCGGGGGCCTCGTCATGTCCGTGGGCTCGAGCGGCATCAGCTTCCAGCCCCTCACCAGCGCGGGCGCGCCCAACGGCAGCATCACCACCGTCACCTCGCTGACGTACTCGGACGTCGCGCTCGCGCAGGCGGGCGACGGCTTCGTCATCGCCGGCATCTGGGAGTTCAACAACGCGGAGATCGACATCTACTACGTCGACGCGATCGGCACCTCGCGCACGTACCGCTACACGCAGTTCAAGCTGCCGGCTGGCTGCTCCGGCACCGGGTGCCACACGCTGGACTCGCTGCGCGTCGTGCGCGGCAACGGTAAGCGGGTGACGCTGGTGTGGCGCGAGGACACGGTGGGCGTGCGGATGGCGCAGGTGGAGCCGTGCAACATCTCGGGCTCGTGGGAGCTGCGCGCGCCGGGCTGCGCCAGCACCACCCTGACGCCCCTCACGGTGGTGGCCAACGCGGCGGTGGTGCCGGGCATCGGCGCCGACTCGACGCACCAGGACTGGGTGTCCTCGCAGACGTGTCCCTCTGCGGCCACGCAGCGGCGGCTCGGCATCACCTACCGGCCCAGCGCCACGCAGGTGTCCTTCTTCCAGGTGAACGAGGACAACACTTCGAAGGCGGCCGATCAGACGGTGTACACGGTGACTTCCCCGCGCACGCTGGCCGAGCCCGACGTCTCGTACTTCAAGGACGGGGCGGCCGCGGATCAGTTCTTCGTGGCCTACGTGACGAAGGACCCGGGGAGCCCCGACGCGGACTTGAACTACTGGCTCACCAACGATCCGACCTGGCACTACGCGTACCTCGACTACGCCACCCAGAATGGAGCGGACTCCATCCTCCGGCCGCGCGTCTCGGCGACGGCCTCGCGGATCTGGATGACGGCGCTGCGCTACCTGGACGCGGCCGAGGAGCCGACCAGCTTCAAGCGGCAGGTGATGACGCGGCAGACGGATCTCACCGGGGCGCGCGTGCCGCTGGGCTCCTCGGTGGAGGTGAGCCCCACCTTCGGCGGCTGCGGCGACGCGGCGTGCCGCCCGGGCGACAAGAGCGGCTTCACGGCCTTCGCTTCCTTCGGGCGCGTCTACTACTCGGGCTCGGGCAGCTCGCCCTCGGGCAGCTACGCCAGCACCTTGACCTGCAACTGACGCGAGACGGCAAGTGCGGCGCCTGAAGGTGGTGGACGGCTTCGCACCTCAGGCCCGGCGCCTGCGGGCCCACTTCGACGCCCGCTTCGCCCAGCCCCGGAGGGCCACCGGCGATCGCTTCGTGTGGGATCCCTGGCACGTGGACGGCCAGTACTCCCTGCTGCGCACGCCGGCCTGGCGGTACTTTCCGAGGGGGCTCTACGAGGCATTTCACCAGCGGTTGGTGTGGTGGGGGCGGCGCACGCTGGGCTGCCACGACGTGTCCCCGCCCTGGCTGTCGGTGTACGTCGACGGGTGCGAGCAGCGGCTGCACGGCGATCTCCCGCACGGGCCGCTGGCCTTCGTCTTCTCCCTCACCGACTGGGCGCGGCGCACCTTCCGTGGGGGTGAGACGCTGATCCTCCGCGACGAGGTGCTGGACTATTGGAGAGACTTCACCTCCTCGCGGGCGATGGAGGAGGGCGAGCTGTTCGAGGTGGTGGAGCCGCGGTTCAACCGGCTGGTGGTGTTCGATCCCCGGCTGCCGCACGGCGTGAGGCGGGTGGAAGGCAGCCGCGAACCACGCGAGGGGCGCGTGGTCATTCACGGGTGGTTCGTGCAGCCCAGGCCCTTCATCGAAGGCCCGCTGGCGCCGCGCGCGCTGGAGAGGGCCATCGACGGCTTGTCGGACTTCCTCTCCGAAGCCCTGGCGCGGGGGTTTCCGGTGGCGGGACTGCTGAGTCTGGGCTTCACCGTGAGTCCCGCGGGGCGAGTGCGGCAGGTGAAGGTGCTGACGGACACGACGCGCGCCGCCGGCGAGGCGGAGACGGAGCGCACGCGCCTCATTCGTTCCGTCACGCGGCAGATCGCTGGCTGGGCCTTTCCGAAGCAGCGCCGGGCCTCGCGCGTGACGTTGCCGCTGGTGTTCGAGCGCTGACGCCGCGTCTGAGAATTCTCTCATCCGCCTCTCAAGCGGCAGGCGAGCGATCTCCTTACGGTGCGCAGCGTGTGGCAGCTCCTCCCCGCGCTCCTGGCGACCATGCCCGTGTCCTTCGACGCCGCGATGGCGCGCGC
The DNA here is from genome assembly GCA_040752975.1 of Myxococcota bacterium. Classification (GTDB taxonomy): domain Bacteria; phylum Myxococcota; class Myxococcia; order Myxococcales; family Myxococcaceae; genus JADLDB01. Next base: position 5,176 of record JBFMHF010000238.1, read on the forward strand.
CGAGGCTGCGCCCGACGTCGTCGGCGCCCAGGGCGCGAAGGCCGCGCGGCAGGACGGGCTGGGGCAGCTGAGCAGCATGACGGGCAACCCGCTGCTCCAGGCGCAGCCGGGCCTGCGCGCAGAGGGCGGCGCGACCCGGCCAGAAGGGCAGCTCACCCTTCAACAGTCCTTCAACGTGGCAGGCCTCTCCGCGGCGCGGCGGCAGTCGGCCCAGCAGGAGCTGGAGGCGGCGCGGTGGGAGGCGCGCGGGCGGCGCCGGGACTTGAGGATCGCCGTGGCACGCGCGTGGCTGGAGACCTGGGCCACGACGGAGGCGTCGCGCGCGGTGCTCGAGGAAGAGGCGATGGCGAAGGAGCTGGTGCTGCGGATCGAGAAGGCCGTGGCGTCCGACGGGATGACGCGGGTGGAGCTGGCCAGCGCGCGGGCCTTCGCGGCGGAGGCGCGCGCCTTTCACCTGGAGCTGGAGGGCAAGTCCGTCGAGGCCGGCGGGCGGCTGGCGATGCTGCTGGGTCTCGAGGAGCTCGCCGTGGTGGAAGGCCCCCTCCCGGACTTCGCCGGCCAGACGACGCCGACGGACGACGTGGTCGCGGCCTGGCCGGGCGTGCTCCGGCTGGATGCGCAGGTGCAGAGCGAGCGCGCGAGGGGAAAGGAGGCGGCGGCGCAGAATGGGACCGCGCTTCAGCTTCAGCTCCAGGGCGGGCACGAGGCGCCGACGCAGTGGTTCGCCAACGCGGCGGTAGGCGTGACGCTGCCGCTGTTCGACGTGGGCGCGAGAGATCGGTCGGCGCACGAGGCGCAGGCGCGGTTGCTGGAGGGCGAGCGCGAGAAGGTGCGCTCCGGGGCGCGCGTCGAGCTGGCGCTGCTGCGGCACGAGCTCGAGCACACCGCGGAGGTGTACCTGACGGTGCACGATCAGCAGCTGCCGGCGGCGGTGGAGGCGGCGACGCTCGAGCTCAAGCGCTTCCAGTCCGGCGAGTGCACCCTGCAGGAACTCCTGCTGGTGCGACGCCTCGCGGTGGCGGCGCGCGTCGCGGCGATCAAGGCGCAGGCGGCGTACCTCGCGGCGCGGGCGCACGCGCGCGAGCTCGAGGCCGATCTCGCGCGGGGGAGTGAGCCATGAGCGACCGGACCAGCACCCTGTTGCCTGGCAGCGAGCGCCGCGCAGGCGCGGCGAGCCAAGTGCAGGCGGCGTACCTCGCGTCGCGGGCGCTCGAGGCCCATCTCGCGGCGCGGGAGGGAGCGCCCCTGCGTACCTGGTGGCCAGCGCCTCGAAGCGCGCGCGAGCGGGCCCAGCCGGTCGGGCGGGCGGCTGGTGACCCACCGACGCGCTGCTCCATCACGCCCGAAGTGCGTCGCCTCGCCCCGCCCTCCGGAGGAGGCCGCAGGAGCAGTCCCGGCCCGGCGCTGCGCTGGGTCGGGCTCTTGTCCCTCCTCCTGCTGTGCGCCTGCGCGCGCGAGGCCGAGCCATCGGCGCCGCAGGCCTCGCCCCCGACGGCCTGGGTACAGGTGAAGGCCGCGGGCGCAGCCGCGGTGCTGGAGGGCCCCGCGCGGGCGCTGGCCGGCCCGGGGACGTCGGCGGTGGTCACGGTGCCGCTGCGGGGAACGGTGGTGCGCGTGCGGGTCCGCCCGGGCGACGTGGTTGCGGCGGGGGCGCCCGTCGTCGACGTCGTCATGCCCGAGGTGCTGGACGCGGCGGGGCGCTTCGAAGGCGCGCGGGCGCGGCTGGAGGCGTGGACGGCGCGCGCCGAGCAACTGGACAAGCTGCGGGCGGAGGGCCTCGCCCGCGCCCTGGACGTCAGCGAAGCGCGGGCCAGCGTCGCGGAGGCGAAGGCCGATCTCCAGACGGCGCGGGCCGTCCTCCTCGCCGCGGGCCTCAAGGAGGGCGACGTGCCCGGGCTGCTGGCGGGCTCCGGCGCGGTGTCGTTG
>JBFMHF010000239.1:0-7081 GCA_040752975.1 Myxococcota bacterium
GAGGCCGTCCGCCGAAGGACACCCAACCCACCGCTGGCCGTCCGCCGAAGGACAAAACAAACCCACGAGGCCGTCCGCCGGAGGACACCCAACCCACGGCCGGAGGACACCCACCCCCGTGCTAACCTTCCCCGCCCACTCAACGGAGGCATCGTGCGCCTGGGACTCACCGTGGCCCTGCTGCTGTGCCTGCTGGGGTGCGGCGTGGTGGAAGACGCTCCCGCGGCGCGGCAGCGCGTCGACTCCATCGTCGGAGGCGTCGCGGACGATGGCGGCCTGTCGGAGGTGGTGGCGCTGCGCCTCAACCTCCGGCCGCCTGACGGGGGGCTCGAGTTCCGCCGCTGCTCCGGCACCCTCATCACCCCCACGGTCGCCATCACCGCCGCGCACTGCACCAGCGCGTTGCTCCTGCCTGGCTCCACCCTCGTCGCGATGGAAGTCCAGAACCTCTCTCCCGCCACCGACGCGGGCTGGACGATGACCGCCAGCTGGCGACCCCACCCGTCGTGGAACACGTCGACCACCACCGCCTTCGACATCGGCCTCGTCAAGCTGAGCGCCCCCATCACCGGGGTGACACCGCGCCCCTTCAGCCGCCGCGCACTCACCAGCGCCGACATCGGCCAGCCGATGGACGTCGTCGGCTACGGCATCACCTCGAGCAGCGGATCGGACTTCGGCGTTCGCCGGCGGGTCCAGCTCCCGCTGAGGGGCCTGCAGACCAACCTCATCGAATTGGGCGACTTCACCTCGGCCGGCATCTGCAACGGCGACTCCGGTGGACCCTCGATGATGCGCGAGCCCGACGGCCTCACGCGCGTCATCGGCGTGCACTCCCGCACCACCCCCGGCGCGAACTGCATGGACGGCGTGGACACGCGCGTGGACTCCTACGGCAGCTTCATCCGCCAGTTCCTCCTCGACACCGGCGGAGCGTCCTGCGTGGAAGACAGCCTGTGCGCCGCGGGGTGCGCGACACCAGACTTCGACTGCGTGTGCCTCGCCGACGGCGCCTGCAGCGCCCAGTGTCCCAACCTCCTCAGCGATCCCGACTGCCCGCGCGACTGCGTCGCCAACTCCGTATGCGCCACGCAGAATTGCCCCACGCCCGATCCCGACTGCACCGCGGAGCTGTCGGCGTGCACGCAGGACGCGCAGTGCCAGCACCGCACCTGCGCGACGGACCCCCAGCGCAACGAGCGCTACTGCAGCCGGCCTTGCTCCGCCACGTGCACGTCGGGGACGCAATGCGTCGGGACGGTGTGCCTCAAGCCCCAGCTGCCCACCGCCAGCGAAGGACAGAGCTGCACCCCAGGCGGCACCTTCTGCCTCGGCGGCGCTGCCTGCACGGGGCCCATCGGCGGAGCCACCACCTGCCGACGCACCTGCACCACGGACGCGGACTGCGCCACCACCCACGAGTGCGTCGCGGGCCAGCAGGGCGCGCGCATCTGCGAACCGAAACCTCCCGAGGCGATGCCGGGAGACGCCTGCACCCTCAACGTCACGCGCTGCCTCGGCGGAACCACCTGCACCGGCCCCGTGGGTGGCGCGACGACGTGCCGCACGACGTGCACGGGCAACGCCGACTGCACCGCGTCGCAGGTCTGCCTCGTCGGCCAGGGCGGTGCGCGCATCTGCGAGCCACGGCCTCCGGAGGTCGGCCTGGGCGGCGCATGCACCATCGGCGTGACGCCGTGTGTGGCTGGCTCCACCTGCACCGGCCCCGTCGGCGGAGCCACCACCTGCCGTGCCACGTGCACCAGCCACGGCGACTGCGCCCCGGCAGAGCAATGCATCGCCGGCCAGGGCGGCGTCCAAATCTGCGAGCAGGAGGTCGGCCTGGGAGGTGCGTGCACCATCGGCGTGACGACGTGCGTGGCCGGCACCGCCTGTACGGGCCTGCCAGGAGAAGCCACGCGATGCCTCACGACGTGCGTGGACTTCAACGACTGCTCGACCGAGGAGGACTGTGAGCCCGGCCAGGGCGGCGTGAGCCTCTGCGTGCCCGCGCCGCACATGCTGGACAAGCTGAGCGTCGAAGAGTCGAAGGCCGCCGCGGCCGGCTGCTCCAGCGTGACCGGTGCACCAGGCGCTCTCGCCCTGGCGGCGCTGCTGCTCACGCGGCGCCGGAGGCGGTGAGCGTGGAACCCATCCGCGCCCGGAGGTGTCGCTGGTCGCCGATGACACGCTGGCTGGCCCTCGCCGCGCTCCTCCCGTGGACCGCGCTCGCCGACGAGCCGAAGGTGAGCCGCGCGCTGGCGCAGGAAATCCTCTTCATCACCGAGGCGCCGCCGAAGCCGTGTGACACCGGCGACGACGCCGCGCAGATCGTCTGCCTCCTCGAGGCCCGCTACGAGAAGGACGCGGCCGAGCAGAAGATCATCGTCGACGTCTACAAGCAGACGGGCACGGTGCTCGGGCAGCTGCCGGAGCAGGACTTCGACGGCGGCTACCGCGGCAAGCTGCACCTGGTGCCGCGCCTCCCCGTCGGGCCGAACAAGAAGCACCTCGACCTGGTGGCGGCGGCCCTCAAGGACTTCGACGCCTTCTTCGCGGGCCTGGGCGGTACGCCGAAGTACCGCTGGCGCGCGCTGGACTTCCGCTTCTTCGAGTCGGTGAAGCGCAAGACGCCGTCGGCCTTCGCGGTGGACTGGGCCGTCGCGTACAACGTGCAGGGCTCGCTGTTCGGCTCCGAGGCTGGCGTCCGCGGCACGCTGTTCCACGAAATCTTCCACCTGAACGACCAGGCGCGCGGGGACTGGACGCAACGGGCGCTCTCGGGCGTGTTCCAACGCATCGTGAAGAAGTGCGGCGTCGCGACGAAGTGCCTCGAGCCCTACGCCCCCGACTCCATCAAGGTGAAGGGCGGCACCTACTACGCCTTCCAGCCGGGCAACGGCGTGGGCGAGTACGGCGCGGACATCGCGCGGCGGTACTACGTCGAGCACCGGGCGCTGCTGCGAAAGGAGAAGCCGCTCCCACCCTTCAAGTGCCGGACGCTGGCGAACGCCGAGGCGTGGAAGCTGGTGGTCGACGAATTCTTCGGCGGCGTCGACCTCGTGCCCGCCTGCCGGTGACGTCAGTACCGGTAGCGCAGCGTGGCCCCGAAGCCGCCGACGATGAACAGCTCCTTCTCACCGTTGGGCAGCACCCGGCCTCTCACCCGCTCCAGCTTGCTGCGTGAGCCGCTCTCGATCCGCGACCACGCGGCGCCGTCGTAGTGCAGCACGAGCCCATTCTCGCCCACCGCCCAGACGTCGTTGGCCGCGAAGCCCCACACGTCGTAGAGCGGCCCCCCGAGCCCATCGGGCAGCGTCACCGGCGTGAGGGATGAGCCCTGGAAGCGGTAGACCAGGTTGCCGCCGCCCACCACCCACGCGCCGGCGCTCTGGCTCTCCACCCACACCCCGTAGAGGATGAAGTCGCCCTGAAGCGACGCGGTCTCAGCGAGCGCGCCGTCGACGAAGCTCGCCACTTCACGCGGCTCTCCGACGACCACCACGTACCCGCCCTGGCCGTGCACCTTCCACCAGTCCGGGCCGGCGTCGGGCTGGGTCGCGAGCGCCCACGCACCTCCGTCGAGGTTGTTCGCCACGACGTTGTCCGTCCCGACCGCCCAGTGCTGGCCGCCGGCCCCGCTGTAGAGGCCGTTGAAGGCCGTGTTCTCCTGGAAGACCGGGGTGCTCCCTGAGACGAGTTGACCCTCGGCAGCCAGAAGGAGCCCGCCATCGACCAGCGTGGTGACGTCGCGAAGTGTGCTGCCCGTGGGGTGGAAGCTTGCGGAAGTGAGCCTGAAGATGATCCCCCGCTCTCCGACGGCGACGACCTGCGAATCACCGACGTGGAGGCCGTAGAGCGTCTCGGTGTGGCCGCGTTGGGCCCACCGCCAACCGCTGCTCGTCGCCTGCACCAGCGCGCCACCCTGGCCGACGGCCCAGCCGCCACCGTCTTCGAACGCGACGACGTCGTACAAGGAAGGGCTCGTCGCCGGCTCCAGGGTGATGGGGAGCTTCGTGGCGTCGCTCATGTTCGCGATGTCCTTGTCGGAGCCGACCAGGTAGCCACCCGGCTGTGAGGTGAAGCGCGCGGCGCCGAACCAGTTGACGTCTCGAGTGGTGGAAGCGAGCGGGTTGGAACTTCCACCCAGGGGAAGGGAGAAGACGGAGTTGGCGCTGGTGTAGGCCCACGCGCTCGGGCCGTCGGCCCAGGCGGTGCTGAGCGGATCACCTCGTCCCAGGTCGAGGGCGACGCCTCCGTCACAAGCATGGAGGGCTCGCGTGTTCGCCATCTGGCCATTGTCGTACGAAACGCCGACGAAGAGACACTCGCCCGAGTCGAGGATGGCCACGCTGCCCACCTCGGTCGTGCCCGCCGACGGCGCCCACGGCTGCCAGTCAGGAGGGGCGAAGGCCGTGCCGTCGAGCGAGACACCGACGACGTGGCGCCCATTGGGAGAGACGCCCAGCGCGGCGAAGAACCAGCCGTTCGTCGGCGGAGAAGCCGGCGCCTCCACCCACCGCGTCCCGTTGAAGGCATGAGGGCCGAACGGCCGACCCACCAGCCAACCGCCACCGTCCGGCAGGAAGCGAATGCCGCTCACCGCCGCCCAGTCCACCGGCGCGACAGGCGCCATCCCCTGCAGCGACTCCCACGCCTGGCCGTCCCAGTGCATCAGCATCGCGCCCCTCCCCCCGACCCAGACGTCGTCGGGGGCGCGGGCGCTGACGGTGCCCAGGTCGTTCCCCTGCGGGAGCGGGTTCTCCCACTGAAAGCCATTGAAGCAGAACGCCGTCCCTCCATCGGAGAACCTCACCGTCGCGCCCAGTCCGGAGTCAGTTGCGCACAGCGGCCCCGCGTTGCCTCCGCCACCGCCGCCGCCTCCTCCTCCTCCCGCACCGGCATCGGCGCAGACGCCCTGTCCCACCTTGCATTGGTCGATGAGGCCCAGAAAGTCCCAGCAGCCGGCCAACACGAGGCCGAGGAGAACAGCGAAGAGAGGGCGGCTCATGGCCAGCACCACGTGAGGCCGAACGTGGCGGCGCCCGGCGCGAGGCTGACCGCGGGTTGAACCGGGGCGTCACCGAAGAGGAGGACGGCCCCCAGCGCCACGAGGCTCGCCGCCGTCACGCCTGCGCCGATCCACCCGAGCGTCTGCATCGTCATGCCGAAGCTCGCCATGTCCTCAGCGTCCGCGCTGTGGGGATCGAGAACCCTGCCTGACAGCTCGGCCTCGAGCGTCGCGTAGGCGTTCCCCGCGTTGACGAAGCCCACCACGGCCAGCGTGGCGCCGATGGCGGCGGTGGTCGCGGGGATCCACCAGAAGCGGCGCGCTCCTGAGGACGAGGACCGGACCTCGGTCACCGGAGGCCCGGGAGGCGCGAGGGCCTGCACCAGGCGATCCGCTGCGGCGTCCAGCGCGCTCAGGAGGCCTTTCTCTCCGCTCGCCTGCACGCTCGTCTCCGCCAGCACCGACGCATCGGTCGACTGCACCACCTTGAGCGTGCCCTGGTACGTGTCTTCCAGCTTCGCCAGGTTCACCAGCAGCGTGGCGTCGCAGCCGAGGGCCGCGCCCAGCTCGGCGAGGCAGCTGCTCGAGTCCTCCGCGCAGCCGAGGAGCTGCTTCTGGCGCTCCTGCGAGAGCATGGCGGCGATCTCCGAGGCACTCACCACCTTGAGGCCTCGCTGCCGCAGGGCCAGCGCCAGATGATCGGCGTAGAAGGCGGCGAGAGCCTCCGGCACCTGCACCGTCTTCCACGCTGGCGCAGCCACGCTTTGGGGCGCGGCGTGCAGGGCAATCCACAGCGGGAACATCGAGACCGTCAGCAACGGGTAACCCCCCTCGGGAGCGACTCTACGCGCGCGGGGCGGACTCTTCTATCCTCCTCCCATGGCCTTCCACCCGCTGGTGCAGGGGCCGGCCGGTGCTGCAGTCAGGCGCGCTGGCACAGCACCTGCCGGCGGAGCTCGCCGAGGTGGGCGCGTTCGAGCTCAAAGGCGTCGCCGGGCAGACGCACGTGTTCGAGCCAGTGATGCGCTGACCGCGATTCGACCCGGCTCCGCGCGACGGGCCCCGCGACCCCCGGCGGCCGCTTCGACGCTGGTGCATCGGCGTGGCCAGCTCGCGGCTCCAGTCAACCCGCGCCGCCGCACGCCCGGAGCGCGTCCTGGACTTGCAGGCGCTCGGCCGGCGCGGCCTGCCGGGCCCACCCCGTCAGCACACCGCAAGCGGTGGAGCGGTCCAGCTCGAGCGCGCGCCGCACGTCCTCGGCGAAGGCTGGATCGCCCGAGTGGAGGCGCGTGAGGCCGCGCAGCATCACCGTGTCCGCCGCTGGCGCGAGGGCCGCGGCCTTCTCGGCCTGGGTGCGGGCCAGCTCGGGTCGGCGTGAGAGGTTGACGATGGCCGCGAGGAACCACGCCGCGCTGACGCTGGGGCAGTGCTGCTCGACGCGCGCGCTCCAGCCCTCCGTCAAGGGGGACGGCGCCGAGGACGCCGCACGCTTGAGCGCCTGGAGCAGCACGCCGCACTGCTGGCCCCGCGTCATGTTCGAGAAGCCCGCGGAGGCGAAGGCCCGGTTGAAGGCCTCGAAGGCCACGGTGTCGTCGCGGGCCGTCACCGCGCGCTGAAAGTGCGCCTTGGCCCCGTAGGTGGACGGGTCCACCATGCAGGCGGGGTCCTCGTCAGCGGCGGCGTGCAGTTGCTCCTCGTCGTTCCACTCGTTCGCGCGCTGCATCGTCACCAGCAGGCACACGGCCACCGCCGCGCCTCCGAGTGGGCCGAAGAGCCCCGGCCTGAGCCTTCGGAAAACCAACGCCATCGCCACGCAGCCCGCGATGCTGGAGGCGTAGAGGTAGCGGTCGGCGATCACCGCGGGGAAGGGAATCAGGTTCGCCACCGGCAGCAGGCAGACGACGTACCAGGCGAGCAACAGGCGCCACAGCGGCTGCCGCCGGAGTCTCCACCACGCCACGAGGCCACCGGCCACCAGCGCCAGCCCGGCCCACAGGCGAACGTCCAAAAACCCGGTGGCCGGCGTGAAGCAGTAGATGAGGCGCGACGCATCTGCCCCAGGTAGAGGAC
>JBFMHF010000240.1:0-6977 GCA_040752975.1 Myxococcota bacterium
CGCGCCCCTTCGCCCCCGGCGGGGGGCGAAGGCGGGGGAAGGGGGGGAAATAATGAGCCGGCCGCAGGCCAGAAGCGCAATCGCCAGCAGGCCCGCGCCCGCAGGGAGCAATGCCCTCACCTCGAGGCCCGCGCCCGCAGGGCGCAATACCCTCACCTCACGGCCGCGCCGCAGGCGCAATGCCCTCAACACACCGCTGCGCCGAAGGCGCACTCCCATCTCCGGGACTAGACTCAAGACCATGACCCTCTACGAGGCCGTGCTGTCCCAGGACCCAGCCCAGGTGAAGGCAGCCCTGAAGACGACGAAAGACGTCAACCAGCTGGGGCCCGGAAACCGCACTCCCCTCATCGAGGCCGCCGCCGCCGGGCGCGCGGATCTGGTGAAGCTGCTGCTGGACGCCGGCGCTGAACCGTCGTGGAAGGACTCCGAAGAAGAGACCGCTCTCCTCAAGGCCGCCGCCAACGGCCACCGCGAGGTGACGGCGCTCCTCATCGACGCCGCCACGGAAGACGAAAAGGACATGGCCCGCGCCTTCCTCGCCGCCTTCGGCAAGTCCCACGGCCCCGAATACCAGTACGACGAGTCGTCGCTGAAGCGCAAAGCCGTCGAGGTCGCCGCACGCGCCGCCAACTTCGTCGGCCACGAGTCGGCCCAACGGCGCGTCGAGCGCGTCCAGCGCGCCGAAGACGCCTCCAAGAAGAAGCGGTGAAAGCGCCGGCATTTGGTGTACGAAGCGCGCCCGCATGACGTCCGCGCGCGCCAGACGCGAAGTCACCAGCCCCAGGGGCGTGGCCCTCAAGCGCCCCGGACCTCCCGGCGGCGTGCGCGACACCAACCGCCTCAAGAAGTCCCAGGCCATTCGCGAAGCGGCCCTGGTGCTCTTCCTCGAGCGCGGCATCGAAGGCGTGTCCGTCGACGACATCATGAAGGCCGCGAAGATGGCCAAGGGCAGCTTCTACCGGTACTTCGCCGACCAGGCGGCGCTCGTCGAAGACCTCATGTCCGAGACGAAGTCGCTGATGGTGGGGGCGCTGGAGGCCACCAGCCGCGATCTCGAGACCGCGTCGACGCGTGACGCGCAGGTGAAGGCCTACAAGCGGATCGGCGAGGTGCTGGCCACCCTCCTCCTCGAGCAGCCGGGCCAGGTGCGGCTCTACCTCCAGGAGTCGCGCGCCCCAGCGGTGGGCGCACGCAAGCCCATCGTCGACCTCGCCGCTCTCGTCACCCGCTACGCCCTGGAGATGACCACCAAGGCCCAGCAGCACGGCATCTTGAAGCCCATTCCCGTGGCGGTCAGCGCCCTCGCCGTCGTCGGCGCCACCGAGCGGCTCCTCCTCGCCGTCCTCCAGGGAGAGGATATCGGCAACGTGCTCGAGGTGCCGGCGGCGTTGACGACGCTCATCCTCGACGGGCTCAAGACCTGACGTTGGTGGCCGGCCGAGAGTCCCGATGCTGTAACGCCTTCAGGGCGCCTTGATCACCACGGCTCCCAGAGAACCGGGCGCTCCAGAAGGACCACCCGAGCCGGTGGCGCCCTGCTTTCCGCAGTGAACGAAGTAGTTCGTAAATAGGCCTTGGTGACAGGGCCCACGGCGTGGCACAGAGCAGTCTGGAGGACCGCCCGCACCCCCTTCGCCGCCGGGTCCTCCGCAACCAGGATTGCCCCAGACGATGATGCCCGCGTCTCCCGTGGCGGAGGGCGGCCGACTTGAAGGCCCGCACGTGCCCTCCGCTGGGCCCGCCACGGGCTTCTTCACGAAGCCGGCCGGCAGGCTCTTGTCGATAATTGTCACGGTGGCCGTCCTGCCGCCCCGGCCTCCTGCGCCGCCGGTGCCTCCCGTGCCGCCGTTGGCTCCATGCCTTGAAGGGCTCTCGCACCGTGTCCCGCCGGCGAGGCCACCCGGGCCGCCCGCACCACCGGGGCCCCCAGGCGCGCCATCAGTCCGAATCCAGAGGCTGCCGCCAGCAGCCACCTTGTTGACGACGATCCGCACGTCGCGGCCATCCGCGCCGTTCACTCCAACTCCGCCCTCGGCACCCGGTCGACCGGGTTGAAAGTAGCTCGGTTGCCCTCCCGGAGCAGGCGGAGTCGTGGGCTTCGGAAGGGCAGCGGGAATTGCCGAGACATCGAGGGTGGCGTCCTTACCGAAGCTCAGTTGGTCGGCTGACCAGTCGATTCGAGGTACGTCAGCTGCGACCACCACTCGAAACCCGTCGGGAAGCACGATTCGAAGACCTGGTTCGTTCAGCACAGCCTCGGTGCGTCCGACGAGGCAGGCACCCCCGTCCGCCGCCCCCGCAGGCCACACGCCTCCCTGGGGGGCGCCGCAGTTCTGCTGCGCTGCGACTGATGCAGCAGTCGTCAGAGAGATGAGAAGCAGAAGGGGGAAGAGGCGCATTGAGTGTTTCCGCGTGATTGTCGGAAAGTATCGTACATCTTCCGGCCGCGAAGAGTCATCGGCGCGTCGACTCACTGCCGGTTCTGTTCTCGGGTTGCGAGGCTCTCCGCGGGCTGCCGAATTCAAAGCGGCGCGAACTTCGCCGAGAAGTGCCGCAGCGCCGGCGGCTGCTCGACGATGCGATAGCCCCGAAGCTCCTTCGCGCGGCGCACCACCTTCTCCACCGCCTCCACCACGTAGTCCATGTGGCTCTGCGTGTACGTGCGGCGCGGAATGGCCAGCCGGACGAGATCCATCGCGGCCGGGCTCTCCTTCCCGTCAGGAGCGAGGCCGAACATCACCGTGCCGATCTCACAGCCTCGCACGCCTCCCTCGAGGTACAGCGCCGTGGCCAGCGCCTGCCCCGGGTACTCCAGCGGCGGGATGTGCGGCAGCAGCGCGCGCGCATCCAGGTACACCGCGTGCCCACCGATGGGCTGCACCAGCGGCACCCCCAGCTTCTCCAGCGCCTCACCCACGTACTGCGTCGAACGGATGCGGTAGCGCAGGTAGTCGTGGCGGACGACCTCGCTCAGCCCCTGCGCGATGGCGTCGAGATCGCGCCCCGCCAGCCCTCCGTAGGTGGGGAAGCCCTCGGTGAGGATGAGCAGGTTGCGCGCCTTCTGCGCCCAGCCGTCGTCGTCCAGCGCCAGCCACCCGCCGATGTTCGCCAGCCCGTCCTTCTTCGCCGACATCGTCATCCCGTCGGCCAGCGCCCCCATGTCCCGCACGATGTCCGCCACCGGCCGGCCCTGCTGCCCGGGCTCGCGCTCGTGGATGAACCAGGCGTTCTCCGCGAAGCGACACCCGTCGAGGAAGAGCGGCAGGCCGAACGTGTCGCAAACCGCCCGCACGCCCCGCAGGTTCTCGAGGCTGACCGGCTGCCCGCCGCCCGAGTTGTTCGTCACCGTCACCATCACCAGCGGCACCTTCCCCTTCTCTTCGGACAGGACCCGCTCGAGCGCCGCGAGATCCATGTTCCCCTTGAAGGGGTGCTTCACCGACGGCTGCTTCCCCTCGGCGATGACCAGGTCCACCGCCTTCGCGCCGGTGGCCTCCACGTTGGCCCGGGTGGTGTCGAAGTGCGTGTTGTTGGGCACCACTTTCCCTGGCCCGCCCACCACGCTGAAGAGGATCTTCTCGGCCGCCCGCCCCTGGTGGGTGGGGATGACGTGCTTGAAGTCGAACAGCGCCTTCACCGCCGCCTCGAAGCGGTAGAAGGACGGGCTGCCCGCGTAGCTCTCGTCGCCCCGCTGCAGCGCGGCCCATTGCTCCGCCGACATCGCCCCCGTGCCGGAGTCCGTGAGGAGATCCACCATCACGTCGTCGGAGTGCAGCGCGAAGAGGTTGTAGCCCGCGGCCTCGAGTCGACGCGCGCGCTCTTCGCGCGTGGTGAGGCGCAGGGGCTCGACGGACTTGATGCGGAAGGGCTCGATGATGGTGCGGAAGCCGTGCATGGCTCGGCCTCATAGCGCCTCGAGTCCAGCGGCGTCCCTCGACGCGTGGCGTCGCGGAAGAAGCGGGGCTGTTCAGCGCGTCAAGATGCCGGTGACGGCGCGGCCCTCGACCACGAAGGCGTCCTTCGCCACCAGCGCGTCGAAGTCCTTCGCCGCCGGGCACTTGAGCGACCACCGCGCGGGGCTCTTCAGCAGCCGGGCGAGCGCCTTCTGGTAGCCGTCCTTCTTGAGGTCCGCGACGCGCGTGACGGTGACGGGCCCGCCGATGATGGTCGTGCTGTCCTTCTCGCTCTCGGAGGCGTACGGATCGTACGAGGTCTCGGTGCGGTGCGCGCGGCCGAACAGCTCGATGGTCTTCGGATCCTTGACGATCCACGTGCCGTCCAGCACCTCCTTGAGCGCCCCCGCGTCGTCGTCGATGGAGCGGTAGACGACGAAGCTGTGGTTGCTGCGGAACTTGGCGCTCAGCTCGCGGCCCTCCACCTCGCAGGCCGCGCGGAAGGTGGCGTCGACGAAGGTGGCCATCGGCTGCGACGAGAGCTGCTGCTTCAGGGCCGCCGCGCGCTCGGGGAGATCGCCGGTGACGATGGCGCGAGGGCCCTCGGCGTCCCACACCCGCAGCTCGGACAGCACCAGGTCCTCGTACCTGCTGCCGGGGTAGACCTCCTTCACGGTGAGCGTCAGGCTCTTCACCGCCACGGGCTTCGGCAGCGCCAGCTTCTGCGCGCCCTGCTCGTCCTTCACCAGGAGGTCCACCGGCGCGGCGCCGTCCAGCGCCACGGCGAGCTTCTTCGCGCGCGCGTTCTTCGCGAAGTGATCATCGCTGCGCTGGTAGCCGTTCCACAGCTCGAGGGCCGTCACCGTCACCGGCTGCTCGAAGGTGATGGTCATCGACTCGCCGACGCCCGGTCCCTTCGCGCCCTCGACCCAGCCGAAGTCGAGTCGGCCGTCGAAGAGGTAGCCGGGGTGGTACGCGTCCGCCGGCTCCAGCACGGAGGAGGGGGCCGCCCTGGCCTTGATGGTCCTCGGCGCCCGGAGCGCCACCGGCTTGTCGTCCTCCAGCGTGACCTCGGCGAGGCAAGCGCCGGCGCCGGCGTCGTCGAGGCGGAGGAAGAGCGAGCGCAGCTTGCGGGGCTGCGCGAAGTCGGCCAGCACCTTGCCCTCGGGGCCGACCTCCTTGCTGGGGTACTCGGAGCCGTTGACGAATGGCCGCACCCGCACCTTCTTTCCCGGGCAGGCGCGCGCCGAGATCTTCTTCACCGGGACGCCGTCCTCGAAACGCACCAGCACCCCTTCGCCCAGCGGGTCGCCCGCCGGCGTCCAGCCGGTGTCGGGTTTGCCGTCGAGGAGGGCCTCGGCGCCGTCGCCGGATGTGGGCACCAGCGCCTGCACGGTGATGGGGGACTGCGCCAGGACTACCGCGGAGAGCAACGAGAGCATCGGGTCTCCTTCAGGTGATGAGCGTCGGGTCGACGTTGTAGCGCACCTCGGCGGCGTGCTCGGCGATCCACTCGTCGCGCGTGCTGCCATCGGGGAAGTGCCAGCGCCGGGCCACCGAGTTCTCCCGCCACACGACGCCGGCGCGGCGGGTGAAGCGGTGGGACGACTCCACCAGCTCGCAGCGGAAAGGGAGCGGCGCCCGGGTGTGGAGCTGACCGAGGAGGAAGCCCGCGCGCACGCCGAGCGTCAGCCGCGCCTCGACACCGGTGGAGTTGACGAAGCGGAGGTCCTTCTTCGGGAAGAAGACGGTGGCGCCACAGCCGAAGGGCGTGGTGCGGGAGTCGTCGGGGAAGAGATCGAGGGCGTGGCGGTGGCGTTCGACGATGGTGAAGCCGGCGTGGAGCGCGAGCCAGAAGAGGAGGTTGCTCACCTGGCACAGGCCGCCGCCCGTGCCGGCCTCGAGGGTGTCTTCGTGCAACTCGGGTCCCGGCGCGAAGCCACGCAGCGTGAGAGGCGGGCCGAGCTGGCGATGCCACGAGAAGAGGGCGCCGGGAGGAAGGCTGAGGCCGTCGAGCAGCTCCGCGGCACGCGAGACGTTGCGCTCCTTCGCCCGTTGGAGGCGCTCGTCATAGGGGATGGCGGCTCGGCGCAGCGGCGTCTGGCGCTCGCAGGCGAGGTGCGGCAGTGGCTTGGCCGTCCGCTCCAGCGCAGGCACCTTGAGCAGCGCGACCATCGCCGGCCCCTGCGTCAACGCGACGCGGACGGACACGGGCAGCACGCGGCGAGCGAGCTGGCGAAGCGCGGAAGGCATGCCGGGAAGGGACCCTACCGCAGGCATCGCGACGCGGACCTGCTTCGAAGCGACGAGCAGGCCCATGAGGGCGGGCCCAGCACGTCTCGGGCAGCTCGTCGCGCGGCCGGGAGGCGCCATTTCGCTCGGGTCATTCTGGTCGTACTTTTGGTTGTCCTGACGACCACAAGTGCGACCAGAATGCGTTCGGCCGACGTCGTGCGTTTACTTTCGCATCTGTCGCCGCGAGTCGAGGGGCTGGTTCGTCGAGGACTCTGGCTTTCGGTAGTCCGTCGCCACCTTCCTGAAGGCAGGCCGTCCTCGGCTGCGTAGAGTCTGCGCGAGATGACCTCGGCTTCACGGAAGGCGCGGATTGTCGTCGAGGGCGCGTCGCTCGTCGGACTGTCCCTCGCCGCCTTCCTGGTGCGGCTGACCTGGTTCCTCACCACCGATGAGCCGACAGGCTGGGACGGCTATGCCTTCGTGGTGCAGGTGGAGCGCCTCATCACCGAGGGTCGCCTGCACTGGCCTGACGCGAGCTGGGTGACGTACTTCCTGGCGGTGCTGCACCTGCTGCTCCCTTCCGCCATCCTGGCGGTGAAGGTGGGCGGGTGCCTGTTGGCCGCGGCGGTGGTGCCGTCCGCCTGGTGGCTGGGGCGCGCGCTGGAGCGGGGGCTGCCTGTGCCGTGGTTACCGTGGGCGCTGGCGAGCTGGGCGGCGGCCTCCCCCACGCTCACCCACCTGGCGGGGGACTTTCCGAAGAACCTGGGCGCCGTCGCGCCGCTCCTCGTCGCGCTGGGATGGTCGGGTGGCCGTCGGGGCATCGGCCCCTTCGTCGCCGCGCTGCTG
>JBFMHF010000241.1:0-6936 GCA_040752975.1 Myxococcota bacterium
GCGGCGTACAACCTGCTTCGCATCGCCAGGCTGCAGGCCGCCTGAAGAAGTCAGGCGGTGAGCGGCGAACCGGAGGACTGAAACAGACATGCACGCCGTCAGACCTCACTTCTCAACACCCTGCTAACCCCAGAGATCACCTGAGCGGAGCATGCCTCGCTGGTCCGTTGACCGGATCTCGTCGTCGCTCGTCGGTTACGGGCCCACCAGCCCGCTCCCTCCTCGCTTCTCGATCTCCGGCCAACGTCCTGCGCGATCCATGCTCCACCCAGGTGAACTCTGGGGTTAGGGCCGCAGCCGCGGAGGATCTCATTCGCGGGAGTGCTGTACGGGAGCGCCGCTGGACGACGTCCGCCGAGCGCGAGCCCCTGCCGGGGCGTGGCCTCCTGGCTGGTCGACCGGCGCCCAACGCCGCCTTCTTCCAGAGGGTGAGGTGCAGGAAGTCCGTGTCCTTCGCCGAGCAGCCGGCTCCGATGGCCGATGGTGCGGCGCTCACGCCCGGCGCCGGCGCTGGGCGGCGCGCTGGTAGGCCGACGGGGGCACCCTCTCACGCCACCCGCCGCGGTGGCACAGCAGCGCCCATCGCCTGGATTCCCCCTCGTCCTGGAGCTACTTCTTCTTGCCGCCGATGAGGACGGCTTTCGAGGCAACTTCGGCCGGCACGCGGGTCGAGTAGTGCACCACGCCCTCGTCGTCCGTCCATCGGTACACGTCATTGCCGGGCGTCTCGGGCTTCGCGGCGGCCGGAGGCGCCTTCGCGGCCTCTGCCTGTTTCTCGAGGGCGGCCCGCTGCAGTTCGATGAGCGCGCGCTGCGTGGCCAGGGCCTGCTCGGCGATGAGGCGCTCCTCCGCGGCGCGCTGCCGTTCCTCCGCGACGCGTTGCCGCTCTTCTGCGACGCGCTGACGCTCTTCGGCCTCGCGCTGCCTCGACTCGGCCAGGCGTCGCTCGTTGGCTTCCCGCTCGATGCGCGCTGCCTCGGCGATCGCAAACTCCCGCTGGGCCGCTTCCCGCTCTCGCTCCCGCACCTCGTCCGTCGTCACCGTCGTGCCCATCCACACCGGGCCGACGACGTACGGCGCGCGGTACACCGGGTAGCCGGGCGCGACGGGGTAGACGGGCGGAACGAAGCCGCGGTTCGGCTGGAAGCCGCCGACGTAGCCAGTCCACGTGCCGGTGGACACGCCCGGCTCCCGGAAGCCGCTGACGTAGCCGCCCCACGTCCCCGTCGAGGGAGGCGGCGCCAGCGGCACGTGCCCCCCGCCTGGACCGAAGGCGATGAAGCCACGGACTTGACCCAGGGCAGGTGAGGCCACCACCGCGAGGATGAGCGCGAGCGTCCTCATGCCCGGGAGAATCATCCTCGCCACCGGCCTTCGCAACCCCCTCTCACGCAGGGTGCGCCGCGGACAACTCGCGCAGGTAGCTCCACTGGAAGATGCCGGTGCGGTGGAGATCGCCAAAGGTGAAGGACAACGCGTAGTTGCCCACCGGGTGAACCTCGACGGCCTTCATCTCCATCGGAATCGACTCGACGTCGAAGGTGCGCTTGCCGCTCCACTCCTCGACACACTCGGCGCACGGGCAGTACTGGCGCAGCGTGCGGGCGGACACCTTCGTCGCTGCCCCGTCGCTCCAGGTGAGCTCCAGCACCCGTTGATCGGCCGAGAGAGACACCTGCGTGGCGACGGGCGACTTCTGCGCGGGCTTGAGGCTGTTCCAGAAGGTCATGGATTCACCGGCGGGGTAGGGGGAGGCGCGGGCAACGGCTCGGCCTCTTCGACGAGCGCGACGACGGCGGCGGTGAGGCGATCGACGAGCCCCTCGATGAGGACACCCTGGCGCGGGCCCTCGTTGGCCACCACGCCCTCGGTGTACGTCACGTCGAGGCCGAAGGGCCGGCGCAGGGGAGAGATGCCGGCGAGGTTGACCGCGTAGTCGGGCTGGGTCGGGTACTTCACCAGGCGCGCCTTGACGATCTCCGCGCTGGTGGTGAAGCGCTCCAGCAGCCCGGTGACGTGCTCCGTCTCTTCCACCGGCTGCGCCGCGCAGAAGAGGAGCGGCCAGATGAGGAGGCCCACACCGAAGCAGAAGCCCTTGAGCGTGCGATCGGACACGGTCACTTCATTGCCTTCGATGATGGTCCGCACCACCACCGCCTCACCCGACAGGAGGCCGGCGCCGCCGGTGGACGTCACCCGCCACGAAGGCCGCCGCCGCTGGACCTCGAAGAGGAGGCGCTTGTGGAGCTCGACGAGGATCTCCGCGCGGGCGAACAGCGGCTTCACGGTGATGACGGTGGTGACGGGGACGGTGCCGGAGCCGTACGGCCCGTAGCCGTAGCCGCCATAGCCATAGCCCGGTGAGACGTTGGCGTAGTCGGTGCGCGTGGTGGTCTGCCAGTCGGCCAGCTCGAAGAAGGGCTCGAGCACCACGTTCTTCTGCACGCCGGGGTCGGGCGGGACGACGGACTTCTCCTGGGCCAGCTTCGCGGTGGCGCAGCCGGTGGACAGGGCGAGCGCGATGATGGGGAGCCCACGGCGCATCTGGCGGGCACTCCTAATGCGGGCCGGCGCGAGCGGGAAGAGGCACTCACGCTCGCTTCGAGCCGCACGGCGGGGAATGCGCGATGATGGGGCAGGTCCGCGGCGTCGAGGCTCCGCGGGAGGTGAGGAAAGCGCATGTCCTCCACGCTCCATTCCGCTGCCCTGGCGCTGGTGCGCGGTGACGGCGAGGCGCGCGAGGTGCTGCTGGTGCACCCCGGAGGCCCCTTCTGGGCGAAGAAGGAGGCTGGCGCGTGGAGCCTCCCCAAGGGCGTCCTCGAGCCGGGGGAAGACGCGCTCAGCGCCGCGCTGCGCGAGTTCTGCGAGGAGACGGGCGCCCCTCGGCCTGCGCCGCCGTACGAGGATCTGGGCGAAGTCGTCCAGAAGAGCGGCAAGCGCGTGCGCGCCTTCGCGGCCCGCGGCGACTTCGAGGTGACGACGCTGAGGTCGAACGACGTCGAGCTCGAGCACCCGAAGGGCTCCGGGAAGCTCCTCCGCTTCCCCGAGGTGGATCGCGCCGCGTGGTGCGACCTCGAGCGCGCGCGCGTGCTGGCGAACCCGGCGCAGGTGCCGCTCATCGAGAGGGCGATGCGCGCGCTGCTGCGGTGAAGCTCGCAACGGCCCGTCCCATGACGAGGCGGGTGCGAAGGAGCGCCCGCGACGCTTCGGGTGGCCGGTCAATACGGCTCGCCGGCGGTGCGAGAGCGCAGGCGATTCCAGCGCGCGTCGTCGAAGGCGCTGTCCACCTGCCGCGCGAACTGACGCGTGAGCTTCACCTTGCAGGCGATGCCCTCGTCCTGCTCGGCCTGGCGATCGACGAAGGCGGCGTCGGCCACCAGCCAGGCGAACACCTCGGCCTGATCCTCGATGAGGTTGGTGCGCGCGTAGTCCGTGATGGTCGCCACGCGCGGCGCGGAGCGGTCCACGGGCCCTTCTCCGTAGTACCGGAAGCCCCCGGGGTTGCACGCCCGCCACTCGCCCTCGCGAGCCCGCACCGACGGCAGCTGCTGGGCGAGGTGGAAGACCTCGTGGTGAATGGTGACGGCGGCATGGCGCACGCTCCTCAGCCCGACGAAGAGCGTGCCCTGGAACTTCCCGCCCCAGAAGGCGAACCCGCCCCAGGCCTTGCCGTCGCGCTCCAGGCCTCTGGTCAACACCACCCGCTTGAAGCCCGCGGCGCGGAAGAACCCGTCGGGGTAGATGGACAGCTCGGCGATGAGGGCCGGCAGCGAGGCGTCGAGGTCGAGCGCGATGGGCGCCCACGCGCGGATCTCCCTCGAGAGCTGCTGGACCTGGGACGGATCGCCCTCGAGCCACTCCATCGCCACGCCGGTCCGCTTCTGGAAGGCCGCCGCCTCGCGCTTCGCTTTCTCCCACATCTCGTCTTCGGTGCCGGAGGCCCAGCCGCTGGAGGCGATCAGCGCGGTGGCCACGAGGAGGAGGCGCATGGTCAGAGCATAGCTGCACGGGCTGGCATCGGCTGGCACACTGGCCGCCGTGGCCTCCCGCGCCGAGGTGTTGTCCGTCGTCGAGCGATCGCCCGCGGCGGTGGCGGTGCACGATCGCTCCGCCTGGCTGGCGATCTTCAGCGAGGACGCGGTGGTGGAGGATCCGGTCGGCTCTGCGCCCGCGCCCAAGCGCGACGGCACCCTGGGCCGCTTCTACGACGCCTTCATCGCGCCCCACGGCATCCGCTTCGAGATCCGCCGCGATCACTTCCTGGGTGACGACGTCTTCCGCGACGCGGTGATCCACACCTCCGTGCGCAAGGGCGTCAACGTCGAGGTCCCGGCATACCTGCTGTACCAGGTGGCGGAACGGGACGGGAAGCTGGCTGCGCGGAGGATGGCGGCACACTGGCAGCTCTCGCGCATGGTGGGCCTCGCGCTGCGCATGGGGCCGCGCGCGTGGTGGGCGATGACGTGGCTCTTCGTGGGGATGCTCCGCCACCTGGGTCTGTCGTGGGTGGCGGCGTACCTCGCGTCGCTCTGGCGCACCGTCGGCAGGGGTGGGCTCGAGACGCTCGCAGCGCTCCGGCAGGCCGTGGAAGCGCGCGATGCGGTGGCGCTGGCGGCGCTCTTCGAGCCAGGAGCCTCCATCGAGTTCGGCGCGCGGACCGTCACGGTGGGCGCGCTGTTGGACGCGCTCCCGAACGGCTCTGCGCTTGCCGTGGAGGCGCCGGTCGTCGCCGGGTGGACGGTGTCGTTCCGCTTCTCCCTGAAGGGGGCGCAGCCGGCCGAAGGGCTCGCGCTGCTCGAGTTCTCTCCGACGAGCCGGCGCGTCACCCGCGCGCGCTTCTTCCCGCCCGCCTGAGGCGCGTGGCCGGTGCGGCCTTCGCCCTGCGCTTCGCTGGCGCCACGGCCCTCACCAGACGAAGGGGACGAGGGCCTTTCGTTCCTTCGGGTAGTCGGGGAAGCGCTCCAGGTACCAGCGGTGCGTCGCCCAGGCGCGCGGCACGAGGTTGGCTGCGCTGATCGCGAGGATGAAGACGGACGCCAGGGACCAGGTGAAGAGCGCGAAGCCCGCCCAGGCGCACAGCTCGGTGAGGTAGCTGGGGCTGGTCACCCAGCGGTACAGCCCCCCACGGGGGATGCGGTATTCGCGCACGCCCGCCGCGACCTCCTCGCGCGTGCGCAGGTTGCGGAGCGTCGCGTCCGACCGGATGTTGAGCGCGAGGCTCGTCGCCCAGAGCGCGACGCCACCGAGGAAGCGGGGATCCGTCAGCCACTCAGGCCCGTAATGCTGCCCGAGCCGCGTGAAGTACGTCGCGTGGAGGTAGCCGTGCAGCGTGGTGACGAGCCAGCCGATGCTGATCACCAGCAGGCTGAAGGTCCCCTTCTCCCCGCGCGCGACGCGCAGCGAGAACGGGAAGAAGAAGCCGCGGTTGCCGTAGTGGATGAGCCAGATGCCGAGGAGCACCTGCGGCACGAGCTCCCCACGGCGCGGGCCCAGCGCGAAGAAGGCAAGGAAGCTCACCGTCGCCGGCAGCTCCATGAGGAACCACCCGAGCCTCGGGTTCACGCTCACGCCGAAGCGCTTCGACGCGAAGCGGCCGTAGGGTGAGGGGAGGAACCAGGACACCGCGAAGACGAAGGCGGCGAAGCCGAGGCCGAGCGCGAGCAGCGTGTCGTAGGTGGAGTCGCCGGTGTACCAGGTCACGCGCGCACCATCGCGGCCGCGAGGCCGGAGCGCAATCTCGACTCGCACCGGGGCGGCGTCCGGCACGCCGCCGGGTGGCACCGCCGCACGGTCTCAGGGACGAGCTCCTGTGCCTCGAGCCGCCGCGCCACCGCGGGAGGAAGAGCGGCGGCCGCGCTCCCAGCGGTGCGCCCCATCGAGCTGCCAGCGTCCACGCCGGCCTCACGTCGATGAGGCCCGGGGAGAACGTGAGCGCAAGCACTCCTCCGTGCGCGGCCGCGACAGCCCCTTGGCCCGACTCGCGGGCGCTCGCGTAATCAGCGTGGACCGGTCCGGCAGAAGTCCGCGACTCCGGAGCACCGAAGTAGACAATTCGGGGCCGGCCAGCGGAGCACCAAAGTTGCTCGCATCGAAGCGCCCCAGATCCCGAGCGGGCCGCCGGGTGGTGGCGTCAGGGCGCCCCGCTGCAGCTCTGCGGCGTGCTCGACGTGTTCCGCGGGCTCGGGCTGGCTTGCATGAAGTCGCCGGCGTTGTCGTGCAGGTTCGAGCAGCCCCCGCCGATCCGGTTGATCGAGAGCGTCGTGCCCGGCGCCGGCGCCGGAGCGGACCCTTCGAAGCAGGTGGCCGATCCGTACCCGACGATGTCCACGACGTCGCCGCCCATCGGGCAGGCGACCGGGAGGGCGGTGGTGCTTCGGACGAGCGCGATCTTCCCCGAGCTCGCGGCCAGACCCACGCTGCCCACGACGTCGGGCGCCGGCAGCGGTGTGGTGCCACCGCCTCCGCTTGCCTGTTGCACCAGCAGGTACCGGCCTGGCGTCAGCACTCCGGACAGCGGAGTCACCTGCCACGTCGTGCCCGTCGCCGAGCCGTACTGGAGCGACCACCCGGAGAGGTTCACCGTCACCGAGCTCGGGTTGAACAGCTCGACGAAGTCATGGGTCCACGTGGCCCCCGCGTTGCCGCCGGCCCCGTAGATCTGGCTGATCACCACCCGGCCGGCCGGCGAGCCGCACACGTTTGAGACTCCGCCTCCCCCGCAGGTCAACGGGGAGGTGCACGAGCCGCAGGTGATGGTGGCTCCGCAGCCGTTCGACACGCTGCCGCAGTCCTTCCCCAGCTCGCCGCACGTCTTCGGGACGCAGCTCCCGCCGCCGCCCGAGCCGCCGCCGAGACCGCCACCCGAGCCGCCGCCGATTCCGCCGCCGAGACCGCCGCCCGAGCCACCGCCAACTCCGCCGCCGGAGCCGCCGCCGA
>JBFMHF010000242.1:0-6836 GCA_040752975.1 Myxococcota bacterium
GGCTCCGGCGGCTGCGGCTCCGGCTGCGACTCCAGCGGCGGCTGGGACTCCGGCGACCGCGTCTCCGGCGGCTTCCGCTTCGGCTCCAGCGGGTGCGACTCCCGCGGCTGCGGCGTCGGCTTCAGCGGCTCCGGTCCCCGTCACCAGCCCCGTGAGCGCGGCTTCGTCCACCGGAGCGGAGCCCGCTTCCTCGTCTGACGCGAAGAAGGGAGACGCGTGATGTTGGCTCAAGTCGCCTTCGGCATCGTCGCGCTGGCGTTGCTCGGCTCCGCGTCCCGCGTGGTGACGGCGAGGAACCTCGTCCACACCGTGCTCTGGCTCGGCCTCACGCTGGCGGTGACGGCGGTCGCCTACATCCTGCTCAACGCCAACTTCCTCGCGGCGATCCAGATCATCCTCTACACCGGCGGCGTGCTGACGCTGATGCTCTTCGGCGTCATGTTGACCCACCGCGACGAGGGCTTCGTGGCGGTGCAGAACCCGTCGGGCCGTTTCGTGGCAGGAGGCATACTCGCCCTCGCCGTCTTCGCGATGCTGGCTGGGGCCATCCTCCGCACGCCGTCGCTGCCCGCGACTCCCGCGCCGCCGGTGACGACGGAGGCGCTCGGTTCCGCCTTCCTCACCGAGCACGTGCTGGCCTTCGAGGTCCTCTCCCTGCTGCTCCTCGTCGCTGCGCTGGGCGCCATCGTCCTGGCCCGGCGCAAGGACGCGGGTGAAGAGGGCGAGAGCCAGGGCGCGGTGCTGCCCGAGCGCAAGGCGCTTCCGACGCGGCAACCGAAGGCTGAGGCGCTGCCCGTCGCGGCCCGCACCTCCGGAGGAGAAGCCTGACATGGGTCTGTCCGCCTACCTGCTCTTGTCCGCCGGCCTCTTCGCGCTGGGCGTGTACGGCCTGGTGACGAGGAAGAACGCCGTCGGCGTCCTCGCGTCGGTCGAGCTGATGGCCAACGCCGTCAATCTCAACCTGGTCGCCTTCTCGCGCTTCATCGGCGGGCACGTGGGCCAGGTGTTCGCGCTGTTCGCCATCGCCCTCACCGTGGCCGAGGTCGTCGTCGGCCTGGCGCTGGTGATCATCCTCTACCGGGCCAGGGGCGACGTGCGGCTCGAGCTGATGAGCGAGCTGAAGGGGTAACGGATGCTGCCGATGGACTGGGCCCGCCTCGCGCTGTTCCTGCCGCTGGCCACGGCGCTGTTGTTCATCATCATCCCGCCGCTTCGCCGCAGCGGGTTGGTCGCCGGTGTCTTCTCGGTGTTGACGGCCTTCACCTCGCTCATCGCCGCGGTGGTGTTGCTCAACCAGGTGCTGGGCGGCGCGCGCGCGCTGGGGCGAGAGGTCATCAGCTGGCTCCCGCACTCCTCCCTCGTGCCCGGCCCCCTGGCGAACGGCGTCATCCAGGTCGGCCTGCAGCTCGACGGCATCTCGGTGTCGATGCTGGTCATCGTCACCCTCGTCGCCTTCTGCGTGCAGCTCTTCTCGCTGGGCTACATGGCGGACGAGCCGAAGCACGACTTCGGGCGCTACTTCACCTGGCAGTCCCTCTTCCTCTTCGCGATGAACACGCTGGTGCTGGCGCCCAACCTGCTCCAGGCCTTCCTCGGGTGGGAATTGGTCGGCCTCGTCAGCTACCTCCTCATCGGCTACTGGTGGAGGAAGCCGTCGGCGGCGCGCGCGGCGGTGAAGGCCTTCTGGATCACCAAGCTGGCGGACATGGGGCTGGTGGCGGGCCTCATCGTCCTCTTCCTCAGCACCGGCAGCTTCGAGTGGACGCAGACGGTCGCGGTGGCCACCCCGGTGACGCTGCTCCTCTTCCTCGCGGTGATGGGCAAGTCGGCGCAGTTCCCGCTGCACATCTGGTTGCCCGACGCGATGGAGGGCCCCACGCCGGTCTCCGCGCTCCTGCACGCCGCCACGATGGTGGCCGCGGGGGTGTACCTGGTGGTGCGCGCGCACCCGCTCTTCGCGCAGGCGCCCGACACGCAGTTGGTGATGGCGTACGTCGGAGGCTTCACCGCCCTCTTCGCCGCCGTCGTCGCCGTGGTGCAGACGGACATCAAGAAGGTGCTGGCGTACTCCACGTGCTCGCAGCTGGGCTACATGGTGTGCGCGCTGGGCGCGGGCAGCCAGGTGGGCGGTTTCTTCCACCTCACCACCCACGCCTTCTTCAAGGCGCTCCTCTTCCTCGCCGCGGGCAGCATCATCCACGGCGTCCACTCCAACGAGCTCAAGCACATGGGCGGGCTGTTCGGGAAGATGAAGGTGACCAGCGTCGCCTTCATCGTCGGCGCGCTGGCGCTGGCGGGCGTGCCGGGCCTCGCGGGCTTCTTCTCGAAGGACCTCATCCTCGAGGAGGTGGCCCACAAGGGCCTGTGGGGCCCGCTGGGCGCGCTGCTCGTCGCCGCGTTCCTCACCGCCTTCTACATGGGCCGCGTCGTCTTCGTGGCGCTCTTCGGCAAGCCGTCGAAGGAAGCAGAAGCCGCCCACGAGTCCGGCCCGTCGATGCTGGCGCCGCTGGTGCTGCTCTCGGTGTTGGCCATCGCGGCGGGCTACTTCGGGGCCACCCTGTCCGGCCTGTACGGAGAGCCGGTGCACTTCCACCTCTCCCCGGTGGGCATCGCCGCCACGGTGCTGGGGCTCTCGGGCCTGGGCCTGGCGTACTTCATGTTCGGCGCGCCGCAGGGGGGCTCGTCGCTGCGCGCGGCCTTCGCGCCGGTGGGGCGGTTGGCGGCGTCGGGCGCGGTGGACAAGACGTTCGCCTGGGCGTACCGCAAGGTGCTCACGGGCCTCGCCGACGGCATCGGCTGGTTCGACCGCTACGTCATCGACGGCCTCATGAATGGCATCGCCTACGGCACGCTGGAGGCGGGCTCGCGCCTCAGGCCGATTCAGACGGGGCGCGTCGGCGACTACGTGTACGTCGTCGTGGCGGCGATGGTGCTGATGGGCCTGTACGGCGCGTTCTGGAGATAGACAGTGTCAGCGTTCATCGACTCCCACCTCCTGTCGATCATCGTCGCGGCCCCGTTTCTGGCCGCGCTGCTCCTGCTCATCGTCGACGACGACGCGCGGCTCACCATCCGGTGGGTCTCCCTGCTGGGCTCGCTCGTCTCGCTGGCGGGCAGCATTCACCTCGCGTCGCGGTACGACATGCGCGGCGGCTTGCAGTTCGTCGAGCGCTACCCGCTGGTGCCGGCCTTCGGCATCGAGCTGTCGCTGGCGGCGGACGGGTGGGGCGTGTCGCTGTTGCTCCTCACCGGCATCATCATCACCACCGGCGTGCTGGCCTCGTGGACCGTTACCACGCGCAGCCGCGAGTTCTTCATCATGCTGCTGGTGCTGGTGGCGGGCGTCTTCGGCGTCTTCGTCAGCCAGGATCTCTTCATCTTCTTCCTCTTCTACGAGATCGCCGTGCTGCCGATGTACCTGCTCATCGGCATCTGGGGCAGCCGCGGGAAGGTGGAGGCGAAGGGGCCGTTTGCCTTCGTGTGGAAGCGCTTCGACATCGGCGGTCGCGAGTACGCGGCGATGAAGCTGACGCTCATGCTGCTGGTGGGCAGCGCGGCGATCCTCATCGTCATCTTCGCGATGTACTACTCGGCCGGCGGGAAGAGCTTCGACCTCGGCGTGCTGGGCGCGGCGCGCTACCCGCGGCAGATGCAGCTGTGGGCCTTCCCGCTGCTGTGGTTCGGCTTCGGCGCGCTGGCGGGCGTCTTCCCGTTCCACACCTGGTCGCCTGACGGACACGCGGCGGCGCCCACCGCCGTCTCCATGCTGCACGCGGGCGTGCTGATGAAGCTGGGCGCCTTCGGGGTCATCCGCATCGGCATGTTGCTGCTCCCCGACGGCGCGGCCTACTGGGCGCCCTGGGTCGGCGGCGTGGCGGTGATCAACGTGCTGTACGGGGCGCTCTCGGCGATGAGCCAGAAGGACCTCAAGTACGTCATCGCCTACTCCTCGGTGAGCCACATGGGCGTGGTGATGCTCGGGGCGGCCACCCTGACGGTCGACGGGTGGAACGGGGCCGTCTACCAGATGTTCGCGCACGGCATGATGACCGGCCTCTTCTTCGCGCTGGTCGGGCTCGTCTACGAGCGCGCGCACACGCGCTGGGTGCCGTCGATGGGCGGCTTCGCGGCGAAGATGCCCGGGGTGGCGGCCTTCTTCGTGCTGGCGGGCCTGTCGTCATTGGGGCTCCCCGGCCTGGCCGGCTTCGTGGCCGAGTTCCTCGTCTTCCTCGGCGCCTGGCAGTCGAAGCACTGGTGGTGGGCGCTGCCCGGCATCGTCGGCGCGTGGGTGACGGCGGTGTACGTGCTGCGCGCGGCGAAGCAGATCTTCTTCGGGGAAGGCCCCGCCGCCGAGTACCACGACCTCAAGGACGCGCGGCGCACCGAGTGGGGCGCGCTGTGGGCGCTGGGCGCGTGTCTCATCATCTTCGGCAGCTTCCCGCGCCTCATCCTCGACTTCATCCACCTCGCCACCAACGAATACCTGCCGCGCGTCGCCAACGCGCTGCAGTTGGCGCAGCTGCCCTGACGGGGAAACCAAGCGATGCCCACCCTCGAAGACTTGAGGCCGCTCATCATCGACCTGCTGCTCTTGTCCGCGGCGCTGCTGGTCTTCGCCGTCGACCTGGGGCTCCCGCACGGACGCAAGCGCGGGCTGGGCTTCTTGACGGCGTTGCTGCTGGCTGGCCTCTTCGCCGTCACCTTCTTCGTCGACGTCGACGGGCCCGCCTTCTCGGGCGCGTACCTCGGCACGCCGTGGGTGATGCTCTTCAAGCGGGTGGCGCTGGCCGCGGGCGCGCTGGCGGCGCTGGGCGCGGTCGATCACGTCGATCGCCACTTCCCCAACCGCCAGGGCGAGTTCTACCTGCTGCTCCTCTTCAGCCTGATGGGCATGACGCTGCTGCCCGGCGCGAGAGATCTGATCCTCTTCGTCGTCTGCTTCGAGTTGATGGGCCTGCCGCTGGCGATGATGGCCGCCTACGCCAAGGCCGACGACAAGACGCGCGTGCATCGCCACGCCGCGGAGGCCGGCCTCAAGCTGTACCTGGTGAGCGCCGCCAGCACGGCCATCACGTTGTTCGGCCTGTCCTTCGTGTACGGTTTGTCAGGCACGACGTCGCTGAGCGGCATCGCCCAGGCGCCGATGACGCCGCTCCTCGCGGTGGGGATGATGCTGACGCTGGCGGGCATGGCCTTCAAGGTGGGCGCGGTGCCGTTCCACCTGTGGGTGCCGGACACGTACACCGGCGCGCCAACGCCCTTCGTGGCCTTCCTCTCGGTGGGGCCCAAGGCGACCGGCTTCGCCGCGCTGGCCGCCGTCATCCTCGTGGCCTTCAAGGGGAACCAGGCGCAGCTGGGCGCCCTGGTGCTGCTCTTCGTCGTCGCCTCCATCGTCGTCGGCAACCTGATGGCCCTGCCGCAGCGCGACGTGAAGCGCATGCTGGCGTTCTCCGGCGTGGCGCAGATTGGCTACATGATGATGGGGCTCTTGACCGGCACGCAGCTGGGCCTGGGCATGCTGCTCTTCTACGTGGCGGGCTACGTCGTCACCAACATGGGCGCCTTCCTCGTGCTGGAGGCGATCGCGCCCGATCGCACGGGCGTCACCCTGGACGACTTGAATGGGCTGTGGAAGCGCTCGCCCTGGCTGGGCCTCGCGATGCTGCTCTTCGTCCTGTCGCTGGCCGGCATCCCCTTCGTGGTGGGCTTCTGGGCCAAGCTGTACGTCTTCATGGCCGTCTACGAGGCGGGGCAGGGCTGGCTGGTGCTCTTCGGCGCCCTGATGGCCATCGTCAGCCTCTGGTACTACCTGCAGATCGCCCGCGCGGTGTACATGGGTGAGGTGAAGGCGGGCCCGGTGGCGGTGCGGCCGGCGCTGGCGGCGGCCATTGGGCTGTGTCTCTTCGGAGTGGTGGCGATGGGCGCGTGGCCGGCGCCCTTCGTGGAGAGCGCGACGGCGGCGGCGTCTTCCTTCCTCGGGCCGCGCTGAGGCGTCGGGTGGCGAAGTGGAGTCGGTGGCCCGCTGCACCTGGAGGTGCCCATGAGGCTGCGTGATCTTCGGAAGCAGTTGCTCGAGCAGCACGCAGAGATCCGCCGCCTGGTCGCGCAGGTGGAAGGGGCGCTGGACGAGCGGCTGTCGGCGGCCGAGCTGACGGCCCGGCTGGACGCGCTCAAGGCGGCGGTGGTGGCGCACAACCAGGTGGAAGCGCACGCGCTGGAGCCGATCCTCGAGCACATCGACGCCTGGGGGCCGGATCGGGTGAAGGCGCTGGTGGGCGAGCACCGGGCCGAGCACGAAGACGTCCTCACCCACCTGGGCGCAGGCACCGCGGCTGACGGGGGCCGCCTCAAGGCGCTGCTTGCAGAGTTGGTGGCGCACCTCGCGCAGGAAGAGAAGACGCTCCTCACCGAGAAGCTCCTGCGAGACGACGTGATCCAGCTGGACGCCGGCGACTGACGGGTTGCACTCGCGAGCCGGCTCGGGTGTCAGCTGGGGAGGTCTTTTCTCCCCGTCTCTGCTTCACTCGTCCCCCCATGCGTCTCCTCGTCGCCCCCCTGGCCCTCTCCGCTGTCCTCCTGCTCGGCTCGAGCTGCAGTCCGAAGCCGGTCGAGAAGTGCAGCGCCTCCAGCTGCAACGGGTGCTGCGACGCCGCCGGCGTGTGCCAGACGGGCGTGCTGCCCGAGGCGTGCGGCACGGGTGGCCTCGCGTGTTTTGCCTGCGCCCCCGGGCAGACGTGCCAGTTCGGCGTGTGCATCACCAGCACCATCGGGGGTGGGCCAGGGGGAGGAACAGGCGGCGGTGGAGGTGGCGCTGCAGATGGAGGCGCGGGTGGCGG
>JBFMHF010000243.1:0-6704 GCA_040752975.1 Myxococcota bacterium
CTTCTTCACCCGGAGGATGGTCGCCGCTTCGGCCTTCGCGCTCGTCACCGTGGCCCTGGCGCTCGGGTGGCTCACGCCCGCGGCGGGCTTCCCGCCCTGGCCCGACGCGCCAATGCCCGATCGCCCCACCTACGTCTTCCACGAGGCGCCGGGGTTGGTGGAGTTCGCCAGCGGTCGCGACGTCCGCTACCTGAAGACGCCCGAGGAGCGCGACGCGGCGCTCGCCTCGGGAGGCATCGTCTGGATGCCCGAGGCCGACAACCCGGGGCCGCCGTACGAGGTGATCGGCTCCCAGCGCAGCATGCGCGTCAACACCACGCCCGACGATGTGCTCCAGGCCTTTCGCGAGGGCCGCCTGGATCCGCTCGTGGGCCGGATGGTGATCGTCGGCCGGCCGGAGTGAGCGCCCGAGGAGCGGGGCCCAACCCATGCCGCCCGACGAGCGCTCCGCGATCCCGGCGCTCGACGCGCAGCACCCGACCGCAGCGCCCCGCGACACCCGGCGCTCGACGCACAGCACCCGGCCGCGCTCACCGCACGGCCCGCGACTCCCAGCGTTCGACGCACAGCACCCGACCGCAGCGCCCACCGCACGACCCGCGACTCCCGGTGCTCGACGCACAGCACGCGCAGCGCTCACCGCTTGGCCCGCAACACACGTTGCTCGACGCGCGGCAGCACCTGCCGCACGGCCCGACACGCGGCCCTCGACGCACCCCAGCGCACAGCACCCGCCGCGGGACGCGGATCACGAAGCGCTGGTGACAAACGTGTCGCCGCTGAAGGTGGCGTACGCCAGGCGCGCCCAGCGGGGAGGCCCGGAGGGACTCCACCCGCGCGGCATTCCCGTTGTCAGACGCGTGCGCGGCCTGCCCACCGGACGTCGACGCGCCACCACAGCGCCAGCACGGCGCCCACCGGCAACAGCGCCGGCAGCCACGCCGCGGCGGCGACCGGCAGGTGCTCTCCCAGCGCCAGGCGGCGGGCGATGATCACCAGCGAGAAGAGCACCACCGTCACCACCAGCCCCTCCACCAGTGTGAGCGTCAGGTGCCCGCGTCGTCCCTGGCGCAAGGCCAGCAGCGCCGCCAGCACCGCCGCCACCCACCCGGCGAAGGGAAAGGAGAACCGCTCGTGCATCGCGAGCAGGAAGCGCTCGGTGCCCAGCCCAAGCTGTGCACGGATCTTTCGCTGGTGGAGAAGATCGACCAGCCGCATCTGCTCCGGCCGCCCCACCCGCAGCTGAAACGTCTCGGGCGTGGTGCCAGCGACGGTCAGGTCCAGCTCGGCCTCGGTCACCTCGGGCGCCAGGCCAGCGCCCGGAAACCGCCGCCCCGTCACGCCGGACAGCCGCCAGCGCTCGCCCCCCAGCGACGTGAACGCCTGCGCGTCATAGCGGGCCTTGAGCTGAAAGGCGGGACCCACCTCCAACACCATCACGTCGTGCATCACCCCGGCCTCGTCGGCCGCGCCCCGCACGTGGAAGAGGTGCTGGCCCACCCGGAACCAGCTCTGTGGGAAGTAGAAGAAGCGGTAGTCACCCCACAGCCCGAACTTCTGCACCATCAGCTGATCGACGCGGGGACCTGCGCGAGTGACGACCAGCTCACCCCACGCCACCGCGCCAGTGGTGATCACCGCCGCGCACAGCCCGACGGGGATCATCACCACCCAGCGCGAGACGCCCAGCGACTGCATCGCCAGCCACTCGCCCCGCTTCCGCAGCACCGACACCGTGGCGCCCGCGGCCAGCAACATCGCCACCGGGCTCAGCTGGTGCACGAGCAGGAGCGCCTTGTTGAAGTAGAGCTCCGCCACGTCGGCTGCGGGCTTGCCGAGGAACATCTCCCAGCGATCCCCGAGATCCCCTACGAGGAAGATGGTCAGCGCTCCCAGAAGAACCCCGAAGAAGAGGCCCAGGTACAGCCGCGCGACATAGCGGACGAGGATCTGGCTCACGCCGCCCCCTTCCGCGAAATCCGCCACATCAGCGCCACGCCCACCACCAGGAAGACCAGGTTCGCCACCTGCCCACCCAGCAGCGGCGGCACCTTCCCCGTCACCGCGGCCTGCGCACCCGAGCGCGCCAGCGCGTAGTACGCCGCGAAGGCGAACAGCGTGAAGACGAAACCCCAGGCCCGCCCGCCCCGGCGTACCACCGCCAGCGGAGCGCCCAACAGCGCGAAGGCCAACGGCATGAGGAGCTGACCCAGCCGCCAGTGGAACGCCGTCTCGAAAGGCAACGCCAGCTTCCCCTCGGAGGCGGCCCGCACCCCCATCGCCCTGAGCTCCAGCGGCGTCACCTCTTCGAAGGCGCTCGAGAACCGGTTCTGCAGGAGCCTCGCCTCCGACAGGCCGGCCAGGACCTCGGCGCGCTCGAAGGCCAGCATCGAGTACTCGCCCGTCGCCAACCGCGACTGGTGAATGCTGCCCTCGCGCAGCTCGAAGGCCAGGTCGTCCGTCGCCCCCGCCGGCTTCACGCGCCCGGACTGCGCGAGGAGCAACAGCGGCGTGTTGGGATCTCTCGCGTCGAAGAGCATCACCCCGCTCCACCCGCCGTCCGGCCCATCCTCCGCGGCGTAGAAGGTGAAGTCCTTCACCTCCTCGTGGAAGACGCCCGGCTTGATGTCGTTCATCAGGTTCCGCCGGATGATCTCGTTGGCCTCGGCGCTCGCCGCCGCCATGCCCCACGGCTGCGCGGTGAACGCCAGGAGCGTCTGCACGCCCGCCAGCGCCACCCCCAGCACCAACGCCGGCTGAAAGAACCGGCGCGGGGAGACCCCCAGGGCCTGCATCGCCTTGAGCTCGCCGTCCTCCGCCAGGCGCCCCAGGCCCAGCAGCATCGCCAGGAGGAAGGCCACGGGCACCGCCTGCACCAGCAACTGGGGGACGAGGTAGCCCAGCATCCGCACCAGATCGACCCACTCCACCGCGCTCCCCAGGAGCACGTCGGTGCCCTTGAGGAAGGCCACCATCAGGAAGGTGAAGCCGAGAAAGGCGGTCCACGCGGCCAGCGGGGCGACCAACTCGCGCAGGACGTAGCGGCGCAGCATCGATCCCCGTCAGCGCACCGGCGCCTTCGCGGCGATGTCCCGGCGGAAGTGGCGGCCCTCGAAGTGGATCTGTTCGGCGACCTGGTAGGCCAGCGCTCGCGCCGCCGCGATCGACTCGGCCTGCGCACAGACCGTCAGCACCCGCCCGCCGCTCGTGACGAGCTTCCCGTCGACCTGCCGGGTACCGGCGTGGAAGATCTGCACGCCCGGCGGCCGCGGCGCGTCGAGGCCGCGGAGCTCGTCACCGGCCCGTGGCGTGCCCGGGTAGCCGTGCGCCGCCATCACCACGCCCACCGCTGCCCCCGAGTGGGTGTCGATGGCCTGCGCCTCCAGCCGTCCACGCGCGCACGCCTGCAGGAAGGGCACCAGGTCGTCCTTCACCATCATCATCAGCGGCTGTGTCTCGGGGTCGCCCAGGCGCGCGTTGAACTCGAGCACCTTCGGGCCCTGCTTCGTGAGCATCAGCCCCGCGTAGAGCGCGCCGCGAAACTCGGCGCCCCGCTGCGCGAGCTCGGCCAGCGTCGGCGCGATCACCGTCTGGCCTACGGCTTCCAGCTCAGCCGCGCTCAAGAAGTCCGCCGGCGCGTACGCGCCCATCCCGCCGGTGTTGGGGCCCTGGTCGCCGTCGAAGACACGCTTGTGATCCTGGGACGGTGGCAAGAGCACGAAGCGCACGCCGTCGCAGAGGGCGATCACCGACAGCTCGGGCCCCTCCAGCCGCTCCTCCAGGAGGATCCGCTTGCCCGCGGGCAGCCGACCCAGCGCGAGACAGGCCGCCGCGGCCTCTTCGCCCGTGTCCGCCACCACCACGCCCTTGCCGGCCGCCAGCCCGTCGGCCTTCACCACCACCGCGCCCCACGCCTTCGCCCGCGCCGCCGCCGCCTGCGCGTCGTCGAAGACCTCGCTTCGGGCCGTGGGCACGCCCGCGGCCAGCATCACGTCCTTCGCGAAGGCCTTGGATCCTTCCACCTGGGCGGCCGCCCGTCCGGGGCCGAACACCTCCACCCCCGCGGCCCGCAGCGCGTCGGCGACGCCCGCCACCAGCGGCGCCTCCGGCCCCACCACCACCAGGTCGATCCGCTTCTCCACGGCGAACGCCGTGACCGCGCGTGGCTCATTCGCGTCGATCGCCACCAGCTCGGCGTGCGCGGCGATCCCGGGGTTGCCCGGCGCCGCGAAGAGGGCGGACACCAGGGGGCTCTGCTTGAGCTTCCACACCAGGGCGTGCTCGCGCGCGCCGCCACCGAGAACGAGGAGCCTCACAGCGCGTGCTTGTACAGCACACGCTTGGCCTCGCGGTAGAGCGGATCGTTGAGCAGGACGGTGGTGAGCATGCGGCGGGCCTCGTCGCCGCCGCCGTTCCGGGCCTCGACGTCGGCCATGATCACCTTCGCGCCAAGCAGCGACGGGTTGAACTTCACCGCGGCCGTCGCCTCCACCTTGGCCTGATCGGCCCGGTTGGACGCCATCAGCGTGAGGCCGTTGGCGTAGTGCACCAGGGCGTTGGTCTTGCTCGAGTCGAGGCCGCGGCCGTTCATGCGGCTCGCTGTCCCGAGATCCTTCTTCTTGAGCGCCAATAGCGCGCGGTAGGCGTAGGCGTTCGCGTTGCGGGAATCGATGGCTGTCACCTTCGCGAAGTGCTTCTCGGCGCTCGCCGGATCAGCGGAGAACCAGGCCACCAGCCCTTCGCACAGGTGCGGGTTGGGATCCTCAGCCGCGTTCGACGACAGCGCGAGGAAGGCGCCCGCGGCCGGCGCGAGGATGTCCGCGGGGCGCAGGTAGAGGTGCGTCAGAGACCCGACCGGCAGCGAGCCCGGATCGAGCTTGAGGCCGCGCTTGAGGCACAGCTCCCAGGCCTTGCCGTCCTTGCGGGCGCGCGCGGCGGCGGCGGCGGCGAGGAGCAACGCGTCGGCCCGGCGTCCGTCGGACTCCTGTACGCCAGACAGCACCCGCACCGCGTCCTCGAGGCGATCCTCGGCGACCAGCAGGCGGCCCTCGAGGGTGGCCTCGAGGTACTTGTCCGACAGCCGGCCCTTCAGCGCGTCCAGTTCCATGCGCGCGCTCGAGGCCACGCCCTTGTTGAGCAGCACCAGGAAGCGCTGCAGCCGGGCCGGCACGGAGTCGGGCGTCAGCTCCAACGACTGATCGAGGAGATCCGAGGCGCGGTTCTGATCGCCCGCGAGCCGCGCAAGAATCGCCAGGTGCAGCAACGCGTCGGCGCGCTCTCCGCGGGTGATCTCCTTGTCGTCGACCAGCGCCTGCAGCGCCGCCTGCGCCCCCGCGCTGTCCCCGAGGTGCTGGTAGGAGAGGATCGCCAGGCCCAGGCGCGGACGTCCGCTCCGGGGCGCCGCCGCCTTCGCCGCCTCCAACACCTTCTTCGCCTTCGGCACCTCGCCCACGTCGACGTAGAGGCGGGCGAGCTCCTCCGCGGCCTCCCACTGGTCCTTGTCCAGCTCGAGGCGACGCTCGAGGTTGGCCACCGCGTCCTTGTAGCGGCCCTGCGAGGCGGCCAGCTGCGCCATGAAGAAGTAGCTGCGCTTGATCTTCGGATCGAGCGCGAGCGCGTCTTTGAAGCTGGAGTCGGCGAGCTGCGGGTTCTTCGTGAGGAACGTCTGGCCGATGGCGAGCGCGGCCAGCGCTTTGTCCGACGGGTCGGGGCTGTTTTTTCCGCGCTCGGCGAGCACCTTGATGTCGTTGGGGTTGGCCCCGCGGGCGATGAGGAAGTGCGCGTGGGCGACGAAGACGCGGGGGCTGCCGCTGCGCTGCTCTGCGGCGGTCAACATCGCCTCGGCGGACGCCGCGGTCTGCTCGTCGATCTGCGCGGCCCGGCCGAAGGCGAGGGCCAACACCCAGCCGGCGACGGCGCGATCGTTGGAGCTGTCGAGCACCAGCGCCTTCTGGAACTCCTCTTCGGCGTCGAGATAGCTGAGCGTCGTGTCCTTCGCCAGCAGCTCTTCGCCGCTGTCCACGTACGTCTTGGCGCCCTTCGACGACTCGCCCTGCAGCTCGGGGTAGTTGAGCCGCCACTGCTGAATGACGCCCTCGGCCGGCTTGGGGCCCGTCTGACCCTTCACCACCAGCGGCGGGGGCTTCTTCGCCCAGGGCTTCTTGATGACGATGGCGATGCCGATGCCCAGCACCACGACGATCCCGATGATCAGGGCGATCACCTTGCCCTGCCCGCCGGCCTCGTCGCGGGCGCGCAGCGCCGATCGCACCGCGCTCAACTCCGGGGCGGTGGGAGGCGGGACGTCGAAGTTCGGCGCCGGAGGTGCGGCCTGGGCCTGGGACACCTGCGCTGGCGTGAGGCGCTTGTGGATGCCTGAGGCGTCGACCTTCTCCACCCGGCCGGCGTCGGTGTCGGGCGTCGGTTGATCGATCGACTGCTGCGCTTTGTTCCGGCAGTCGTCGCAGACGCCCAGCGCCTGGTCGAAGGGGTCGGTCATCACCTTCCCGCACGACTTGCACTTGCTGCCGGTGACACCGGACGACGTGGGCCCCCCGCCGAGCGAGTCGAAGCTGACAGCGGTGCCCGGGCCCGCGCTGGGCACGCTGGGCACGCTCGGCTTGGGCGGCGGCGGAGGCCGGGGCGGACCGTCGACGAACTCGAGCGCGGACGATCCGGCCGGCGCCGGCGGCGGCGGGCCGCCG
>JBFMHF010000244.1:0-6698 GCA_040752975.1 Myxococcota bacterium
GGTCTTGGTGGTGGAGTCGGTGGCGGAATGGGCGGCGGTCTCGGTGGTGGAGTCGGTGGCGGGATGGGCGGCGGCCTCGGTGGTGGAGTCGGTGGCGGGATGGGCGGCGGCTTTGGTGGCGGAGTCGGTGGCGGGATCGGCGGCGGCTTTGGTGGTGGAATGGGTGGCTTCGACGGCGGCGGGGTCTTTGATGGCGGCGTGAGGTTTGATGGCGGGCTCTTCGATGGCGGCTTCGGCGGGGGGATTCCAGTCGACGGGGGATGC
Organism: Myxococcota bacterium; assembly: GCA_040752975.1. Lineage (GTDB taxonomy): Bacteria > Myxococcota > Myxococcia > Myxococcales > Myxococcaceae > JADLDB01. The sequence continues at coordinate 265 of JBFMHF010000244.1, forward strand.
GGCGGCATCGGACAACCGTGCCCCTGTTGCGGAATGCTGTCATGCTGCACACCCGCCACGGGAGGGGAGCACTGCTATGACCAGCTGGGAGGGCAAGTCTGCCTGGACTGACGGACGCTCAGGCCTGGGCGCTGATGAACGTGAGGTCGAGCCCTGAGCCGTCGGGCTTCACGTCAGCCACCGCGCGGCCACCATTCTTGAGGGCGCCGAACAGGAGCGCCTCGGCCATCGGCTTCTTGAGCGCGTTGTCGACGGTGCGGCCCATGGGGCGGGCCCCGAACTCGGGATCGTAGCCCTTCTCGGCCAACCACTCGCGCGCCTTCGGGGTGAGCTCGATGACCACCTTCTTCTCGTCGAGCAGCCCCTGGAGCAGCTTCACTTCCTTGTCCACCACCTGGAGGATGATCTCCTTCGTCAGCCCGCCGAACTGCACGGTGGCGTCCAGGCGGTTGCGGAACTCGGGGCTGAAGGTGCGCTCGAGCGCCTCCTTCGACTTCGACGCGTCCACCGCGGGCTTGTCCCCGAAGCCCACCGACTTCTGCTTCATGTCCCGCGCGCCGGCGTTGGTCGTCATGATCAAGATGACGTTCCGGAAGTCGGCCTTGCGGCCGTTGTTGTCCGTCAACGTGGCGTGGTCCATCACCTGCAGGAGGATGTTGAACAGCTCCGGGTGGGCCTTCTCGATCTCGTCCAGGAGCACCACCGCGTGCGGGTGCTTGCGCACGGCGTCGGTGAGCAACCCGCCCTGGTCGAAGCCCACGTAGCCGGGCGGCGCGCCGATGAGGCGTGAGACGGTGTGCCGCTCGCTGTACTCCGACATGTCGAAGCGCAGGAACTCCACGCCCATCACGCGCGCGAGCTGCTTGGCCAGCTCCGTCTTGCCCACGCCGGTGGGGCCGGCGAAGAGGAAGCTGCCGATCGGCTTCTCGGGGCTGCGCAGGCCCGAGCGCGAGAGCTTGATCGCCGCCGCCAGCTCGCCGATCGCGCGGTCCTGCCCGAAGATGACGCGCCGGAGCTCGACGTCGAGGTTCTTGAGCTGCTCGCGCTCGTCCACCGCCACGGTCCTGGGCGGGATGCGCGCCATCTTCGCCACCACCGTCTCCACGTCGCGCACCGTCACCTTACCGGTGGGCTCCTTGCGCAGCCGGTCGATGGCGCCGGCCTCGTCGATCACGTCGATGGCCTTGTCCGGGAGGTACTTCTCGTTGACGTACTTCGCGCTCATCTCCGCGGAGACGCGCAGCGCTTCTTCCTCGTACTTCACGCGGTGGTGCTCTTCGTACTTCGGCGCCAGCCCCTTCAGGATGAGGATCGTCTCTTCCACCGTGGGCTCGTTGACGTCGATGCGCTGGAAGCGGCGCGACAGGGCGCGGTCACGCTCGAAGGCGGCCTTGAACTCCTGGTGGGTGGTGCTGCCGATGCAGCGCAGCTTCCCCGAGGCCAGCGCCGGCTTGAGGATGTTCGAGGCGTCCATCGACCCGCCGCTGGTGGCGCCGGCGCCGACGATGGTGTGGATCTCGTCGATGAAGAGGATCGCGTCGTCGTGGGTGGTGAGCGCCTTCAGCACCGCCTTCAGGCGCTCCTCGAACTGCCCGCGGAACTTGGTGCCGGCCAGCAGCGCGCCCATGTCCAGCGAGTAGATCTGTGAGTCCTTGAGCGCGTCGGGCACCTTCTTCTCGTGGATGGCGAGCGCCAGGCCTTCGGCGATCGCCGTCTTGCCCACGCCCGCGTCGCCGACGTACAGCGGGTTGTTCTTTCGCCTGCGGCACAGCACCTGGATGGTGCGCTCGAGCTCGTTGGTGCGGCCGATCAAGGGGTCGATGTGGCCCTTCTCGGCTTCGGCGTTCAGGTGCGTGCAATACGCCTCGAGCGGGTTCTTCGCGGGGCCGGGGCCGGCCTCGTCGTCGTCCATCGGCCCCACGCCGCCGGGCAGCTCGGGCTCCTCGCCCTGCGGGCCGTCGTCGGTCTCCTTCTTGATGCCGTGGCTGACGTAGTTGAGGAGGTCGTACCGGGTGAGGCCTTCTTCCTTGAGGAAGAAGAGGGCCTGGGAATCAGCCTCGCGGAACATCGCCACCAGCACGTCGGCCGAGTCCATCACCTTCTGCTCGGCGGACAGGGCGTGGAAGGCGGCGCGCTGCAGCACGCGCTCGACCGAGATGGTCTGCTGCGGCTCGGCGTCGGCGCCCTCGGGCAGGCGCTCCACGGTCTCGTCGAGGAACTTCTCGAGGCGGCTCTTCACGCGCTCGGGCCGCGCGCCGCAGGCCTTCAGGACTTCCAGCGTGCGCGGGTCCTTGAGCAGCCCCAACAACAGGTGCTCGAGGGTGAGGTACTCGTGCCGCATGCGCCGGGCTTCCGACAGGGCGAAGCGGATCGAGGCCTGCAGTTCCTTGGCGATGATCGGGGAGGCCATATTTCAGTTGTCGTCGTCCGGCTCGAGGGACAGCTTGAGAGGAAATTCGTGTTCCCTGGCCAGCGCGAGCGTCTTCTGCAGCTTCGTCTCGGCGACCTCGCGGGTGTACACGCCGGCCACGCCCACGCCGTTTCTATGCACGTTCAGCATGATCGCCACCGAGTCCGCTTCCGACTTGTGGAACACCGTGCGCAGCACCCACACCACGAACTCCATGGTGGTGTAGTTGTCGTTGTGGAACAGCACCTTGTAGAGGGGCGGCTTCTTGAGCTGCTCCTTCTTCTTCGTCTCCGTCGCGACGCCGACATCCCCCTCGTCGCCGCCTGGTCGCTGCCGGGTCGCCATCGCAGAAGGCAACGCTAACAGAGGCAGGCCAGCGCGCATCGTCCGAGTGGCCCGCCCGGGCCTCTCCCTTTGGGCAGTTGAAACAGGGGTGTTGAAGGGCGTGCCGGAAAGCGGCGCCCTCGCGCGGGTGGGGTAGGGTGCTGCGTCGTGGGAGCGCTCCTCGTCGCCCTGGTGCTGTCGCAGGCTCCGGCCACGCTGAAGGTGGCCGTGGTGGACGTGTCCGCGCCCGACGCGATCTACGAGGACGTCTCGCGGGAACTGGCGAGCCAGGTGGCCGAGGTGCTGACGAAGGCGGGCACGGTGGCGGTGCGGGTGGACGAGAATGAGGCGGCGGGGTGTCGCATCGGCCCGTGTCTGGGGCAGGTGGCGAAGGCGCAGGGCGCGCACGTGGTGGTGACGGTGGACGCGGAGGAGGTGGACGCGTCGACCAGCCGGGTGGCGGTGACTGCGCTGTGGGGCTTGAACGGAGAGCCGCTCGCAGGGGGGCGCTACGTCGCGCGGGGCCTCAGGAAGGCCCCGAAGGACCTGACGCGCTTCGCCGCCGAGGTGGTGAAGCAGGCCAGCGCGCGCGCTGCGAAGACGCCGTGAAGTGAGGAGCAGGCCCAGCGGCCACCTCCGCGCCGAGATCTCCGGTGGGCGCTGATCGTGCTCGCCGTCGACACGAACATCCTCGTCTCTGCGCACCGCCGGGAGGTGGCCGAGCACGACCAGGCGTTGGAGCGGATCCGGGCGCTGGCGGAAGGTGCCGCGCCCTGGGCAATCCCCTGGCCCTGCGTCTACGAGTTCTTCAGCGTGGTGACGAATCCGCGGATCTGGAAGTCCAGCGCGTCGTCGCCGGCGGCGGCCTGGGCGCAGGTCCGGGCCTGGACTGGCTCTCCGCAGCTGCGGGTGCTCGGCGAGACGGAGGAGTTCCTCGAGGTGCTGCAGTCGCTGCTGAGCCGTCCGCGGGTCCGGGGCGCGGTGGTCCACGACGCGCGCGTGGCTGCGCTGTGGCTGGCGCACGGGGTCGAGGCGCTGCTGTCGAGGGATCGGGACTTCTCGCTCTTTCCCGAGCTGAACGTCGAGGGCCCGTTGGGCTGAAGCGCGCCTTCTCCTCAGTCTGAGCGTCAGAGGCCGTCCACGCCGACGAGAAGCCGGGACACCGCTTACCGAGCTTCTTCATCCCACCGGCGCCACCACGCGCACCGCCTCGGGCACGGCGCTGCGCACGTCGCGCACGGGGACGATCGCGCCCACCGTCGTGTACAGGAGCGCGCCTGTCTTCGTCTTCGTCGTCTTGAGCGGGTATTCCTTCGCCCGCGGGACGAACCACTCGCGCACCTTGCGCAGGTCCATCAGGTGAACCTGCCGCGCGTCGAGGAAGACGTAGGCCAGCACGTCGGCCGTCGAGTAGAGGAAACAGCCGGGCGTGTCCTTCTCGGCGTTGGAGACCAGCTCGAAGAAGTAGTTGCCCCGCCGCGCGCCCTGGCGGTCGCCCTTCACCTCGATGCCCTGCGGGGACTGCCCCGGCACGTCCCACAGCAGATCCACCCCGCGGTGCTGGAAGCGGGGATCGACCGACACGTCGTGCAGCAGGGAGCCCGGCGCCTCGGCCAGCAGCACCGCGCGCACCAGCGCCACCGCGCGGTCGGCGGCGCCCTGGACTCCATGCATCGAGTAGGCGCGGGTCATGAAAAAGCCCGCCCCCGTTGCCGAGGGCGGGCGGAACCGGAAGGAGGAGACTCTACCGGCGCAGCTCGACGCCCACGGCCACCAGCTGCACCTCGCGGAACTTGCCGTCCTTGTCCCTGGCCACCTTCGCGCCCTCGGCCTCGTAGTGCTTCGCCTTCTCAGGCGACAGCTCGGCCACCTTCACCGTGCCCTCCACCTTCGCGGTGCTGCCCGCGCTGTCCAGCGGCACGAAGAAGCCGTAGTCCTTGAAGGTGACGCGCACGCCGGGGCTCTTGTCGTTGGCGGCGAGCTCCATCCAGCAGCCCTTCTTGGTGCAGGCCTGGCGCACCTTGGCCTCCAGCGCCACCGTCTTGCCGTCGTACTCCTTCGGCGAGGCGAGCAGCTTCTCGAAGGCCACCAGCTCGAGCCCCTTGAGCTTCTCGCCGCGGGTCAACACGGCGCCGCCCGCGGTGGGCGCGGAGGCAGCGGGGGCTGTCTGGGCCATCTTGTCGTGGCTGCAGGCGCAGGCCTGCCCCTCCTTGCCGGGGCAGGAGAGGACGAGGGCGATGAGGAGTGCGTTCATGGGCCCCCGCCGTAGCGCACGAGGGCGGGCGAGGGCAAGTGACTGACGGCGATCACCCCGGACTTGCGTTAGGGTGCTCGTCGCCGTGCGCCTCTACCTGCCGAAGCCCAACCGCACCTTCGGGGCCGCCGACGCGATGGGCGTCATCGGCCTCGTCGGGTTTCTCGTGGCGCGCTTCGTGCCGATCGCGGTGATCATCCCCTTCTGGGGCTGCATGTTCCGCAAGGTGACGGGCATCCCCTGTCCGGGTTGCGGGCTGACGCGCGTGGCGGATCGCTTCGCGCACTTCAACGTCATCGGCGCGCTGAAGGCGAACCCGCTGGGCACCCTCGCGGCGGCCTTCTTCGCGGTGATGATGGTGTGGAGTTTTCTGCACCTCGTCTTCAAGGTGCCCATCGTCGAGCTGGTGCTGGACGACGCGGAGTGGCGCAAGGTGCGCTGGGCCACGCTCTTCCTCTTCGTCGCCAACTACGCGTGGGTCGTCTTCGCGTACACGCAGCTCAACTTCCGGTGATGGCGCTGCTGCTGGTCGCGGCGGGGTACCTGCTGGGCTCGATCCCCTTCGGGGTCATCGTGACGCGCCTGTTCGCGAAGAAGGACGTGCGCGCCGAGGGGAGCGGCAACATCGGGGCGACCAACGTGGCGCGGGTGGCGGGGAAGAAGCTGGGGGCGCTGGTGCTGCTGCTCGACGCGGCCAAGGGCTCGGCCGCGGTGGTGCTGGCGCTGTGGCTCTTTCCGCAGGCCTACACCCTGCACGCGGGCGCCGGCTTCGCGGCCTTCCTCGGGCACGTCTTCCCGGTGTGGCTGCGTTTCCAGGGCGGCAAGGGCGTCGCCACGGCGCTGGGCGTGCTGGTGGTGTTGCTGCCCATCTCGGCGCTGGTGGGCTTCGTGGTGTGGGGCGCCATCGTGGCGGTGACGCGCATCTCCAGCGTGGGCTCGCTCGTCGGAGGGCTCTTCGCCATCGTCGCCGGTTTCTTCTCGGGGCGGCCCATCGAATACCCGCTCCTCGGCGTCGTGCTGCTGCTGGCGATGGTGGTGACGCACCGGGGGAACATCCAGCGGCTCCTCAAGCGGCAGGAGAACAAGCTGTAGGCCGGCGTGGGAGAGAGTTTCGTCCCGTGCGGTGCGCGCCGTCCGGTACGATGCGAGGCCTCTCTCGGAGCTGGAGCGTCCATGACCCGATTCGCCTGGTGTCTCCTCGCGGGCTTCTGCCTGGGGCTTGCTCTCGCGGCCTGCGGCGGCTCGACGTGCAGCGCGTCTACCTGTGGCGGGTGCTGCAGCGCCGAAGGAAGGTGTGAATCAGGCGCGACGGCGGACGCGTGCGGCGTCAACGGCGCGTCGTGTGGCCGCTGCGGCTCCGGCACGGTGTGCCAGGCGGGCACCTGCCAGGCGGGCGGCGGAAGCGGCGGCGGGACGGGCGGAGGCGCGACCGGAGGGGGAGGCGGC
>JBFMHF010000245.1:0-6682 GCA_040752975.1 Myxococcota bacterium
CAGGTACGCGCGGTGGCGGGGAAGCGCGCAGAGTCAGCGACGCGAGCGAGCAGGGAGGCGAGGCGCCCGCCGTCTCCAGCGCGCAGAGTCGGCGACGCGAGCGACGAGGCAGGTACGCGCGGTGGCGGGGAAGCGCGCAGAGTCAGCGACGCGAGCGAGCAGGGAGGCGAGGCGCCCGCCGTCTCCAGCGCGCAGAGTCGGCGACGCGAGCGACGAGGCAGGTGCGCGCGGTGGCGGTGAAGCGCGCGTCATCTCCACCGGCTGGGCCCGCCGCAGGTGGGAATTGGGAGCAGCGTGGAGACGCCGAGCGGGTAGGGTGCAGCCGTGGACGGACACACCCACCTCCCGGCTGGCACGCTCGTCGACGGCTTCCGCGTGAAGCGCCGGCTGGCAGAGGGCGCGATGGGCGAAGTCTACCTGGCGCAGGACGAGCGGCTGGGCCGCAAGGTGGCGCTCAAGTTCATCAAGGCCGTGCTCGTGGACGACGCCAGCCGCGAGCGCTTCTTCTCCGAGGCTCGCACCACTGCCCGCTTCGCCCACCCGCACATCGTCACGGTGTACGCTGCCGGCGCCTTCGAGGGGCGCCCCTACCTCGCGCTGGAGTACCTCGACGGTGAGACGCTGCGCGAGCGCATCGACCGCACGCCGCCGTCGGTGGCCGAGGCGCTGCGAGTGGGCCGGGCCATCGCCGAGGCGCTCGCGGAGGCGCACCGGCACGGCGTCATCCACGCCGACTTGAAGCCCGAGAATGTCGTCGTCCCCTCGGACGGCCGCCCGCGCGTGGTGGACTTCGGCCTCGCGCGCCTCACCGGGGCGTCTTCCGTCACGGCCTCGGGCACCCCTGCGTACATGGCGCCAGAGCGCTGGAAGGGCGCGCCGCCGTCGCCGGCCATCGACGTCTGGTCCTTCGGAGTGCTGCTGCACGAGCTGCTGGAAGGGGAAAGGCCCCTGTCCGACGCCGAGCTGGCGCACTTCGTCTACGCGCCCACCGCGGTGCCGCTCGGGAAGACGGCGGCCCACCACCGCGTCGGCGCGCTGCTGAAGGCCTGTCTCGCGGTGGAGCCTTCGAGCCGGCCCACGGCAGAAGAGGTCGCGCGACAGCTCGGCGCCCTGTTGGTCGTCGGCGCGCCGCCAGCGGACGACGCGCGCTCTCCCTTCCGCGGCCTCGAGGCCTTCCGCGAGGCCGACGCGTCCGACTTCACTGGCCGCGAGGCCGAGGTGGCGCACGCGGTGGAAGCCCTGCGCGGAAACGGCGCCCTCACCGTCGTCGGCCCCTCGGGCATCGGGAAGAGCAGCTTCGTCTTCGCCGGGGTGACGCCGCGGCTGCGGGAAGGCGGGAAGTGGACGGTGGCGGCGCTCAAGCCCGGGCGGCGGCCGCTGTGGAGCCTCGCGCTGGCCCTCACCACCTGCCGGGTGACGAAGCAGGACTCGCGCTCCGGCGCCACCCTGGAGGCGCAAAGCCCGCTGTCCCGCGACGTGGAGGCGCTCGCCGCCGCCCTCGCGGCGGAGCCAGGCGCGCTGCCGCGGGCGCTGCGCGAAGTGGCGCAGGCAACCGGCGGCCGCGTGTTGTTGTTGGTGGACCAACTCGAAGAGCTCTTCACGTTGGGCGCGCCGGAGCAGCTGGCCCCGTGTGCGCAGGCCCTCTCGGCGGCCGCCAGCGCGGACGAGCCCTGGCGGCTGGTGCTGTCCCTGCGCGGAGACTTCCTGGGCGGCTTCGCGGCGGTGCCGGACTTCAAGCCCTTCCTCTCCAGCGTGATGGTCCTCTCGCCGCTCGGTCGGGCGGCGCTGGAGGAGGCCGTGACGAAGCCGCTCGAGCGCGTGGGCTACCGGACGGACGACGCGTCGCTCCCGGCGCGCATGGCGGCGGAGCTGGACGGCCAACCAGCGGCGTTGCCGCTCCTCCAGTTCGCGGCGCAGGCGCTGTGGGAACGGCGTGACGTGACGCGGCGGCTGCTGCTCCAGGCGGAGTACGAGGCCTTCGGGGGCGCGTCGGGGGCGCTGGCGGCGCAGGCCGAACGGGCCGTGGCGGACCTCGCGGCCGAGCAGCGCAGCCTCGCGCGGGCGTTGATGCTGCGCCTCGTCAACGCCGACGGCACGCGCCGCCCGCGGACGCGCGTGGAGCTCCTGTCGGGCCTGGTGGGCGACGCGACGGCCCTGCTGGACCGGCTGTTGGAACGACGCCTCCTCGTCTCGGGTCGGCCCGATGAAGGCGGCGAGCCGCTGGTGGAGTTGGCGCACGAGTCGCTGGTGACGACGTGGCCGACGCTGGCGCGCTGGGTGGCTGAGACGAGCGAGGAGAGACAGTTCACCGCCGACGTCGAGGCCGCCGCGGCGCTGTGGGAGAAGCGCGGGCGGCGCGATGAGGAGACGTGGACGGGCGACGCGCTGACGGACGCGCAGCGCCGGCTGGCGAAGTGGGGTGTCTCGCTGCCGCAGCGCTCCGCCGCCTTCCTCGAGGCTGGCCGACGGAGGAACGAAGCCCGCCGCCGCCGTCGTCGCGCCCTCCTCGGCGCGGGCGTGGCGGTGCTGTCGGGGCTGACGCTCTCGGCCACCATCGCCGCGCTCGCCTTCCGTGAGAAGGAGCGACAGGCCATCGCCCAGCAAGAAGAGATTCGCCTCGCCGCGGCGGACATGGGGCGCTTCGAGCTGGTGCTGGAGCCCTTCGACTGGGACGCGGACGCGCTGGTGGCGACGCCGGTGAGCGCCGGGAAGGTGGGGCCGCTGGACTGGAGGATGTACGGCCCCTCGAAGGACTCCGACAGCACGCCCGGCGCGCCCGTCGACGCGTCCCTCGTCCGCCGCGGCGTTCCCCGCGTGACGAGCGCCGGCTTGCTGAGTGAGGTGGTGGAGGTGCGCAACGGCGTGACGTTCCTCTCCGTCTCCGGGCGCGGCCGCCCCGGCGAGTCGTGCGCCCCGTCCGTCGTCCGCTTCCGTCGGCTGCCTGGCTTCGCCGAGCGAAACGACGGGGTGCGCATCGTCGTCCCGGTGCCCACCTGCCAGGCCAGCCGCGCGGGCCTGGTGTTCTTCGACGAAGGCGTCTTGCGGCGCTCCAACGCCGCGGGCCAGGACGTGGAGGTGCGGGTGGGGCGCTTCGCGCTCGACCGCACCGAGGCGCCCACGGCCCTCTTCGATGTCTACCGCAGGCTCGCCACCTGGACGGGTGACACCCGCCACGCGCTCCCTCCGGCCCTCGTCCCGCCCACGGGTGAGGCGCGGCTCCCCGTCACCGGCATCACGGCGCCGGTGGCCGACCGCTTCTGCGCCTTTCTGGGCAAGCGCCTTCCCCGCGTCGAAGAGTGGCAACGCGCGGCTGCCAGCCACCCCCTCGCGCCGCCCACGGCCTTCCCCGCGACGCACGCCGGTGGGCCCAACCTCGAGGGAAGCAAGGACGGCTTCGACAACGCCGCGCCCGTCGGCTCCATCGCTGGCGACAGGACGCCGGAAGGCGTCTTCGACCTGGTCGGCAACGTGGGTGAATGGACGGCCGACCGCGTGTCGGCGCACGACGAAGACGTCGTCGGCTTTGCCGGCTTGCGCAAGACGCTGGGCGCCGACTGGGTCACGCCCGCCGGGGCGCCCCCGACGGACGTGACGTGGGTGAACTCCAGGGCCGAGGGGTACACATCCTTCAGCCAGGGCGTCCGCTGCGCCTCAGAGTGACAGGTTCCTCGGCCACTTCCCGCCTCCGCCGGAGCTCACCGACACTCCGTTGGTGATGAGCCAGGCCTCGGTGAGCAACAACAGGCCGAAGTCCGCCCCCTGTCCGGGCGTCACCAACTGCGCCGTCGAGGGCAGCGAGCCCCACACCATCTCGCCGTCCGACAAGTCGGCGGTGAAGGGCTGGCCGTCGTGGTCGAACTCCTTCTTCTCCACCACGTCCCAGATGTTGAAGTACAGCGTGCTGCCCGAGCGGTCGAGGACGCGCACGACGAAGGGGTTGTAGTTGCCCACCACGCGCTCCCAGTAGGCGAGGGCCTCGTTGGGCTGACGCACCGGCCGCACGACGGCCTTCGCCTTGTTGCGAGTGGGTTTCGTGGGTTTCTTGCCTGCCGCCATGGTGTCTGCTCCGCCCCCTGTGTGGAAGTCCCGCGCGACGGAGGGAAGCGTCGGGCGGGAAGTCTTCAAGCTGTCCGAAGCAGGCGCCGGCTGGCGCGCCGGCTGAGGCCCGAGGCCTCGAGGTCCCTGGGGCCCAGGTAGCCCGTCGTGCCCCACACGCGCCGGCCGCCACCCAACAGCCGCGTGAGGTCCCGCAGCAGCTTCGCGCCACTGCGCTTCTTTCCGTCCGCCTTCGCGAAGACGCCTTCCGTCGCTGTCCGACACCCGAGCAGCCGCACGTCGGCCTTCGGCGCCAGCGTTGGCCCCAGCTCGCGCGCCAACTCGTACCCCGTGCCGTCGCTCGCGAAGAGCAGCCCGTCGCCCAGCTTGAACTCTCCGCCCGCGCCGTGCCCGTGGAGGTCGAGGCGCACGATGGCGTAGCCCCGGCCCTTCCACAGCCGCGCGAGGTAGAGGACGTCGTCGGGGTCCTGACAGCGTTCGACGACGAAGTCGGGGCCGGCGTGGCGGGCCAGCGTCAGCGCCGTCTCCTCGAGGAGCGCCTCCATCTCGGAAGGGTAGGAGACGATGGCCAGGGTGAGAGGGCGCTGACGAGAGGCGCCTCCCGGTTTTCGTCGCTGCACGCGTGCCCCCCCCGCCAACGTCAGGCCATCAGTCCTTCGTCTTCTCCAGCTGGAACGCCTTGATGAGGTTGTAGACATGGCTGCGCGCCATATCGAGCCGCTTCGCCACCTCCGCGGTGTCCCAGCCCGTGGCCTTGAGCTCCCGCGCGAGCAGGTCCCGCTGAAACTGTCGCGTCGCCTCCGCGAAGGAGAGGGGGCCTGCCGCCGCCCCGCCGTTGGACAGGCCCAGGTGCCGCGCTTCCACCTGCGAGGCGCCCTCCGCCGCGGCGCGAATCAACGCGCCTTCCAGCTTGCCGCGCAGTTGGCGCACGTTCCCCGGCCAGTCCAGCGACTCGCACGCCGCGCGCAAGGACAGCGACAAGGGGAGCTCTGGCAGCCGGTGCTCGAAGGCGATGCGACGGGCCAGCGCCTCCAACAGCGCGGGGATGTCCTCGCGGCGCTCTGCCAGCGCCGGCATGCGGATGGAGAAGGGCGAGAGCCGGTAGAAGAGGTCTTCCCGGAACTTCTTCGCCGCCACCAGGTCCTCGAGGCTGGAGTTGGTCGCCGCGATGATGCGGATGTTCGCCGTCTGCTGCGTCGAGGCGCCCAGGGGGAAGTACTGCCGCGACTGGAGCAACTGCAGGAGCTTCCCCTGCGCGACCAGCGGAATGTCCGTCACCTCGTCGAGGAAGAGCGTCCCCTCTTCCGCCAGCTCCACTTTCCCGGGCAGCTTCTTCGCCCCGGTGAAGGCTCCTTCGCGCGTGCCGAACAGCTCGGCCTCGATGAGCGTCTCCGGAATCGCCGCGCAGTTGAGCTCGACGAAGGGCCCCGAGGCCCGGGGGCTGTTGTCGTGAATCGCGCGCGCCACCTGCGTCTTGCCCGTGCCCGACGCGCCCACCAGCAGCACGGTGATGTCCAGCTTCGCCACCAGCGACACCTGCTCCAGCACGTGCGCCAGCGCGGGCGACTTGCCGGCGATGCCGTCCAGCTTCAGCTTCTCCCGGAAGGGCCGCGTCGGGTCGACGGGGCGCCCCTCGTCGGACAGCGCAGACTTGTCCAGCACCGGCCCCAGGAAGCGCGCCACCAGCTCTGCCACGGCCACGTCCTCCGGCGCGAAGGGCCCGTTGCCGCGCTGCCCCTCCAGGTAGAGGACGCCCGGCTGCGCGCCCGACAGGGGCACGCACAGCACCGCCTCCAGCCGCTGCTGTTGCACGCTGGGCTGGCCGGCGAAGCGCTCGTCGAGGAGCGCATACGGCGTGTGCACCGTCTTCCCCGTCGCCACCGCCGCGGCCACGATGCCCCTCGACGTCACCGCCCGAATCGACGCCTCGTCTTCCGGCGTGCAGCCCACCGACGTCGAAAAGCGCCGCTCCTCGGCCGCCCCGTCGCGGAAGAGCTCGACATAGGCCCGCCCTGCTCTCGTCAACGTCGCCAGGCGCTCCAGCAGCTTCTTCAAGGGCGCCAGCGCCGGCACCGGCTGCGCCAGGTCGAGGAGGGTGATGAAGAGCTCCCGTTCCCGCTCGGCACGGCTCGCGTCAGTCCCCATCCGTTGGGTGACTGTAGACCACACGGTGAGGGGGATGTCGCGACTTGCCGCCACGCGGCCGGCCCTCGCAAGTTCCCGGCCACACTCGGGAAGTTGGAGTTTCGCGGCGCTGACTCCCTCCCGATTCCACTCGAGTGGAATGCAGAGGGCGTGAAATTCCACTTCTCCAGAAGGGGGCGAAGGGAAGGGCGCGTGATCGCACTGACGAGACGGGCGAGGCGCCGGGCACCCGGGTTGCACTGGCTCCAGGGTCGAAGCGCCTGAGGGGCGCGATGGCAGTCGGGCATGAAAAGAGTCTGACTTCCTGGGGCGGGATGGCAGGTGGGGGGCCCCTGGGGAGTCGGGTGGAGCCGAGCGGGGGGAGCTTCGGCTTGGGGCCGGGCAGCTCCGGGTGACTCGCAGGGCACAAACCCGCCCTCATGCGAGCGTCCGGTGTCTGTCCCGGCCTCGGGTTTTTTGCGGGCAGTGACTCGCCGGGGGC
>JBFMHF010000246.1:0-6661 GCA_040752975.1 Myxococcota bacterium
GGCGGTGCGACGGGCGGCGGCGCGGGCGGCGGCGCGACGGGCGGTGGAGTGGGCGGCGGCGCGACAGGCGGTGGCGTGGGCGGCGGAGCGACGGGCGGTGGCGTCGGCGGCGGAGCGACGGGCGGTGGCGTCGGCGGGGGCGCGACGGGCGGTGGCGTCGGCGGGGGCGCGACAGGCGGTGGCGTGGGCGGTGGCGCGACGGGCGGTGGCGTGGGCGGTGGCGCGACGGGCGGTGGCGTGGGCGGAGGAGCGACGGGCGGCGGCGTCGGAGGCGGCGCGGGGGGCGGTGGAATGGGTGGCGGAGCCGGCGGCGGAGGGGGCGCCATCACGTGCGACTACACGTCGCAGGACTGCAGCGGCGGGACGTGCCTCATCGCCGACACGATGGGCATGTCGACGGCGTGCGTCGCGGGCGCGTGCAACGTGAAGCTGCAGGCCTGCCCCAGCGGCAACGCGTGCACCTTCGGCAACGGTGGCTCGGGGCTGACGACGGCGTGCGTCCCCGCGGGGAGCGTGGCCATCGGCGGCGCCTGTTCCTCACCGAGCGACTGCGTCGCCGGGGCCTTGTGCATCAACGCGGGGGGCAGCCCCACCTGCCAGAAGATGTGCTTCACCGGCACGGATTGCCCCACCGGGTTGAGCTGCCAGGGAGGCGTGCAGCTCTCCAGCACCCCCGTCCGCATCGTGCTGGTGTGCGTACCCTGAGGCGAGCCGCATGGGGCCCAACCTCATCGCGCTGGCCATCCCCGCCTTCTTCGCCGGCATGCTCCTCGAGCTCGGCGTGGCGAAGGCGAAGGGGCGACAGGTCTACCGCCTCGGTGACGCGATGGGGGACATGGGCTGCGGCATCGCCCAGCAACTGACGAGCCTCGTCTTCGCCACCACCGTCATTGGCGCCAGCTACTCCTGGCTGTACGAGCACCGGCTGTGGACCATCCCCACGACGTGGCTGCCGTGGGTGGTGGCCGTGCTGGGCGTGGAGTTCGCCTACTACTGGTGGCACCGCCTCTCGCACGAGGTGAACATCCTCTGGGCGGCGCACGTGGTGCACCACCACTCGGAGGACTACAACCTCGCCGTCGCCCTGCGGCAGTCCGTCACCACCTGGGCCACCAGCATGCCCTTCTACCTGCCGCTGGCCCTCTTCGGCGTACCCACCTTCCACTTCGCCGTCATCCTCTCGCTGTCCACGCTGTACCAGTTCTGGATCCACACCGAGCTCATCCCGAAGCTGGGCTTCCTCGAGCGGTGGATCAACACGCCGTCGCTGCACCGCGTGCACCACGCCATCAACCCGCGCTACCTCGACAAGAACCACGCGGGCACCTTCTCCGTCTTCGACCGCCTCTTCGGCACGTACGAGCCCGAGACCGAGCCCTGCGTGTACGGCACCACGCGCCCCCTCAACTCCTTCAACCCGCTGTGGGCCCAGGTGGAGACGTACGTCGACCTGTTCCGGCTCGCCGCGCGCGCGCCCACCGTCGGCAAGGCGCTCAAGGTCTTCATCGCTTCGCCCGCCTGGCGCGAGGACTGGATGGGCACGCCCGAGAAGCGCGACTTCGCCGTGAAGTACCAGCCGGCGGTGACACCCGGCGTGCAGCGCTACGCCCTCGCGCACTGGCTGCTCCTGCTGGCCGGCGTCTTCTCCTTCCTCATGTGGGGGCGCGCGCTGCCGACGCTGCCCTTCGCCGCGTGCATCGGCGTCATCCTGTTGTCCCTGGCCAGCTTGCCCGCGCTGGTGGAAGGCAAGCGCTGGGCGCGGCCCGTCGAGGCGGTGCGCCTCGTGTCGGTGGTGGGCCTCGCGGCGCTGCTGCTGGCGCCCGTCACGTCCAGCTGATGTCGATGACGAAGCCCTCGGGCCCGGTGGACGTCACCGCGACCTGGCCCGTCGCGCTCCCGCAGGTCTCCAGCACCGCTTCGAGGCAGCCGGCGAGGAAGTGCACATTGGCCGACGCGTCGGGACTGGTGAGCTGGTAGCGGCGTTCGCCGGTGGCCACCACGGCCAGCGGCATGTCCTCGCGCACCGACGAGAGGTAGCGGGGCAGCGTCTGGATGGTGCGATCCGCGCCGAAGACGGGGGCCATGGCTCGGAAGACCCAGCCGATGGGGGTGTGCTTGAAGCCCGCCACCCACTTCCGGCCCACCGCGCGGAAGCCGGCCGCCTCGGGCACGTCGGCGAAGGCGTGGCGGCGGGCGACGTCGAGGAGCTTCCGGAAGAGAGGCAGCGGGTACGACGGGCCGAGCGCCTGGAGGTCGACGCCGAGCGCGAGCAGCTCGATGCGCATCGGCTCGGTGAGGGCAATGCCTTCGGCGTGGAAGAGGGCCTCGACGGTGCGTCGGGGAATCGTCTGCACGGCGTCGGGGGGCCTACCCATCGAAGACTCCTGCTGCGCGTCATCCCTCGTTGACCCCCCGGGCACAAGCCCTTACAAGCGAGCCCTTTCCCGGAGGGTGTCTCTCATGCGCGTTCAGGTGCTGGCCGCTGTCGCGGCGCTGTCGGTGCTGGGCCTTTCCTGTGAGCGGAAGCCGACCGAGCCGGTGAAGCCCGTCGAGCCGGTGGGCGGCAAGGACAAGCCGGCCGACAAGCCCGCGGACAAGCCGGCCGCCGACGACACCATTCTCCTCGGGGAGGTGGGCTCGCTGACGGGCAGTGAAGCGGCCTTCGGCGACTCGACGAAGAAGGGCGTGGAGCTGGCTCTCGAAGAGGCCAACGCGGCGGGCGGCGTGAAGGGCAAGAAGCTGGCGGTGCGGGTGTACGACGACCAGTCCAAGCCCGAGGAAGCGGCCAGCGCCGCCACGCGCCTCGTCACCCAGGACAAGGTGGTGGCCATCATCGGAGAGGTGGCGTCGTCCAACTCCCTCGCCATGGCGCCCATCGCGCAGGAGGCGAAGGTGCCGATGGTGAGCCCCTCGTCGACCAACCCGAAGGTGACGGAGGTGGGCGACTACATCTTCCGCGTCTGCTTCATCGACCCCTTCCAGGGCTTCGTGATGGCGAAGTACGCGCACGAGGAGCTCAAGTTCAAGAAGGTGGCCATCCTCACCGACAAGAAGAGCGCGTACTCGGAAGGGCTGACGGAGGTGTTCTCGCGGAAGTTCGCCGAGATGGGCGGGAAGATTGTGGGCATCGAGGCGTACGGCAAGGGCGACACCGACTTCCGCGCGCAGCTCACCAACATCAAGAAGCTCAAGCCCGAAGGCCTGTACGTGCCCGGCTACTACCAGGACGTGGCCATCATCGCCGAGCAGGCGCGCGAGCTCGGGCTCAAGGTGACGATGATGGGCGGCGACGGCTGGGACTCCGAGAAGCTGTTCGAGCTGGGCGGCAGCGCGGTGGACGGCAGCTACGTGTCCAACCACTACTCGGCGGACGACCCGACGCCGCGCGTGCAGGACTTCATCAAGAAGTACCAGGCGAAGTACGGCAACGTGCCCGACTCGCTCGCCGCGCTGGGCTACGACGCGGCGCGGGTGGTCATCGAGGCGATGAAGCGGGCGCCCGACCTGTCCGGCCCGGCCCTGCGGGACGCCATCGCCCAGACGAAGGACTTCCCCGGCGTGGCCGGCACCATCACCCTCGACGAGAAGCGCAACCCCGTGAAGCCGGCGGTGGTGCTGACCGTGGAGGGCGGGAAGTTCAAGTACAAGGCCACCGTCACGCCCTGACCGCAGCGCCATGTACGAGTTCATCCAGCACGTCATCAACGGCCTGGCCGTCGGCACCATCTACGCGCTGGTCGCGCTCGGCTACACGATGGTCTACGGCGTGCTGAAGCTGATCAACTTCGCCCACGGCGACGTGATGATGGTGGGCGTGTACGTCGGCTACGCGGTGGCCTTCCTGCTGGGCCGGGAGGCGATGGGCGGGCTGGGCGCGGCGCTGCTGGTGTTCGCGGTGTCGATGACGGTGTGCGCGCTGCTGGGCTTCCTCATCGAGCGCTTCGCGTACCGGCCGCTGCGGGACAAGTCGCGCCTCACCGCCCTCATCACCGCCATCGGCATCAGCTTCGCGCTCTCGTACGGGTTTCAGCTGGACTTCAAGGTGAACGTCGGCGGGGCGGAGGTGACGGTGCTGCCCGGGGCCGCGTCGCGGCGCTTCCCCGAGCTCATCCGGCCGCAGGAGTGGCTGGTGCTGGGCGACAGCGACGTCATCATCTGGAACTGGCAGGTCATCTCCTTCGGCATCGCCCTGGCGCTGCTGGTCGGCCTGCAGGTGCTGGTGTACCGGACGCGCTTCGGCAAGGCGATGCGGGCGGTGTCGCACGACCACAAGGTGGCGGCGCTGCTGGGCATCCCCGTGGACACCATCATCGCGGCGACCTTCATGCTGGGCAGCGCGCTGGCCGCGGGCGCGGGCATCCTCTACGCCATCAAGGACAAGACGATTCAGCCGTTGATGGGCGTGATGGTGGGCCTCAAGGCCTTCGTGGCGGCCGTCATCGGCGGCATCGGCAACCTGCCCGGCGCGGTGGTGGGGGCGCTGTTGCTGGGCATGTGCGAGGAGTTCATCGTCGGGTACACGTCGTCCTCGTGGCGCGACGCGGTGGCCTTCGGCTTCCTCATCGTGGTGCTGCTGTTCCGGCCGGAAGGGCTGTTCGGGCGGGTGCAGGCCGAGAAGGTGTGAAGGCCCGGGCTGCGCCGCCGGAGAAGAGCTGGTTCACTCCACCCACGGGCGCGCCTGCTTGATGGAGAGGTGCCCGTCGGTGGTGATCTTGAACTCGATGTCCATCGCGAAGCGCTCATCGCCTCGGTAGAGGCGCTTGAAGTGCGCCTGGATCTTCTCCATCGCCTCCCGCAGCTCGATCGTCTGCGCCTCGGTCAGCACCGGCTTGCCGTTCTTCGTCTCGGTGGAGTGTCGGATGAACTGCGTTTCCCACTCGCCGTGCTCGCCGATGGCGGAGATGAGCAGCTCGTCGGGCGTGGCGTTGGGATCCGGGTTGGTGACGAGGGACTCGCCGACCTGCGCGTTGACGTAGAAGCCCGGCCAGTTGGGATCGTAGATGTTCTTCGTCACCGCCACGCCGTTGGCCTGCTCGTCGTCCTGGTTGGGGTGCACCGCCACGGCCATCGCCGCGGCCAGGTGGTCGATGCGGTTGAACTCGCGCTCCTCGAAGGCGCGGTAGTTCCACAGCGACGCCCACACCTGCTTCACCGTGCTCGACAGCTTCCCCTCGTCCGGCCGGTGCGTGTACGAGTCGTAGAGGCCCGCGCCGTTGAAGCCCGGCAAGTCCTCGTTGTTGGTGGACGAGCGGCAGCGAAGCGCCTGGTCAGCGGGGAACTTCGCCTGCAGCGCGGCCAGCTTCGCTTCGAGCTGCGGAGGCACCGGCGCGTCGCGCACCTTCCGCCGAAAGGCCGAGAGCTGCCGGTCGCGCTCCGCCGGGTCGGCCTGGAACTTCGGGTCGGCCATCATCTTCTTCGCGGCGTCGTACAGCCCGTTGGCCTTCATGAAGTCGTCGTAGAAGGAGAAGGGAATGCCGTAGCCGTCGGGCACCTGCGCCGCCGGGAGGATGTTCCGCAGCTCGCCCAGATTGGCCGCCTTCGCGCCGAAGGCCTTCGTGTCCTTGTTGGACAGTTGGTCGAGGTCGACGACGTTCTTCTGCGAGAGATCGCGCGGCGGCTTCTGCACCTTCGGCGGCCGCATCTTCTCGAGCCACGCGTTGGCTTCGGCCTGCGTCGCCTCCTTCAGCTCGAAGCCGTCGGGCCCGACCTTGTAGTGGACGAGCTTGCCGATGAAGGGCGCGATGCGCGGGTCGGTGGTGGCGTCCTTCACGAAGGCGTTGGGGGTGTCGTTCTGCTTCGCCTTCAGGTTGACGTGAGACAGCGGCGTCTGCGGCGCCTCGGTGATGACGCCTCCGACGTGCGACAGGTCGTTGGGCAGCGTCTTGAAGATGACCACGTCGCGCACCGACGGCGGCCGGCCGATGGAAGAGTCGTCCATCACCCGCAGCACGCCGAAGCCCTCGCCCGGGTTCATTGGGGTGTACGTGACGTTCTTGAACAACTCGGCCGTGCTGATGGACTTCACGCCCTGCCGCTCGAGCGCGGCCGCGTCCTGCTTGAAGAGCGCTTCCTGGGTGTTGCCTGCCGGGTGGTAGCGCACCTGGCCCTTCGCGAAGGGCATGTGCTGGTCGATCAGCTTGAAGGCGGTGGCCACGTGCTTCGCCCGCACTGGATCCGTCGGCCAGAACTCCATCGCGTACAGGCCCTTCTTGCCGCCCGCGCCCGCGTAGCTGTCGTGCGCGACGAGGGTGCCGGCGAGGTTCTTCCGCGAGTCGGAGAAGTAGGTGAGGCGGTTGAATTCCTCGAGGGAGATCTGCTTGCCGAGCCCCTCGGAGGCGAACTTGTAGTGGTAGTCGTGGGTGTTGGTGTTGACGAAGTAGAGCTGCGGCTTGTCGGTGTCGACGCCGAGGATGAGGAACTTCACCTCTCGTGCGCCGGGCGCCCCGGGCGAGTCGTCGCGGCGAGCCAGCTTCTCGAAGGTGGCGCGGCTGGTGATGTCGGTGGCGCCGTCCTTCAGCGCGATCCGCGTGCGCGTCGTCCACAGCGTGTCGGCCGCGGCGGTGGCGCTGGTGTGCGCGCGCGGAGGATCGAGCACCGGGCGGCGGGCGTCGCTTCCGGTGGCGGGCTTCGGCCGGCGGGGGGCGCTGGCGCGCGCGGTGGA
>JBFMHF010000247.1:0-6581 GCA_040752975.1 Myxococcota bacterium
CTCACCACGCCGGCCAGGGCCGCCACGCCACACGCCACGGCGGTCACCACCAGCCCCCAGCGGAACGCCCGCGAGTCGCTGCGCTCGGCCCAGAGCAGGGCCACCAGCAGCGCCAGCGCGGGCACCGCCGGCAGTCCGTAGTGGGGGAATTTCTGCGCTGGGATGGAGAAGGTGAGCATCACCGCGGCGGCCCAGCAGAGGGCCAGCAGGTAGCGGGGATCTCTCCTGCGCGACCGCCCCAGCCCGTCCACCACGGCGGCCACGGCGAGGGGGAGCCAGGGCGAGAGCCAGGCGAGGAGGCCTCCCCACAGCACGCCCAGCGACGCCAACTGCCAGGGCGTGCGAAAGCGGTCGACGTTCATCTGCACGAAGAAGAAGTCGAAGAACCCTTCGCGGTAGCGCGCCAGCATCAGCGCGTACCAGGGCACGGCGACGGCGAGTGTGGCCACGACGCCCAGCGCGAGGAAGGGCAGCCGCAGCAGCGGGTCAGGCCTTGGCCTCGGCCGAAGGAGGATGAAGGCCGCCGCGCCCAACACGAAGATGGCGCCGGCCACCGGCCCCTTCGCCAGCACCCCGACACCCAGCGCCGCGCCCGCCGCGATGAGCCACCGCCCGTCGGAGCGCTGGTGCGCTTCCCACAGACACGCGAAGGCGCCGGCGAGGCCCAGGGCGAGCAGCGAGTCGGTGATCGCCATGCGCCCGTTGACGAAGAGGCCCAGCGATCCGCCGCACAAGAGCGTGGCGAACGCGCGGTTCGCGCCGAAGCGCCGCGCCAGGAGTCCGGTGAGGAGCGCCAGCGCGATGGCCGCGAGCGCCGCCGGCAAGCGCGAGGTGAAGACGCCCGGGCCGCTCACCGCGTAGGTGGCGCGCTCCAACCAGTAGAGGAGCGGCGGCTTGTAGAACCAGGGCTGCCCGTCCAGGGTGGGCGTGGCCCAGGCGCCGAGGCGGTGCATCTCGGCGCTCACCGACATGTTGAACTGCTCTTCCGGCCGCGTGGCGCCGGAGAGGGCGCCGAGCTGCGGCAGGTACGCCACGAGGAGCGCCGCGGTCAGCGCCAGCGCCTCGAACTGGGCTCTTCTGCTCGCCTCACGGGTGGTGGCGCTCGTCACGGCGAGCGCACCTTTACCGCACAGGCCCTTCTCGTCGAGCGATGATCGCTGGGGTCAGAAGCAGACCGTGTTGTAGCCCACCGTCAGCGTCTGCCCCGGGCCCGGAGTGGCGGCCGGATCGAAGATGATCGAGTTCGAGGCCGAGTCGTACGTCCAGCTCGAGGTGGGCACCGCGACGCCGTTGATCGCCACGTCGATCACCTGCCCCATCGAGAGATCAGGCACGTTGTTCAAATAGAACTGGGTGCGGAAGCCGAAGGCGGTGCGCCCCAGGTTCTGGAGGGTGGACGCCCAGTTCGAGCTGCAGATCTCGTCGGACACGCCCGAGGTGTAGGCGACGACGTTCAGGTAGCGCGGCGTGCCGCTGGTGTCGTCGTACGAGCAGTTGCCCGGGGGGATCATCGCCTGCGGGACGATCGCGCTGAAGGTGAACATCGACAGCCGGTTGAAGCCTTTCACGTTGACGAGCCGGTTCTGGTAGTACGACACCGGCTGCACGGACTGATCGCCCGCGTCGGAGATCACCACCACCGCGAGGTTGGCGTCGGTGCGCAGGAAGCCCGCGTTCTCGGCAGCGATGCGCGGAGGCGTGAGCGCCAGCACCGCGGTGGACAGGCCCGTCTCGCTGCCCGAGCCGTCCGTTCCGACGTTCACCAGTGAAGCAAAGGCCGACGACACGTTGGGCGTCGAGGGGGTGAGGATGGGCCCGATGTTGCCCTTCTTGACCAGAATGCCCCCTCCGGGCACGCCGGGGCACAGCGACGGGATCGGGCAGGGCACCACGTCCTCGGTGGTGGTGATCACGCCGATCTGCCAGTCGGTGTTGGTCGCCGTCGCGTATTGAATGAAAGACGCGAAGTTCGACGCGAGGCTCATCTGCTTGTCGCTCATCGAGCAGGAGTCGTCGATCACCAGCAGGATGTCGGCCTTCGGCTGGTTGCTCTGCTGGAAGGTGTCCGTCTGCCGTCCCAGCGTGTCGCCCTGGCCCGCCAGCCCCACCAGGTAGCTCAGAGACTGGCCGTTCTGCACGGCGTCGATCCCGAGCGCGCCGGTGTCCGTCCCGAGGTCGATGGGCGCGTACTTCAGCTGCACCTGCAGCGGCGCCTGACCCGGCGGAAGCGCCAGCCCACCCATGGGGATGGTCGGCGCAGAGACCAGGAAGAACTCGGGGCACGGGTTGGTCCCCGAGCAGTTCGGCCCGCCCGCCGGTTGGCCGCCCGCCGCGGGGACGGAGAAGCCGGTGATCGTCATGGTGGTGTTGCACACGTTGTAGATGTTGAGCGTGCGCGACGGGCTGTTGCAGCCGCGCTTCACCGTCCCGAAGTCCATCGGATCCGGGGTGATCGCCAGGCAGGCCGGGCCGACGCGCGTGGTGAGCGGCACCGCCACCCGCGGCGTGGTCGGCGAGCTGACGTTGAAGGCGAGCTGGCCGAGCAGCGACGTCAGGGTGGTGGGCACGGGGCCCGGCGGCGCGACGCGCACCACCACGGTGAAGGAAGCCTGCGGCAACAGCTCGTGCTCGACGATCGGCCCACCCACGATGGAGTAGGCCGGCGCGCTCCCCGCCGCGATGTCGATGCCCGACAGGTAGCAGACCTCCGACGGCTGGATGCCGAGGTTGGTGATGACGATGGGCAGGTCCTTCGTCGTGGGCGGAGTGACGAGCCCGAAGTCGGCGGTCGCCGGCGACACCCGGAAGTTGCAGGGCGGCAGCTGCTGCACGTTCGCGGTGAGGGTGACGCGCACCTCCGGCTGGGAGGGATCGTTCGAGTAGATCACCAGCTCGGCCTCCTTGAGGCCCACCGACTTCGGCGTCAGCGTCACGGCGAGATCGACGAGGTTTCGGCCGGCGACTGCCTCCAGCCCGCGCGAGGAGTCGTACGCGCTGCCCAGGCCGACGGCGAATTCATCGGCCGCGGTGTCCGCGTTCTTCGGCGTCACCTCGAAGAGGGGGAGCTGCCCGGGCGTGCCGTCGGAGGCCACCTGGCCGAGGAAGAGGTTGGCGGTGAGATCCGGCATGGGAGGCGGGGTGCCTACGTTCTGCACGGTCACCTTGCGGCCCACGGAGTAGTTGGTGGCGCCCTGGAAGTAGCCGACGCGCCCGAAGGCCAGGGTGGGCGTGGGGGTGACGCGGATCTTCGGGCCCCCGCCGGTGCACTTGAGCGCGATGGCGCCCATGGCGATCCGGGTCAGCGGGGTCTTGAAGCTCAAGGTGGAGTCGCGGCGGCCGAGCTGCGACGGGTTACAGGCGATCGTCAGCGCCGTGGCGGTCCCGCCGCCGGGCACCACCAGCCTCGTGGGATCCCCGCCCGGGGCCGGCACCACGTAGAAGTCGCCCGGCGACTGGCTCGTCACGTCCGTCAGGGTGATGGGGACGTTGGACACGTTGGTGAAGGTCACCTGCAGCAGCTTCTCGGTGCCGGGGGGAACGTGGCCGTAGACGAGCTCGTTGGGGGTCCACGTCAGCACCTCGTCTGCGCCCTCTCCGCGGATGGTGATGGTGACGTCGGGGCAACCGCCTGCGCCGCGCACCACCACCTGCGCCTCGTACTGCCGCTTCTCCGTGGGTGAGAAGGTGAAGGTGACGTCGGTGCTGCCCATGGCCGCCACCGCTACCTCACCGCGCGGGCTGTTGGCCGCGAAGCCGAAGCTGGCCGCGTCGGCGCCGGTGAGTTCTCCCACGAAGCCTGTCGCGTCCAGCGAGGTGGGGTTGGGGAAGGGCAGGGTGAGGGGCAGCGAGTCGCCGACGGGCACCTTCCCGAAGTCCAGCACGGTGGGGAAGTCGCACGCGCCGCGCTGGGCCGAGCCGCGCAGGGTGATGACGGCGATCGAGTCCTCCGGGCGCCCGCCCTCGGTGGTCAGCCTCAGCTTCGCCTCGAAGGCGCCGTCGAGGGACTTCGGCGTGAAGGCGATCGCGTACTCCATCTGGCCAGACGGCTCGAGATCGACGGGGCGGAACTCCACCTCGAAGGAGGAGGTGGCGGTGCCCGGGCCGCCGATCGCCACCTCCGCGCCCTCGGTGCGCTCGAGGGTGAGGAGCGAGAGCTTGCCCACGCCGACGTTGCGCACCGTCATGGTGAGCGTCTTCTTCTCTCCCACCAGCGCGGCGCCGAAGTCGTAGATCGCGTCGCGGCTGATCACTCGCTCGCCCTGCGCGTCGCGCCACACCACGCCGACTTCGCCGAGGTTCCGCTGGACGCCGGCTCGATCTCCGCACCCACAGCCCGAGGCGACGGAGACGAGGATCGAGAGAGCGAGCGCAGCACGCGCCGACCAGGGGAAACGCAGCATGGAGAGATCTCCCGGGAACGAGGAAAAGCGCGCGCATGGTGGTCGATGAGGGGAAAGAGGGTCAAGCCCCGCACGTCCCCCGACACTGCGCCGCGTCAAACTTGCCGATGCTCTGAGAATTTCAGGCGACGCCGAGGGCCCGTCGGTAGACGGTGAGGGTCTGCCGGGCGCAGTCGTCCCACGAGAAGCGGGCCGCGCGGTCGCGTCCCCGGGCGGAGAGTTCGGCGCGAAGCGCTGAGTCGCGGGCCACCTTGAGGGCTGCTTCCCGCCAGGCGAGCGGGTTGTCGGCGGAGACGAGGAGGCCGGCGTTGCCGATCACCTCCGGGTGAGCGCCGGCGTTGGCTGCGATGACGGGCGCCCCGCAGGCCATGGCCTCGAGCGCGGGCAGGCCGAAGCCCTCGTAGCGGGACGGGGCCAGGACGGCGGTGGCGCCGCCGAGGAAGCTGACGAGATCGTCGTCGGGAAGGGGTGAGAGCTCGAGCACCTTCTCGCTGAAGCCCAGGGCGCGGCGAGCGCCTCTTCCGGCGAGCAGCACCAGCGGCTCGGACAGGCCCTCCGCCACCGGGAGCAGCACCTTCAGGTTCTTGTGCGGCTTCACGCTGCCGATGGCGGCGAAGTAGCGCGGAGGGACGCCGCGGCGCGCGCGAAAGGAGTCCACCTCCGAGGCCGTGGGGACGTGGAAGGCGGCGTCCACCCCGTTGCTGATCACCTGCAGCCGCTCCGGCGCGAGGCCGAGGTGCGCCGCCAGCTCGGCGCGGGAGAACTCGGAGACGGTGATCAACGCGCGGGCCCGCTGGGCGCGAGGGGCCACCACCAGCTTGTAGTAGGCCGTGTGGGTGAGGGAAGTGGCGTCGGGCAGGGCGAGGTGGGTCGCGTCGTGCAGCGTGGCGACCAGCTTCCCCGGCCACAGCGACGGCAGGGAGAAGCTGGTGGCATGAAAGAGGTGCGGGGAGTGGCGGAACAGGCAGGCCGCCAGCGCGGGCTGCTCGAAGACGGAGAGGAACTGGGCGCCGCAGCGGATGAGGGGGAGCCGCGGGGCGAGCTCGCCGAGATCGTCGGGCACGCCGTCAGGGCCGGTGAGGCCGAAGAACTGCCAGCCGGGCTCGAGGGCAGGCAGCCGGCGGGCCAGCTCGAGGGCGTACCGCGCGATGCCGTGCAGCGATCCGCGCACCATTCGCAGATCGATGAGGACCTTCACCACGCGCGGCAGCGTAAGCGACGACGCGACGGCGTGCTATGGCGCGTTGGCCATGTCCGGCGCGGCGCCCGAGCTCCCGAGATCCTTGCGCGGCGTGCGGGTGGCGCTGTCGCACGACTGGCTGGTGACGTGGCGGGGCGGCGAGAAGGTGCTCCTGGCGATCGCCGAGCTCTTTCCCGGGGCGCCGATCTACACGCTCTTCCATGATCCAGCGGCGATGCCTGCCGAGCTGGAGCGGCACCCGATCTCCGCGTCGCTGCTCGATCGCCTCCCCGGCGCGCGGGAGCGCCACCGCTTGACGCTGCCGTTGATGCCGCTGGCGATCCGCAGCCTGCGGCCGCGCGACGTGGACGTGGTGATCTCCTCGAGTCACTGCGTGGCGAAGGCGATCCCCGTGCCAAAGGGCGCGAAGCACCTGTCGTACGTGCACGCGCCGCTCCGGTACATGTGGGATCGCTTCGACGACTACTTCGGGCCCGGCCGGGCGTCGTGGCCGGTGCGGGTGGCGGCGCGGACGCTGCGGCCGGCGCTGCGCGCGTGGGACGTGGTGACGTCGACGGGGGTCGATCGTTTCGTGGCGAACAGCCGGCACGTGGCGACGCAGATCGCGGATCGCTACCACCGACATGCGCGCGTCATCCACCCGCCGGTGGAGCTGGAGCGCTTCATCCACCAGCCGCTGGAGGGCCTGGGGCGTGGCGGCTACTTCCTGTGCCTGGGCGCCCTGGCGCCGTACAAGCGCGTCGATCTCGCCATCGAGGCCTTCGCGAGGCTCGGTCTGCCGCTGTGGATCGCCGGGAGCGGTCAGTCGAAGCAGTGGCTGCACGCGCTGCCGAAGAACGTGAAGGCGCTCGGGCACGTGGCCGACGACCAGGTGGCCGAGCTGTACGCGAACGCGCGCGCGCTGGTGTTCCCGGGCGTGGAGGACTTCGGCCTGACTCCGCTCGAGGCGCCGGCGAGCGGCCGCCCGGTGATCGCGATGG
>JBFMHF010000248.1:0-6315 GCA_040752975.1 Myxococcota bacterium
GCCCGAAACAGACGCAGCATTCTGCGGCGCCCGGGGTGTGGAGTGCGGCCCGGCGAGCGGCGCGGACAGGTGCAACATGCCGAGGACCGTTCCCGAATGCGGGCCCTGTACGCTGCCCGAGACGTGCACCGGCGGGCAGTGCGCGTGCATCCCCGAGACGAACGCGCGCTTCTGTGAGCGCCTGGGCAAGAGCTGCGGGATGGTGACGGACCAGGACAACTGCCTCACCTCGCGCACGGCCGACTGTGGCGGGTGTGATGGAGGCGTCTGCGACGCGGGCGTGTGCCCCGGGTGCGTGCCCGAGGACGACAAGGGGTTCTGCGGCCGCCAGACGACGATGTGTGGCCCTCTCTCCGGCACGGACAACTGCGGCCAGCCGAGGAGCGTGTCGGAGTGCGGCCCCTGCGCGAGTACCTCCGACGTGTGCGACGCGGGCCTGTGCTGCACGCCCGAGACAAACGGGCGCTTCTGCCAACGCCTGGGGAAGAACTGCGGCGCGCTGAGCGGCATGGACAACTGCGGCCAGCCGCGGTCCACCAACTGCGGCTCCTGCAGCGCCTGCGGCGACCAATGTGTGGGAAACGTCTGCACGCCGATGTGCAGCGTGAACCAGGGCGGGAGCTGTAGCTGCGACGCGCAGTGCTGCGGGTACCTGATGAGCTGTGGGAGCAACAACACCTGCTGTCGGGCGCTGGGCAACTCCAGCGGATGCAGCGACGGAGCGTGCGCGAACTGCTGTTCCGGCTGCAGCTGCTCGGGGCAGTGCCGGACGAGCTCGACCTGCGCGGGGATGGGCGTCTCCTGCTGACGTCAGGGGTCGACGAGCCCCTCGAGAAAGGCGGCGCCCGCGGCCCTTCCCCAGGGCGCGGCGGTGGAGAGCCACAGCGGGTCGACGGGGGCGAGGCATTCCCGGCCCGCGTCGCTGCCGTCGTTGAAGTAGCAGTGGTCGGCGGTGCCGTCCGTCGTCTCGTTGTCCGGAGCAAGCGCCCAGCCGTCGCCGTCGCTGCGCTGCACACCGTGGGGTGGAGGCGAGCGTGTCCTGGGCACCACCGGCTGCTACCAGCCTCACCGTGGATGAGCACCGCCGGTCGCTCCACCGCCCCGCGGTCGTGGCCGAGAGCCTTCGCCGCGTCCGCGGACTGAGGGAGCTTCAGCGCGCCGTCAGGTAGCCCTGGGCCTTGAGGAGTTCCGCCGTCAGCACCGCGCCGCCGGCCGCGCCGCGCACGGTGTTGTGCGACAGCGCCACGAAGCGCCAGTCGAAGACGGCGTCGGGCCGCAGCCGGCCGATGCTGACGGCCTGGCCATTTCCGTTGTCCCGGTCCAGCCTCGTCTGAGGCCGCGCCTCGTCGTCCAGCCAGGTGAGGAAGGGGTTGGGAGCGCTGGGCAGCCTCATCGCCTGCGGTGGCCCCGAGTAGGCGCGCCACGCGGAGAGGATGTCCTCCCTCGTCGGCTTCTTCTCGAAGGCGACGAAGACGGCGGCGAGGTGGCCGTCGCTGACCGGCACGCGGATGCACTGCGCGGTGATGGTGGGCGCGGACGCGTTGACGATGCGGCCGTCGACGAGCTGCCCCCAGACTTTGAGGGGCTCCTGTTCGCTCTTCTCTTCCTCGCCCTTGATGAAGGGGATGACGTTGTCCACCATCTCCGGCCAGCTCTCGAGCGTCTTCCCCGCGCCGGACACCGCCTGGTACGTGCACACCGCCAGCCGCGTGGGCCCGAAGGCCTTCAGCGGGTGAATGGCGGGCACGTACGACTGGATGGAGCAGTTGGGCTTCACCGAGATGAAGCCGCGCTTCGTCCCCAGCCGCCGGCGCTGCGCGTCGATGACGGCCGAGTGCTCGGCGTTCACCTCCGGAATCATCATCGGCACGTCGGGCGTCCACCGGTGCGCCGAGTTGTTGGACACCACCGGCGTCTCCGCGCGCGCGTAGTCCTCCTCCAGCTTCGCGGTGGCGTCCTTCGGCATGTCGACAGCGCAGAAGACGAAGTCGACACTGGCGGCCACCCTCGCCACGTCGGACGCGTCCTGCACCGTGAGGCCCGCCGCCTGCGAGGGCACGCCGCCGGGCAGCGTCCACCGGCCGGCGACAGCCTCGGAGTACGGCTTGCCCGCCGACGACGGGCTGGCGGCCACCGTCGTCAACTCGAACCACGGGTGCTGCGACAGCAACTGCACGAAGCGCTGGCCGACCATGCCGGTCGCGCCGAGGACGCCCACCTTCAGCTTCGAAGTCATGTCGCTCCCATAGCGGAAGCCGCCACCGCGGGGAACGGCCCGGACGTGCGGCGGTGGCGCCGTGCGGTGACGGCGCGAGGTGGGCCCCAACGCCACGCCGCCGCGCCGTGGCGCCGCGTCACGAGCTACCCGCTTCGCGTCGCCGCGACGAAGGCCCTCGTCCCGTCGGCTGCGTGGCGCCGCCACGTCCATCGTGGCCCGGGAGGCGTGGCAGCGGCCCGCGTCACGAGCTACCCGCTTCGCGTCGCCGCGACGAAGGTCCCGCCGGCTGCGCAGCGCCGCGTCACGAGCCCCACGTCCATCGTGGCCTGGGAGGCGTGGCCCGCGTCACGAGTCACCCGCTTCGCGTCGCCGCGGCGAAGGCCTCGTCCCGCCGGCTGCGTGGCGCCGCGTCACGAGCCCTACGTCCATCGTGGCAGGCGTGGCAGCGGCTCTCCTCATGCCATCGGCGGGCCGGCCACCCAGCATGGCCTGGGAGGTGGGCTGAGGATTTTCTGCCCGTCGTCGCCCCCGCGTCACTGCGCCAGCCAGACGTCGAGCGTGTCGAGAGTGGTGCGGGTGGCGAGGTCCTTCTTCCCGTCGCCGTTGAAGTCGCCCGTCACCACGCCCCGGTAGGCGCCGCCCAGGGTGGGCCCGCGCGCGAAGCCCCCGGAGCCGTCGCCGATGAAGAGGACCAGCGTGCCGCCGCCGTTGGTGGCGACGTCCACTTTGCCGTCGCCGTTGAAGTCGTGCACCCGCACGTCGTTGAAGGCGCCGGTGTAGCTGACGGGCGGAGAGAAGGTGGGCACGCCGGCCTGCATGCCGGTGTGGAGGGCCACCACGAGGCTCCCGTTGGCCAGCACGATGTCCTTGTTCCCGTCGCCGTTGACGTCCGCGAGGGTGAGGCCCTGGGCGCCGCCGAAGCTGAGGGGCGCGCCCAGCGCCACCAGGGAGGTGCCCATGGCGCGGTACACCACCGTCTGCCCGCCGGTGTACGACATCACCACCTCGGGCACGCCGTCGCCGGTGAGGTCGCCCACGTCCACGGCGCCTGGATTGCCTCCCGGACCGAGGAGGAAGGTGCCGGTGAAGGCGCCGTTGCCCGCGCCGGTCCACAGGCCCACCCCGGGGCTGTGTTGGGGCGAGCCCTCTGGGCCGGCGCCCGCCACCACGTCAGGCGCCGCGCTGCCGGACAGCTGGCCGGCCGCCAGTCTGCCCCCGGCCGGGCCCTGGTCCTGCGAAGAGTCGATGGCCGCCTGGAACGTGGCGTTGCCCACGCCGCGGAAGAAGCGCAGCCCGCGGCCGAAGCCCACGACGATGTCGTCCACCCCGTCGCCGGTGACGTCGGTGAAGAGCAGGTCGCTGATGCCAGCCGGCTGGTTGAGGGAGGAGTAGGCCGAAGGGATGCCGGTGGAGGTGCCCAGCGCGAAGCCGGGCCCGCCGCTGTTGGTCCACAGGACGATGTCGTCGTAGGCGTCGCCGTTGACGCGGCCGGCGGCAATCCAGTCCGCGGCAGGAGGAATGGACTGGGTGCCCGGCCGCACGAAGCCGACGGTGCACGTCTTCGGGGTGCCGGTGCAGAAGTAGGTGGCGCAGTCGGACGGCGCGTTGCACGTCCGGCCCATCGCGCAGGGGCTGCAGGAGCGGCCGCCACAGTCCACGTCCACCTCGTCCTGGTTCTTCAGGCCGTCGCTGCAGGTGGGGTCCGACGTGCACGCGCCCGCGTTGCACACGCCGCTCAGGCAGTCGGTGCCCACGGCGCAGGACTTCCCAGCGGTGCATTTGCGGGTGCAGCTGCCGCCGCAGTCCACGTCCGGCTCGGAGCCATTCTTGTAGCCGTCCATGCAGGTGGGGGCGGCGCAGGCCGTCATGACGCAGGGCGCGGCCGCGCAGTCGCTGTTCATCACGCAGGCCTTGCCGGTGCCGCAGCCCATGAGGCAGGCGCCGCCGCCGCAGTCCACGTCCGTCTCGAAGCCATTCTTCGCGCCGTCGGTGCAGGTGGCCGCCGCGCAGGCGCCCGAGACGCACGAGGAAGTGATGCAGTCGGCGCCCGTGGAGCAGCTTCGCCCCACGACGCAGCGGGCGTTGCAGGCGGGGCCTCCGCAGTCCACGTCCGTCTCGAGGCCGTCCTTCATGGCGTTGGTGCAGGTGGCCGCCTGGGCGCACACGTTGGAGGTGCAGGCGTTGGAGGCGCAGTCCTCGGCGACGGCGCACGCCTTCCCGGCCGCGCACTTGCCGGGGCAGGCGCCGCCGCAGTCCACGTCCGTCTCCGGGCCGTCCTTCACGCCGTTGCCGCAGGTGCTGGGCGTGACGCACCGGCCCTGGGTGCACTCGCCGGACTCACAGTCGTCCCCCTGGGCGCAGCTTCGGCCCAGCGCGCACCTGGTGGGGCACAACCCTCCGCAGTCCACATCCGTCTCGCCCGCGCCGGCCACGCCGTCGTCGCAGGTGCCCGTGGTGCAGGTGCCTGCCTTGCACACGGAGCCCGAAGGGCAGTTGACGCCTTCACACGCGCCGTCGCGGCAGGCCCCGTTGACGCAGATGAAGCCCGTCTCGCAGGGCAAGGCCCCGCAGCTCATCGGAGCACAGAGGCCCTGGTAGCAGGCCGTCCCCGAGCCGCAGGTGACGCCGATGCACGTCTTGTCGACGCAGAGGCCGGCGGGGCACACCTGCGCGGCGCTGCAGTCGGCCATCGCACAGTCCTTCGCGTAGCAGGCGCCCTTCACGCAGGCCTGGGTGGAGGTGCAGGCCACACCACAGGCCCCGCAGTGGCGGTCGCTGTCTGCGACGTCGACGCACTCGTTCCCGCAGGCGGTGAGGCCCGACTCGCACATCACCTGGGCGGGCGGCGTGGAGGAGCAGGCGAGGGCCAGCGAGAGGAGCGCAGCGGCGAGGACGAGTCGAAGCATGGGCGGTGATGATGCCTCAAGTTCGCGTCCAGCACGCCGGGCATGTTGAGGTGTGAGCGCGGCTTACCGCTGGGCGGTGAGACGCCGGTTGTGACGCACCTCAGCGTACGCCCTTGACGATGACCAGGCCGCTGGCGCTGCCGCCGCCGAAGTACACCTCGTTGAGGGACGCAGAGAAGATGGCGCGCACGGTGCTGTTGATGGGCAGGCCCGGCAGCGCGGTGGGCGAGGCTGTCCACTGGGCGCCGTTCCAGCGGTAGCCGCCGGGCGCCAGTGAGTTGACGCCGCCCAGCGCGAAGAGCTCGTTGGCGGCGGGTCCACCCACCGTCCACAGGCTGGCGGCGTTGCTCGTGGGCATGTTCACCACGGTCCAGGCGCCTGGCCCCGTGCGGCGCGCAATCTTGAAGTCCGCGCCCACCACCCAGGTGTCGGTGCTGGTGGAGAAGCCCTTGTAGAACTGCGTGGTGGTGGTGGTGACCTGCTCGAAGGTGGCGCTACCTCCCGCGTACCGCACCACGCCGCGCTCTCCGGCGATGTACATGGCCCCGCTTCCGTCGAACCAACAGTCCTTCGCGTAGCGGACGGGGAGGTTGCGGTCGACTGCCTGCCATTGGTTGCCATCGAAGTGGTACAGCACGCCGTCGTTGCTGCCGGTGGTGCCCACCACCCAGACGTCATCGGCGGCGGTGCCGCAGACGCCCTCGGCGAAGTCGTTGTTGGGCGAGAGGAGGTCGAAGGTGTCGTAGGCGGTGTCCGTCGTGCAGTTGAAGGACGGCGGGCAGCGGCGAATCGCGCGCCCCTGGACCAGCACCACCGTGTTGCCCGCCAGGAAGAGGTCCTTTCCTTCGCCGGGCATGTCGAAGAGCGAGGTGAAGGCCGCGCCCATCGAGCGGAACACCTGTGAGCCGCTCGACAGGGCCCACACGCCGCCCAGGCCCCCCTCGAGGGCGACGATCTCGTCGCTGGTGCCCGGTGTCGCACCGACGATGGATGCAGTGCCGAAGGTGAAGGACGCACCGCCACCGCCCGCCCCGCCGCCAGTCCCGCCGCCGACTCCGCCGCCGCCGACTCCGCCACCCGTGCCGCCACCGACTCCGCCGCCCGTGCCGCCGCCGACTCCACCACCGACTCCGCCTCCGACTCCGCCGCCGCCGACTCCGCCTCCGACTCCGCCGCCGCCGACTCCGCCTC
>JBFMHF010000249.1:0-6311 GCA_040752975.1 Myxococcota bacterium
GCGGCCCCTTCTCTCCCAGCGGGAGAGAAGGCGGGGGATGAGAGGGAGAAAAGAAAGGCAATGAAGGCAGACGAGCACGGCAGATGAAGGGGACGCAGGCCGTCCGCCGGAGGACAACCAACCCAACCCAACGAGACCGTCCGCCGGAGGACAACCAACCCAACTCAGGCCGTCCGCCGAAGGACAACCCACCCCACGGCCGTCCGCGGAGGACAAAACCAACCCTTAAAACCACTTCCCCACGAAGTTCGCGACGGACGACGCCGCGTCCTGCACGAGGCCCACGGCAGAGCTGATGCCGTACTTGGCGGCCGCGAAGGGGGTGACGAGACGCTTCGGCGCGGGCTCGTCGGCGTAGTGCACCGCCACCAGCTTCTTCACGAACTTCTCTTTGGACATCGAGCGCACGTCGCCCGTCGTCGGGTCCCGGAAGTACACCTTGTCGCCGCGGATGCCCTCGAGCGCGACCAGGTGGTTGCTCTTCGGCCCCATGCTGATGTCGAAGATGACCGGCCGGTTGGGGCGCTCGCGGGCGAGAATCTGCCCCAGCTCCTCCCTGGCCTGCGCGTCATTCGCAATCTCCCGCGTCTTGTACGAGACGCCGAAGAGCTGCCCCACCATGTTCCGAATCTGCCCGGGGAAGAGGCCCCGGTAGTCCTCGCCGAAGAAGAGCTTGTCGGTCCGCTGCTCCAGCGCCTGGTAGTTGTCGAGGCCGTTGGCGTACTCCATCGCCGCCGTCTGGAAGATGGCCTCGCTGCGCGAGCGCAGGTCCCGATTCTCCCGTGACGCCGCCAGCGCGTTGCTCTCGGCCCGCAGGACTCCCCCACCCTTCATCTTCACCTCACCGTCGCAGATGAGGCCGGCCATCAAGCGCGCGTACTCGGCGGGCTGCTGACGGGCGAGCTCGTACTGCATGGTGCTGACGGTGCACGTGGGCGCCCGCCCCTGCCAGATGCGGCTCGGCCGCGCGATGTCGAACAGCACCGGCGCGAGGCTCTTCTTGTCTTCGGAATGGGCGATGCGCACCAGGCTGTCCAGCATGGACGTGCCGTCGGACGCGGGCGACGTCAGCCTGGCCGCCCGCCCCGTCTCGAACAGCTCGGCCACCGCGCGCGCAGAACGCGGCCCGCCCGCCGCCAGGAGGTCCACCAGCTTCGTCCGGTCCTCGACGCTCAGCTTCGAGAAGGCCTTGTCGCCCATCACGAAAGACGCGTTGACGGCCTTCGTGCCGTGCCTCCTCTCGAGGAGCGCCTCCATCTTCGCCTGCGTCTCGGCCGACAGGCCCTCGCGCGCCGACGGCGGCACCTCGCGGCCCTTCGTCACGCCCACCGACGTCGAGCTCACGCCGCGCTTGAGCGCCTCGTCCCCGCCGATGGAGTCGTCGGGGGTGCCCCTGTTGCGCCCGATGGAGTCGTCAGCCGTGCCTCCGGCGTCCCTGCGCCCGCTGCTGGTGGCGTCGGGGTTGCGGAAGTCGTGCCGAAGCTGGACGCGCGGCAGCTTGAAGGCCGAGAAGCTGGAGGTGCGTCCCACCTGCTTGTCGAGGGCGGCGCGCGCGACGTCGGGCTTCTTCGCCTCCGGCGCCTTCGCCTGCTTCCGCTCCTGCAGCCGCGAGGTGATGCTGGGCCTGGGATGCAGCTTGTGGATGTTGGTCACACACGCCTCCCCGAGTGGGTGCAGAGGTTATCGACGGCACACGCCGGGGCCGTCCATGGAAGCGCATGTGGGACGTGTCACACCGTGGCGACGATGTGCGTCCCTTGTGACTCCCACAGCTTCGCGTCACCCCTCACCCTCGACTCCCAGCCCGCCTCCCACGTCTGTAAAGGGCGCGCGCAACTGCCGGGGATTTTCCCCTCTCATCTCCGCAGCAGCACGCCCTCGAAGAAGAAGGCCACCACCGCCAGCGAGATGAGCCACGTCCACAGGGGCGTCTTCGCGCGCTCACCTCCGCCGCCTGCCGCCTTCACCACCTCTTCCCCAAACCACGCGGACAGCGCGTCGACGGAGTGGCGCGACAAGTCGCTCGCGGCGGGGTCGAGGCTGGCGGCGAAGCCCAGCGAGGCCAGCACCTGCCCCTTCGCGTCGACGACGTCGTACCGGCCGGGCTCCGGCAGCGGGCCCCCGGTGACGACGGCGGAGTCGGGTGACGGCGTCAGCGGCACCTCCACGCCCGAGGGCGCCCGCGCGAAGGCGGGGGACTGCGTCGGCTCCGGGGACAGCGTCACCGCCTCGCCGACGCGCGCGCGCACCATCTCCCTCTCGTCGAGGGTGCCGGTGAGCCACGCGGCCACGCGCTGCACCAGCGGGAGGAAGGCGGTGCGAATGGGGAGGTCACACCAGTCGCGGTCCACCGACGACGCGAAGACGAAGACGCGGCCCTTGCCCTTGCGCGCGGAGAGGAAGGCGGGAGCGCCGTCGTCCAGCGCGCCCAGCACCTCGGCGGCGGCCCCGCCCGACTCGGACTCGAAGAGGGCGTAGCGGTAGAAGCGCACCGACAGCAGGCCTTCGCGCGCCTGGCCGGTGAAGGGCAGCAGCACCGGGTGCGTCAGCGCCACCTGCTCGAGGCGCGCGGCCCGCGAAGAGGCGTCGGGCGCATTGGGTTCCACCGCCGTCTTCACCACCCGCAACTTCCGCGGCAGCACGCCAGCCATCGCCGCATTCCACGCGTCGGCGTCCACCCTGTCGCCCACGCTGATGAAGAGGCCGCCGCCCCCGTCGACGAAGGCGGCCAGGGCCCGCGCCACGTCGGCCGGAGGCGCCTCCACGTTGAGCAGAAAGAGGGCGTCGTACTTCGAGAAGTCTTCCCGCCAGGCAGCGTCGGTGTCGCGGCTGACGGCGTGCACCGGGCTGCCGGGCGCGGCGAGGGCGGCCTCGGTGAAGTACGCCTCGTCGCGGTACTTCTGCGGGCTGGGGGCGCCGTTGACGAGCAGCACCTGCAGCTCCTTCGGCACCGTCACCACCAGGGTGCGCGCGTCGTCCTCGGCGAGGCGGTCCCCGTCCAGCACGCCCGTCACCGCCACCGTGCCGCCCTGGGCGAAGCGGTGCGACAGCGTCTTCTGGGTGGTGCCGCCGGGAGAGAGGTCGACGAAGCCCTTGGACACCACTTCTCCATTCACCTCGAGGCGCAGCTCGACGTCCTTCTGCGCCTCGCTGGAGTAGTTGCGCACGGTGAAGGTGAACTGCCAGGCGCGCGCGCCCAACTGCGGGGCGGGCTCGGCGCGGGCGTCGATGAGGGCGCGGTTGGGCAGCTCCTCGCGGCCGGCGGCCACGTCGCGCACGACGATTTCCGGCTTCAGCTTCTCCCCCCTGGCACCCGTGGACACCGGCGGCGACACCTCGAGGCGCAGCGAGGCCTGGGTGAAGGCGCTCACCAGCACCAGACGGCGGTTGGGCAGCGGTGAGTCGTCCAGCGCGCGGGCCGCCACCTCGAGGCAGCGATTCAAGTCCACCGCCTCGAAGCCGGCCTTCGCCTCGTCCAGGGCCGCGAAGAGGCGCGCGCGCTCGAAGCCCGGGGGCGCCGCGGGCACGGGCGTCCGGGTACAGACGACGACGGTGGCGGGCTCTTCCGGAGCCAGGTCACGCAGCGCGGCCTTCGCTTCGTCCCGGGCAGCGTCGAACAGCGCGCTGCCGTCCTTCCAGCGCAGGGCCAGGGACGTGTCGACGACGACGGCGGTGGCGGCGAGGCCTCGTGTGGCGGCGACGGCTTCGGCGTTGGCGAACTGCGGGCGGGCGAGCGCGATGGGCACCGCGAGGAGGATGAAGGTGCGCAGCAGGTAGAGGAGGAGGCGCTTGAGCCGCAGGCGCGAGGCGGTGCGGCGCTGAGACTTGAGGACGAAGCTGATGGCGCCGAAGGGCACCTGCCGCGGGCGGCGGCGGTCGAAGAGGTGCACCAGCAGCGGGATGAGGGCCGCCAGCGTACCGACGAGGAAGAGGGGGTTGGCAAAAGTCACGAGGCCTGGGAGTCGTCTTACCTGAAACCCGGCGCGAGAAGACCTGCTTGTCCTCCCCGGCGGGGCGGGGTTGAGTCCCTTCCATGCCCGCCCGCAAGAAGCCTGCCCCGACGAAGGCGCGCCCCGCCGGGTTGCTCGAGACGCTGAAGACACGCTTCGAGCAGCACCCGCACCGGCACCCGAAGGTGCGCTGGGAAGCCGTGCAGGCCCGGCTCGAAGCGGCTCCCGACAAGCTGGCTGCCCTGGCGCAGCTGGAGGCCACGGGCGGCGCGCCCGACGTCCTCGGCGGGGAGGAGCGCGGAGGCTTCCTCTTCGTCGACTTCGCGCCCGAGACGCCGGAGGGACGGCGCAGCCTCTGCTACGACGACGAGGCGCTGGAAGCGCGCAAGGCGAACAAGCCGAAGGGCAGCGCCGTGGGACTCGCGCGGCGCCTGGGCGGCGAGCTGCTGACCGAGGCCCAGTACGCCGCGCTCCAGGCCGTCGAGCCGGTGGACCAGAAGACGTCCAGCTGGCTGGCGACGCCGGAGCCGGTGCGCGCGCTGGGCGGCGCCCTCTTCGGAGACCGCCGCTTCGGCCGCGTCTTCACGTACCACAACGGCGCCGAGTCCTATTACCAGGCGCGCGGCTTCCGCTGCTGCCTGCGCGTGTGACGCCGCCGGCGCGGGCGGCAGGAGGTCCTCACAGCTTTCCTCCCCGGCGGGCGAGGAAGCGCAACAGCACCGCGTCGAGCGGCTCGTCGGTGGACACGCGCTCGTAGTCGCAGTCGGCGGCGGTGCAGGCGTCCTTCACCTCCTCGAGGAAGCGGCCGAACTCCTCGAGGTAGCTCTCCTTGATTTCGCGTGGGTTCACCTCGATGCGGCGCTCGTCTTCCATGGAGAGGAACAGCGTCGGGTCATCGAAGGGGAAGGTGACCTCGGCCGGGTCGACGAGGTGGAAGACGGCCACGTCGTGCTTGCGCGCGCGCAGGGCCAGGAGGCGCTTCAGCGCGTCCGCCCGGTCGTCGAAGAAGTCACTGAAGACGCACACCAGGCTGCGGCGGGGCAGCTTCTCGGCCAGCGTGTCGGCGGCGGTGGCGAGGTCGGTCGTGCCGCCGGGCTGCGCTTCCTCCAGAGTGTCGAGCAACACCGAGAGGTGGGTGGCGGCCGCGCGCGGAGGAATCTCGTGGAACTGTCCGCCGGCGATGAGGGCCACGCCCGCCCCGTCCTGCTGCCGGAGGAGGAGGTGCGACAACGTCGCGGCCAACACCTTGGCGACGTCCAGCTTGGAGAGGCCCGCGGTGCCGTAGGCCATGCTGCCCGACGCGTCGACGACCATCAGCGCGCGCAGGTTGGTCTCATGCTCGTAGCGCTTGACGTAGAAGCGGTCGAACTTCCCGTAGGCCTTCCAGTCGAGGTGCTTGAGCTCGTCGCCGGGCGCGTATTCCTTGTGCTCGGCGAACTCCACCGACTGGCCCTGGTGCGGAGACTTGTGCAGGCCCGAGAGGACGCCTTCCACCACCGCGCGGGCGCGCACCTTCACTCCGGTGAGGCGGGACAGGGTGTGGGCGTCGAGCAGCATGCGGCGGGTGAGGACTTAACCGAGGCAGGCGCGTCCGTCTGCCCGTCTCGCGCATCCGGCGGCGGTGAGGGGCGACTGCCCAGAGAATGCTCCGCATGGCGGCACTCACCCCGGACAGGGATGCACTCTCGCCTTCTTCTCCTCGTGTCGCTTCTCGGCGCGCTCGCGGTGGCGCTCCTGTCCGGCGCCGGCTGCCGGTGGGGTCCGGTTTCGCCCGTCACCAGCGAGCCGGCGAACCCGTGTGTCAGCGCGGAGGTCGAGGTGACTGGCTGCATCTCCCTGAGCAGCCTGCGGCTGACCAACCGCTGTGAAGTCCCTCTCGTCGTCTCGTCGCCGTCCGCGGTGCCGCCGGTGACGATTCAGCCGCAGACCGGCGCGTCCCTCAGCGTCGCGTCGTACGCCGTCGAGCAGGAGAACGAGTCCGCATGTCAGACCCGGTTCAACGTGACAGCGCAGGTGGGCGGGAGCGCCCTCACGCTGAGCTTCACCGCCCTGCACGTGAATCGCGGGGCCCTCGGTTGTTGAGTCGGGGCATGGTCGTCCGCG
Source organism: Myxococcota bacterium (assembly GCA_040752975.1). Classification (GTDB taxonomy): domain Bacteria; phylum Myxococcota; class Myxococcia; order Myxococcales; family Myxococcaceae; genus JADLDB01. The sequence continues at coordinate 6,054 of JBFMHF010000249.1, forward strand.
TGGGAGCTCCCGAGAGCGCGGGCACCGCTGCAGTCGCAGAAATGCGGGCCGGGGGGGCACTTCGACCGGCTCGGCGGGCGTGATACGCGGCGCATTCATGAAGCGCCTCGGCGTGCTGTTGATCAGCTCCCTCCTCCTCGCAGCCTGCGGAGCGTTGTCGCCTCCAAAGAGTGACGCGGGCACAGGTGGAGGAGGCGTCGGCGGTGCGGCGGGCGGCGGAGTCGGCGGCGGGGGCGGAGTCGGCGGCGGGGGCGGAGT
>JBFMHF010000250.1:0-6299 GCA_040752975.1 Myxococcota bacterium
GCGGCGTACAACCTGCTTCGCATCGCCAGGCTGCAGGCCGCCTGAAGAAGTCAGGCGGTGAGCGGCGAACCGGAGGACTGAAACAGACATGCACGCCGTCAGACCTCACTTCTCAACACCCTGCTAAAGTCGCCCTCGAATGGCGTGCGTGTCGTCGGACACCTGGGTGGCACTCCTGCGCGGCAGCCTCTCGCCCACCGGCGAAGCCGAGGTGCGCGCGCACGCTGCCACCTGCGCCACCTGCGGGCCGCTGCTGGCCAAGCACGACGCCTCGAGGCCGGGCGCCGACTCTCCCACCATCGAGCTCTCCGGGGGCGCGATGGCGACGCCCGCGAAGACGCCCCCGAAGGCCGAGGCGCTGAAGAAGGGCGACCAGGTGGGCCGCTTCCTGGTGCTGGAGACGCTGGGCGTGGGCGGAATGGGCGCCGTCTACTCGGCGTACGATCCCGAGCTCGATCGCCGCGTCGCCGTCAAGACGCTGCGGGCCCAGCCGTCCAACGACGAGACGGCCGCGCACGCCCGCATGCTGCGCGAAGCCCAGGCGATGGCGCGCCTGTCCCACCCCAACGTGGTGAACGTCTTCGACGTGGGCGAGCACCAGGGCGGCATCTTCATCGCGATGGAGTACGTGCCCGGCACCACGCTGCGCACCTGGATGCGGGCGAAGCAGCGCGGCTGGCGGGAAGTGGTGGCCGTCTTCCTCCAGGCGGGCCGGGGGCTGGCCGCGGCGCACTCCGCGCACCTGGTGCACCGCGACTTCAAGCCGGCCAACGTGCTGATGGGCGAAGACGGCCGCGTGCGCGTGACGGACTTCGGCGTGGCGCGTGCGGACGGCAGCCTGGAGCCGGTCGGGCCGATCATGCCCGCCAGCGGCGACGACTCCGGGCGCTCGGGCTCCCTGTCGGATCCGCTGACGCGCGGGGACATGGTGGTGGGCACGGTGGGCTACATGTCGCCCGAGCAGGCGCAGGCGAAGCCGCCTGACGCGCGCAGCGATCAGTTCGCCTTCTGCGTGTGCCTGTGGGAAGCGCTGTACGGCCAGCGGCCCTTCACCGGCGAGAGCCCCGCCGCGGTGACGAAGGCCACCATCGAGGCGGTGCTGCCTCCGCGCCCGCGGGGGACCGAGGTGCCCGCGGCCGTGCACGCGATCCTCGTGCGGGGCCTGGCGAAGGAGCCCGAGGCGCGCTTCCCGTCGATGGACGCGCTCCTCGACGCGCTGGCGAAGGACCCGACGGAGCGGACCAGGAAGGCGCTCCCGTGGCTGGGCGTGGCGGCGGTGCTGGGCGTCATTCTCGGAGGCGTGTGGGTCGATCGCTCACGCACGCAGGGGCGCTGCGAAGCGATGGGGCTCGAGCTCAAGGGCGTGTGGGACGACGAGGTGCGCGGCAAGGTGAAGCAGGCCTTCGGTGCGGTGCAGAAGCCCTTCGCGGCGGCGGCGCTGGCCTCGGTGGTGCGTGCGCTGGACACGCAGGCCGCGGCGTGGACGCAGGCGGCGACGGGGGCGTGCGAGGCCACCTTCGTGCGCAAGGAGCAGGGTGAAGACGCCTGGCTGCTCCAGGACGCGTGCCTGAGGCGTCGGAAGAACGAGCTCAAGTCCGTGAGCGCGCTGATGGCCGGCGCGGACGAGGCGCTGGTGGAGAAGGGCGGCGCCGCGGCGTGGAGCCTGTCTCCGGTGGCGGCGTGCGCGGACGTGGCGCGCCTGCGGAAGGACCCACGCCTGGTGCTGGGCACGAAGGACGATCGGATCCGAGGCCTCACCGACTCGCTGGTGCAGGCGCGCTCGCTGGTGGAGGCGGGGCGGGTGGCCGACGCGGGGAAGCTGCTGGAGGGCGCCGTGACGCAAGCGCGCGAGCTGGGCCAGCGGGCGCTCGAAGCCGACGCGTTGATGCTGCAGGGGCAGGTGCTGCAGGCCGGGGCGAAGTTCCCCGAGGCGGCGCAGGCCTGGGTGGCGGCGCTCGCGGCGGCGCAGTCCGTCGGCTACGACGAGGCGGTGGCGGACGCGGCGATTCGCCTCACGTCGGCGGTGGGCTTCAGCCTGAATCGGCCGGCAGAGGGAAGGAATTGGGACGCGCTGGCGGTGGCCACCATCGAGCGGCTGGGCGGTGACGACGTCTTGACGACGCAGCGCCTCGTCTCGGTGGCCCGGGTGGCGAGCGCGGAAGGGCAGCCGCTGAAGGCCGCCGCCCAGCACGAGGAAGCGCTGGCGCTGACGGTGAAGCTGCTGGGGGCCGATCACCCGCTGGTGTGGAAGGCGCACTTCGATCTCGGCACCAGCTACATGGCGGCGAAGGTGATGCCCAAGGCGGTCGAGCACCTCGAGAAGGCCTTGAGTGTGCGCGAGCGCGAGGTGTCGGCCGATCACCCCGAGGTGGCGATGATCCGCAGCATGCTGGCCAACGCGTACTTCTTCGCCGGCCGGGAAGCGGCGTCGCGCGAGACGTTCCAGAAGGCGCTCGCCACGCGCGAGATGCTGTTTGGAAGAGAGAGCCCGCGGCTGGTGGTGCTGCTCAACAACTTCGGCGACACCCTGGCGAAGGCGGGGCGGGCGAAGGAGGGGCTGGTGCTGGTGGAGCGCGCGCTGGACATCGCGCAGAAGAACTTCCCGGCCGAACACCCGTACGTGACGGCGACGCACCTGACGCGGGGCGAAGTGCTGCTGGCGCTCGGGGACGTGGTTTCTGCGAAGGCGGAGGTGGACGGGGTGCTGGCGATGAAGCCCGAGCCGCAGGCGCCCTACATCGCGGAGGCGGCGGCGGTGCGCTCGTTCATCGCGTTGGCAGAGAAGGGCTCGCGAGACGCGCTGGCGTTCGCGGAGCGCGGCGTGGCGGCGGGGACGAAGGTGGGCGAGAAGAGCGCCGAGCTGGTGTTGCCGCTCCTGGCGAAGGGGCAGGCGCAGCTGGCCGTGGGGAGCGCCGCCGAGGCGGAGAAGACGCTGGCGCGCGCGCTGACGTTGGCGGAGGAGACGGGGGCCTGGGGCGTCTACACGGCGGACGCGGCGTTCGCGCTGGCGAAAGCGAAGCACGCGCTCGAGGCCGAGGCGGCGGTGGTGAGGCCCTTGGCCGAGCGGGCACGGGCGGCCTACGCCGCGGCGGAAGGCCACGACGCGCAGGTGAAGGCCGTGGACGCCTTCGCGCGTTCCCTCTCCCCCATCGGGGGAGACGGGACGAAATAGCCGGCGCAGCGGGTCGTACAGAGGGCATGACCTCGTATCGACCCCTCGTCGCGTGGATCCACATCGTGCTGGGCGTGCTGGCGCTCCTGCCCCTGCTGATCGTCACGGCCGTCTTCGGCGGCGTGTGGGCCGTGGTCGCGGCGGCCACCCGGGACGCGGCGGTGTCGGGCATCGTGGGCGCCTCGCTGGGCGTGGTGCTGGTGATCGTCCTCATCAGCACGGCGCTGGCGGCGGGCTTCTCCATCGCGGCGGGGGCGCTGTCGCTCAAGGGGCACGCGTGGGGCGACGGGATGCTGCTGGTGGCGTCCTTCTTCCACCTCTTGAACTTCCCGTTGGGCACGGCGCTGGCGCTCTTCGGCGGCTGGGTGCTGCTCGTCCGGGAGCCGCGGGCGCGGTTTGCTCCACCGCGTGCAGAGCTGGCGATGGTGCGGTAGTCCTCGCGGGTGGCCGCGAAACGGCAGACCCGGATGTCAGGGAAGAAGAAGTCGGCGCGCCCCAGTCGCAAGCAGCAGGTCGAGGCGCTGGAGCGCTACCTCGAGCGACACGCGGGCCTCAGCGCCGAGGAGTTCCTCGCGCAGATGGACGCAGACTCCCCGCTCTCCGCCCGGGAGAAACGGCTCCTGAAGCAGGAGTCGAGCGAGAAGGCGGCTGCGGCGGGCAAGGGCCGGGAGGAGCTCCTGTTGGCGGGCCTGCGGCTGGCCTCCCCGGGACAGCCCATCGCCCTGGCGGAGCGGAGCGACGTGAAGGCGCTCATCGCGCTCGGCCGCGAGCGTGGGGGCCTCACCCTGGATGATCTCGGGGCGCTGCCGGTTGACATCGTGGACACGGAGCTCATGGAAGATCTGTCGACGCTGCTCGACGAGGCTGGCGTCTCCGTGGACTGAGCGGCGAGTTGGCCGTCGTCCCGCCGCACCACTTCAGGGGCACGGGCTGCGTGAAGGGTCGACGGCGCCGGACCGTCTCGAGACAGCCGAGTGTGGTGCCGTCACGACAACGGCGTACGTTCCAGGGCGCACGGATTGCCCACCCCGGTGGAGGCGCTGCAGCGCTCGAAGAACGATTCAAGGAAAGGCTGACCCGCGAAAGCGCTCCAGGTCGCCCCTGTTCAGCCGGTACACTCCACGTCGAGTGACTCAGGTCCGTCGTCGCCCCGACTTCACCCACGCCGTCCGTGCGCTCATCGAGCACGTCTCGAAGTCCGTTCCGGAATTCGCTCACGTTGACGCTTCGCGCATCGTCATCGTCGCTGGTGAAGCCCGCCGCGCGTCCCGCGGCACCGTGCGGCCCCTGTGCTTCACCGGCGGCCGCCGCAAGGACTCGCTCGGGCGCAAGAAGCCCGTGGTGAAGCTGCACGGCGTGCGCTGCCTGTACACCATCACCCTGCGCCCGCTCTTCTTCCGCCGCTCCACGCCCCGCCAGCGCGTCGCCACCATCCTCCACGAGCTCTTCCACATCTCCCACCGCTTCGACGGCACCCTCGACCACCACCGCCGCCACGAGCACGCCGGCGACGGCTTCGAAGCCGCCTTTCGTCCCATCGAGCGCCGCTGCTGGAAGGCGCTCCCCGAAGAGCTCCGCGCCCCCTTCGCCTACGACGGGGAGGTCCGCATCAAGCAGTGGCTCGAGCGCCCCCAGGCATGGCTGGCCGGCGAGCGCGCGTCCCACCGAGGCCTGTACACCGAGAAGCACCTCTTCGACGGCATCGTCCGGATGAAGTCGTTCCCGAGGCGCTCGAAGAAGAAGGGCTGATGTGCGTGCGTCCCCAAGTCGCATCGGGGGCCCTCCGTGGAGTGAGCCTTTCGCTCCGAGGCGACGGAGAGCGAACACCGCAGCGTGAAGATCCCGGACGAAGCGCACTTCGCGGGGGTGAGCGGGACAGGCCCTCGTCGTGCCAATCCAGCGACCCATCGATTGCACCCCACACCGGGCACTTTTGGGTTGGGCGCGCCCGGCGAGAGTGGTGAAATCCAACCTTGCGTGCGTGGGACGATTCTGGTGGTGCTCCTGGCGATTCCGGCGCTAGCGCAGCCGCGCGAGAGAGAAAAAGTGTTGCTGATGGGCCTCGACGTGTCGGCGCCCGAGCTCAAGGGCCTGGCTGGCACGCTGGCGGAACAACTTCTGACCGAGCTGGCGCGCAACGGGCAGTTCGAGGTCATCGGCGCGAGCGACGTGGCTCTGGTGCTGGGGGTGGAGCGTCAGCGCCAGCTACTGGGCTGCGCCGAAGAGAGCGCCTCCTGCCTGGCGGAGATTGGTGGCGCGATGGGCGCGCCCTGGCTGGTGAGCGGCGCGCTGACGCGGGCGGGCGCGTTGTACCGACTGGACCTCAAGCTGGTTTCGACGAGGGAAGCGCGCGCCCTGGCGCGGGTGGGGCGCACCGTCTCTTCACATGAGGAGCTGCTGAGCCAGCTCTCGGAGCTTGCCGCGGAGCTGCTCGTGCCCATTGCGGCGAAGGCGTCACCGATACGGTGGAGAAGCATCCTCCCCTGGGCAACCATGGGGATAGGCGTGGTGACGGCGGGGTTGGGTGTGGGGTTGATGGCCAGTGCGGGCTCGCAGGCCGCGGACCTCAACGCGCAGAAGTCGATGCTGTACTGGAGCGAGCTTCAGATGAAGGGCGCATCGGTGCAGAGCCTCCACTGGACAGGCGTGGCGCTGGTGGGTGTGGGCGCGGCGGTGGCCATAGGCGGGCTGCTGTGGGGGCTGTTGGGCGAGAGTCAAACGCCGGTACGGGTGTCTGTAAGCCCGATGCAACTGGGGCTGGAGGTTCGCTTTTGATGAGAAGGCTGGGGAGCATTCCTGGTCCTCACCCGCTGGCTTTCGCGGTGGGCCTCGCGCTCGGCGCCTGTGCGCCTGAGTTCACCGCGGAAGGAACGCGGTGCGACGGGCAGGATGATTGTCCACAGCCATTCCAGTGCGTGCTGGGACAGTGTCGGAGCGTCGGCGATGGGGGCGCTGGTGGGGCGGGCGGAGGGGCCGGTGGTGGTGCAGTGGGCGGTGGGAGTGGCGGTGGCTTCGGCGGTGGGAGTGGCGGTGGCTTCGGCGGTGGGAATGGCGGTGGGAGTGGAGGCGGCTCCGGCGGTGGTGCGGGTGGTGGCTTTGGCGGCGGCTCCAGCGGTGGGAGTGGAGG
>JBFMHF010000251.1:0-6254 GCA_040752975.1 Myxococcota bacterium
GGCCAAGAAGAAATCGCCAGCAGGCCCGCGCCCGCAGGGCGCACCACCCTCAACTCCCAGCCGCGCCGCAGGCGCAATACCCCCACCTCACAGCCAGCGCCCGCAGGGCGCACTGTCCCCCCTCGAGCCGCGCCGCAGGCGCACCCCAGCCAACGCATTGCCCTCACCGCCCGCCCACAGGGCGCACTACCCTCCCACCCCATGCCTCCCAGCCTCGCGCAGGTCCAGGTCGACGCCGACCGCGCCCGCCTCTCTCGTCAACGCCCACTCCTCCTCCGCAAGTGGCGCCGCATGGTGGCCTCCCCCTTCGCCTTCCTCCGCGGCGCCTCCCCCCTCTGGGCCGAGGCCTTCAAACGTCACCCCGAGTGGCTCCGCACCGCGCCCGGCGTCGGCGGCCTCGTCGGCGACCTCCACCTCGAGAACTTCGGCACCTTCCGCGCCGCCTCCGGCATGACCTTCCACGTCAACGACTTCGATGAGTCCTTCGACGGACCCTGGACCTTCGACGTCCTCCGACTCCTCGTCTCCACCCTCCTCGCCCGCCCGGAGCTGGACTGCACCGGCACCCAGGTCCTCCACCTCGCCGAGGCCGTCCTCGACGGCCACGAGGCCGGACTCGCCGAAGAGAAGGTGCCGCGCCCTCCCTTCATCCAACACCTCGTCGACGAGGCCGAGGCCGAACGCCCCACCCGCCTGCTGGAAAAACGCCTCGACACGCGCGGCCGCCTCGAGCGCGATGACGAGAAGTCCCCCGACGCGCCTGCCTCCGTGTGCCGCGCTGTCCCCGCGGCGCTGACGCAGTGGTGCAGCTTCCTCGAACAGACCTGCAACGAACCCCTCCTCTCCTGCCAGGCCGAACCCCCAAAAGGACAAAGAGAACGCCCCGCCGACGCACTCGACGTCGTCGACGTCACCCGCCGCGTGGCCGGCACCGGATCCCTCGGCGTCGAGCGCCTGCTGGTGCTGGCTCGAGGCGACGGACAACGGTGGCTCCTCGAGGTGAAGGCGCTGCGCGGCAGCCCGGCGGCAAAAGGCGAAGTCGACGCCCACGCCGTCGCTCAACGTCTCCGACGCGCCCTGCCCCAGCCCCCCAAAGGCCTCGGCGCCGCCCGCCTCAATGGCCTCCCTGTCCTCGTCCACCCCCTCTTCCCCGGCGAGGACAAGCTGTCCGCGGATCAACTCGAGCCCGACGCCTTGCGCCCCACGCTGCACTACCTCGGCTTCCTCTCCGGCGAGGTGCACCGGAGGGCCGCTCGACAGTCCGCCCGCTGGACCAGGGCTCAACAGCTCGCCGTCCTCGACGCCGCCGGAGAGCTGGCCGGCCTCCACGAACAGGCCTTCCTCGAGTTCTGCCGCCTCGTCGTCGATGACGTCGAAGCCTGACGTTCCGCTGCCGCTGAAAGGAGCACCGCCGCACCACGTGTGGGCGCAACTCCGCACCCGGGGCTTCCTCCGGTTTCAAGAAGCGTGGATACTTGCAGTGTCGTCACCCGTGGCACGGGGAGTGATCAGGAGCTCCGGAGCATGTACCCCGAATCCCGAAACAACCGACGCTTCCCCTTCCGCGGACGCTTCTCCGGCGCCAGCAAGAAGGCCATTCGGGGCGACCTCCACGACCTCTCCCCCACCGGGCTGTGCCTGTCCACCACCTCCGAAGTCGAACGCGGACAGGTGCTGCACCTCGAGTTCGACCTGCCCACCGGCCCCGTCGAGTTGGTGGCCGAGGTCCGCTGGTCCACACCACGCGCGGGAGGCACCCACGAGCTCGGCCTGCGCATCGTCCGAATTGCGGAAGCGTCGCTGCGGGCCATTCGCGAAGCAACCACCGAACGCAACCGCACCTCGCGCCCCCTCCGCCTGCCCGTCCCTTCCTGAGCCCACCTCACGGTGAGGCCCAACCGACACTCCGACGCGTGAAGTTGGACCTCAGAATCAGAGGTCGAGACGGATGACCGTCTGGCCGCTGCCAGTCGGGTTCGGCACCCGCTGAATCGCGATTTTCTCGTCCGCCGTGCGACCGACGGTGTCGCCCGTCCTCAGCACCTTCTCCAGGTCCGTGTAGAGCCACCGGACCATCATGAGGAGGAAGTCGAACGCACCCTTCCCCTCCACCGGGCACGTCACGAAGAAGTCTTCGCGCCCGTAGCGCGTCATGTTGTGACTGAGAAACGACATGCGCCCGCCGCCTTCGTTCGCCGCGGTGACGTCAATCGCGATCTCAGGCGGGAGCAGTCCCTTCTGCGCGCCGAGGGCGGCCAGCTTCGAGAAGAGGGGCGCCCGATGGAACACGACGCCGTGACCGAGCATCGCGCCGACCGCGTCGGTGTGGTCGATGACGCACGCCGTCAGCAACGCCATCACCAGGTCGCGCCTTCGCTCATCCCCCTCGATGCCCATCGCGGTCAGCACGAAGTGCGCCGGCGCCTGCGTGGCCTCCTCGATGGACGGAGACGTGGGCCCGTACGGCATGCGCGGCGCATCGGGATGCGGCGCAGGCATCAGCATGACGAAGAACTCACCGCCGGCTGCGATCGAGAAGGCCTGCGGCTCACCGCCACCATCCCGCGGCTCGAGCACGATGCCGAGCTTCTTCGCGCTCGCGACCACGGCTCCCGCGTCCGGATACTTCGGCGTTCGAGCGAGAACGAAAGCGAGATCGGCCATCGCGTCACCTCCCGCCGAAGGACCTTAACCCCGGAGTTCACCTGGGAAGAGCGTGAATCGCGCAGGACGTTGCCCGAAAAGTCGAGAAGCGCGGAGGACGCGGGCCGGTGGGACGAGCGGCGACGAGCTCCGGACAGGGGACCAACGAGGCGCGCTCGGACGCCCTGGTCCATCTCCGAGAAGGGGCGGCTCGAAGCTCATCCCTGATGCTCCTTCACCACTTTCCCGGCAGGCTGCCCGGCCATGAACTCCTTCCTCCTTACCGCGCTGCTGTCTCTTGCGCCTTCGCTGACTGGCGTCGTCAACGCAGACAAGGCGCGCGCGCTGCCTGCACCGGCGCGTGAGGCGCTGGCGCGCGACGGCTTCACGGTGGTGGAGGGCCAGGAGCGCCACTTCTTCTCCCTCTACGACCGGAACGCCTACGAGAAGGTGCCGTCCTTCATCAGCCTCGACGTGGTGCTGCACGTCTTCCACGTGCGCTTCGACGCCGAGCTCGCGAAGGCCGAGGAGGCGCGCGCCCTCCCCGCGCTGATTCAGCTCGCGAAGGGACAGCTGGCCAAAGCGCTCGCCCGCTGGCCGGACGCAGGGCCCGTGCCTCCGCAGGTGGAGGGCCTGGCGCTGTACCACGCCACGGCGCTGGCCCTCCTCGACGACCAGGTCGCTCTCGACGCGCGCCTCGCGGGCAAAGTGAAGCCGCTGGCAAAGGCCCTGCACGACGCGAAGGACGCCGCGGTCCGTCACCCGAGCTGCCCCGGCCCCCTCGACGCGACGCGCTTCAAGCCCCGGGGCCATTACGACTCGTGGAAGCTGGGGGGCTACTTCCGGGGCTTCACCTTCTACGCCCTGTGCGCCTTCCCGATGCAGGGCGACGGCGCGGCACGGGCGAAGGAGGTGGCCTCGGCGCTGGCCGGGGACGCCACGGACCGCGCGCAGTGGGACGTGGTGCGAGGCTTCGTCGAGTACGTGGGCGGCCCGACGGACAGCGAGCCGCTGGACCTGGTGGCGAAGGGCGGACGCCCGGTGGGAATCCCGACGGACACCGCGATGAGCCGAGGCCTGGCGAAGCCGCCGCCCATGCCGGTCTTCCGACTCCTGGGCGGCGCGGAGGTGGGCGACGCGGCCCTCTTCCTGCGCACGGCGGGCAAGCCGCAGCGGCCCTTCCCCTCGGTGTTGGACGTCTTCGCCGCGCTCGGCTCGACGGACGCACGGACCTTGCTGGCGCCGTCGCCGGAATTGGACGCCGCGCTGAAGGAGCCGCTGCGCGTCGACGAGAGCCTCAGCGGCAAGTGGCTCAGGGTGCTGGGCCTGGCGACGACACGGCCGGCGAGCCCAGCCCCAGCGCCCTTCTCTTCGGACGGCTGGGCGCGACGGACGCTGGTGGCGGCGGCGGGCAGCTACGCGGAGCTCAAGCACGACACCTTGCTGTACGTGAAGCAGCCGCTGGTGATGATGGAAGGCGGCCACGACGCGGAGCTGCCGGCGTCGAAGGTGGGCGGCTACGTCGAGCCGCGCCCCGACGTGTACCGTGCGCTGCTCGAGCTGACCGACGGGCTGACGGCGCTGGGCGGCGAGGAGGCGGGAAAAGACCTCGCGACCTTCCTGCGCTTCCTGGTGGAGGTGTCGGACCTGGAGCTCGCCGGAAAGCCCTTCCCGAAGGCGATGGACGAGCGGCTGCGGACGGTGGGCGGCGAGCTGGAGCACCTCAGCCGGACGCACGGGGACGAGTCTCCGCCGGAAGCCCTCGTGGCGGATGTCTTCACCCTGGCGTTTCCGGACGCACCGCCGCGGGCGTGGCACGTGGGGACGGGCACGGTGGACGAGGTGTGGGTGGTGGCGCCGCGCGCGGGGAAGCGGGTGCTGATGCGCGGAGGGGCCTTCAGCTTCTACGAGTTCGCGGGCGCACCGGGCGAGCGGCTGAGCGACCGCGAGTGGTTCCAGCGCCTCGAGGAGAACCCTCCCGAGCGGCCGACGTGGGCGCTCCCGGTGCGACGCCAGCAGCGACCGGCAGGGAAGAGAGAATGACGGGCCAACTCAGAGCTCAGCTCTTCACCTTCGGCCGCTCGGGCGCGGCACTCTCGGGCGAGCTGGCCGGCGGGTGCTGGTGGCCGTCCTCCCCACGGGAGTGGTCGCCCGGCACGCGCTTGAGCTCGACCTCCACGCCATCCAGCGACACCACCGGCACGTTCAGCAGCTCCGCCGCGACGTTGCGCGTGTCCTCGCGGTGCTCGTGCGGGAGGATGTCGCTGCCCGCGGAAATCTCGATGACCAGCGTGGCCTTCCCGGTGGCCGCGTCTTCCCGGTACTTCAGCGTCACCGTCCGCCCGCGCTCGATGGTGCTCACGTCTTCACCCGGATGGTGACCTCGAGGCTGCCGTCGTCCCCCCGCTGCTCGCTGACGGACTCGATGGCGCCCAGCTGCGCCGCCCTCTCCTTCAGCGCCCGCCGGGTGGTGGCCGACGTCGCGGCGTCCACGTCGGCCCGCAGGTCGTCCTGCACCTCCAGCAGCTTCTCGATGTTCTCCCGCACCACCTCCCGCCGCGCGCCTTCCGCCGCCACCGCCAGCTTCCCATCGGCCTTCGCCGCCGCCGCCGCCTCGATGTCCGCCTCCGTCGCCTCGCGCGTGGCCGCGTCGTCCCTGGTGCGCACGCGCCCCCTGGCTTCGGCCGCGACCGACACGTCCCGCGAGCCGCGCACCTCGAGACGCACCGTCGAGCTTTCTGCCTCCAGCGTCGCCGTCGCCTCGCCGAAGTCCTTCGTCAGCGCGCCATCGGCCCTCCGCACCCAGCCGCGCGCCTCCAGCTCCTCGCGCAACACCTCGCCCAGGCGCTCCTCTCCGAGGACGGGCAGCAGCCGCACCTCCACCTCGAGGTGGTCGTGCTCGTCCACGGTGGCGTCGCGCGTGACGCGCTTGCTGACGGGGAGCCACCCGAGCTCGAGGACTGCGCCGCAGGGCATGGGGACGGTGTACCACGCGGCTCCGAGGGACGGCGCCGCCTCCTCCAGGAGAGGACGACACCTCGTGCGAGTGCGCCGGTTGCCCACACGCCAGGGAGAACGTGGCGATGCGGAGGGGCTGATCTACACTCGCCGTCCCATGCCGTCCCTCCCCCGCGCGGGCGTATTCGCCGTGGCGCTCCTCTTCGCGCCCGCTGCCCTCGCGCAGTCCGCCGACGCGCAGCGCTACATCCTCGCGGCGTCACGGCTCTACGAGAACCTCGAGTACGAGCGCGCGCTGGACCAGCTCAAGAAGGCGCGCGGCGTGTCCGGCGGCGTGGAGGACGACGTCAACATCGCCCTCTACGAGGGCATCATCCTCTCGGACATGGGCAGGAAAGAAGAAGCCGTCGCCGCCTTCCGCGAAGGCCTCTACCTGAAGCCCGAGGCCAACCTGCCGGTGAAGGTGGCCCCGAAAATCAACCAGGTCTTCACCGCCACCAAGAATGACGTGCTGAAGGAGCTCCAGCCCATCCTCGCGAAGAAGCGCGCGGAGGAAGAGAAGAAGCGCCTCGAGGAGGAGAAGCGGAAGAAGGACGAGGCCGCCAGGCTGGCCGCCGCCGAGGCGGAGAAGAAGCGGCTCGCCGACGAGGAAG
>JBFMHF010000252.1:0-6237 GCA_040752975.1 Myxococcota bacterium
GGGGCGGCCGCGGCCGGCGGGGCAGCGGCGGTCACCTCAGGGGAAGGCGGGCGGTGGGTCCACCACCAGGCGAGGCCCGACATCAGGCCCACGGCGATGGCCGTGAGGGCGACGGGGACGGCGGGGCTGGGCTTGGGGGGCTCTCCGACGGTGGGCAAGTCCGACATGCTTGAACCTCAGGCGCGCTTCGACGGCGGGTGGGCTGACGCGAACACCCTAGCGGCGTGGCCAGCGCTTGCGAGTTTTCTGCCACAGCGCTGTAGCACGGGGAACGGGGCCGCGCCGCGGCTGGGGCAGCGCGTCGAGCGTGGCGCACAGGCCACGGGGGGAAGAAACAGCGCCTCCTGCGCGAGGTCAGTCCTCGGGGGGCGACTCGTCGCGCAGGCCGAACTCCTTCATCTTCGTCTGCAGCGACTTCCGGCTGATCTGCAGCAGCTTGGCGGCGCGCGTGACGTTGCCGTCCGTCTTCTGCAGCGCCTGCACGATGAAGCTCTTCTCGATCTCGGCCTGCTTCTCCTTGAGGAAGTCCTTGAGCGGCTTCTCGCCCGGCTGGGGGACCGCCTCCCCGGGAACGGGCGTCGGGGTCTGCACGCCGCCGCGCACCGGCTCGGGCAGGTCCTTGAGCTCGATGCGCGGGCCGTCGGCGAAGAGCAGCACGCGCTCCATCAGGTTCTCGAGCTCGCGGATGTTGCCGGGCCACGGGTAGGACTGCAGGCGGGCCAGCGCTTCGTCGGAGATGCCTTCGATCTTCTTGTTGAGGCGCTTGTTGTACTTCTCGATGAAGTGCCGGACGAGGAGCGGCACGTCGCTGGAGCGCTCGCGCAGGGGCGCGAGGTGAATCGGCACCACGTTGAGGCGGTAATAGAGGTCCTTGCGGAAGCGGCCGGCTTCGATCTCCTTCTCGAGATCGCGGTTGGTGGCGGCGATGAGGCGCACGTCGACGCGGGTGGTCTTGATGCCGCCCACGCGCTCGAACTCGCTCTCCTGCAGCACGCGCAGGAGCTTCACCTGCATCTCCACGGGGACTTCGCCGATCTCGTCGAGGAACAGGGTGCCGCCGTCGGCCAGCTCGAAGCGCCCCGGCTTGGAGGTGACGGCCCCGGTGAAGGCGCCGCGCTCGTAGCCGAAGAGCTCCGACTCCATCAGGTCCTTGGGGATCGCCGCGCAGTTGATCTTGATGAGCGGCTTGTCGCGCCGGGACGAGCCGTCGTGGAGCGCGGTGGCGACCAGCTCCTTGCCGGTGCCGGACTCGCCGGTGATGAGGACGGTGGACGGCGTGTCGGCCACCTTGTCGATGATCTTCGACAGCTCGGCCATCTGCGCGGACGCGCCGATCAACGACTGGCGCGCGCGGCCCTCGGGAGGCACGTGCCCCAGGTTGGCTTCCTGGGTGCGGGCGGCCTTGGCGACGACGGAGCGGATCTCGGCGTGCTCGAAGGGCTTGGTGATGTAGTCGAAGGCGCCCAGCTTGATGGCCTCGACCGCGCTGTCGACGGTGCCGTGGGCGGTGATGATGATGACGGGGACGTCGGGGCGGGCGGACTTCACCTTCGCCAGGATCTCCATGCCGCCCACCTTCGGCATGACGAGATCGCTGATGATCACGTCGGCGCCGTTCTTCTCGAACTCGGCGAGGGCGACCTCGCCGTTCTCCGCGACGGTGACCTCGTAGCCGTCCTTGCGCAGCATGGCGGCGAGCACCTTGCGGAGGTTCGCTTCGTCGTCGACGACCAGGATCCGGCTCACGGGAATGGGTTTGTCCCTTCGGCAGGGACAGGTCAAGGCTGGCGTCTCCTCGACTCGGCACGGCCGTCGCATACAGTCGCCGCGCGTGCCGACGGACACGGGGAGCGCGGGCAGGAGTGGACGCGGTGCGGTCTTCGTGGCCGCGGGGATCCTCCTGTCGCGGCTGGTGGGCCTCGCGCGGCAGAAGCTGTTCGCGCACTACCTGGGCAACGGGCTGGAGGCGGCGGCGTACGCGGCGGCGACGCGGATCCCCAACGTGCTGCAGAACCTGCTGGGCGAAGGGGTGCTGTCCGCGTCCTTCATCCCGGTGTACGCGGGGCTGCGCGCGAAGAAGGACGAGGAGGCCGCGCGGGCGGTGGCGGGCGCGGTGTTCGGCCTGCTGGCGGTGCTGGTGTCGGGCCTGGTGCTGATCGGCCTGTTGGCCGCGCCGCTTCTGGTGACGGCCATCGCCCCCGGGTACGAGGGCCACTCGCGCGAGCTGACCATTCGACTGGTGCGGCTCATCTTCCCCGGCACGGGCGTCCTGGTGCTGTCGGCGTGGTGCCTGGGGATCCTCAACAGCCACCGCAAGTTCTTCCTCTCCTACGCGGCGCCGGTGGTGTGGAACGGCTGCATCATCGCGGCGCTCCTCGTCTTCCGCGGCGAGGCGCGGGAGACGCTGGTGGTCTGGGCGGCGTGGGGCAACGTGGCCGGCAGCGTGGCGCAGTTCGTGGTGCAGTTGCCGAACGTGTTCCGCCTCCTCGGCCGCTTCTCCCCGAAGCCGAGGCTGGCCCTGCCCCCGGTGAGGGAGGTGGTGACGGGCTTTCTGCCGGCGGTGGCGGCGCGCGGCGTGGTGCAGGTGAGCGCCTGGGTGGACACCGCGTACGCGTCGCTCATCTCGGAGCGCGCGGTGGCCGCGCTGTCCTACGCGCAGACGATCGCGCTGCTCCCCATCAGCCTCTTCGGCATGGCGATCAGCGCGGCCGAGCTGCCGGCGATGAGCGAGGACGCGGTGAAGTCGCGCGACGAGCGGGCGGCGGCGCTGAAGGAGCGGCTCCGAGCGGGCCTCGAGCGCCTCGCCTTCTTCGTGACGCCGTCGGCGGTGGGCTTTCTCCTCGCGGGCGATCTCATCTCCGGCGCGCTGCTTCAGTCCGGGGCCTTCACCGCCGCCGACTCGCGCTTCACCTGGTACATCCTGATCGGCTCGGGCGTGGCGCTGTGGGCGCAGACGAGCGGGCGGCTGTACAGCTCGGCCTTCTACGCGCTGAAGGACACGAGGACGCCGCTCGAGTTCGCCGCGCTGCGCGTGGGGCTGGGCGTGGCGCTGGGCTACTACGCGGTGCGGATCCTCCCCGGGCAGCTGGGCCTGCCGGAGCACCTCGGCGCGGTGTTCATCACCGTCACCACGGGCGTCACCGCGTGGCTGGAGATGGAGCTGCTCAAGCGCGCGCTGGCGAAGGAGCTGGGCGGCGTGCCCGGCGTGGGGCCTCAGCTTGCGCGCGTCCTCGTCGCGGCCCTCGTCGCGGGCGCGGGCACCCTGGGCGCGAAGGTGTGGCTCGCCGCGACGTACGGGCCCTCCACCGCCGCGGCGGCCGAGTGGGGCGGCTCGGTGCTCGCTCCTCCTGCGCTGCCCATCTTCCCGGTCAGCCTCGCGCTGCTCCTGCTCTTCGGCGTCCTCTACGGGATCGCCGCCTTCGTCCTCGGCGTTCCGCAGGCGCGTGCGCTGGTGAATCGCCTGCTGCGTCGCCGCCCCGCGAGGTGAGGGGAAGGAAGCGTGCGGAAAGCGCGGCAAGCGCCTTCGGGAGGGTGCTGCAAGTGCCTTCGGGAGGGTGCTGCAAGTGCCTTTGAGAGGGTGCTGCAAGTGCCCTCGCAGGGTGCTGCAAGTGCCCTCGCTGGGTGCTGCAAGTGGCCTCGCAGGGTGCTGCAAGTGCCTTCGCAGGGTGCTGCAAGTGCCCTCGCAGGGTGCTGCAAGTGCCCTCGCAGGGTGCTGCAAGTGCTCCTCGAAGCGCTGCAAGTGCCGCGGGAGGCGCGGCCACTTTCGAGGGGCGCGCCTGCGTCGAGGCGCGTGGTGACGCGGCTGCCGTCTCGTGCCGAGGTACGGGGAGGAGCAGCGTCAGAGCCGCTTGAGCTTCAGCACGCCACGCCGCATCGCCGACACCGCGGCCGGATCCTTCATGTTGACGCCGGACACGCGCACCTCGACGGCCGTGTTGCCGCGGAAGTAGTGCAGCGTGACGCCGGTGAGGTCGCCCTGATCCACCTGCCACACCGCGCCGTCGGGATCGCCGGGGATGGCCTCGAGGCGCCCGGCGAGGTGCTTCTTCTGCTGCTCCCGGTTCGTCGTCGGATCGCCCGCCGTCATCACCGTGCGGTTGAGGACCACGCTCTTGAAGCCCTTCTCCTCCGCCCATTGGCAGGACAGGGAGGTGCCCCCGTTGAAAGGCAGCTCGGTGCCCTTGCCCGCAGCCACCTTGAAGCCGAGGGCCTGGTTCAGCTCGGCCTGGGTGAAGGCGCATGCCGCGGGCGAGTCCTTGAAGCCTGCCGTCTGCGGAGTCGGTGCAGCCGCCGGTGAGGAGCCTGAAGCCGCCGACGCCGCGGCCAGCGTGGGGAAGCGGCCCTTGTCGGCCAGCATCGCGCCCGCCGCCACCGTCGCGCCGGTGAGCGTCACGCCCTTCACCTTGTCGCCCTTGAGCATCAGATCGATGCCTGCCGGCGCCTTCACCTTCGCCACCGTCTTTCCCGCCGGCGTGAAGACGTCCAGCTCGTCGCCGTTCACCACGCTGCCGACGAGGATCTCCAGCGTGACGGTGGGGCCTTCGACCGAGAGCACCTTCGCCACCGCCTTCGGGGGGAAGGCCGCCAGCGCGGCGGAGGCCTCGGCCCACGAGGTGAACTGGGCCTTCTGCGCCAGCAGCGCCCCCGGAGGAGGCGTCGCTCCGGACAGCTTGACGCCGGCCACGCGATCGTTGGTGTTCACCAGGTCCACCGGCAGCGTCACCTTCGTCAGCCGCTTGCCCGACTCGGTCCACAGCTCGAGCTCGTCGCCCACCGTGACGTAGCCCTCCAGCGCCTCGATGGTGACGGACGCGCCTTCCACCGAGACGACGCGCGCCAGGGTACGGCGCGGCCCGGCGAAGGCAGCGCCCGCGAGGGTGAACACGACGAAGAGCCAGCAGCGAAGCGACATGACGATTCCTCCCGGACGTCGGCCCGAGCGGGCCGAAGGCGGGGCGTCATAGTTCAGCCATCCGGCTCGTGGGGAGGGATTGTTGGCTCAGCGGATCCGGCGGATCACCCGGTTGGCCGAGTCGTTGACGAAGAGCGCGCCGGTGGAAGGCTGGTAGGTGATCGACCAGGGCCCGTCGAAGCGCGCCTGCGTGCCGACGCCTTCGGCATAGCCGCCGGTACAGGGGCCGCCGTCGCAGTGCTGTCCGGCGAGGGTGGTGGCCGACGCGGTGGCGAACACGGCCTGCCGCACCGTGTGCTGGTTGAACTCCACCCAGTAGAGGCTGGTGCCGTCCGACGTCATGCCGCGCGGCCGGTGCACCTGCGCCTGCGTGCCCACGCCGTCCACGTAGCCCTGGGCGCCTGAGCCGATGAAGGTGCCCACCGTGTTGGTGGCGATGGTGAAGGTGCGCACCTGGTTGCCGTTGGTGTCCGCGATGTACAGCACCCCCGAGTTGTTGGACGCGATGTACCTCGGGCTGATGAAGCGCGCCGCCGCGCCCACGCCGTCGACGCGCCCGGTCTGGTACGCGGTGCCGGCGAGCGTGGTGACGGCGCCCGAGGCGAGATCGACCTTCCGCACCACCGCGCAGTTCGCGTCCACCAGGTACAGCGCGCCGCGGAAGTAGGTGAGGCCGCGCGGATCATCGAAGGTGGCGGCGGTGCCCATGGCGTCCATGCAGCCCTGCGCGCCCGAGCCGGCGATGGTGGTGACCGGGTAGGGGGCGGTGAGGCTGACGGCGCGGATCCGCCGCGAGTCGATCACCCACAGCGTCGCGCCGTCGGTGGTGATCGCGTCAGGGTTCTGAAAGCGCGCGCTGGCCCCCACGGCGTTGTCCAGGTAGGCCGCGGTGCCGTCTCCCGCGAGCGTCTCGGTGCGTGCGGTGGCCACCTCGATGCGCCGCAGGACGTGGTTGGCGCTGTCGCCCAGGTAGAGGTACGTGTTGTCCGCGGTGAGGGTGCCCGTGCCGCCGAGCTGCGCCACGCCCGCGTCGCCGTCCACGTAGCCGCCGTTGCCCGGGATGCCCACGAAGAGGCTGGTGGTGTTGGTGAGGTTGCAGGTGGGGTTGCAGCCGTCGCCGGGGGCGGTGTTGTTGTCGTCGCAGCGCTCGCTGGACTGCTGGGTCCCGTCGCCGCACGTCGCGCCCACCGGCTCCAGTTGGCAGGTGGGCCCGCAGCCGTCGCCAGGCGCCTGGTTCCCGTCGTCGCACTCCTCGTTGTTGGAGGCCTCGAGGCGGTTGTTGCCGCACTGGCCGGAGCTCACCTCCACGGTGCAGGTCGCGCTGC
>JBFMHF010000253.1:0-6208 GCA_040752975.1 Myxococcota bacterium
GCGGTCGCGCTCGCTCTTTGACAGCCTCGCGCGGTGGGACGCGCAGTCGCGCGGGCGGGCAGTTGCGCGCTCAGCGAGCTCGCCACCGCTCGGGACGTCCCGCAGAACGGCCGCCGTGGCCTCGCGAAAGCGCGTTTCCGTTTGCTCGATCACTACATCCTGCACGGGCGCGGTGTCGTAGCGATCAGGCCCCAGGCCCACGTTGTCCTGCGGCGTGAGCGGATCGGCGGTGGGGGCGTTGGCGGTGCGCAGCAACTGCGCCAGCGCGCGCGAGGCCTGCTCGAGCGCCCCGGGGAGGTCGCCCCGCTTCATGTTCGCCACCACCTGCTCGCGCATCACCACGTCCGTCTGCGCGCTCGTCACCCCACAGCCGTCCCCGAGGATGATCTCCGCCTTGCGATCGTCCGTGGCCACGAAGAGCAGGATGCCGTCGTTTTTCCCCGCGTGCCCCACGCCCCACTCGTTGAAGACCTGGGTGGCGAACGCGCGCGGCACTGCGCCCGACGTGGTGCGCACCACCAGCACGCCCAACTGCCCCGCGCCGGACGCGTCCACCTCTCCCGCGATCCGATCGACCTCCGCGAAGGCCGCGGGCGTCACCGTGCCCGTCTGGTCGACGATCCAATGCCCCCGCGGAGGAGGAGGGATCGCCGTGAGCGACGAGGCGACGACCAGGGCGGCGACGAAGCCGATCACTCGAGCGCCGCCAGCACGTCGTCCGCGTGCCCGTCCACCTTCACCTTCGGCCACACCTTCTTCACCTTGCCGTCGGCCCCGATGAGGAACGTGCTTCGGATGATGCCCATGAACTTCCGGCCGTACAGGCTCTTCTCGCCCCACGCGCCGTACTTCTCCGCCACCTCGTGATCGACGTCGGCGAGGAGATCGAAGGGCAGCGCGTACTTCTCGCGGAACTTCGTGTGCCGCTTCTCGTCGTCGGGCGACACGCCCAGCACCACCGCGCCCGCCTTCTTCAGCTTCGCGTACCCGTCGCGGAAGTCACAGGCCTCCTTCGTGCAGCCCGGCGTGTCGTCCTTCGGGTAGAAGTACAACACCACCTGCTTGCCGGCGAAGTCGGACAGCTTCACCGGCTTCCCAGCCTGGTTCTTCAGCGTGAAGGCCGGGGCCTTCTTCCCCTCCTCGATCATCGAATCGCTCCTTCGACTGCGGGGTCTTCAGCGCGCGCCGAGGCGCTCGAACAGCCGCTGCGGAGAACAATACGTGAACGTCACCTGCGCCGCGTGAATCGTGTCGCCGTCGTGCAGCTCCAGGGGCAGGCCCGGCTCCAGCTTCCTGTCGCCCACCCTGGTGCCGTTGCGCGAGTTGGCGTCTCGCACCGTCCACGTGCCGCGATCGGTGCGCATGAAGACGAGGTGGATCTGCGAGAGCGTGCCGTCGTTGATGGGCGCGTCGCATTCGGAACCACGGCCCAGCGTCAGCTGGGGGCGATCAGGCCGCTCCACCAGCGCGAGGGCCAGCGCCTCCCCCTTCACCGGCGCAGGAGTTCCCTCTCCAGGCACGAGCGTCGAGCGGCCCGGCGGCTTCCACGCCCCGGGCTCCCAGACCAGCCAGTCGTTCCCGTGACGGCTGACGAAGGCGTCCACCGTCGCGTCTCGGAAGGACCGCTGCAACATCGACAACAGGTAGCTGCGCATGAGACCTCCTCCGCCTTCCTTCCCCGGCACCACCCGGCCTACTGCCCCATCTTCCTGCGGAGCGCCCAATACCGCTGCTGGATTTTGAGGTTCATCGGGTCCTGCTTCAAGGCCTGTTCGTAGTTGGAGAGGGCCTGCGGAAGATCGTTGGCGTTCTCGAAGGCGTTGCCGCTGATGAAACGAATGTGTGCGGAGCTCTCGGCGCCCGGGTGGGCGGCGAGGAACTTCGTGCAGATCTGCTCCATCTCGGTCACGGTGAGGCCCGCCGCGATGCACTTGGCCACGCCCCGGAAGTTGCCCCGGTGCCCGTCGAACTCCAGCCGCGCCGCCGCGTGGCCCACCACGTCCAACGCCGCCTGGACGCGCTTGAGCGACGAGTCCACCATCGCCTCTTGTGCGCGCGACAGGGGCCGGGCCTTGAGGCCTTCCAATTCGCGCTTGAGCTCGCGCCCGCGCGCGCGGATGTCCGCGAAGTCGGCGTCGTCGTGCAGCGCCAGCACCACATAGTGGTCGCCGTTGATCCGCTTGGCCCACGCCTCGAGCACCTTGCGGGCGACCGGATCGTCTGCCGCATTGTTGGGGGTGGGCGTGGGCGACGACAGCGGCAGCCCCTTGGTCAGGAGATCGACGACCTCCTTCTGCTGGGCGTTGAGCGAGACGAACTGCAGGCCGAAGCCGGGTAGCATGTTCCAGGCCTGCGCCTGTTCGGGCGTGACGTGGCGCACCACCTCCGCCTGCACCTGGTTCATCCCCGGCAGCTTCACCTGCACCCGCGAGAAGATGGGGGGCCGCAGCGAGTCGCTCGAGAGGAAGAGGCCTCCGCGCGAAATGTCCTGGCAGGGGAGCGTGCCCAGCGACTTCCCGTCGGCGCCGATCACCTCGGCGTTGAACTTCGCCTCGTGCCGCGGCCAGGCGGGCGCCGGTGTGGGCGCGATGGGCGTCGACAGCCGATCGAGCTTGGTGGGGGTCACCGAGGACTTCGACGGCGAGGACACCGGCACGCCGGGCTTCGAGGGTGACGCGACCTGGGGCGAGACGAGCACGGCGTCGGAGGACGGCGTCGACGAAACGGGTGGCGGCGCGGGCGCAGGAGGCGGAGCAGGGGCAGCCTGGTTCGCGCCTGGCGCACCGGGCGGCGCGGGCACTGGCGCAGGAGCGAACACCCGCGCCTTCAGCGAGCCCGCCGCACCAGGCAGCGCCTCTTCCAGCGCACGCCCGAAGGCCTCGGCCGTGGCAAAGCGCGCCTCGGGCTTCTTCTCCAGCGCCTTCATGATCGCCTGCGACCAGGCCTTCGGCACCGACGGGTTGACGAGGTGCGGCGCGGGCGGCACCTCCTTGAGGTGCGCGACCAGGATGGCGGGGATGTTGCCGCCCCCGAAGGGCGTGCGGCCGGTGGCCAGCTGGTACGCGATGATGCCCAGCGAGTAGATGTCGCAGCGGCCGTCCACCGGGCTCGACGAGGCCTGCTCAGGCGCCATGTACTCCGGCGTGCCGATGATCATCCCCGCGGCCGTCTGTTCCCGCCCGGGATCCGATGCGCCGAACAGCTTGGCGATGCCGAAGTCGAGGATCTTGACGAAGTTGTCCTGCCGCCCGCGCTTCACCAGCACGATGTTCTCGGGCTTGAGATCCCGGTGGACGATGTTCACCTTGTGCGCGGCGTCCAGCGCGTCGCACACCTGGATGAGCACGGGGATCGCCTCCTCCGGCTTCATCGGCATCGTCTTCTCGTTGAGCGACTGCCCCTCGAGGTACTCCATCACCAGGTAGTAGCGACCCGGCGGGAGCACGTTCATGTCGAAGATGTTGACGATGTTCGCGTGGCCGATCAGGTTGACCGCGCGCGCCTCGGCGTAGAAGCGCTGCACCAGGCCCGCGTTCGACGAGAGGTGGTCGTGCAGGAACTTGATCGCCACCTTGCTGCCGATGATCGCCTGCTCACCCATGAAGACCGTGCCCATGCCGCCACGGCCGATCACCCTGGTGATCTTGAAGCTGCCGACGGTGGTGCCCACCAGGGCCTCGTCGGGGTCGTTCGCGGGCAGCGGCTGGGGGATCGGCGAGAGGTTGGTGCGGGCCGTCATCGCCAGCACGTCGGCCATTCGCGTGTTGGTGCCCGCCAGCTTCGCGGTGGGCGCGCACGCTTCCTCCGCCGAGTGCTCCTGTTCACAGATGACGCAGCGCATGGCCCCCACCGGGCTTCCAACACTACGAGCGAACATACAAGGGCTGCAACGCGGGCGGCCTGACCGAAAATGCGACGGCTCACTCTCGCGTTGACACCGGCCGCGCGGCGGGCCCGACCGTTCGCGGCAGCATCGCCTCGAAGCGCGCGGGGATGTGTCAGGCTGTGCGCCTCAGGTGATCCCAAAGGACTCCATCGTCCGTGCCACGTGGTTGGCGCTGCTGCACCCGCGGCGGCTCCTCCCCATCCTGGTGGTGTGCGTGCCGCTGGTGGTGGCGCAGGCGCGCTGGAGCCGCGACCGCCTGGCGGTGCCCCTCGCCGTGTTGATGTGCCTGGCCTTCGTGACGGTGGCGCCGGTGGCGTACCGCGTGCTCTTCCCCGACGGGCTGGACTTCAGCCACGGCGCGGTGCGGGTGGGCCTCTACGTCCTCACCGGCTTCGGGGTGGTGCTGTCGGTGGGCGCCGGGGTGCCGAAGGTGCTGGGCATCGGCTACACGTTCCTCACCGAGCGCACCTCGCTGGCCGTCAGCGTCGGGATGTTCCTCGTCGGCGGCTGGGGGCTGGGCCGGGACGTGGGCTTCGAGCAGCGCCTCGAGCGCCTCAAGCAGGAGACGGAGCGCGCGCAGTTGCTGGCGCTGCGGGCCCACCTCGAGCCCCACTTCCTCTTCAACACCTTGAACGCCATCGCCGAGTGGTGCCGGGTGGACGGCGAGGTGGCCGAGCGCGCGGTGCTGGAGCTGTCCACCATGCTGCGCTCGATGCTGGACGGCGTCACCGCGCCCCTGTGGCCGCTGGAGAAGGAGCTGACGCTGGTGAAGGCCCTCTTCGACCTGCACCTGTTGCGCGATCGCGAACTCTTTCAGCTCAACCTCAAGGCGCCGCAGCCGCTGCCCGCGGTGCAGGTGCCGCCGATGAGCCTCCTCACGCTGGCCGAGAATGCGGTGAAGCACGGGCCGGGCGCGGGGCACCGCGGGCGCATCGACCTCGAGGTGAGCCACGAAGGGCAGGCCCTCACCGTGCGCCTCGAGAACCCCGGACCCTTCGCCGGCCGGCGCGAGGGGGGCAGCGGGCTGCCCACCCTGGAGAAGCAGCTGCAGGTGGCATTCGGCTCGCGCGCGCGCCTGTGGGTGGACGCCGCCGGTGCAGACAGAACGCGGGCCACGCTGGTCCTGCCCACAGGAGCGACACCATGACGAGCCTCAAGGTCCTCATCGCCGACGACGAGCAGCTGGCCCGCGCGCGGCTGGCGCGCCTGCTCACCGCCATGCCCAACGTGGAAATCGTGGGCGAGGCGAAGGACGGTGACGAGGTGCTGGCCCGCGTGCGCCAGGGCGGCGTCGACCTCGTGTTGCTCGACATCCAGATGCCGAAGCTGTCCGGCACGGAGGCCCTGGCGCTGTGGCCGCGCGAGGGCCCGTGGGTCGTCTTCTGCACCGCCCACGCGGAGCACGCGGTGGCCGCCTTCGACGGCGGCGCGGTGGACTACCTGCTCAAGCCCGTCGAGCCACAGCGCCTCGCCAAAGCCCTGGAGCGCGCCCGCGAGCGCGGCACCAGGAAGGCCTTCGCCGCCGCGCTCGAGAAGCACCAACTGTCCCGCCTCGCCATCACCACCCGGCAGGGCGTGGTGCTGGTCGATCCCGCGGCGGTCACCTGCGCGGTGCTGGAAGACGAGCTGGTGACGGTGCACACCCGGGAGTCGAGCTACCTCACCGACTTCACGCTGAACGAGCTGGAAGAGCGGCTCCCGGCGGGCAAGTTCGAGCGCGTCCACCGGCGGGCCATCGTCAACCTCGAGGCCGTGTCCCGCCTCGAGCCCCTGGAGACGGGCGGGTACACGGCGCGCACCTCGTCGGGACACAGCGTGGAGGTCTCTCGCCAGTCGGCGCGCGAGCTGCGGCGGAGGCTGGGGCTGCGCAAGGCGCCCGGCGACCAGGACTGACGCCAACCCCAGCGTGTGGCAGACTGCTGGCGCTTCGAGTTCACGCACCTGGGGGAACACCATGAAGCGCGTCAGCGTCGTCCTCGCGGTCCTCACCATCGCCGGTTTCTCGGCGTCGGGCTGTGGTGGTGGCGGGGGCAGCGACGCCGGCACCGGGGGCGGCGCGGGTGGCGGAGGTGGCGGAGCGGGTCCGCTCGACTGCGCCGGACTTCTGACCTGCGCGGCCAACTGCACCACCGCGGCCTGCGAGGACGCCTGCCTGGCCCGGGGCACCACGACGGGCCGGGCGCAGCTGGACGCGATCGTCCAGTGTGACACGGCGAACAACTGCCAGGCCGACAGCACCTGCCTCAACACCAACTGCAGCGCGCAGATCAACGCCTGCCTGGGGACGATGGATGGCGGCTCAGGCGGCGGCGGGGGAGGAGG
>JBFMHF010000254.1:0-6194 GCA_040752975.1 Myxococcota bacterium
AACCCCAGAGTTCACCTGGGTGGAGCATGGATCGCGCAGGACGTTGGCCGGAGATCGAGAAGCGAGGAGGGAGCGGGCTGGTGGGCCCGTAACCGACGAGCGACGACGAGATCCGGTCAAAGGACCAGCGAGGCATGCTCCGCTCAGGTGATCTCTGGGGTTAAACCACGAAGAAGGCCGCCGCTCTCGACTTCAGCCGATGGGAGGGTCTAGAGGGGCCCTTCATGACCGCCCACGCCCAGCGCCGCTTCCTGGTGGCAGCCGCGCTCTTCACCCTGGCCGCGGCCTGCTCCGGGCAGCCCGGCGGGTGCGCCTGCCCTGGCTTCACGCAGCTCCCCCAGGGCAGCTACACCGGGCCCAGGCTGGACACGTCAGGAGCCGTGCGCTTCACCCAGGGCGGCTTCACGGTGCTGAACCAGAACGCCGCGTCCATCCTCCAGTTCTTCGCGCCGGGCAACCGCCTGGTGGTGCCGGTGCCGTGCAGCATCGAGCAGGTGGCCTTCGGCGGCATCAACCTCCTGCAGTTGGCCATCGCCGACACGGGCGACCTCTACTGCACCGCCGAGTCGTGCGGGCGCCTCGACGGACGTTGCGACGCGCGCGATCTCGGCCACAGCATCACCATCGACATCACCAGCCTCGACTTCGCGTCGTCGTCGCCGGACATCCTCGAGGCGCACATCAACGCCACGGTGCAGACGGGGCTGTTGCCGGTGTCGACGGTGCACCGCAACTCGGTGCTGTGCGTGTTGAGCGGGGGCGGTCCGGTGAAGTGCACGGTCGATCTCGACACCTCCCGAGCGGCGCCGTCGTACAACCAGCTGTCGATCAACATCAAGCTGGCGGTGGACACCCGGTGGGATCGCCTCCTGGCGCTGCAGGTGGCCGACGTGGGCGGCGCCAGGGCGTGCGGCACCTCGGGCGCATCACCCCTGCCCGGGTGCCTGGATCCCAACGACATCGTCATCGCCAACGAGGGCGGCTGCGGCGCCTGCACCGGCGCCAACCTGTCCGTCTTCAAGACGCTGCTCATCGATCAACTGGCGAAGTCGCTCAAGACGCAGGTGGACAAGGCGCTGGGCAAGGCGAACTGCGCGAAGTGCGACGCGGTGACGGCATGCCCCACGTCCGCCGCCGCGAGCGCGACGTGCGATCTCGACGCAGGCGCCTGCATCGACACCGGCACCAACAAGTGCGTGCCGGGGCTGCTCGGCATGGAGGGCCGCCTGGACGTGGCGCAGTCCCTGGGCGCGCTGGGGGCTGCCTCGGGCACGCCGCTCACCTTCGCCATCGGCGCGGGAGGGAGCGCCTCCGCCACCGACGCCGGCATCACCATCGGCCTGCGCGGCGGCTTCGAGGCGCAGGCGGTGTCTTCCTGCGTGGCGCCCGCGCAGCGCCCCACCCCGCCCACGCTGCCGCTGCCCGACTTCGACACCGACGCCCCCGTGCCCTACGCGGTGGGCGTCTCGCTGTCGCAGCAGTACCTGGCCGAGGCGCTCTTCCAGGCGCAGCAGTCGGGGGCGCTGTGCCTCGAGCTGGGCACGGAGACGATCGCCGCGCTCGAGTCGGATCTCCTCGCCACGCTGTTGCCGTCCCTGAAGCTCTTCACGGGCGGGAAGAACGTGCCGCTGCGGCTCGTCCTGCGGCCGGTGACGCCGCCCACCGCCACCGTGGGTGAGGGGACCGTCGACACCAACGGGATGATCCTCGACCCGCTGCTCCGGCTGGAGTGGACCGGCCTGGAGATGGATCTCTACGCGTGGATCGAAGAGCGCCCAGTGCGCCTCTTCACGCTGGTGGCCGACCTGAACGTGCCCCTCGGCGTGGAGCTGGACGGCTGCTCGGGGCTGACGCCGGTGGTGGGCTCCCTCACCAGCGCCATTACCGTCTCGGAGGTGAAGAACTCCGAGGTGCTGGCCGAGCCCCTGGACGCGCTCAAGGCGCTGGTGCCGTCGCTCCTCAGCCTGGCGGAGCCGCAGCTCGCCGCCGGCCTCTCGAAGTTCACGCTCCCCGCCGTGCAGGGCTTCCAGCTTCGGCTCCTCGGCGCGCGGGGCATCGGCCGCATCTCCGGGACGTCGCGCTACCACCACCTGGCCCTCTACGCCGACGTCGCGCCCGACACGCAGCCGTGCACGCCCAACATGCGCCGACTCACGAGGAAGGCCGCCAAGCCGCTGGCGTGGTCGCGCGACGTGGTGGAGCTCGAGGCGCCGGCGGGAGAGCGCGTGTCGTGGCGCGTGGCGGGTGGCTTCTGGAGCGCCTGGACGGACGTGGACAGCGGCGGGCGCCTGGTGGTGCAGCACCCGCGGCTGTGGTTGGACGGGGCCCACCACGTCGAGCTCCGCACCGAGGACGGGGAGCTGCTCGAGGTGTCGCTCGATCCGTCGTCACACCGGCGCTGAGTCGCGCGGGCGTCAGGCGCGGAGCGAGTCGATCGCGGCGCGGTAGTCGCCCGTCTTGAAGATGGCGTTGCCCGCCACCAGCACCGTGGCGCCCGCGGCCACCACCTGCTTCGCCGTCGCCGCGTTGATGCCCCCGTCCACCTCGATGTCCACCGACGAGAGGCCCCGCTCGTTCAGCATGGCGCGCAGGCGCCGCACCTTGTCCACCGTCGAGGCGATGAAGCTCTGCCCGCCGAAGCCGGGGTTGACGCTCATCAGCAACACCTGATGCACCTCGCCCAGCACCTCCTCGATGGCTGACAGGGGGGTGGAGGGGTTCAGCACCACCGACGGCTTCGCCCCGGCGACGCGGATCTGCTGCAGCGTGCGGTGCAGATGCGGGCAGGCCTCCTGGTGGACGGTGAGGAGATCGGCGCCGGCCTTCACGAAGTCAGCCACGTACTTCTCGGGCTCGACGATCATCAGGTGCACGTCCAGTGGCAGCGACGTGGCGCGCTTCACCGCCTCCACCACCAGCGGGCCGATGGTGAGGTTGGGCACGAAGCGCCCGTCCATCACGTCGACGTGGATGTAGTCGGCGCCGGCGGCCTCCACCGCGCGCACCTCCTCGGCGAGGCGCCCGAAGTCGGCGGAGAGGATGGACGGGGCGATCTTCAGGTGCGCCATGGCCTCCACATGCCACAGGCCGCGGGTGGGTTGCACGCGCAAGTGCGGACGACCGAGCGCTGGGTGAGGCAGCGGACGGGGCGAGTGGCGCTGAACGGGCCGCAGGCCTCGCTGGCGATCGGCGGCGCGGACTCGTCGGGCGGCCCTGTCCTCGCAGGAAGTGGATGCCGACGAGCGCGCCGGCAAGCGCTGCGCATCCTGGCGCAAGAAGCGTCTGAAGCCGAATCGCCGGCGCCGAAGCCGAGGTGGGGCCGATGGCGGAGTCGAAGGCGATCTCCGCGGTCAGCCTGCGCGTCACCTCACGGGTCGACCGGCCGCGGCCCCTCCTTCTGGACTGCGCGCGCCATGAGCCGAATCGTCTCGGCGCGGTCCGTGCGGAACGGCACCGGCTCGAAGTCGTCGAAGCCGGCCACCTTCACCTCCCCGGCCATCGCGTCCTCGCCGACGCCTCGCGCCCGCGCCGTTCGCACCGCCTCCTCCACCGCCTTCAGGTAGTCCCGGACGCGCTGCACCCGCTCCCGGGCGACCGGCTGCCCATGGCCCGGCAGGACCCGCTCGAAGTCCAGCTCCAGCAGTCGATCGAGCGTCTGCCTGAGCGCCAGGGGATCGCCGCCGGCCTTCTCGTCAATGACGGGCTCGTTCCGCTCGAGCACCAGATCTCCAGCAACCAGCAGCCTGCGCGCCTCGAAGAGGACCACCAGGTCGCCGTCCGTGTGGCCCCCGCCGAGGTACAGCACGCGCACCGCCTCGCCGCCGAGCGAGAGCCGCACCTCGTTCGGCACCTCCACCCAGCCGGCCTGCACCCCTTCAGCCTCGAGTCGCGCGCGCGTGGCCGGGTGGGCCAGCACCACCGCGCCCGGGTAGAGCTCGACGCCGGAAGCGTGATCGCCGTGCGAGTGTGTCAGCACCACCCGGCGCACCTCACGCCCCAGCTCCTCTTCCAGCACCTGCCGCACCCGCCGTGACGCCGGCCGGAACTTGGGATCGACGAGGAAGGCCACGCCGTCGTGCAAGAGCGCCGCCGAGTTGCCGCCGCCACCGAGGAAGAAGCTGAGCTTCGGCCCCGCTTCCACCTGCTCCATGCGGAGGAACTGCCGGACGCCGCACCCCAACCCCAGCGCCATGAGACAGGCCAGCACCGGCAAGGCGTTGCGATGGATGGCAGGGCGGGCGAACATCGGCGTCACCGTGGACCCATCTCAGGACGAAAAGACCACGCCGTCGATGTCTCCGTTGAGCCAGGCGGTGCGGCGGGCCGACAAGCTGAGCTCGGTCCTCGAGGTGGCCAAGGCCATGGCCGCCGAGCACAACCTCGACACGTTGCTCCCCCTGATCATGCGGGAAGCAGCCCGGGTGGTGGAGGCCGATCGCTGCTCGCTCTTCATCCTCGACCGCGTGCGCAACGAACTGTGGAGCCGAGTCGCCCAGGGCGCTTCGCAGGAGATCCGCCT
The DNA here is from genome assembly GCA_040752975.1 of Myxococcota bacterium. Lineage (GTDB taxonomy): Bacteria > Myxococcota > Myxococcia > Myxococcales > Myxococcaceae > JADLDB01. The sequence continues at coordinate 4,520 of JBFMHF010000254.1, forward strand.
GCCCGTGGGCCAGGGCATCGCCGGCTCGGTGGCCCAGACCGGGCAGATCATCAACATCCTCGACGCGTACGCCGATCCCCGCTTCCAGCGCGACTGGGACGTGAAGAACAACTACCGGACGAGGAGCATCCTCTGCGTGCCGATGCGCGACACCCGCGGCGAGGTGACCGGGGTGATCCAGGCGCTCAACGCCGCCGACGGTGCCTTCGACGCCGAGGACGAAGAGCTCCTCCTGGCGCTGGGCGGACAGGCGGCCCAGGCGATCGAGAACGCCATGCTGCACGAGGAGATCAACCGGCTCTTCGAGGGCTTCGTGCAGGCCTCGGTGATGGCGATCGAGTCACGCGATCCCACCACCGCCGGCCACTCGGGCCGCGTCGCGTCGCTCACCGTCACCCTCGCGCAGGCGACGGAGGCCACCCCCTCGGGCCCGTACAAGGACACGAGCTTCACCAGCGAGCAGATCCAGGAGATCCGCTATGCGTCGCTCCTGCACGATTTCGGGAAGATCGGCGTGCGCGAGCCGGTGCTGGTGAAGGCCGAGAAGCTGTACCCACACGAGCTGGAGACGTTGAAGCAGCGCTTCGAGCTGGCGCGCAAGGATCGACAGGTGGCGTCCCTCACCCGGAGGCTCGACGCCGTGAAGCTGCGCGGAGAACGGGAACTGCCCGCCATCGAGCAGGAGGAGAACGAGCGGCTGGCGAAGGAACTCAGGGAGCTGGACGAGGCGCTCGACTTCATCCTTCAGTGCAACCGGCCCACCGTGCTGGCCCAGGGCGGCTTCGAGCGGCTGTCCACCCTGGGCATGCTCAGCTTCAACGACTCTCGCGAGCGCCCGCAGACGATCCTCAGCCCCAACGAGGTGCAGGTGCTGTCCATCCCCCGGGGCTCCCTGTCCGCCACCGAGCGCCGGGAGATCGAGTCACACGTCACCCACACCTTCCGCTTCCTCTCGCAGATCCCCTGGACCCGGCGCCTCAAGCGGGTCCCCGAGATCGCCTACGCCCACCACGAGAAGCTGGACGGCAAGGGCTACCCGCGCGCCATCGCGGTCGACCAGATCCCCGTGCAGTCGAAGATGATGGCGATCAGCGACATCTACGATGCGCTCACGGCCAGCGACCGCCCCTACAAGAAGGCCGTGCCCCACCAGATGGCGCTCGACATCCTCAAGAAGGAAGCCGACGCAGGCCAGCTCGACGCCGAGCTCTACCGCATCTTCGTCGAGGCCGACGTGCCCCACCGGGCGCTGAAGCCGCGCTGACCTCCGCGCACCGAAGTCGAAGGCGCGCCCGCATCGCATCGGCGGTGACCAGCGCGGCGAGGTCGAGGCGCTGACCCGGCCGCGCGCGACGCCCAGCTCGAAGGCCGTTGTCGTCAGCCCGCTCGCCGCCCACCGGGGCAGCGCGTCGGCTGGCATCCAGCGCGCGGGGCCACGCGTGCCTGGTCCCGGTTGAACATCACCCCGGCCTGCGACGCCGGCGAGGCCTCCGCGCGCAGGTTCCGGGCGCGATCGGGCGGACGCTCACTCACATTGAGATGGTGTGCAGCCGCAGGGAGTTGATCTTTCCCGGCTGGCCGACAGGCGCCCCGAAGACGATCACCACGCGATCGCCGCGGCGGGCGAGGCCGCGCGCGAGCAGCTCCTCCTCCACGCGGCGCACCATCTCTTCGG
>JBFMHF010000255.1:0-5830 GCA_040752975.1 Myxococcota bacterium
AAAAGCCCCATCGAGGCCGTCCGCCGAGGACAACAAACCCACGAGGCCGTCCGCCGAAGGACAACCAACCCACGAGGCCGTCCGCCGAAGGACAACCAACCCAACTCAGGCCGTCCGCCGAGGACAAAGCCATCCCCACCGCCACGGCTGTCCTCCACCACCGCCCTCCTGCGTTCTGTCCTGTGGCGGGCGTGCCTGTGGCACGCTGTCGGAGCAAGACATGGAGACCAGCCGGTGGCGCCGTGTCAGTGACGTGCTGGACCAGGCGCTCGAGCTCGAGCCAGCACAAGTCCCCGCCTTCCTCGCTGCCGCCTGCGCGGGCGACCCAACCCTCAAGTCGGAAGTCGAGGCCCTCCTGCGCGCCGACGCCGAGGCCGGCGGCTTCCTCGCCACTCCCGCACCGCTCGCCGCGGGCGGCGTCGTCGGCCAGGCGCGCGAGGGAGACCGGCTCGGCGCGTGGACGCTGGAACGCCTCCTCGGCGAAGGCGGAATGGGCCGCGTCTTCCTCGCCACCCGCTCCGTCGGTGACGCCGTGCAGCGCGGGGCACTCAAGGTCCTCGCCTGGTCCATGTCGTCCGAGGCGCGGCGTCGCTTCCTCGATGAACAGCGCCTCCTCGCGTCGCTCGAACATCCCGGCATCGCCCGCTTCCTCGACGCCGGCATCGACGATGACGTGCCCTGGCTGGTCATGGAGGTGGTGGAAGGCGTCACCCTCACCACCTGGTCCCGGGACAAGCCGCTGCGCGCCCGCCTGCAACGCTTCGTCGAGGTGTGCGACGCCGTCCAGGCCGCCCACCGCCGCCTCGTCGTGCACCGCGACTTGAAGCCGTCCAACGTGCTGGTGACGCCCGAGGGCCACGTCAAGCTGCTCGACTTCGGCATCGCCCGCGAGCTGGACAGCGCCGAGCCGCTGACTCGCACCGAGGCGCGCGTCCTCACTCCCGAGTACGCCGCCCCTGAGCAGATTCAGGGCGGCCCCGTCACCACCGCCATCGACGTCTGGGGCCTCGGCGTGCTGCTGCACGAGGTGCTGACCGGCGAGGTGCCGTGGCCGCGCGGGCCACGTGCCGCCTTCAGCGTCCAGCAGGCCGTCCTGTCCGAGGAACCTCCCCGCGTCGCGCCCCGAGTCGCGTCCCTCGGCAGTGGCGAGGAGGCCCGCGACCTCGAGGGCGTCGTGTGGAAGGCGCTCTCCAAGCAGCCCGAGCGACGCTACCCCTCTGCAGAGGCGCTCGCGGCCGACGTGCGGCGCGTGCTGGACGGCGAGCCGGTCGAAGCACGCGAACACACCGCACTCTCCCGCGCCCTGCGCTTCCTGGGACGTCACAAGGCGGGCTCGCTCACCTCGCTCGCCTTCGTCGTGACGCTGGGCACGGGCGCCGCCGCCACCTGGTGGCAGGCGCGCGAGGCGAAGCGTGAAGCCGCCCGCGCGCAGGCCGAGGCGGCCGCGGCGAAGGCCGCCCGCGATTTCGTGGTGAGCCTCTTCACCGAAGCAGACCCCGCCCAGGCGAAGGGCGCCGACGTCACCGCGAAGGAGTTGCTGGAGCGCGGCGCTGCGCGCATCGACACCGAGCTGGCCGGCCAACCCGAACTGCAGGAGGCCCTGTGGAAGGAATTGGCCGCCGTCAACCTCCAGGTGGGCGCCTTCGCGCAAGGCGAGGCCCAGGCGAAGAAGCTGGTCGCCGCCTGTGAAGCCCGGTACGGGCCGACGGACGTGCGCGTCGCCGAGGCGTTGGTGCTGCTGGCGGAGAACCAGGCCGAGGACGGGCGGGTCCCCGAGGCTGAGCCGAACTACGCGCGGGCTCTGGCCATTGTCCGCCAGCACGGCGACGTGCCGGTGAAGGTGTCGGTGGAAGCGCGTCGCGGCCTGGCCCTGGCGGCCTACAAGCGCGGCGAAGTGGACGAGGCGCAGCGGCAGCTCGAGGAAGCCCTGGTGCTGGCGCAGGACAAGGCGGGGCCGACGTCGGAGTCCGTGCAGTTGGTGGCCAGCTCGCTGACGAGGCAGCTCATCGAGCGCCGGCTCTTCGACCGGGCGCTGCCGTACGCGCGGCTGAGTCTCGACTCGTGCACCGCGCGCCTGGGCCTCGAGAACCCGGCCACGCTGGTGAGCCTCTTCAACCTCGCCGTCATCGAGTCGGAAGTCGGGCTGTACGCGGAGTCGGCCAAACACCTCTCGACGCTGCGTCCGCTGCAGGAGAAGTTGCTGGGGCCCTCGCACCCCAACGTCCTCCTCACGCTGCGCATGGTGGCCCGGCTGGCGGGACGCTCCGGCCGCGCGGACGAGGCCGACGCGGTGATGACGGACGTGGTGGCGCGGCTGCGGGCCGAGGCGAAGGGTGACTCGGAAGCCGTCGCGTATGCGCTGTTGCAGTGGGACGGGTTGCGGCGTGACGCCGGCCGGCCCGACGGCGCGAAGGCGAAGGAGGCCCAGGCCATCCTCGAGCGCGTCGTCGGGCCCGCTCACGGCGACGTGGGGTGGGCGCTGTCGGCGCAAGCAGCGGACGCCCTCGCGCGTGGCGCGCTCGCAGAGGCGGACACCCTGGCGAAGCAGGCTGAGCCGCTGCAGCGCCCCGCGGAGGGCGCGCACGACGTGTGGCACGCGGAGACCGTCAATCTCCTTGGCCGCATCGCCTTCCTTCAGGGGAGGCGCGCCGAGGCGCTGGCGTTGCATCGCCGGGCCCTGGCTTCACTGGAGGCCCTGGGCGCCGTGGACGCCGTGCGCTGGCGGACGGTGTGGCAACTGGCCGAAGCGGCGGACGGGCCCCCGGGCGAGCGCGTGAAGGCGATGCGCGAGGCGGTGGCGAAGCTGGAGCCGCTCTTCCCCGACGGACACCCGCAGCGCACCGAGGCCGTGCTGGCGCTCGCGAAGGCCCTGCGCAGCGACCGGCCAGACGAGGCCAGGGCGCTTCTCGACGAGGAAGCCAGGCGCGTGGCGGCGTGGGGACCCAACCACCCGCTGCGCGCAACGCTCGAGTCCCTTCGCGGACAGTGACGAGGCGCCAGGGTCCCGAACGCGCCGGCCGAGTCAGTCCGAGGGCTTCGCGCGCGGTGGCGAAGGCGCGCGGGGAAGTCCGTGCGCGAGCGTGTGCACGGCGAACGTCCACTCGCCGGGGCCCACCCAGCCGGGGGGCTGGCGCCGCTCGACCGTGGCCTCTTTCCCGGGTTGCGCGTGGAGGACCCGACACCCTCCGCCGACGGCGGGACTCGACGCACGAGAAGCGATGCGCCGGCGCCGGCTCGCTCCGGCGCGTCGGGCCGAAGGAGGCGGGCCAGTCCGCGCGACCGGTGAGGGACACCCTTCCGGGAGCAAGGCCACAGTCAGGGACTCGCAGTGGCGCGCGGCAGGTACAGCGCGCCGAGGATGACGCCCGCCAACAGGCCTTCGGCCGCGTGGTACGCCGAGTCCACCAGCATCGCGGGCAGCGCCACCCACGTCGCTCCTCGATGAGGCCTCGCGGTGCACGTGATGGTGCAACTGGCCCTGGTGCACCCTGGCCAGTCTCGGTGGGCGGCGCCTTCTCGGGCGCGTTGGAGGTGTCCGAGACGCCGGAGCACGAGGGCGCGTAGGCGCTGGAGCGAGTCCCACAAGAGCAGCGCGCCCATCTTCACGTGCGACCAGCCGTGCGCGCGGGCAGGGCGCCCTTGAGCCGCGCCGACAGCCACGACGCCACGAGGAAGCCCCGGGCGAAGGCCGGGCGGAACAGCTTCGCGTACAGCCAGCCCGTCACCGGCACCGCGGCCAGCATGTCGCCGAAGCTCCACATCTCCTCGTGGTGGTGAATGCGGAAGCGCACGGGCCGGACGTCGTCCCCCGCGTCCTCCACGACGAACTCGTAGGTGAGGATGGTGCGCAGCGGGTACGTCAGCAGCGGGGCGAACTGCTTGAGGTGCATGACGCCGTCGGCGATGCAGCGCCCGCGCTTCCCGTCCTCGTCGAGGGACACGCTCAACTGGAAGAGCTCGAAGTGGAAGCGGAACATGGTGTGAAAGCCGGCGAGGCCCAACCGGTACCGCTGCACGCCGGCCTCCGTCTGCCAGGGGTCCACGAAGCGCACGTCGTCGGCCAGGTACGGGCGCAGCGCCGCGTCCACCTCCGCCGGCGGCACGCTGGTGTCGTAGAGGGCCACCGTCAGCCAGCGGAAGCGCTCTTCCAGCCGGGAAATGAGGGCGGCGCGGGCGTCGCGCTTCATGAGGGCATCAGCCTGCCTCACGGCCCCAGGTGAGCGCCACCCGCCCAACTGGTTGATGTCTTTTGGGCCGCCTCGGCGCCCCTGCGGCACGACGCCGCACCCCGCCACCTCCGCGCCGGGGGAGGGTTTCTTCGCCAGCGGGGGCGGCCCCGCAGAAACCAGGAGGAAATCATGAAGCGCGTGATGATGGCGGTGGTGGCGATGCTGGCGATGGCGGCGTTCCCGGCGGCAGGGCAGACGCAGGCGCAGACGAAGGCCCAGGCCGGAGGCGGCGCACAGGTGCAGGCGCAGGTGAAGGCGGGCGGCGCGCAGGCTCAGGCCCAGGCGAAGGCCGGGACCTGCGACGGCACGCAGAAGCGGCTGCACGCTCAGGACGGCATGAAGCAGCAGCTCCGCAGCCAGGCGAAGGCCGAAGGCAAGGGCCAGGGGCACATGTTCCGCGGAGGGCGGGGCGGCCGGTGAGGCCCACGCGCCTGCGGCACCGAAAGTGACCGCGGGCGGCTCCCACGTGCGCCATGGGCACGCCCGCGTTGATGGGCCTGTTGTTCCTCCTCGCCTCGGGGGCGAGCGACGAGGAGGGTGGCCTGTTTCCGCTGGTGGGTGGCTTCGCGGGCGTGTCCTGGGACTCCAACGTCACGCGCAGCGAGAAGCCCCAGGGTGACGTCGCGCTGGACGTGGGGGCGAGTGGCGGTGGGGGATGGGTGTCGGAGGACGGAGCCTGGGGCGTGTCGCTGCTGGGGCTGTACCGCGGCCGCGCCTGGGCCACCGCCATCGAGTTGTCGACGCACGTGCTGGGCGGCTCTCTCCTCGGCACGTGGTCTCCTCTGGAGTGGCTGGCGCTGGGTGTGGCGCCTTCCGGCGGCTACACGCTGGGCGTCGACTCCTCGCGGAACGGGCCCCGCCTCGACGCGCGCGGCTTCGTGAAAGTCTTTCCCACTGAGTGGCTCAGCGTACGCGCCGGCTACGGCTACCTGTGGCGCGACGCGGTTGACGCCGTCTTCTCCACCCGCACGCACGACGTCTCGGCGCTGGTGGTGGTGAGGCCGCTCGACTGGCTCGGCTTCAATGCGTCGGTGGGCTACGCGGCCGGCGACGACGTGGTGTACCAGGCCACGGAAGCGTCCGGCGGCCTGGCGGGGACCAGGCGTAGGAGGTTCTCCGCTGCCGGCGCGTCCTACGAGCCCCTGCGCGTCTACGCGCACACGGTGTCGATGTCGGCGGGCGCCGAGTTTCTGTTGCCGCGGGGCTTCTCGCTGTCCGTCGATGTGGCGTGGGTCTCGAGCGTCAACGAGGTGCAGCCGTGGACGGCCTGGGTGCCCTCGGCGCTGGTGGGGTGGGACCTTCCGTGACGGACGCGCCGCAGCTTGTCCGCGCAGTTCGCGGTGCCAGAGGGTGACGGGCGGCTTTCCCGCGCGCGCGGTGGTGCTCGCCTCGACGTGTCGCCTCGCAGCTCGGCTCGGCGGACGTGCTGCGCAACCCTGTCCTCGAGGCCTGACAGCTGACATCAGGGTGCTGTGGTGGCGACGCGATGCACCCGGCGCCCCGTGTCGTCGGCTGTCGTTGCCGTTGTGGGCGTTGCGGGATTTGCTGTTGCACCCGGCGCCGCGCGTCGTCGGCTGTCGCTGCCCTCGTGGGGCGCTGCG
>JBFMHF010000256.1:0-5652 GCA_040752975.1 Myxococcota bacterium
GCGTCACCACCCAGCCCACCGCGACCAGGTGCAACGCCAGGCTGGCCAACAAGGCCCACAGCCCGGCTCTGGAAGGAGGCGCCTGTCGCACGTCGTCCCCACACTAACGCGTGGGAGGGAGATTTCGCTCCCGCCACCCAGTCAGGCCAGGGACTTGCGCCGCCGGAGCAGGACGAGGAGCCCCAGCGCCGGGAAGAGGCCCAGGCCGGTGCTGCAGCCCTGCGGCACCTTCCCCTCGACGAAGGCCCGGGGGAGGAGGATGGGGGGCTTCGGCGGCTCGAGGCAGTACTTCTGCCCGTCGAGGCCGGTGGCGCACGTGTAGTCGGCCGGGCAGTTCGTCGCGTCGACGCAGGACACCCGGCAGCGCGTCTCGCCGGGGAAGCTGCCGGTGCACACGCCGCGCTCACCACAGAAGGTGCCACCCGGGGTGCAGATCTCTCCCACCCCGGCCGCCGGGAGCTGCGTGAAGCGGCAGTACCCGGCGGGATCGCACTCGTAGCCGGGGCTGCAGTTGGCCGACGAGGCGCAGGGCTTCGAGCAGTAGGGAGCGGTGTGCTGGGGGTCGACGACGCACCGGCGGCCTACGCACTGGCTGGGGCTGGTGCACGCCTGACCCTCCTCGACGCAGTCGGGATCGCGCAGGGGGCACGAGCGATCGGCGCACACGCCGTTCGCCCCGCAGTCGCCGCAGTCGGCGTCCTGGGTGAGGTCTGGGCACGCGGCGGTGCACTGGCCGTCGGTGCCGCAGACGCAGTCGAGATCGACCGACGCGCAGCCCTGCACGCAGCGCCCGTCGCGGTTGCAGGTGGCGGCCTCCTTCTCGGAGAGCCACGTCTGCACGAAGTTCCGGAACGCGTCGACCCGCGTCGCCGCGCCGTCGGTGCAGTCCTCGGTGCGGGTGAAGCTGTGCACGCCCACCACCCGCTCCACGCCGTCGGGGAAGGTGCGGAAGGTGGGGCCACCCGAGTCGCCATGGCAGATGCCCTTGTTCACCCCGTTGCCCACGAAGATGAGGGTGGGCGACGCCTGGTTGATGATGAGGTCGACCGTGCGCTTGGTGCCACTGCCCGTGTCGTTGCCGATGGTGCCGTAGCCGACCGAGCGCACCGCCTGCCCGCTGGCCACCGACGCCTGGTTCCACGGCTTGGGCGTCACGTTGGGCGCCGAGGCCAGCAGCGCCATGGCGATGTCGCTGGACAGCGTGGCGGGGTTCCAGCTCGGGTGCATCCGGGTCTCCACCACCTGCCACATGTTCTGCCCGGTGATCTGGTTCTCATTGGGCGCGTTGGTGGCGACGATGGAGAGCGAGGTCGCCCCGAGGATGCGCGGATCCACGCAGTGCGCCGCGGTGAGCAACGTGCGGCGGTCGATGAGCGTCGCGGTGCACAACGAGCCCTGCCCGTTGTTGCCCTGGAGGATCAACATGAAGACGTTGGGATCGCCGGGGTTGATGGTGCCTCCGACGATGGCGTCGGTGCGCTCGTCGCCCGCCTCGGCGAGCGACACCTCTTCGACGGGCCCGCAGGCCGCCAGAGCCAGCAGGCCGGGGAGGATCAAGCGCTTCATGGTGCCTCCTCTAGGCGACGGAGCGCCGGCGGCGCAATGCGGGGAGGGCCAGGGCGAGGAGCCAGAGTGACGGCAGGCCCGGGCCCACCGCGCTGCAGCCGGTCGAGGCGACGGGGCCTTCCGCGCGCGCCGCGGGGAGCACCGTCGGGGTGAAGCGGAGATCGGCTGGCCGGCAGAAGCGCCGCGAGTCGGCGCCAGCCTCACACACCGAGCCCGACGGGCAGTCGCTCGTCACCAGGCAGCTCGCCACGCAGCGGGTCAGCCCGCCGACAGGGCCGGTGCAGATCGACGCCACGCAGTAGTCCTCCGACGCGCTGCAGGTGTCGAAGAGCTGGCGCTCGGGCTTCAGCGGGTAGCGGCAGGTGCCCGAGCCGCACTCCATGCCCGACGGACAATCGGCGGAGCCCGAACACCCCTTGCTGCAATACGTCTGCGGGTGCTGGGAGTCGCTCACGCAGAGCCGCTCCCGGCACGACGCTGCCACCGTGCACGCGCCTCCCACTGCGATGCAGTCCGGGTCGGGCGCCGGGCACTCCGCCTGGGCGCAGACGTTGTTGCGGGCGCAGTCCCTCGGGCAGTCGGGATCTCTCGTGAGGTCCGCGCAGTCGGCCGTGCAGCGCCCGTCGGCCGCGCACGCGCAGTCTTGATCGACGGGCGTGCAGCCCGGCACGCACGCCCCGTCGGTGGCGCAGGTGGGCTGCTCCCACTGGGCCATCTGCGCCTTGATCCACGAGGCGGCCACGTCCACCCGGCCGTCGTAGCCCTCGATGACGCAGTTCTCGTCGCCGTAGCTCACCACTCCCGCGACCTTCTCCACGCTGTCGCCCGGCATCACCATGAAGCCCGGCCCGCCCGAGTCGCCCGAGCACGTCTGCTTGCCGTTGGCGCCCGACTCGATGGTGTAGTTGCGCACCTCGCGGAGGTTGTACGTCACCTCCCGCTTGATGCCTCCGCCGACGCCGCTGGCGTTGGTGATGCCGAAGCCCACGTGGCGGATCGGCCGGCCGACGTCCGCCGCGCTCATCGGTCGCTCGTTGATGGCGATCGGCGTCACGCCCGACACGGCCTGCGCCAGCCGCAGCACGCCGAAGTCGAACGAGCGCCCGTTGTAGCTGGGGTGATCGATCTGCTGCGCCACCGACACCGTCCGGTTCAGCGCGTTGATGTTCGAGCCGAAACCCACCACATAGAAGTTGCCCGGGCCGTAGGCCTCGATGCAGTGGGCCGCCGTCAGCACCGTCTTCGGCGCGATCAACGTGCCTGTGCAGTACTCCTCGAGCCCGCCCCCGGTGTTGACCGCCAGCACCACCACGGCCGGATCGCCCGATGTCACCGAGCCGCCGACGATCGCCTCGCGCGTCACGCCTTCGGCCTCACTCCTGTTTCCCTCCACCGAAGGGCCGCACGACAGGAAGGCGATCACGGCGCCGGCCCACACCGTGACGAAGCCCTGGCTCTTGTGCATCGTGACTACTCCTGCAACCCTGCGAAATGGCAGAATTTTGCAGCCGCGCCGGTAGCAAGGTGTGTGCCCGCTGGATCCCATGAGGGATTTCGCCCTACTGGAGGGAGGCGGTGGGGAGGTGCTGTGACCGACTCGCCGCGATCCGGCCGGGAATCGGACAGCGCGTGTCCTTTGGAGTGTCAAGGCGCCTGACCTTGAGGAAAGTCGTTCGTCTGATCGAGTCGAGCGGCTACCCTTCGGGCGCGTGGGGACCGTGCTGAAGGGGGCGACGCTCGTCGAGCTCGAGCCCGCGAACGTCGAGGTGGCGGATCTCCGCGTCGCCGGCGGTCGCATCATGGCCCGCGGGCCCGCTGCGCAGCCGGAGGCGGGTGACGAGGTCATCGACGTGTCCGGCCGGTTGGTGATGCCGGGCTTCGTCAGCGGGCACCACCACCTCTCGGCGACGCTGCTCCGGGGGGCGCCTCGCAGCGGGGCAGGCTTCGGCGGAGAGCGCACCACGCGGGCGGCCTTTCGTCAGGCCCTCAGCCTGGATGACGCGGAGGCCGCTGCGGCCGCAGGTGGCCTCGAAGGGCTCGCGGCGGGCACCACCACCCTCTTCGACACGCACGTGGCGCTGCGGGACGTCGAAGGCGCGCTGTCCCGCGTGGCGCACGGGCTGTCGGGCGTGGGGCTGCGCGCGGTGCTGGCCCAGCGGGTGACGGCGGGCGACGAAGGCGCGCTGCGCGAGTGCCTCTCGTACGCCGCGAAGTCCCGCGGGCGCTTCCGTGGCGCGGTGGGGCTCGGTGATCTCGGGCAGGTTTCGGACGACGAGCTCAAGGCGGTGAAGAAGGCGCTCGACGAGGCGAAGGTGCTGGGGCTCATCACCGTCGCGGAGGACGCCGACGAAGAAGGTCAGTCGGTGCAGCGCTTCGGCAATCCGCCGACCGACCGCCTGCTGGAAGCGGACCTGGTGGGCGAGGGCGTGGTGATCGCCCAGGGCGTGCACCTCTCGTGGCCGCAGCTGTCGTCGCTCATCTCGCGCGGCTCCTGGCTGGTGCACACCGCGCGCTCCAACATGGCGACGCAGACGGGCCACGCCACGCCGTCGAAGTTCGGCATCCGCGGCACCTTCGGCACCGACGTCATGCCGCTCGACGTGCTGGCCGAAGCCCAGGCCGCCACGCTGCGCGCCAGTGAGTCCGGGCAGCCCATCGACATCCTCCGCTTCCTGGCCAACGGCCACCGCCTCGCCTCCCACGCCTTCGGGATGACGGTGGGGCCGCTGCGCGAAGGCGCCGCCGCCGACCTGGTGGTGATGGACTACCAGCCTCCCACGCCGCTCGATGCGTCCACCCTGGCGGCGCACATGCAGGCCGGCCTCTCCTCGCGCTACGTCGAGTCGGTGATGGTCGACGGCCTGTGGCGGCTCTGGAAGCGCAAGCCCCTCGCCGTGGATCCGGTGGAGATCGCCCGGGCCGCGCGGGAAGCGGCGCAGGCCATGTGGAGGCGGCTGGCCCAGTGAAGGCGACGCGGAGTGGCGGCGTGGCGGGCGGGCGAGTAGATGGGGAAGACAATGTTCCCCGGGGTGCTCATGGGACTGCTCTCAGCGATGCCGCAGGTGGGCGACGTGGCCCCGGACTTCACCGTGAAGGACGTCGACGGCGTCGAGTTGACGTTGTCGAAGCTGGTGGAGAGAGGCCCCGTGGTGGTGGCCTTCTTCCCCAAGGCCTTCACTCCCGGCTGAACGCGCGAGCTCACGGCGTACCGGGATCGGTATGCGGACATCCAGAAGCACCAGGGCACGGTGATCGCGATCTCCACCGATGACCGCGAGACGTCTGCGAAGTTCAAGGCGTCGCTCAAGGCGCCATACCACTTCGTCGCCGACGAGGACGGAGCGGTGGTGAAGGCCTTCGACGTGAAGACGCCCCTGCTCAACTTCGCCAGGCGCACCACCTTCGTCATCGGCCCCGCGCGGAAGATCCTCGCCATCCAGGAAGGCGGCGACGCCATCGATCCCTCCGGCGCGGTGACGGCCTGCAGCCTGAAGCCGCCCGAAGGGCTCAAGTACCTGACGGGCGACGGCGGCACGCCGAAGTGACGCCGACGTCGCTCGCGCGAGGGTGCCCGGCCAGGGAGACGAGCCGCATCAGGCATGCGTTGGCGCGCCGAGGCGCCTCCCCGCGCCCATCCTCACTCCGGGCCGGACCGTCGACACGAGACCGCTTGACGGCGGGCGCGAGGAACGTGTTTGTTGCGCGGCCCTTTCGCCACTCACCGCGCGGGCCGGTTCGCGCGCCAAGGAGATGTCACCCATGAAGGTCCAGGCCCTTTTGCTCGGAGCCGCCCTCGGCTTCCTCTTCGCCACCGTTCCATCGTGCGGCGGCGGCAGCAGCAGCGGCAACTGCAGCGCCGCCAACTGCGGTGGCTGCTGCGACGCCAACGGCGCCTGCGTGCCCAAGACGGCGAGCAACAGCAACACCGTGTGCGGCTCGCAGGGGGTGGCGTGTGTGAACTGCACGGCCATGGGCAAGACGTGTCACCCCACGGACTTCGTGTGCGTCGGAGGTACGGGCGGCGGGGCGGGCGGCGGAGCGACGGGCGGAGGCGCGGGCGGTGGCGCGACGGGTGGCGGCTCGGGC
>JBFMHF010000257.1:0-5612 GCA_040752975.1 Myxococcota bacterium
CGCCGCCCCAGCCGCCGGAGCCACCGCCGGAGACGCCACGGCCTCCGCCGCGGGGAAGCCAGCCGCCGCCGCTGTCGGAGCCACCGCCGCCGACGCCACGCCGCCCGGAGTCCACCTCGACGCGCTGGTTCTTCGGGGCCTTGCCGCCGTCGACGTGCATCTCGAGGAAGAGCTCCTTGCCCTTCTCATTCTTGAAGGTGAGCTGCCCGAGCAGGTTCCACCCCTTCGCGCCGGAGGCGCGCAGCTCGATGCCGGACTTCACCTGGGGGGACCACTGCTCGAGGGGGAGGAACTTTTTGGTGCCCTTCTCGCGGAACTCGAACAGGTCGCGACCGTTGAGGCCGCTCATCTCCCAATTCCCCGGGGGCAACTTCACCGTGAAGGAGTCACCGGACTTGATTTGCAGGTCGCGGACGGTGGCCTTCTTCGTGAGGTCGAACTCCAACTTCTTCGGGCTGGACGACTCGGAAGCACGGACGGCGGCAGCGGGGCGATTGGAGGAGACGCGGGGCATCGAAGAACTCCAGCGTGCTGCGAGGTGAAGCGCAACCGTACGCACAGCACGGCGGGCCCGCAACTTCCTCCAGCGGGCAAGAGGGGACTTCCGGGTCGTCCACTTCTTGTCACCCGGCGGGCGGCGGCGCCCACCGGGAATTCACCCGGGCGGTGGCTGGCACACCAGCGGGAAGCCGTCGAAGACGCAGCGCAACACAGCCACGCCTGCGTCACTCACCACCTCCACGCCGAGTGCGTCGGCCAGCGTCACCAGGCGCGTCACGTCGCTGCCCGTGAAGCCCGAGCCGAGGAAGCGAGGGGACAGGCGGCGCCCGACGAGGCGGTACACGAAGACGCGCAGGCGCTCCGTGGAGTCGAAGCGATGAGGGGCGCGCACCAGCAGCGCCAGGAGCCCCTCCTCCAGCGGCGTCCACACCGCTTGCACGACGCACAGCCCCGGCGCGGCGCCCTGGACTCGCCGGCCGTCGACGATGACGTCCCCGCACCCGCGCGAGTCCACATTCTCGAGGCGGACGTCGGGGCTGGCCGCGAGTGTGAGGAGCAGCAGCGGCGTCATGCGGTTTCTCGACGGAGCGGACACCTCTCGACGGGCGCGGGCTTCCGGGCGACTCTGGCGGCGCAGGACTCGACGCGTGTCCACGCACCGCTTCTCCAGGCAAGGCCCCTCGACGGCGCCCGCGTGGTGGAGGCTCGAGCGCCGGGTGACGACATTGGCCCCGACGTCACGCCTGCGCCTGAAGCGGGAGGTGCTTCAGCGCGGCGTACCCGCGGCCGATGCTGAAGATGGCCCAGACGTGGAAGCCCACCCCAATCCAGTCGCCGAAGGGCACGAGGAGGAGGCCGTCCAGCCCGTAGGCCACCATGCCCACCAGCCACGCCCAGCGGTGCCCGGCCCTGGCCAGCCTCCCGACGACGAAGACGCAGCTGGCCGCGACGAGGGTGCCGACGAAGGCGAGCACATTCCAAACGCTGGAGCCCTTCTCGGAAAGCACGGCGCCCACGCCGGCGAACACCTGCGTCACGCCCATCCCCACCGGGAAGATGATGGACGCCTTCGTCATGATGAGGACGCTGTTGAGGACGGACAGCACCGCGATGATGTTGAACCACGACAGCCCGGACTTGACCTGCTGCGCAGGCCCCACCGCCTCCAGCGCAGGAGCCGCCTCGGCGGACGCCGGCGCAGACGGCGCAGACGGCGCAGACGGTGCAGGTGGCGGCGGCGCTTCTCCCTCGGGCTTCACCAGCTCGTCGCTCATCGCCTCCACCTTACGCAACTTCGGCTCGCTCGGTGCGAAGGCCGGAAACCGTGCGCAGAACGTCAACGCGCTGAACAGCGTGTGTCCCGTCCGGAGGTGAGTGTCGCGCCGACAAACTCTCACCATGGGACTTCGCGCGCTCGCCCCCGCTCTCGTCCGGACCCGCAGGGTGAAGCCGTCCGCGGCGCCTGCCGCCGCGGTGGGCACGCCCGGCAACGCAGACGCCTTCACCGTGTCGCGCTCTCCGGCCGGAGCCAGGGTCGCCCCTCACGCCGACGCCTTCTCGCCTGTCGTCCGCTTCGCTTCCCGCGCCGATGCGCTCGAGTCGGGCCCGGGCGCCGCCCACCGACGAGTCGCGGCGCCTGACAGGCAGCTCATCACCGCCGCCTTCACCGAGGCGCTGGGCCGGCCACCCACGGCCGATGAGGTGCAGCGGCACGCCTCTCTGCTGGCCACGCTGCGCGCGCAAGGCAAGACGCCCGACGAGTTGAAGGCCGCCGTCACCTTCGTCCTCGCCAGCACGCCGGAGTGGCAGGCCCGCGCGTCGTACCAGGAGCGGCTCGGCCGGCTGCCGACGCCCGAGGAGCTCTCGAAGTCCATCGCCTGGGGCAACCAGCTCGCCGCCGAGGGCAAGTCCGTCTCGGAGGTGCGCGCCGCCTTCGACTTCGTCCTCTCCATGACGCCGGAGTGGCAGGCCCGTGCGTCGTACCAGGAGCGGCTCGGCCGGCTGCCGACGCCCGAGGAGCTCTCGAAGTCCATCGCCTGGGGCAACCAGCTGCTCGCGGAAGGGAAGACGGTGGGGGAGATGGGCGACGCCTTCCGCTTCGTCCTCGCCATGACGCCCGAGTGGCAGGCGCGCGACGAGTACGTCACCTCTCTTGGCCGGCTCCCTTCCTCCGAGGAGGTGGCGAAGCTGAGGACGTGGGGCACGGAGCTGCAGGCGCAGGGCAAGTCGGTGGAGGACATGCGCGCCGCCTTCCACTTCGTCGTCTGCTGCACGCCCGAATGGCAGGCGCGCGACGCGTACCAGGTGCACCTCGGCCGGCTGCCCAACCCGGACGAGCTCGCGAAGATGATGGCCTTCGGGGCGGACCTCCAGGCGCAGGGCAAGTCGGTGCCGGAGCTCCGCGCGGCCTTCGACTACGTCATCGCTTTGACGCCCGAGTGGCAGGAGCGCCACCGGCCGCGCCTCAACGTCGACCGCGACGCCCTCTACCTCCAGCAGCCCAACGGGTGGACGTGCGGGCCCACCTCGCTGGCGATGGCGCTGGCGGCCTCGGGCGTCCGCCCCGCCGACGGCAACACCATCTGGGAGATGGTGGACGCGCTGGGCGCGCGCGCGGGCGTGGGCACCCCCGGGGGCGTCGCCCTCATCGCTGACGTGGCGCGGCGCTTCGGCGTCAACGCGGAGTCCTCTCCCAGCCGGGAGCCTTCCGACGTGCGCGCGGCCCTGGAGCGCGGCCACGGCGTCCTCGTCAACGGAGACATCGGCGGCGGCGGCCACTTCCTCTACCTCGCGGGCCTCGACGCGGCGGGGAACTTCATCGTCTGCGACCCCTGGCGCCCGGGCATCACCAGCTGGAATGAGGACGACCTCTGGGCCTTCACCCACCACGGCAACAACCCGCCGGGCTTCGCGGAAATCTGGCCGCCTTGACGGTGAGGCGCGCTACTTCGGCTCGCCGAACTTCGTGTTGATGAGGCCGGCGATTTCGTCCAGGCACGCCTGCGCGCCCGGGCCGGTGCACTTCACCTTCACCACCATCCCCTGCGCGGCGGCCAGCATCAGCACGCCCATGATGGACTTGGCGTTGACGGCCTGGCCTTCGCACTCCAGCTCCACCTCGCAGGTGTACCGGTTGGCCACCTTCACCAACTGCGCGGCCGCGCGGGCGTGCAGGCCCAGCGCGTTGATGATGGTGTACTCGCCCTGGGCCGTCTCCACGTCGCTCACCCGTGCCTCTCCCGGTGCCGCACCCTACAAGAAAGCGCCGCCCGCCACCGCAGCGCCCGCCAGGCCATAGAGGAGCCAGTAGGGGCTCCACCGCCGGCTGACGGCCAGCACCGTCGCCACGCCGATGCCGAGGCTGGCCAGCGCCACCCCAACCGACAGCGCGCCGCCCGCCAGCGCCCCGAAGCGCAAGGCCAGCCACGCCCCCAGCGCGCCCGCCAGCGTGGCCGACACCAGCCGAAGCCGGTTGCTCCACATCGGCACCTTCGCCGTCTGCAGCCGCACCACCACCGCCTCGCCGTACCCCAGCGCCTCCTTGAAGAGCCACGCGCGCGCCGAGAGGTGCACCGCGTTGTACAGGACGAGGAAGATGACGGGCGCGAAGACACCCACCACCGGCACCAGCGCGCACGACAGCACGCCCACCGCCGGCCGCAGGGACAGCCAGAAGAAGCCATCGCCCAGCGCCGCCAGCGGCCCCATCAGCGTCGCCTTGAAGCGCGTCACGGCCTCGGGCGGCTCCTCCCCGCGCGCCACCTTCGCCTCGTGGAAGATGATGCCGCCCACGATGGCCGCCGCCGCGTACGGGTGGGTGTTGAAGGGGGTGAGGTGCCGCCTGGTGGCTTCCTGCTGCGCCGCTTCGTCGGGGTAGAGGTGCTTCAAGGCCGGCGCCAGCGCGTACAACAGCCCCAGCGTCTGCATCGCCTCGGGCGAGAAGCCGGCCTGCAGGAAGAGGCTGCGCCAGAAGACGCGCCAGGCCACCTTCCGCGGAATGGGGCGGGCGGGGGCCGCCGTCATGGGAGGCGCCCTCCGGAGCAGGCCACGCCCGCCACCGCCCCACGCGCCGTCGCCGCCGTCATGGAGGGTGCCCTCCGTACCAGGCCGCGAAGGCCACGCCCGCCACTGCCGTCGCGGAGGCCGCCGCCATCGCGTAGCGCCCCTTCGCGTGGCTGCCGTGCACCGCCGTCGCCGCCGCCACCGCCGCCATCGCCGGGTACGCCCAGCCCAGCCCGCGCAGCACCGGGAGCGGCAGCTCGTGCTCCACCCGTGCCAGCAGCGGGCCCGCCGCCGCGGCCGCCGCGCACAACAGCCCGTAGAAGACGAACTGCGGCCACATCGCGCGCAGGTTTTCCCGGGACGCGCGCGCCAACTGGCCTTCCTGCGCCTCGGAGAGCGCTCGGCCGTAGTAGCGCCGCGCGCGCTCGTCGAGGCGCTTCTCCAGCAGCCGCCCCAGCCAACCCGTCGGCGCGGTGAGGAGAATCGCCAGCGCCCACATCGCCGGCGTCGAGTCGCTGCCAAACGTCTCGCCCATCTCCGCGGCCAGCGCTGCGCCCGTCACCGCCGGCAGCGTCTCGTGATCGGCCTGCGCGCCACCCAGCGACGCTCCGCCCAGGTGCAACAACTCGAAGACGAGCCCCACGTACAACCCGGCCCGCAAGTCGTCGTTGATGAGGCCCGTCACCGTCGCCGCCACCAGCGGCCGCGACACCATCGCCTGGAGGAAGGCCCGGCGCTCCAGCGCCATCAGCCCCCCCCACACCCCCGTCCACAACGTGGGCCACCAGTGCACGGCGCGCATTGTCCCACCGGATTTCGGGGCTTTCGACTTCCAGAAGGGGGCTTTTCTTTGTGGGAGGAAGTGGTAGGACGCCGCCCCTCACCTCGCGGACGTGTCGGGGAAGCCGTCCGCGTTAGCCCGGTTGAAGCACATGACAAAAACCCTCTTCGTTCGGCTCGCGGCCGTGTCGTCCGCGCTCGTCCTCGTGGCGTGCGGCGGTGGCACCAAGAAGTGCACCTCCAACGCTGACTGTCCTTCGGGCCAGGTGTGCAACACCAGCACCGGCGCGTGTGGCGCGGGTGGCGGCATGGGCGGCGGCCTCGGCGGT
>JBFMHF010000258.1:0-5497 GCA_040752975.1 Myxococcota bacterium
GTCACGGCGCCGGGGCGCGGCGCCGAGGCGCGCGCGGTGGCCCGAGGCGCGGAGGCGCGCGGCGTCGAAGCGACGGCGGGCTGCGCCGCCACGGGAGCAGGCGCCGCCGGGGCCTCGTCGGTGACGGGCGGAGCGACGGGTGCGACGGCCACGGGGGCGGCGGGCACCTCGGTGGCAGGCGGCATGTTGGCCGGCGGCACCGCGGTGGCGACGGGGGTGTGGGAGTCAGGAGGCAGCGGCGCCTCGACGACGGCAGGCGCAGGTGGCGGCGCCTCGACGTGGTGGGGCGGCGGCGCGACGACGGTGGTGGTGTGGCCTTCGCCCACCTTGCGGCGCACCACGAAGCCCTTGGGGGCGACGGGCGCGGGCGCGGCCTTCGGCTTCTTCCTGTCGACGATCTTCTGGATCGCGGCGACGGCCTGATCGTCTTCCAGCGACGACGAGTGGCTCTTCACGTCGTAGCCGAGCGACTGGAGCTCGGTGACGACCTGCTTGTTGTCGAGCTCGATGCCGTGGGCTTCCTTGAGCTCTTTGGCGATTTCGTGAACGCGCTTCTTGGACATAGGGCAGGGCCCCCCGTACTTCAGAAAGGAACAAAAAAACAGCGATTGGGACTGGACGAAACGACTGGTGTGGCACGGTTCCGTGGGCCCCTGGGTGTCGGGCGCGTCACAGCACCATCTGTCAGGAACGAAGAGCTCTTACTGCGCTTCAGCTTCGCGTCTGCAGGGCCGCCTCCAGGTCGTTCACCACATCCAGCGCCACGTGCTTCTTGAAGGCCCGCTGGAGGGCCTTTCGCTTCACGGCTGCCCTGAGGCAGCCTGGTCCGCAGAGGTACGCCCCCCTGCCAGGGGCGGCCTGCGTCCTGTCGAGCACCGGCTGGTGCTGCTCGTTGAGCACCAGCCGATGGAGCAGCGACTTCGGCTGCTTCTTTCCGCAGCCCACGCACGTCCTTTCCGGTGCGCGGGTCTCCATCGTCTCTCTATGAGTCCCTTCCGCGTCCGACCTGACGTCAGGCCGTCGCGGACACCTCCGCCTTCTTCAGCGCGTCCAGCTCGGCGCGCCGGCGGTTCTCTTCCTGCAGGTAGTGATCCGCCGCGGCCTTGATCTGCCGCGCCTTCTTGATCCCGATGCCCGCGACGTTGCCGAGGCGGGTGAGATCGGTCTCCTTCACGATGTCCTCGACGGTGCCGTAGCCCGACGTCTTGAAGGCTTCGACGTTGGTGGACCCGATGCCGCGCACGCGGGCCAGGCGCTCTTCCTGGGAGAGCTCGTCGGGGTGCCGGCGCTCTTCCTCGAGCCGGCGCGTCTCGCGCTCCTTGGCCAGCCGCTCCAGCTCCTCGGCGTCCGAGGACATCTGGTTGCGGGCCGCTTCCTGCATCGCGGGCACCTTGGCGGGATCCAGCCCGGGGATCTGCGAGAGCACCTCGGGGTTGGCCTCGGCGATGTCCTTGGCCATGCGGAAGCCGTGGGCGTAGAGCGTCTCGACCAGCATCTCGTTGACGCCGGGCAGCGCGCCCAGCGAGCGCTCGGCGAACTCCCGCATCTCCTTGACCCGGCTCTCGGAGTTGATGTCCAGCTTCCAGCCGGTGAGCTGCGCGGCGAGGCGCACGTTCTGACCCGAGCGGCCGATGGCCAGCGACAGCTGATCGTCGGGGACGATGATCTCCATCGCGTGGTTGGCCTCGTCGATGATCACCCGGCTCACCTCGGCAGGCGCGAGCGCGGCGCAGACGAAGCGGGCCGGATCCTCATCGAACTCGACGATGTCGATCTTCTCGCCGCGCAGCTCCTGCACCACCGCCTGCACGCGGCTGCCCTTGATGCCCACGCAGGCGCCCACCGGATCCACGTCGCCGTCGCGGCTGGACACGGCGATCTTCGAGCGACGGCCCGGCTCGCGGGCGGCGGCCTCGATCACCACGATGCCTTCGGCGATCTCCGGGACCTCCATCTCGAACAGCTTGGTGAGCAGGTTCACCGACGCGCGCGACAGGATGATCTGCGGGCCCTTGGCCTCCCGCAGCACGTCGAGCACGAAGGCCTGCACGCGATCGCCGGGGCGGTAGACCTCGCGGGGGGCCTGCTCGCGCACCGGCAGCACGGCCTCGGCGCGGCCGAGATCGACGATCAGGTTGCCGCGCTCCAGGCGCCGGGCGATGCCGGTGACGATCTCGCCCTTGCGATCCTTGTACTCGTTGTAGACGTTCTCGCGCTCCACGTCGCGGGTGCGCTGCAGGAGCACCTGCTTGGCGGTCTGCGCGGCGATGCGGCCGAAGCCCCGGCGGAAGGTCTTGAGGCCCAGGATGTCGCCGTACTGCTCGTCCTGCGCCTTGGCCTCGGCCGCGTCCTCGTCCCGGTAGAAGATCTGGAAGACGAGCTCGTCGCCCACGGCCACTTCCATGCCGCGCGCGGCCGCCTGCTCGACGGTGATCTGGTTCACCGCGTTGATGGGGTCGGTGATCTGATCGACGACGGTGATGGCCTGGAAGATCTCCACGACGCCCTTCGACGGGTCGAACTTGGCCTCCAGCGCGCGGTCCTGCCCGAAGTGCTTCTTGGCGGCGGTCTGCATCGCGTCCTCGAGCGTCTGCACGAGCACGGCCTTGTCGATGCCCTTGTCCTTGGCGACCTGGGTGAGGACGTCGTCGAGGCGAAGCGTGGCGGTTGCTGGAGTCATGGGAGGTCTCCTTCTCTTTCCTCGGCCCGCGATCGCGGACCTGTATGTGCACTGCGTTCAGGTTGTGGTGCTGCTGCTTCGTGTTGCGTGGGGCTGCGTGCTGCTTCGCGCTCGGGACAGGAGCGCTACGGCGACTCGTGCGGCAGGGACTTGTCGGGGTCCTTGCCGGGCTTTCCAGCCTTTCCGGGCTTGCCCGGCTTGGCGGCCTTCTGGCCCTTGTCGGCCTCGAAGTCGAACTCGAGGTTGGCGCGGGCGATGTCCTTGAAGGGGATGGTGAAGGGGCCGGCGCCCTCGACGTTCACCACCACCGCTTCGGGCTGCACGTCGGTGAGCGTGCCCACGAAGTTCTTCCGCGGAGGCTCGAAGAGGGGCCCGTAGGTCTTCACCCGCACCTGCTTCCCCTTCACCTGCTCGAAGTGCTTTGCCTTCTTCAGCGGGCGATTGAGGCCGGGGCTGGAGACTTCGAGGCTGTACTCGTGGGGAATGAAGTCCTCGACGTCCAGCGCGCGATCGACGGCCCGGCTGGCGATGGCGCACTCGTCGACGCCCACCTGCCCGCCCGGGAGATCGATGTACAGCCGGAGGATCCACCCGTGCTCGCGGACGAACTCCACGTCGAGCAGCTCGAGCCCCTCGGCGGCGAGCAACGGCTCGGCCAGGGCCCAGGCCTTGTCCTCGATGCTCTGTCGCGGGTTCGTCTCTGCCATGGCCTCAAAAAACAAAAGTGGGCGAGAGGCCCACTTTTCGGTACGTCGAAAATGACCGAGGGGGGCATCTACGACAGGGGGCGTCCCCCTGTAAACAGCCCGCTCGGGAGGAGTCCACATGCTCATCGCCGCCATCCAGATGACCAGCGGGGCGGATCGCTCGAAAAACCTCGAGACGGCCGCCGCCCTCTTGCGTAAAGCCGCGGATCGCGGGGCAAAATTCGTCGGATTGCCCGAGAACTTCTCGTGGATGGGGCCCGAGGCGGAACGCTCCGACTACGCGGAGGGCCTGGACGGCCCGACGTTCGGCTGGGTGGGGGCCATGGCGCGGGAGCTGGGCGTCACGCTGCTGGGCGGCTCGATCCTGGAGGAGGGGGCGCCGGGCGGGAGGCTCTTCAACACCTCGGTGCTGTACGGCCCCGACGGGGCGCGGCTGGGGGTCTACCGGAAGATCCACCTCTTCGACGTGGAGGTGGGCGATGGGCAGACGTACCGGGAGTCGGCGGCGGTGGCTCCAGGGACCGAAGTGGTGGTGGCCGACAGCCCGGTGGGCAAAGTGGGCTTGTCGGTCTGCTACGATCTGCGCTTTCCGGAGCTGTACCGCAAGCAGTCGGAGGCGGGCGCGGTGCTGCTCACCGTGCCGGCGGCCTTCACCCTGGCCACCGGGAAGGATCACTGGGAGGTCCTCCTCCGCGCGCGGGCGATCGAGAACCTGGCGTACGTGATTGCCCCGGCGCAGCAGGGCAGGCACCCGAAGGACCGGATGACGTGGGGCCACGCGATGGTGGTGGATCCCTGGGGGCTGGTGACGGCGCGGTGCAGCGAGGGAGAAGGCGTGGCGGTGGCGGAGCTGGATCTCGGGCTGCTCGCGCGGCTGCGGAAGTCGTTGCCGGCGCTCCAGCACCGCCGGCTGTGACGCGCGCTGGTTGCTCCTCGAAGACGCCGGGCTCAGCGATTGCCGTCCCACACGCCGCCGTCGTCGTCGTGCTCGCCGAGGCCCCAGGTGCCCTCGAAGCGGCTGCCCGTGGAGTCGAAGACGAAGCGCAGTCCTCCCCAGCGGCCGTCTGCTTCGCGCCAGGTGCCGCGTAGCTCGTTGCCAACGAGGCGCCCCTCGAAGGATCCGTTGGGCGAGCCGGTGGTGACGTAGGTGGCGGTGACGCGATCGCCCTGTTGCTCCATGGTGACGACGGCGATGTTGAAGCCCTGTGGACCGCCCCAGTTCGTCTTCCACGTGCCTGCGACGTTGACGCCCAACGTGGGGTCGACCGGGAACCGGACGTTGACGGCATACGACGCGCGGCACCCCGCGCCCCAGACCTGGATCACTGCCAGGAACAGCAGGACGCGACGCACCATGGGCGGAAGGCTACCTCCAAAGAGATCCGCTGACCGAGAGGGACGTTGAGGAGGGCGTGCTGACCGTCCTGGCGACCGTGCTCCGGCCTTCGGCTGCGATGGCCGGACGCTGGCGCGGGACAGTGCACGCTGGAGCGTCGAGCGGCACCCCGCCCTTCGCCCGCCTCTCCGTCACCGGCAAGGGGATCTGCCGCGTGCGCTACCGCTCGGGTGAAGCCCACGTCGGCAGCACCTTCTTCCGGGCCTTCCACGCGGAGTAAGCGCGGTTGACACAAGCAGGCTGCACACGGAGACCGGGCTGCGGGTCCTGCGAACGATGAGTCCGGTTCGCCTCACCCTTCTTGCCGCCTTCGTCTTCGGGTTCCTCGTTGGTTGCGGGGGCACCTCCCAGCGGGGCGCGTGCAACGCGACGACGTGCATGAGCGGATGCTGCGACGGGAACGGCGAGTGCCAGCCTGGCTTCCTGGAGAGCGCGTGCGGGACCGGAGGGCTCGCGTGCTTCTCGTGCGCGGCGGGGTTGAGCTGCCAGTTCGGCGTGTGCGTCCCCGGGAGCTCGCAGGGCGGCGGAGCGGGCGGAAGTTCTGGCGGCGGAACCGGCGGTGGACTCGGTGGCGGCTCCGGTGGCGGTCTCGGCGGCGGCTCCGGTGGCGGTCTCGGCGGCGGCTCCGGAGGCGGAGTTGGCGGCGGCTCCGGCGGCGGAATCGGCGGCGGAATCGGCGGTGGACTCGGCGGCGGCTCCGGCGGCGGAGTTGGC
>JBFMHF010000259.1:0-5290 GCA_040752975.1 Myxococcota bacterium
CCGCCCCCCGTCGCGCCGCCGCCGGAGCCGCCCCCCGTCGCGCCGCCGCCGGAGCCGCCCCCCGTCGCGCCGCCGCCGGAGCCGCCCCCCGTCGCGCCGCCGCCGGAGCCGCCTCCTGTCGCGCCACCGCCGGAGCCGCCTGAGCCACCGCCCTGGCCGTACACCTTCATTCCGTTGAGGCAGGTGCACTCGAAGCCGCACTCCCGGCCGGCGCACGAAGGATCCGCGCAGTCGATCAGCCCGTCGTTGTTGTCGTCGGAGTCGTTGCCGCAGTCCTCGACGGTCACCTTGCAGTGGGAATGCGAGAAGCACTTCGGGTCGAGGCAGTCCGTCTTGCCGTCGCCGTTGTCGTCCTTCCCGTTGTCGCAGGTCTCGGGGCCCGGTGGGTTGTTGGGTGGCGCCCCGCCGCACGCGAAGGCGGCGAAGGCGAGCGCGAGCGCCGCGAGGAGAGTCCGAGTTGTCCGAGCCGGCATCGCGCTTCCCGGGTGAGGCCCCAATGTCTTCGAAAGGTCTACCACACCCCCGAGGTCCTCGCCCGCCGGGGTGTCACTCGTCGGTGCTCTCCGCGGGGGCACCGCCCATCTTCGCGAGGTCCTCCTTGTTCACCTTCGCCGGGTCGATCTTCTCGGTCGCCGCCAGCATCTTCTGGACGGTGTCGTCGAAGTCGAGGCCGGTGGTGTCTTTCTTGAAGCGCAGGAAGTTGACCCGCGCCACCACGTAGTTCTTCAGGTACGGCGACTGGAGCCCCTTCGCCTTGAGCGCGTTCACCACCTTCACCACCGCGTCGTCCCACTTGAGGAGGAGGTCGGCCCGCGCCTCGCGCACGGCGAGCGCCTCGTCGATGGGCTCGTCGAGGAAGGCCTCGAGCCGCTTCACCACCGGGGCGTAGGCGCCAGCCGAGTACCGGGGGCGCTTCTCGTAGGCCGCGCCGAGGGTGGCGAAGTGGGGCTCCTCGAGGAAGGCGATGTAGTCGCTCTCCTTGCCGGCCTTGGCGCCCACCAGCCCGCGCACCATCCGGATGACCTCCAGCGAGCGCTCTTTCAGGTTGTGGGCCTTCTCGGTGTTGAGCGCGAGGATCTGGTACGCGACGTCCTCGTCGGGCAGCACCAGCGCGACGATGGTCTTCATGCCGAGCAGCTTCGCGGCGCCCAGGCGGTGGTTGCCGTTGGGCGTCCAGTACTTCCCGTCGCGGCGCACCGCGATGATCGGATCCAGAAAGCGCTTCACCCGCTCGATGGCGCTGGCCAGCTTCTTCAGGTGCGTCTCGCTGCGATCGCGCTGGTACGGCGTGGGCTCGACGAGATCGATGGGCAGCGCGGCGAGCACCACGCCTGAGCCGCCGAAGGGATCGCGGTAGCTGCCGATCACCGCGCCGCCGTCGTCGACGATCATCCCGCCCAGCTTCGTGCCCTCCTCGGTGGCGTGGGCGACCTCGGCAGGCCCCAGCCCCTGCGACTTCGCTTCGACCTTCTTGCGGCGCGGCTTCTTCGGCTTCGGGACGGTCTTCTTCGCGGCCATGGCGTGTCACTCCCCTGAGACGGTCAGCTCCTTGAAGCGAATGGTGGGCGCGCCGGTGGACCCGTGGAAGGTGAGATCGCTGCCCACCGCGTCGAGCTGCTGCAGCATGTCGGTGAGGTTGCCGGCCACCGTCACCTCCTGCACCGGCCTCGTCAGCTCGCCGTTCTCGATCCACAGGCCGTTGGCGCCGCGGGAATACTCCCCGGTCACCAGGTTGGCGCCGTGGCCCAGCATGGCGGTGACGTAGAAGCCGTTGGGCACCTCCTTGATCAGCTCCTCCGGCTTCCGCGGGCCCGGCTCGAGGTACAGGTTGTGGGTGCCGATGTGCGGGAGGCTGCGGTAGCCGCGCGACGCGTTGCCCGTGGAGTGCGTCTTCGCCTTCCGCGCGGTGAAAGCGTCGTAGAGGAAGTGCTTGAGCACCCCGTTCTCCACGATGGCCGTCCGGCGGGTCGGCACGCCTTCTCCGTCGAAGGGCGAGGTGCCCAGGCCGCGTGGCTTCAGCCCATCGTCGACGATGGTGATCCACTCGGGCGCGATCTTCTGGCCCAGCTTCGCCGCGAGGAAGGACGCCTTCTTGTACACGGAGTCGCCGTTCGCCGCGCCCGCGATGCTGGCCACGAAGCCCGCCGCCATCGTGGGATCGAAGATGACCGGCACCCGCTGTGACTTCACCTTCTTCGCGCCGAGCAGCCGCACCGCACGCTCGGCCGCCTTTCGCGCCACCACCTCGGGCGCCTCGAGCTCGGCGAAGAAGCGCTTCGCGTCGTACCAGTACGACGTCTGGAGCTGCTCGCCGTCGGTCGCCACCGGCGACGCGTACAGGTAGACGCTGGTGCCCTGCGAGCTGCCGTGGACGCCGGCGGAGTTGGCGAGGTACACCTCGTGGACGTTCTCCCCCGCGCCGACGCTG
This sequence comes from Myxococcota bacterium, assembly GCA_040752975.1. GTDB lineage: Bacteria > Myxococcota > Myxococcia > Myxococcales > Myxococcaceae > JADLDB01. The sequence continues at coordinate 2,429 of JBFMHF010000259.1, forward strand.
TCGATCGTCTTGATCCTCGTGTCGAAGGCCCGGACGATCTTCTCCATCTCCACCGACGCCTGGATCTTCCAGTCCGGCGGGAGGCTGGCCACCTCGGGATCGAAGAGCGGCCCCACGTCGGGGAAGCGGCCGAGGTCCGCCTTGTCGGGCAGGCCGTTGAGCTTGTTGGGTGCGGACGACTCCGCCAGCGCGATGGCGCGATCGACGAAGGCGTCGAGGGTGGACGGCTCGAAGTCGCTCGTCCAAGCGAAGCCCAGGCGGCCCTTCACGAAGACGCGCAGGCCGGCGCCCTTGGAGGTGGCCTGGGTGAGATCCTCGATCTCCCCGTCGCGCACCCGCACGTCCGCCTGCCGGCCCACCTGGAGAAAGGCCTCGGCCTGCTTCGCCCCGCGCCTCACCGCCCGCTGCACCAGCTTCTTCGCCAACGCCTCGTAGCCGCTCATCGCCGCGCCCCCACCTTCGTGCCGCCCACCGTCATGTTGTCGATCCGCACCGTGGGGAGACCGACTCCCACCGGCACGCTCTGGCCGTCCTTCCCGCAGGTGCCCATGCCCGGATCCGGCAGCGGATCGTTGCCCACCTTCGTCACGTTCTTGAGCGCCTCGGGGCCGACGCCGATCAACGTCACGCCCTTCAGGGGCCGCCCCAGCTTGCCCTTCTTGATCTCGTAGGCCTCGGAGACCTCGAAGACGAAGTTGCCGTTGGTGATGTCCACCTGCCCGCCGCCGAAGTTGGCGCAGTACACGCCCTTGTCCACGCTGCGCACGATGTCCTCGGGGGTGTCCTCGCCGGGGGCGAGGTACGTATTGGTCATGCGTGGCATGGGCAGGTGCTTGAAGGACTCGCGCCGCCCGCTGCCGGTGGACGTGGTGCCCATCAACTGCGCGTTGAGGGAGTCGCTCATGTAGCCCTTCAAGACGCCGCGCTCGATGAGCACCTTGAACTGGGTGGGGGTGCCCTCGTCGTCGACGTTGAGCGAGCCACGGGCGTTGGCCATGGTGCCGTCGTCGATGACGGTGACGAGCTCGCTCGCCACCTTCTGGCCCAGCTTCCCCGCGAACAGCGACGTGCCCTTGCGAATGAAGTCCGCCTCCAGGCCGTGGCCGACCGCCTCGTGGAGGAGGATGCCGCTCCAGCCCGGCGCCAGCACCACCGTCTGCTGGCCGGCCTCGGCCTCCGCCGCGCCCATCGACGCCAGCGCCTGCCGCGCAGCCTCACGCGCCACGACCTCGGGGGTGAAGGTGTCGAAGTGGCTGAAGGGCACGCGGCCTCCGCCGCCGTAGAAGCCGGTGCGGCGCTCGCCGCCCTTGCCCTCGGCCACCACCATCGCGGAGAGGCGGCAGAGATCCTGCGTGTCCTCCGCGAGGTGCCCGCGCGTGTTGGCCACGAGGATCCGCTTCGTGGAGTCCGCGTACGTCGCCATCACCTGCTTCACGCGCTTGTCATAGGCGTGGGCGGCCTTGTTGATCCGCACCACCAGGTCCCGCTTGTCGGCCACCGCCACCTCGGCGAGGTGCTGCTCGAGCCGGTAGAAGCTGGGGAGCGGCGTGCGGGTCACGGAGAAGGGCCGCTCGCTCCCGCCGCCGTGGGCGATGAAGGCGGCCGTGCGGGCAGCACGGAAGAGGGCCTCGTCGTCGAGATCGTCCGAGTACGCGTAGCCCACGCGCGCGCCGGCGATGACGCGAACCCCGACGCCCTGGGAAAGGCCGGCCTGCGCGCTCTTCACCTGCTTCTCTTCCAGCGTGACGGCGGTGGACTCGTTGCGCTCGACGTACACCTCGGCGAAGTCCGCGCCGCGCTCCATCGCCGCCGACAGGAGCCGCTCCACGAGGGCGTGAGGGAGCAGCGGCCTTTGCCGGCCCGCCTGCGCGTTCGACTGGGTTCGTGCCATGGGCGAAGAGTAACCACGAGAAGGGGCCCGACCTGCTAGACTTTTCGGCAAGTCGCATGGCCCCTCCCAGGAAAGTGTCCCGCGGCACCGGGGACGTCGAGAACGATCCCGAGCGCGCATCGAAGACGATGGCGCGCGCGCCCCACCCCGCCGCCGCGGAAGAGGATCCAGAGAAGGCCAACGCCACCGTCGCCAAGGTGCCCAACCCGCTCTCGCGCAGCATGAAGGCGGCGAAGGGCAGGGTGGAGGAGGATCCCGAGCGGAACTCCAAGACGATGGCCCGCGCCCCGAGGCCGAAGAAGCCCGACGGCGACGACGGCGAGTACAAGACGGGCAGCGACTACGGCCTCGACGAGGGCGCGCCCGACTACCACACCGGGCAGTCCTTTCAGCAGATGGACGAGGACGAAGGCGTGGCTGGCTCGAGAAGCCTCGAGGGGGACGGGCTCGACGCCCTCGATCCCGAGGTGGGGGCGCACACCAAGGCCCTGCCCGCGCTGGAGCGCGACGAGGCCGCGGGCGGAGGCGACGAAGAGGAGGTCGAGGGCGCCGACGACGCCAACGCCACCCACGCCGGCCCGCCGATCAAGCTGGAGATCATCGCCGGCCCCGACTCGGGCAAGAAGCGCCGCTTCAAGGGCGTGCGGATGATCATCGGGCGCACCCCGGGCGTCGATCTCCAGCTGTCCGATCAGTCCGTGTCCCGCCGCCACATCGAGCTGATCCACGGCGACGACGGCGTGATGATGCGCGACCTCGGCTCGGGCAACGGGACCAAGGTGAATGGCTCGCGCACCGCCGAGAAGAAACTCGAGCACGGCGACGAGATCGCCATCGGGAAGACCGTCATCCGCTTCGTCGACGAGGTGGCCGCCTTCAAGAAGGCCCGCGAGGAGCAGGAGAAGAAGGAAGCCGAGGCGAAGGCGAAGGCCGAGGAGAAGGCGAAGGCCAAAGCCGAGGGGAAGGCCGGG
>JBFMHF010000260.1:0-5235 GCA_040752975.1 Myxococcota bacterium
TCGGAAGTGCCCGCTGCGGGGCGTGTGCCGGATCGGTCAGCGCCTGCGCGGCTGACGTGTCGACGTCGGAGCTCGCCGGCTCCTCCCGGTCTTGAGCCGTGGTGGTCGCTCCACTCGCAGCGCCCCGCGCGAACCAGGCTCCACCGCCGGAGGAACCTGGGGTTAGCTCCGCCGCATGAGCGGCCTCACCCCCGTCACCGAGAACCTCTGGCGCGCCCAGACGCGCATTCGGCTCGGCCCGGGGTTCAGCATGCCGGTGGCCTCCGCGCTGTGGCGCGACTCCTCCGGCGCCGTGACGATTGTCTCTCCCATCGCCTTCACCGACGAGCAGGCGGCGGCGATCGACGCGCTCGGGCCCATACGGCACATCCTCGCGCCCAACCGCTTTCACCACCTCGCCGTGCCGAAGGCGAAGGCGCGCTGGCCAAAGGCGAGGCTGTGGGCAGCGCCGGGGCTGCCCGCCAAGCGCCAGGACGTCACCTTCGACGGCGAGCTGCGGACCGGCGCGACGGAGCTCCCCGACGCGGACGTGGTGTTGCTGGAAGGCGCGCCCAGAGCGAACGAGCTGCTCGTCATTCATCGGCCGAGCCGGACCCTGGTGGCGGCCGATCTCATTTTCAACCTCCACGACTCGGGTGGCTGGTTGGGTTGGCTGTACTTCAAGGCGTCCGGCGCGCTGGGAAAGCCCGCGCCGAGCGTCTGGTGGCGCTTCCTGGTGGAGGACCGCGCCGCGACGAAGTCGAGCCTCGAGCGCCTCCTCGCGATGGACTTCGCCCGCGTCCTGCCGTCGCACGGGCTGCCGATCGAGGGCGACGCGAAGCAGGTGCTGCGCACGGCGCTGGCCCGCATGCTGCGCGGCTGAGAGACGGGGCCTGCGTCGCGAGTGCCTCACGAGATCTTCGCGTCACTGGTTCCGGCAGCTCCCGAGGCGCACGACCGGCGTTTGCGGGAGCTGCGGCCGGCTCCGCCGTCGCGCCAGTCCCCGCCTTGCGCGAGGGCGCGCCGGTCTTTCGGCGTCACCCGCGGAGGCGGAAGATCGAGCTCAGTCGGCCAAAGACGCTGGCGGCGTCACGAGCGCCAGCGTCGGGCTGGCCTTCGGTGTTCACGGCCTCGAGGGCGGCGCGGCGCCTCGCCAGCACGTCCGCGAGCTCCTTCGCCCGCTGCGGGTGCTCCGCGAAGTGCCTGGCGAACGCGTCTCGGGAGAACTCGAGCACCACCGCGTCCTCAAGGGCCACGACGGTGGCGGCGCGGGGCGCTCCGGTGAGCAACGCCATCTCACCGAAGGCCTCGCCAGGCCCCAGCGTCGCGACCTGCTTGCCGTCTGCGCCCACGCGGACCGCGAGCTGCCCCGAGACGACGACGAAGTAGGTCGAGCCCTCGCGGCCCTCGGTGACGATCTCCTCGCCCACGCCGAAGCGACGCTCGGCGGCTGCCTTCGCCAGCGACGCCAGCTCTTCCTGGGGGAAGGTGCGGAACAGCTCCAGCTTCGCCAGCAGCTCGTGGGCCAGGGTGCGCGGGGCGATCGTCCCCTGCCGGAGGTGGACGACGCGCTGGGGGAAGGGGATCTCGATGCCGTCGCGGCCGAAGCGGTACCAGAGCTGACTCAAGACCTGATCGCGGGCGCGCAGGCCGGTCGCGTAGTCCTTCACGAAGAAGCGGATCAGGTACGTCACCGCCGAGTCGCCGAAGGCCGTCACCGCCACCACCGGCGCGGGCTCGTTCAGCACCGTCGGCGCCTCGCGCAACGTCTCCAGCACCTCGGCCTTCACGAAGTTGGGCGCGGCCGCGTACGAGGCGCCGATGGTCACCTCCAGCGCGACCGGCTCGCCGCCGCGCGAGAGGTTGATGAGGTGCTCTTTGGCGACCACGTTGTTGGGGAGCGTGATCGCCTCGGCGCGAAAGGTCTCGATGCGGGTGGACCGCCAGGAGACCTGCACCACGCGGCCTTCGTGCTCTCCCACACGAATGAAGTCCCCCACCTGGAACGGGCGCTCGAGCTGCAGCGACAGCCCGGCGAAGAGGTTCCCCAGCGTGTCCTGGAGGGCGAGACCGAGGACGAGCGAGAGGACGGCGGAGGTCCCGATGAGGGTGGTGACGTCCACCTTGAGCTCGCTCCGGAGCACCGGGATGGCCGCCAGCACGTAGAGGACGAAGTCGGCGACGTCGCGGTGGATCTTCTCGGTGGGGCGCTTGCGGACGCGGCGGACCAGCGTCAGCGCGAAGGCCACCAGCAGGCGCACCGTCCCGAAGGAGAAGGCCAGCATCCACAGCACGCGCAGCCAGGTGTTCCACTCGCGCGGCAGCTGCTCCTCGAGCCAGAAGGCGTTGAGGCGCAGGAAGACGAAGCCGGCCAGCCACGGCGCCGCACCGCCGATGTCCCGCTTGAGCTGGTCGTCCTTGCCCGCGCGCCGCATGAGGAGCGCCAGCACCAGCCCGAGCGTGCCGATGACGAGCGCCAGGTTGCCTTGCAGGAAGGTCTTCATCGCGCCACCGCGCATCTACTCCCCGGAAGCGAGGCCGTCGATCCCTTCGAGCGATGGCGCGGCGCGGTCGCAGACGGTACAAGCGCCCTCGGCATGTCGCTCCAGGACGTCCAGGGACAGGATCGGGCCATCGCCGCGCTCACCCGCGCGCTCTCCTCGCGCAACGTGCACCATGCCTGGCTGTTCCACGGCCCGGACGGAGTCGGCAAGGAGCTCGCCGCCGTCGGCCTCGCCCAGGCGCTCACCTGTCCGGAGAAGCCCTACGAGGGCTGCGGGACGTGCTCGAGCTGCGCGCGCCTGGTGAAGCGCAACCACCCCGACGTCACCTGGGTGATGCCCGAAGACGAGCTCGTCCGCCGCGGGCTGGCTGGCCGCAGCGACTTCACCGCCACCCCCTCGCGCGACATCCGCATCGAGCAGGTGCGCAAGCTGCAGGATCGGCTCGCCTTCCGCGCGCTGGAGGCGAAGCACAAGGTGGCGCTCCTCATCACCGCCCACGCGATGAACGCCAACGCGCAGAACGCGCTGCTCAAGACGCTCGAGGAGCCGCCCCGCGACACGATCCTCGTCCTCGTCTCCAACGCGCCCGACAAACTCCTCCCCACCATCCGAAGCCGTTGCGCGAAGGCGCCCTTCGGTCCCTTGCCCGAGGACTTCCTCGCCTCGAAGGTGAAGGCCGCGCGCAAGTGCGACGACGCCACCGCCGCGATGATCGCCGCCATGTCCGGAGGTAGCCTCTCGCGCGCGCTCGCGTTCGATCCTCAGGCGCTGGCCGAGCGGAAGGAGCTCATCGAGCGCTTCGAGAGCCTCACTCCCTCCGACGCGCGAGCCTGGCTGGAGCTGGCCGAGATCCTCGGTGAGGATCGGGTGAAGGCCGAGGCTGCCCTCGAGGTGCTCCAGGTATGGCTGCGCGACGTCGCCGCGGCGCAGACGGGCGCGGGGGGGCTCATCAACGCCGACGTGGCTCCTCTCGCGATGGCGGCGGCGAAGAAGGTGTCGCCGGCGGGCGTGCAGCGGCGCGCGGTGCTGGTGGAAGAGGCCCGCAACGCGATCAGCCAGCGCAACGGCGCGGTGCGGCTGCAGCTCGAGCGGATGTTCGTCGAGATGTTCGCTTGAGGCGTTGAACGCGTGGACGGTCACGAGGCCAGGCGGTCGCCCGCGTGGAAGATCGCCCTCCTGACGTCGCTCTACTTCGCGCAGGGCCTGCCCTTCGGCTTTCAGTCGAACGCGCTGCGGCTGTACCTCACCGAGCTCGGGCTCTCGATGACACAGGTGGGCTTCGCGGGGCTGCTCGCCGCGCCGTGGGGCCTCAAGCTCTTCTGGGCGCCCCTGGTCGATCGCTTCGGCTCGCCGCGCTTCGGCCGCCGCAAGTCGTGGATCGTCCCGGCGCAGGCGCTCTTGATCCTCACCTGCGTCGCCGCCGCCTTCGTGCCGCCGCGGGAGCACCTCGCGCTCCTGCTCGCCCTCGTGCTGGCGATGAACCTCTTCGCCGCCACGCAGGACATCGCGGTGGACGGGCTGGCCGTCGATCTCCTCGATCCGAAGGAGCTCGGCGCGGGAAACGCCGCGCAGGTGGTCGGCTACAAGGTGGGCATGTTGACCGGCGGCGGGCTCCTGGTGGCCGCGTCGGTCTACCTGGGTGGCTGGCGCGGGCTCTTCCTGTCGATGGCCGCGCTGTGCCTGGGAGTGATGGTCGTCGTGCTCTTCTTCCGCGAGTCGCGCGGAGAGGCCGACGGCGTGGCGCCCCCCACCTGGCGGGAGTTCCTCGCCCGCGCAAGGGACGTCTTCCGCACGCCCGGCGTCGGCTGGCTCCTGGTGGCGGTCGGCACGTACAAGGTGGGCGAGTCGATGGCCGACGCGATGTTCGGCCCCTTCCTGGTGCGCGCCCACGGCCTCGAGAAGGAGACCGTCGCGCTGTGGTTGGGGAGCTGGGGCACCGTCGCGTCGCTGGCCGGGAGCGCGGTGGGCGGCGTGCTGGCGTCGCGCGTGCGTCTGGTGCGTGCCGTCCAGGTCGCGGCGGTGTTGCGAGTGGGGCCGCTCCTCGCGCAGTGGCTGCTCATCGCCGGGCTGATCGCCCCCACGAAGGCGTCGATCATCGCCGTCACCTGCGCGGAGCACTTCTTCGGCGGCGTCCTCACCACCGCGATGTTCGCGTTGATGATGTCGCAGGTGAACCGGCGCATCGGCGCCACGCACTTCACCGTGCTGGCGGCGGTGGAGCTCTGGGGCAAGGCGCCCGCCGGCGCGGTGAGCGGCGTCTTCGTCGACGCCTTCGGCTTCTCTCCCGTCTTCCTCTCGGCGGTGGTGCTGTCGGGGCTGTACGCGCTGGTGCTGCTACCGCTGGAGCGCGCGCTCGAGGCCCGGCCGGTTGCTTCCGTCGGCGCACCTGTGCCTTAAGCGCGCACCTATGACTCGTGTGAGCGTCCTCTCTGGCCTTGCCGCGCTGGCGTTCGCGGCCCTCGTCCCTGCGTCGTCGGCGTGCGGAGGCGCGAAGAAGGCGTGCAGCAGCAGCACCTGTCAGGGCTGCTGCGACGCGGCCGGAACGTGTCAGCCAGGGCATGCGCCGGAGGCCTGCGGCAGCCTGGGGCTGTTGTGCTCGACCTGCGCCGGCGGGCAGATCTGCCAGTTCGGCGTGTGCGCGCCGTTGTCGGGCCTGGGTGGGGGCTCGTCCTCCAACGGTGGCGGAGTGGGCGGCGGCGGCGGCGCGGGCGGCGGCGGTGGCGTGGGTGGTGGCGGCTTCGGAGGAGGGGGC
>JBFMHF010000261.1:0-5103 GCA_040752975.1 Myxococcota bacterium
TTCGCGGGCTCCGGCTTCGCAGGCTCTGTCTTCGTGGGCTCCGGCTTCTTCGCGACCGCCGCGCCGCCGGCCTTCGGGATGACGGCGCCGGGCACCGCGTCGACGATGGGTTCTGCCTCGGAGCCGAGCAGGAACAGCACGGCGCCGTTGTCGCCCAGGAGCTCGAGCCACCACTGCACCACCTTGCCGCCTGCTTCGACGGTGGTGGTCTGTTGCGCGGGGACCTCCTTCACCTGCCAACCACCGGCGTCCAGCTTCATGTGCACGCGGGCGGTTTTCGCCAGCGTCATCAGGTCATTCTCCACGGAGATGTAGAGGGAGGTGACGACCTTGTCTTTGATCTCCGGAGTCAACTGCTCGGCCTTGAGTCCGCCGCCACCCCGCTGGGCGACCCACTTCTTCGCGTCTTTGAATGCAGCGGCGGCCTTGGGCGGAGTCTTGCCCTTCAACTTGAAGGCCGGCTCGAGCACCAACAGCTTCTGAAACGCGCTCTTCGATTTCGGGGCCTGCTTGAGGCCGCCGTACGCGAGTCCCTGGAGTTCGAAGAGTGCGACGGTGGTGGGGCGATCGATGCCCTGCACCTTCGAGAGCGCGTCCAGCTCGGCGAGCGCTTCCTTGAATTTTCCGTCGGTGACGAGCTTGCGTGCGGCTTCGACACGCTCCGCGGGACTCTGAGCCAGGGAGGCAGTCGCCAGCAGCGCCACCCCCACCCACACCAACCGTCGGCAGGTCGTCATGGAGCGACCGACGATAGACCAGCTTCGACGCGTTGGGAGCATTCTGCGTCGAAACCTCGACAACAGCCGCGGGCCGTGATGCCCTTCGCGCCTTCTCACCCGAGGGAGTGCATCCATGAAGCGTCTGCTTTTCGTCGCCGTTCTCTGCTTCTCCACTGCGCTCGTGGCGTCAGGCTGCGGCGGCACATCGTCGATGGACGGGGGCACAGGAGGTGGCTCCGGTGGCGGAACAGGAGGCGGATCCGGCGGCGGTATGGGCGGCGGCACCGGTGGTGGCACGGGCGGCGGCATGGGCGGAGGCGTGGGTGGCGGGACGGGCGGTGGCACCGGCGGAGGCACGGGCGGCGGCATCGGCGGAGGCATGGGCGGTGGCGCGGGCGGCGGCACCGGCGGAGGCACGGGCGGCGGCACCGGTGGTGGCACGGGCGGTGGCACCGGCGGAGGCATGGGCGGTGGCGCGGGCGGCGGCACCGGCGGAGGCACGGGCGGCGGTACCGGTGGCGGAATGGGCGGGGGCGGTGGATCGACGCCATACGACGGGGGCATGTCGCTGTGGGACGGCGGCGCCTACGTCGACGCGGGCATGGTGGATTGGAGCTTCGAGGCCAGCGCGTACCAGGGGATGAACGGCACCCGCGTGTTCGCGGTCTGCGATCCGAACGGCATGGAGGACTCGGTGTGGGGCACGGACATCTACACGGACGACTCGTCCGTCTGTACGGCGGCCGTGCACGCCGGCTTCCTCTCCTTGATGAACGGGGGGCCGGTGGTCATCGAGATTCGCCCTGGAGAGAACGGCTACGTGGGCACGACGCGCAACGGCATCACCACCTTCGACTACGGGCCGTGGGCCGGCAGCTACGTCTTCGTGCCGTAGCGTCGGCGGCGCTCAGGAAAGACCGAGGGCGGTGAGGTCCTCGAGGAAGCGGGGCACGGTAGTGAAGAGCCGGCCGTGCAACCCGGCCTCCGTGGCGGCGTCCGCGTAGCGCTGAACATCATCGAAGAAGGCGGCGCGGTTGGGCGGCACCTCGGCGGCCTCGATGGCGCGCTGGTAGATGGCGCGCTCTGGCTTGACGGCTCCGACCTCGTAGGACAGCACCAGCGCATCGAACTTCTCGAGCACGGGCAGGCGTGGGCGGAGGAAGGCGATGTGTTGATCGTGTGTGTTGGAGAGGAGCACGAGGCGGGTGCGACCGACGAGCCCCTCCACCACCCGCACCATCTCGTCGTTGATGCTGAAGTGGCAGTTCCACAAGGCGAACCACTCGTCTGCGGAGAGGGAGTGGCCGAGGCGAGCGACCAGCTCCTGCCTGAGCGCATCGCCCGGGAGGAGTCCGCGATTGACGCGATCCCACAGGCCGCCCTCGAGGCGCGCGCGCAGGTCCTCGCGGGTGGTGCGGAAGGCCTTCGCCATCGCCTCGAACAGCTTCTCGTTGTCGTGGAAGGCCAGCACGTTGCCGAGGTCGAGGATGAGCGCGTCGATCATCGTGCGAGTCTCCGGGGGCGGCCCAGCACCACGTCTCCTCCACGGCGGGCGCGCGCCTTCTTCAGCTTCTTCGGGCGCGGGCCGATGGGATCCGGGCACACGTCGTAGAGCCGGCAGGAGCGGCAGTCCTGCCCCGTCCAGACGGAGTCGAAGAGGGCGGAGACGCGATCGATGGTGTCGAAGTCCTCGGTGACGAAGCCCAGCTCGAAGTTGCGGGCGTCGGGGTGCTTGGCGCCCAGGCCGGCGCCGGTGAGGTTGGCGCTGCCCACGTACAGCCACGCGGAGTCGACCAGCACCGCCTTGAAGTGCACGCGCGGGCAGATCTTGAGCGTCATGCCGCCGTGGGTGAGGACGCGGTGCCGGTCGAAGGCGGCGCGGAAGGGCCTCGAGGGCAGCTCGGCGTGGAGGAGCCGCACGTCGACTCCGCGCTGGGCGAGGCGGGCGAAGAGATCGGCGACGGGGCGGAAGTCGCCGGCGTCCACCTCCACCAGCATGGCCTTCACGTTGGCGGTGGCGATGCGCACGGATTCGCGGGCGTGGGCGAGCTTGTCCAGCACCACGCGCTGATAGAGGGCCTCGCCCGTCAACAGCTCCGCGTCGATAGGGCGGCTCGTCACGGAGGGGATGGTGGGGCGAGCGCGCGAAAGGCGCAAGGACGCCGCGCTTCTGACGGAACGGGGCGGCTGCGTGCGTCGAGAAGTTGGGAGCGTCGGCGTCGGCGGGGGGCTGCACCGGTCGCGAGGTGGGCCGTTCCGCCGGTGCCTCCGATGTGCCTTCCTCTCCCTGCCGCCGGGCTGGGGTGCGGAGCGGTGCGCTACGCTTGGCGGAGGTGATGCTCAGGGCGCACGCGCTGGCAGCGACAATTCTCCTGGGTGCTGGGGCGCAAGCGGACTCCTTCCCCGACGCGCTCACCCGGCCGAGAGGGGGCGCCGTCGACGCGCGCTGGCGGTGGCCTTCGGCGAGCAGCTTCCGAGCGGCCTTTGCTTCGGCCAACGCGAGGGCGGGGCGCTACCGGCTGCTGCGCTTGCAGGTGACGGCGACCCGGGCCGCCGACGGAAAGCGCTTCGTCACCGACGGCTGGTACGTGGAGGCAGGCCAGGGGGCGTTCACGTTGGTGGAGCCTGTGGGCGAGCGCTCCGAGGCGACCGGCGTGCGCTGGGCGGTAGCGGAGGCGGAGGGAGAGGGCCTGAGCCTCACGGCGAGTGGCTGGAAGGGCCGGGGGCGTGTGGACGTGGTGGCCGAAGGGGAGCCGAGCTGGAGGATGGTGCGTACGCGGCGGTGCTGACGGGCTGGCCGTCTCCCGAGGTGCAGCCGTCGTCACCCATGCCGGTGCGCGCTGGATGTGCGGGTGTCCAGCCCGAGCTCGACGCGAGCGAAGCAGAGAAGGTCGAGGCGTGCTGGACGAGCGGGGACCTCCCCTGTTTCCTCCGCCGCTCGGTGGAGTGGGTGGCGCACGATCCGCCGTGGGGCTACGGCTCGGAGGTGGGGAAGCGGGTGCGGGTCGCGTTGGGCGGGTGGTGGGCCGGGGCGGGAGTGGACGCGACGCGGCTCCTGCGAGGCGCGCTCTTCGTCCTGGTGACGCGCGAGGGCTCGGTCGAGCGGAAGTGGACGTGGTTGGCCGCTTCTCTGGCCAACGCGGCCATCGAGCTGGGGTGGGGCAAGCGCTCGAAGAGGACCTTGGGCGGGTGGCCTCTGCGGAGCTGGATCCGCTCAACCGGCTGCAGGTGGCGGAGCTGCGGGCCTTTCTCGTGTGGCGACGGACGGGGCGACTCGAGGCGGTGGACGCGCTGCTCCTGTACGACGGAGCGGATCCGCTGGTGCGTCGCTGGTGGTCCGAGCGGCCGCAGGCCGGGAAGAGCTGTGGAGCGCGGCGGAGGCGCGGCGTCACCGGCAGTCGAGGGCGAAGTAGCCCACGCGAGGCGTCGCAGACGGCGGGGCGCCGACGGATGGGCGGTGCCAGGGGAGCAGCCAGGCGACACCGGCGTTCCAGAGAAGTCTCAAGGGGCGGGTGCGACGGCGAGCACGCCGACGGGTCGACGGCGCTGGGCCTGCTCCTGACGCTCTCTGCGCCGGTTGTCTTCCGTGTCGGAGGGCGCCCTGGGTTATGAGGTCCTCATGCTGACGCTCGAGCCGCACCCACTCGCCGAAGTTGCCGCCTTCACCACGACCTTCCCCCGGCCGTTGGGCGAGATGGGGGCGTCGGAGGCGCTGGTGGCGCTGCTGAAGCCGGGGGTGCAGGCGCCCATGTCGTCGAGTGAGGAGGTGCGAACGGCGGTGCGAGATCTGCTTCGCCACGGCGGCTACAAGCCAACGGGGCGGGGCAAGCCGGCGTCGGAGTACCTCATCCGCGCGGTGGGCGAGGGCGCGTTGTCTTCCATCAACGCGGCGGTGGATGCGTGCAACGTGGCGTCGCTGCACTCGGGGTTGCCGATCAGCGTGGTGGATCTCGAGTTGACGAAGCCGCCCTTCAAGGTGGGGTTGGCGGCAGAGGGGGCGGCCTACGTCTTCAATGCGGGAGGGCAGACGATCGACGTGGGGGGGCTGCTGTGTCTGTTCGACGCGGACGGGCCGTGTGCGAACGCGGTGAAGGACTCGCAGCGCACGAAGACGACGCCGAGGACGACGCGCACCTTGAGTGTGGTGTGGGGGACGTCGGCGCTGCCGGGCCGTGCGGCCGCGACTGCGCGGTGGTACCGCGAGCTGTTGCAGGCGCTGGGGGCGAGTACGGAGGCGGTGTGATGGTTGAGGGAGGTGCGCCCTGCGGGCGCGGGCTGTGAGGTGAGGGTACTGCGCCTGCGGCGCGGCCAATGAGGTGAGGGTATTGCGCCCTGCGGGCGCGGGCTTGGAGGTGGGGGCATTGCGCCTGCGGCGCGGCTTCCG
>JBFMHF010000262.1:0-5074 GCA_040752975.1 Myxococcota bacterium
GGTGGCGGTGTCGGCGGTGGCGTCGGTGGCGGCGTTGGTGGCGGCGTTGGCGGCGGCGTTGGCGGCGGCGGCGCGACGATGTACCCGCTGGTGGTGAGCCGTCTGGGGGCGGGCACCGGCAACGTGGTGGGCGGCCCCATCAACTGCGGAGGCACTTGCATGGCCGACGTGCCCGCCGGGACCTCCGTCACGCTCACGGCGACAGCCAACATGGGATCCACCTTCGCGGGCTGGTCCGGCTGCGACTCGGCGATGGGCGCCACCTGCACCGTGCTGATGAATGCCCAGCGCTCGGTGACGGCCACCTTCAACGTCTCCACCGTGCCGACGTACACGCTGACGGTCGCGAAGTCGGGCACAGGCTCGGGGACGGTGACAGGTGGCGGCATCTCCTGTGGGACCACCTGCTCCGCCACCGTCAACCAGGGGACGGTGGTGACGCTCACCGCCATGGCCGCCAGCGGATCGACCTTCTCCTCGTGGTCGGGCTGTGACTCCACCAGCGGCGCGACCTGCACGGTGACGATGAACTCGGCGCGCACCGTGACCGCGTCCTTCACGGCCAACCCGACCTCGTACCTCCTCACCGTGACGAAGTCCGGCGCGGGCAGCGGCACCGTCAGCGGAGGCGCCATCAACTGCGGCACGACCTGCAGCGCGACGCTCAACGCGGGGACCATGGTGACGCTGACGGCCAGCCCTTCGTCCGGCTCGACCTTCAGCTCCTGGACGGGCTGTGACTCGGTCAGCGGCGCCACCTGCACGGTCACCATGAACGCCCCGCGTACGGTGACGGCCAGCTTCGCCCTGACTCCCACCTACACGCTGACGGTGACGAAGGCCGGCCTCGGCTCGGGCACCGTGACGGGCGGCTCCATCAGCTGCGGCACCACCTGCAGCCAGACCGCGGCGGCGGGCTCCTCCATCACGCTGACGGCGACCGCCTCGAGCGGCTCGTCCTTCTCGAGCTGGTCGGGCTGCACCAGCAGCTCGGGCAACACCTGCAACGTGACGCTCAACTCCAACATGACGGTGACGGCCACCTTCGCCCTGAGCTCTGTCTGCACCGTCGGGGCGACCCGCTGTGTCGTAGGCAACGTCAGTGCGCTCGAGACGTGCAATGGCCTGGGCTGGGTGCGGAGCAGCTGCGCCTCCAACCAGATGTGCACCAACTCCGCGTGCCGGACGGTGTGCGAGCTGACGACGTCCCCCGCGTACCCGTCGATCTGCATGGTGCCCAACAACGACGGGGTGAATAACGGCAACCTTTTCCTCTGGACGGACAGCCGGCTGGCGTACCCGAACCTCTCCAACGGCAGCGCGATGTTCAACTCGACGACGGCCGCCTCCGTCTACTCCGCCGCGGGCCAGGTCTGGCCCTACGCCTGGACCGTCAGCAGCGCCGGCCTGGCGGGCGTGCAGTTCAAGCTGAGCAGCTTCAGCCCCGGCCGCACCGTGTACCTGCGCTACCGCGCGCGGCGCGCCGGCATCATCACGGGCAACTTGAACCAGTACACCGCGGCCTTCTTCGCCGGAAACACCATGGTGGACAGCGGCACCGCCGGCACCGTCCCCTACTCGTTCGCGACCGGCTGGGTCAGCACCAACGTCTCGACGCTCAGCTACAGCAGCTCCGTGTGGAACCTCGGCGCCCTCTCCATCACCGGGGACGGCTTCGGAGGCACCATCGATCTCCTCGAGGTCAACTGGCTGTTGATCGAGGTGCGCTGAAAAGCACGACAGCCCGGGTTCCTCGTCGGGAGCCCGGGCCGCCGCACTGCTTGATGCCGGCGAACTCAGTCCGCCAGGTTCTTGTTGGAGCGCTTCACCGCCGGGGACGACGGAGCCGCGCGGGCCGGAGCAGGGGCTGCCTTGGGCTGGGGCGACTTGGCCTTCGCCACGTTCTTCGCCTTCGGCGTCGCCTTGGGCGCGGCGATCTTCGCGCTGGCCGACTTCTTCGCCGGGGCGGCCTTGGCCGAGGCCTTCGCCTTGGGCGCGCCGTTCACCGGCTTCATCTCCCAGTCCAGAAGCGCGTTGGACACCTTCTCGTCGAACGAGCCTTCCCACTTGAAGTCGTCCGAGTCGGACAGCACCAGCTTGTCGAAGCCCTTCACCGCGACCGCCGAGGTGTACTTCTTGTGCGTGTCGTGGCTCTCGGCCGTGAACGAGAGCTCGCAGCTGTCCTTCGCGTCGCAGGTCAGCTTGGTGAAGTTGAACTCGAACTCACCCTCGCAGTACGTGTCCGGGCAGAGCTCGTTGAGGTACTCGACGCGCTCGGCCAGTTGAGCCGCGCTGTAGGGCGCGCCGTCGGCCGGAGCAGCCTCGGCGGCGGGCGCTGGAGCCTCCTCGCCCGCGGCGGCGGCGGCCACCGGTGCGGCGGCGGGAGCGGACAGGCTGCGGATCTCCAGCTCGTACGAGAAGCCGCCCTTCACCATGTACTCGTCGCCCGGCTTCACGGTGATGGTGTACTTCCCGGCCTTGGCGTCCACCGTGGCCTTCGCGTTCGAGCCCACGCCGCCCTCGACGTCGGCCACCACCGTGCCCGTCGCGTCCTTGACGATGATCTGCGGGTCGAAGGCCACCTTCTTCGCCGGGGCGAACACCTCGAGCTCGTACTGGCCCGGCTTCGTCACCGTCCAGGAGTACTCCTCGCCCGAGACGCTGCTGACGTTGTCGTCGCACTTCACGCGGGTGTCGGTCAGCGCCGACTCGCAGAACATCGACGGCGCGTTCGGGTCAGGCTGCGGGCCGAAGATCATCACGGGAATCGACAGGACCGCCGCGATGCCGCCGCCGATGAAGGAGAACTTCTTCTTCTTCTGGATGCTGCCCAGCAGGCCCTCGCGGCCCTTGTTGGACGCCAGCATCGAGCGCCAGCCCGGCTTCACCAGCTTCGAGCCCTCCAGCTTGCCGAGGACGAACAGGTTGCCCTCGACCGGCACGTACTTCTCGGTGGCCTTGAAGCCGATCGTCCAGCCCTTGTCCGAGCCGATGACGGGCACGTCGTAGGAGTACTCACCGAACTGCACGTGGGACGAGCCGCCCCAGCCGTTGAGCTCCTTCTTGTAGCCGTCCTTCATGTTGTCGAAGTCGGCGCCCTTGGTGACGTCGATCTCCACGCGGCCAGAGCCGTCGTCGAGCGCGAAGACGGAGCCGCCCTTGATGGTGTCGAGGGTCTCGGTGCCCTTGACCGTCTTGGTGCCGTCCTGGGTCGTCTCGGTCTTCTCGTAGATCCGCTCGATCTTGAGCTCGTAGTACAGGCAAGGCGTCTTGGAGGCCGGCGAGAGCAGCGCCTGCGCCGGAGGCAGCACGCGCCCCTCGGTGGACATGGCGCCCTTCGGATCCTCCGACACCGGATTCTTCGCGATGTCACCCGTCTTCTTGAAAGGCGCGGCGAGGATCCGCTTGCCCTTGAGGTGCTGCATCAGGCCGAAGCCCAGGACCGCAAGACCGATAATCAGCAACAAACCACCCATCTGGACGCTCCAGTCGTAAAGGCCGCCCGTCGCGGCACCCGTGAGGAAATTCCGCGGAGCCCCTCTCCGCGTGTGCAGGTGAACCCTGCTCGCCCACCAGGTGTGCAGCTGAATTTCGAGGGAAAATTCGCCAGCCCGATCATGCGGTTGGGCAGCGCCCATGCGCGGCCTCACCTGGAGTGCCCCGAAGGTGTTGCGGCCAGCGGGTGGAAACAGGCAGCGACGCGGTCTTGGCGCGTCGGGGAAGCTGCCGGCGCTGGCGTCGACGAGGGCCTACGAATGGGCCGAGCTGACGCCGGGCCCGTCACGCGCCCCGATGCGACGCGCGGACTCCTGATTTCAGAAGAAGAACGCGACGCCCACCGCGAGGCTGGGGAACGCGTACCACTGCAGCCGCGTGCCGGCCTCGTCCGCGATGGTGACGCCGGTGAAGGTGAGGTCGCCGTCGACGGTGAGGGCCACGCTGTCCGTCACCCTGCCGCGCAGGAACAGCCGCGGCGCACCCGCCAGCGCCAGAGACGAAGCGCGCGATCCATAGAGCTGCGAGAGGAAGCCCAGGCCCGCCTCGACGCCCAGGCCCAGCTCGAGCCGCCACCAGGTGGCCGACGCCCGGTAGCCCACCCGGAGCTGCGCGCCCGCCTCGTTGGCCGCCTCCTGCCCGGCCGGCGCGCCGTCGAAGCTCATCTCTCCCAGCCCCAACAGGTGCAGCGTGCCGGAGAAGCTGACCGGGCCTGCCGCCCCGAAGCGCGTGGTGAGCGGCTCGAAGGTGACGCGCAGCTGCCACTTGGGGCCGTTGGTGTCGGAGGGCGCAGCGAGGATCCGCCCGGTGCCGCCCACCGCCACGCCCAGCCCCAGCTTCTTCGAGGCGGGCGGTTGGTCGACGGTCTGCACCACCACCGGGCCGCCCTTCGCCGCCACCAGCACCGAGGAAGTCACGGGGCTCAGGTCGTCGAGGTGGACGGTGAAGCTCATTCCCTGGGTGAGCCGCACCCGGCCGCCGAAGGCCTGCCCTCCCTTGAAGACGCGCACGCCGTAGTCCCCGGGGGCCAGCGCCACTTCTCGCGCGGGCCCGGCCGGCACCTCCACCAGCACCTGGTCTCTCGCGAGATCGATCACCAGCGCGCGCTCGGCCGGGGGCAGCACCAGCGCGGCCGACGGCTTGAGCAGCGTGGCCAGCACCAGCTCGCCCTGGCCCGAGAGCCGGTAGTCATAGTTGGGGTGCTGCGCGCCCACCGGCAGCATCGCCGTGGCGCTCACCGTCCGGTCGTACGCGTAGCGGTACGCCTCGGCCAGCGTCACCAGCTTGTCGCCCGAGGCGTCGGCCGCCCCGCGCAGCCCGGAGATGAAGTTGTGGGTGAAGTAGCTGCCCATCACCTCGTTGGACTCGAGCGCCGCCTCGTCCGCCGCGCTGGAGGTGATGAAGGCCTCGCCCGTGGCCTGCAGGGTGTCCGCCAGCCGGATGGTGAAGGCGTCGGCGGGCCGGCCTCCTTTCTCCCGCAGGCCCGCCCCGGACCGGCACGCGTCGACGATCGCCAGCCGCACGTCGGCGCCGGTGCCCGCGAGCAGCGCCTTGAGCCGCGCGTACGCCAGCTTCTCCC
>JBFMHF010000263.1:0-5022 GCA_040752975.1 Myxococcota bacterium
CTCGTCGACGCCGGTGAGGACACCCACCTCTTTCAACAACCGGGGCACGGGGCCGCGCGCGTCCAGCGGGGCCGGGAGGTAGTGCGCGCCCCACGGGAAGGCAGACACGTCATTCTTCCCGGCGCGCGCGGTGCCGCCCACCTCGTCATCCACCTCCAGCACGAGGAAGTCGTCGAAGCCCGCACCGCGCAGTCGCCAGCCTGCGGAGAGGCCCGCCGCGCCTGCGCCGATGACGAGGACGTCGTGACGGGCGGTGACAGTCTCGGTGCGTGGGAGAGGGGCGCCGCGAAGGAGGTGCCCCACCTCGTGCACGCGGTCGACGAGGGCGCCGGGGATGGGCCTGGGTTCCACCTTCGCGCGGCGGCAGGCGTCCGCGGCGGCCAGGCCCAGGAAGCTGACCAGCACGTCGCGGCGCGTCGGCACGGTGCGGCAGTGTAGCGTGGCGACGACGAATGGCGTCCGGAACCTGCCCACTGCACGGACGACCCTCCCTACATCCCCACCACGTCCGACACGTTCGCCGCACCCGTCAGCGGACTCACCGGGCAGACATTCAGCGCGTCCGTCACGCCGCGCGTCGCGGTGAGTCCCCCGTCGGCGGTGTCGAGGAAGACGATGCGGCCGGCGTTCTGGTCCGTCAGCACAATCCGCTGGCCCACCGAGGTGAAGCGGCCAGGCATCATCGGCGGACACGCCGGCCCTCCGTCAGCCATCACGCCCGCGTCCGGGGGACAGGCGCTCGACCAGGCGGCCACGCGCACGTCCGCCGAGTTCAGCAGCACCAGGCCGGCGCTGGACACGGACTCGACGGTGAAGGTGGGCGAGTACTGCACCTTCCCTCCGCAGCTGACGGCCAGCGCGCTGCCCACCGGCGCCACCCACTGCGGATTCAGGCACTCGGCGGCGCCCAGGTCGATGACGGACACCGTCCCCGCGTCCACGTCGATGCGCGCCAACAGGCCCGGGCCTTCCGGCGCGTAGGTGTCGGGATTCAAGTTGTTGAGCGCCACGTACACCGCGCCGCGGTGGGCGGTGATGGAGAAGGGCCTCGCCACGGGGCTGCCTCCGTCGAAGGGCTTCAAGTCGATGTCCTTGAGGCTGACCCGCCGCATCACCTGCGGAACCTCGGGCGTGGCCACCGACACCTCCAGCACCTCCTGGCCGGCGTCCGCCGCGGTTGCGCCGAAGCCGCCGTAGAGGGGAATCCACAGCGCCTCGCCCACCTTCGCCATGCCCTGCGGGTAGGAATTCATGCCCAGCGGCAGCTCGGCCACGGTGCCCAGCGCGACGCCGCCCGGCACGCCCGCGTCGAGGAGAAGGACGTCGCCTCCATCGGCGCCTTCCTTCAGCACCTGCAGGGTGCCGCTGCCGGCGTTGGCGATGTACACGTACGGCGAGGCCACCAGCACCTGGTTGGGCACCGCGCCCGTCGCGTTGGCGCGCGCCACCTGGCTGAAGCCGCCTCCCGACGCATTCGCCACCGCCTGGTAGAGCCGGTTGTCGGTGCCGTCGGCGGCCAGCAGCGTGCCCTGGTAGCGGGCCAGCGCGCCGGGGTTGGTGCCGAAGTCGGACAGCGGGCCGCGGCTCCCGGTGCTGACGGAGAGGCCCACCGCCTGGCCGCTCCAGTAGCAGGCCGCCACCGCCTCGTACCCGCACCCGCCGGCGCGGCACACCTGGCCCTGGGCGCAGGCGTTGTCACACCGGCCGCAGTGCTGCGCGTCCGTCAGCGGGTCGACGCACGAGTCCCCGCAGCGGATGCTGCTGCCCACGCTGCAGGTGGCGCGGCACTGGCCCTGCTCGCACACCTGGCCCGCGGCGCAGGCGTTGTTGCAGGCCCCGCAGTGCCGCGCGTCGTAGTTGAAGACGACACAACTCCCGTCGCACAGCGTGGTGCCCGGCGTGCAGGTGCAGGCGCCCGAAGTGCACTCCTGGCTCGCGCCACAGGCCTTCCCGCACGCGCCGCAGTTGCGCACGTCGTTGGCGGTGTCCACGCAGCCCAGGCCGCACGGCACGGTGCCCTCGCGGCACACCACGCCGGAAGGAGGACACCCCAGCAACACCACCACCGCGCCCGCCAACAGCACTGTCGTCCACTGTTTCATGGTTTCTCTCCGTCCCAGGCCAGCGCCAGGGTGAAAAACGCTGCCCGTGGAGGCAGCGGGTAACCGTCCAGGTCCTGCGACTGCGTGTCGAAGAGGTTTTTCACCTCGAAGGCCACTGTCACCGCCGGTCGCTTCCACGGGGTGGAGGCGACGCCCAGGTTGACGAAGGCGCGGGGGGACAGCGCCAGCGTCTCGGTGCGATTCAGGTACTGCTGCGACTGAAAGAGGACTTCCGCGTGGCCGCGCAGCAACGCCACGCCGCCGGAGACGCGCGCGTGCAGTCGGTGCGCCGGCCGGTTGGGCAGCGCCTTGAGGTAGTAGCGCGGGTCATCTCGGAGGTTCTGCGTCGCGAGGAAGGTGTACGAGGCGCTGGCGTCCAGCCACGGTGCGGGAGCGAAGCGGCCCTCCACCTCCACGCCGGCGACGCGGGCCGCCATCACGTTGAAGGGCTTGGCCAGCGCCGGTGGGTAGTACTCGTAGGTGATGAGGTCCTCGTACAGCGCGCCGAAGCCCGTCACCGCCACCGCGGCCTTCTCGTGGCGCCAGCCGGCCGTGACGTCGGCGGACAGGGCGCGCTCCGGCCGCAGCGTGGGGTTGGGCATCAACGTGCCCTGCATCACGTAGCGCTCCTGGAAGCCTGGAGGGCGGCTGGCCTGGCCCACGTTGGCCTTTACCTCGAAGCCCTTCGGCAAGAGGACGAAGGCGCCGGCCTTGGGAGAGAAGACGGTGAAGTTGCCCGCCACGTCGACGCGGGCGGAGGCGTTGAGGCCCAGCGCACCGTCGAAGAAGAGGACTTCGTCGGCCAGCATCGCGCCGAAGCGGCCCTGGAAGGGGTTGGCGCCGGAAGGCTCGGTCAGCCAGTCGCCGCCGCCGGTGACGAGGGCGGTGACGCCGTGCCGCGCGAAGACGACGCCGGAGAAGACGGCCTCGGCGCCGGCGGAGGACTCGAGCTGGTGGTAGCGGCCTGCGCCGAAGGCGGAGCCGGTGAAGGTGGCGTCGTCGAGGCGGCCGTAGCCCAGCACGGACAGGGAGCCGCCCGACTCGAAGGTGGTGAAGGTGCGCGCGGACAGCGTGCCGCGGAGGGTGGACTGGGTGGCTGAGGGCGTGGGGTTTTGCACGGTGCCGGCCAGCCCGCGGCGCTCGGCGGCGCCCTCGAAGAGGACGTCGGCGGTGGTGGCGCCGAAGGAGGCCCGGTAGCGGGCGAGGCCACCGCCCTGCAGGGCCTGGTTGTTCTCGCGGGTGGAAGTGGTGAGGGGGTTGCCGTCCAGCGCAGGCCGCTCGTCGTACTGGAAGGTGAAGTCGCCGCGGGAGTGCAGCCCGTGGAGGAGGAGGAGGCCGTCGCCCTTCGGCAGCGCGGTGGCTCCGCCGACGGTGGCCAGCGTGGTGAGGAAGCTGCCTTGCGTGACGTCGCCGAAGAGGCTTGTGCCGCCGGGCGCGCGGGTGACGAGGTTGACGACGCCGCCCATCGCGCCGGGGCCGTAGCGGGCGGACGCGGCGCCGCGGAGCACCTCGATGCGCTCCAGCGCCGCGGTGGGAATGCGGCTCAAGTCCATGGCCACGCCGGGGCCGGTGAGGGGTACGCCGTCGAGGAGGACGAGGACGGCATTGGAGGCCGCGCCGCGCAGCGACAGCGTCTTGCGTTGGCCCGCGCCACCTGCGTCGGAGAGGACGGCGCCCGGCACGGATGAGAGGAGGGCGGCCGCGTCCTTCGCTTCGCCCTGACGGGAGGCGACGTCGATGGTGGTGGTGGTGGCCGCGGTGGGGTCTCTCGTGGTGGGGCTGGCGTGAGGCTCGACGGGCAGGGGCACATCCACCGGAGGCAGGGCGAGGTCGTCTGCCTGTGCAGGAGGAGGACGCGTGCCGGCGAGGGACTTCGGGGGGGCGGCTGGGGCCGGCGGCGAGGAGGACGCATCGAGCGTCGTGCCTGGTGCGGTGCGCGAGGCTGACGATGGGGCGGCGGCAGCGGGCGGCGCGGTGACGGGTGGGGCCGCGGCGTGTGCGGCTGACGAAGAGGCGGCCGCTGCGGCGGGCGTCGCGTCAGACGGAGAGGCGGACGCTGAGCGAGTCGTGGGCGGAGGCGCACCGGGGGACGGAGAGGCGGTTCGCGCGGTGGGCGTCGGAGAGGCAGGCGCGGCGGGCGGAGAGGCGACCGAAGCGCGGGTGTCGTTGCGTTCGTCTGGCCGTGGAGCGGCGTCGCCGTCGGCATTCGCCTGTGCCTGCGCGCTCACCGCAAGCGACAACGCCAGGCTGAGAAGGCAAGACGGCCTCATGTGCCCTCGTCTCTCTTCCGCGAAGAGAGAGGACGAGCGGTGGGTATTCCCACCGCACTGTCGGGCAGGTCTCCTGGCTCCTGGGCCTACCGCTTCGCCTCCGCCTTCCCCCGGGTTTCAGCCGGAGTGGCGACAGCTTCGAGACGTGCGCGGGCTCCGCCTTCCCCGCGGAGCTTCCCAGTCACAGTGGCGCGACCGCGCCGGACTTTCACCGGCTTCCCTTTTTCAAGTGGCCCGACGGGGCCACCCGACAGCGAGGGCCGATGTACCGGGTGGGCCCGGGCTCGTCAATCTCCTCATTGAGCCGCGGCAAGCTCGGCCTCCCCAGGCGCCCACGGCTCTCGTTGGCGGACCGTTCCCCGCGCTTCACTCCGCGCTGGAGAGCGTTCCGCTCCTCGACCGAGCTCGCGGTTTCTCGGGTTGTTCTTCCTGTTCGTCGCGAAGTGACCGATCAGCGACGGCGGGATGAAGGCCGAGCCGAGGTGTGATGGGCTACACGCGAAGGCGTGTCAGGCCAGCGTCTTCTTGAAGGCGGCGGGCGTCATCTCCTCGAGCTGCAGCCCGAAGAAGTCGCGGTGCGTGCCGAGGCGCTCGAAGGCCCAGGTGAGGTAGGCCTGCACGGGCACGCCGACGGTGCGACACGTCGCGAT
>JBFMHF010000264.1:0-4960 GCA_040752975.1 Myxococcota bacterium
GCGGCCCAGAGCGCGCCCCTTCGCCCCCGGCGGGGGGCGAAGGCGGGGGAAGGGGGGGAAATAATGAGCCGGCCGCAGGCCCAGAGAAGCAATCGCCAGCAGGCCCGCGCCCGCAGGGCGCACTTTCCCCACCCAAGAAGCCGCAGGCCCCCATTGCACAGACCGCGCGCCCATGGCACGACACGCCCGCCCCTGTGGAGAAGATGTGGGGAACTCTCACGGGAGACGCGTTGTTTCGGGGTGTTGGCCCCGTGCGAGGGGAGTGAGCCTGTGGAGAAGTCCCTGGAGACGCGGCTCGAGGAAGGCGCCCGGGCTCTCCACCTCGCCCTTCCCCCGGACGCCATCCCCCGGCTCCTCGCCTACCTCGCCGAACTCCTCAAGTGGAACGCCCGAGTCAACCTCACCGCCATCACCGAGCCTGCCGAGGCCGTGGAAAAACACCTCCTCGACTCCCTCGCCGTCACCCCCGACCTCCAACCCCTCCTGACCCAGCCGCTACCAGGAACAACAGGCCTGTTGGACCTCGGTGCGGGCGCCGGCCTTCCCGGCATCCCCCTTGCCGTGGCGCTCCCCGACCTCACCGCCACCCTCGTCGACGCCGTGGAGAAGAAGGTCGCCTTCATGAAGTCCGGTGCGGTGAAGGCTGGGGTGGCTCCACGGGTGAAGGCGCTTCATGCCCGCGCGGAGGGCCGTCCCGACTCCGAGCGGATACCCCGTGCGCACATGGTCATCGCCCGGGCCTTCATGGACCTCGCCCCCTTCCTCGCCCTCGCGCGTCACTACCTGGTCCCCGGCGGATATGCGGTGGCCATGTTGGGCCGCACCCCTCCCGCCGCCGACCTGGAGCGCGCCGGGCAGGGCGCTGGAATGGGCCTCTTCGCCAGCCGCACCTTCGCCCTCCCGTTCTCCGGCGACCCGCGCGGTGTCGCCGTGTTCCACGTGAAACAGGAGGGTGCCTCGAGCCCCCCAACACCGTAGGGTGCTCTGAGGCCCCGACGCGGACGCCGGGTGCTCTGAGGCCCCCGACGCGGACGCAGGGCTCTGAGGCCCCAACCCCGGACGCAGGGTGCTCTGAGGCCCCCGCAGGACCCGAGGCCCCCGCAGGACCCCGCAACCAAAGTTCGCTCAGAACCCGCGGACGTCAGACCCCTGTGCTACAAGCACCCCATGGGCCGAATCCTCTGTATTTCCAACCAGAAGGGTGGGGTGGGGAAGACGACCACCGCCATCAACCTCGCCGCTTCGCTCGCGGCCGCCGAACGCCGGACCCTCCTCATCGACCTGGACCCCCAGGGCAACGCCGGCAGCGGCCTGGGCATCGACAGGTCCGCCCTCACCGGCAGCGTGTACGACGCCCTCATCGACGGCCGCCCCCTGAAGGAGCTCACCTGCCCCACCGAGCTCCGCTTCCTCGACGTCGTCCCCGCCACCGCGGACTTGACCGGCGCCGAGGTCGAGCTCGTGGGCCTCGACCGCCGCGAACACCGCCTCAAGGACGCCGTCCGCCCCCTCGCGCGCGACTACGACTTCGTCCTCATCGACTGCCCGCCCTCGCTGGGCCTCCTCACCGTCAACGCCCTCACCGCCGCCGACGCGGTGCTGATTCCCCTTCAGACGGAGTACTACGCCATGGAGGGCCTCGCGCAGCTCATGGCCACCATCGAGCTGGTGCAGCGCTCCTTGAACCCGCGCCTCGAGGTGGAAGGCATCCTCCTCACCATGTTCGACTCGCGCGCCAACATCAGCCACCAGGTGGCCGGCGAGGTGAAGCGCGTCTTCCCCCGGCTGGTCTTCGACGCCGTGGTGCCCCGCAACGTCCGCCTCGCCGAGAGCCCCAGCTTCGGCAAGCCCGTCCTCCTCTACGACATCAAGTCCAAGGGCTGCGAGGCGTACCTCGCGCTCGGCCGCGAGCTGCTCAAGCGCGAGAAGGCCCGCCACCGCCGCGGCGGACAGCCCAGCCGCGTCGTGGCATAAGCCGCCCCCTTCACCCCCACGGACAAGGCGCTCTCCATGCCCCCCGTCATCAAGGTGGTCCCTCCGCAGAACCGGAAGAGCGCGCTGGGTCGAGGCCTCGGCGCGCTCCTCGCCGACGCCCGCGGCCCGGTCTCAAGCCCCGGCGGCGTCACCCGGCTCCCCCTCGAGCAGGTGCACCCCGACCGCGGCAACCCCCGCCGCACCTTTGACGAAGCCGCGCTCGAGGAGCTGGCCGCGTCCCTGAAGAACCAGGGCCTCCTCCAGCCCATCCTCGTGCGGCGGGACTCCCGGGGGGGCTACCGCATCATCGCCGGGGAGCGCCGGTGGCGGGCCGCCCAGCGCGCCGGCCTCAAGGACATCCCCGCGCTGGTGAAGGACGCTTCCGACGCCGAGGCCTATGAGCTGGCCCTGGTCGAGAACATCCAGCGGCAGGACCTCTCTCCGCTGGAGGAGGCCGAGGCCTTCCGCCGCCTGGTGGAGGAGCGCCGCCTCACCCACGAGCAGGTCGCTGACCGCGTCGGCAAGGAGCGCTCGACTGTCGCCAACGCCCTGCGCCTCCTTTCTCTCCCCAACGAAGTGAAGCAGCTGCTCAACGAGGGCGACCTCGACATGGGGCACGCCCGCGCGTTGCTGGGCCTGCCCAGGGCGCAGGACATGGTGGCGCTGGCCCGCGCGGTGGTGACGGAGAAGCTCACCGTGCGCGAGACGGAGGCCCGGGTGAAGGCCCAGCGGCCGGCCCCGCCCGCGAAGAAGAAGGCACAGGCGCGCACCAGTCCGGAGGCCCGGCGGTTGGTGGAGGACCTCCAGCGACGACTGGGCACGAAGGTGCGCCTGGTGGAGCGTGGCGGTGGAAAGGGCACCATCGAAGTCGACTTCTTCAGCTATGAGGACCTGGAGCGCATCGTTCAGCTCATCCGGCGGTAACTGAAGCACTTCTTGGGAAGCAGAAACGCACATGGCACTGTTCGGCACGGAGAAGCGCGAGGGCGCGCCCTCCAAAGAGGAGAAAGTCGTGTCTTCACGCACTGGTGGTGGTGACCTGGACTCGCTTCTGGGCAAGGGCAGCGAGTTCGACGGCAAGCTGACGTTCGAGGGGCAGGTCCGCATCGACGGGAAGTTCTCCGGGCAGATCATGACCAAAGACACGCTCACCATCGGGCCGGGGGCCAAGGTGAACGCGGACATCACCGCCGGCACCGTCATCGTCAACGGCGTGGTGGAGGGCACCATTCGCGCCTCCAGCATGGTGGAGCTGCACCCGCCCGCGCGCGTGAAGGGCACCATCGAGACTCCGGCCATGTCGATGGAGAAGGGCGTCATCTTCGAGGGCTCGACCAAGATGGAGGCGCAGGCCTCCAAGCCCGCTGCGGCGGCGCCGCCTTCCCCGGGCGCCAAGTAAGCGGTGCGCGGCGCGCGGCTCACCGTGGCCTGTCTCTTCGGCCTGGCGACGGCCGCGTGCCCTTCGCCGTCGCAGTCGCTCGACGCATCGACGCCCCTGCCGTCTTCGCGCGCAGGTCTCAAGGTCCCCTTGCCCGACGGCTGGAAGGCCACGCCCGGCGCGAAGGGCCTCACCGTGGGTCCGCCCGGTCGCGCGGTGCTGGAGCTCGAGTCCTCCACTCGCGCTTTCCCGGCGCTGGCGGCGCTGGAGCGCGCCCTCGGAGGGCAGGCAGTCCGAATTCTCGAAAAGTCTGATTCGGTCGATTTCGTCGGCGTGCGCTATTCTCTGGCGGCTGACGGTGGTGGCGATGTCGCCTTCCTGGGGGTGCGTCGGGTGGGGCGGCTGACGGTGTGGTGTGCGTCGCTGGCCGGGGCGCAGGCGAGCGAGGTGGCCGAGGCGGAGCGGGTGTGTGCGCGGCTGGGGCTCGAGGCCTCCGACGCGGGGTGACGTCGGCTGGAAGCCGATTCACTCGCGACTTTCCCGAGCCTATGGTGGCGCCATGGTGCGTCGGACGCGGCGAAGCCCGTGGGTCTTTCTTCTCGGTGGGCTGCTGCCCGGCTGCATCTGTGCGTACCCGCAGACCATCGTCGGCAGCGGCGTACCGGAGAACGAGGCGCGCACGGTGGGCGCCTTCAAGCGGGTGCGCGTCGAGGGCGGCGTCACCGCCACGGTGTTGACGGGGCAGCGGAACGTGAAGCTGACGGCTGACTCCAACCTGCTGCAGTACATCGAGACGTACGTGGAGAGCGGCGAGGTGTTCGTCGCGCGGGTGCGGCCGGACGTGACGCTGGCGCCCGTGGTGGGCCTCAAGCTGGAAGTCACCAACGACGCCGTGGAGGGCCTCGAGCTGCAGACAGGCTCGCGCGCGGTCGCCACGGCGACGCCGGTGTCTCTCTTCCGTCTGGTGGCGTCGGGGGGCTCGTCGGGGACGGTGACGGGGGTGGCGTCGACGCAGCTGGAGGTGTCAGCCACGGAGGCCTCGACGGCCATCGCGGCGGGCCTGGCGACGTCGGTGAACGCGTCAGCGCAGGACGACTCCGTCATCGACGTGCAGGGCGTCGCGGCCAGCGCCGTCAACGTGTCGGGCAGCAACCGCGCGCGGCTGACGGTGCGGGCCTCGACCCAGGTCACGGGCGCCCTCACTGGCGCCAGCGCGCTCGTCGTGTACGGAGGCGCCACCGTCACGGTGGACAAGTCGGCGGACTCCACCATCGAGGCGAAGTAGCGCGGCATCCAACTTGCGACGGGGGCGCGCGGCGAGTCCGGATCCACCGGATTCGACACGCGAGGTGTGGTCCGTCATGCAACAACTGGCGCGCGGAGGCGCAGCACGACGTCAACGTGCATGGCAGTGGGGTGCGCTGAGCCTGGTGTTGGCGGCGTGTGATGGCCTGGTGCTGGATGCCTGGACGCCGCCGGTGTCGTTGGACGCGGGTGCAGCGGGCGGAGGTGCCGCAGGAGGAGGGCAGGGCGGAGAGGACGCCGGCGGGCCGGGTGGAGGCGAGGGTGGTGGCGGTGACGGTGGCGGCACGGCGGGAAGCAGCGGGG
>JBFMHF010000265.1:0-4906 GCA_040752975.1 Myxococcota bacterium
CCGCCGTCTTCGGCGTACTCCCACTCGGAATCGGCGCGAGCGGATTCGTCGCCTTCGGGGACGAGCCACCCGGAATCGGCGCGAAGGGCCCCGCCGTCTTCGGCGTACTCCCACTCGGAATCGGCGCCGGAGGGCCGCTCTTCTCCAGCGCGGACGGGGGAATCCCCGCGAGCGGCATCGGCATGAGTGAGCTCTCGGTGGGAATCGCAGCGAATGGGTTGTCGCCCGCGGCGGCCGCCTCCGGAGTGGACGGCGCGAGCGGTGTCACCGCCTTCGGGCGGGGCGGCGAAGCGCCGGTGCTGAGCCACGCCGGCTCCGCTTCCGGAGTCTCGATGGGCTCGCCGCTGTCGAGGAGCGGGTTGACGGTTCCGTGCAGGCTGTCGAAGTTGACGTCCGACTGCGGCTCTCCTCCGCGCTCGGCCTCGATGCGCGCCTTCAGCTCCCGCGGCTCCTCCAGCGTGGGGGCCACGTCCAGCAACGCGTCGAGGTACTCCAGCGCGGCCTCGGGCCTGCCTTGTCTCCAGAGCCGCTGCGCCGACTCGTACAGCTCGCGCAGCTCCGGCGTCCACGCGTCGGACACGGGCGCCGGCGGCGCGGCAGCGGACGCCACCGGAACCTCTCCGGTGAGGCGGCGCTCATCAATGAAGCGATAGCCCCGCAGCTGCCGGATGAACTTCCGCAGGCTCTCCAGCGTCACCGGGATGCCGATGCGCGCCGCGGCGTCGATGACCTGCCCCGCGGTGCGCTTGCCGTCCAGCAGCCGCGCGATGGACACCTCGAAGTCGTACAGCGTGAAGGACCGGTTCTTCAGCGGATCCGTCACCTGGAGGACACCCTTGGTGCCCGACACCTTCTCGATGAGCAGGTCGCCCCGCAGCGCGGGCGCCACGTCGTCGAGGCGCTCGAGGCCCGGCGCGTCGGGCACCAACCCCGTCTCCACCGCCGGCGCGGCCGCGAGGAAGCCTGCTCTCCCCAGCCGCTCCAGGAAGACAGCCGCCTGCCGCGCCTCGATGACGACGCCCTGCGCCCGCGCCATCTCCGTGAGGTGCGCGGCCGACGCGAGGCCGTCCCACAGCGACAGCAGCCTGCCTTCCAGCGGGCTGAGCAACAGCGAGCGCTTCGTGGCCGAGTCCACCAGCTCCTGACGCCCGCCTTCGCTGCGCAGCGCCACGCTGGGCTTGAGTCCTGAAGCCGCCATGGGACGGGCGCAGTCTAGGGCCTTCGGCCAGCGCGGTCGTCTTTCAGGCGGCCCAGCGCCGTGCGGTACGATTTTCACCCATGCGCCCGCTCCTCGCAGCCGCCCTCCTCACCCTGTCCGGCTGTGGGCTGGCCTCCTCCGTGCGTGGCTTCTGCGCACAGGCAGCGAAGTGTGGGCAACTCGGAGGCGTCACCGAGGACGCGTGCGTCGCGGCGTGGACCACCGAGCTCGAGCGCCTCAACGCGACGGGCCGGGAGAACTGCGTGAAGCTGGCCCGCGCCACCCAGGCGCTCTTCAGCTGTCGGGCGACGCTCACCTGCCAGCAGAGCGCGGACCTCCTCACCACGCGGTGCGCCCAGGCGAACGAGGACTGGGTGGTGGCGTCCAGCGTCGCGTCGCTCGAGTGCGGCTGATGCTCGGCGCGAGTGACACCGGGTGATGCGCACGGCGCCCCGAGCCGCGCTCCGACACCGCACGAGGCCGCGCTCCGCCTCTCCGGGGACGCGCTCCGACGCCCTGCGAGTCGCCCTGCACCCGCCCCCGAAGTCACCCTCCGCCGTCCAGTCAGAACAAGGGCACCGGCCGTCGCCCGGAACCTGCTCGAGCCGCAACGCCACCGCGGTCCTCTCCTCCGCGGAACCGTTTCGCGCCGGCGCTGTCCGTGTCGAGGCACGGCCCCGCGGAGGCACTCATGCACGCAGAAGCGCGCACCCAGCACCAGCCCACCCCCATCGTCACAGGCAACGGGGAGGCGCTGTGCGTGCGGGTGCGCTGGGGCAGCCATCGCGTGGCGACGCACGTGCTGGACGCGGGCGGCGGCGAGCGCGCGGTGACGTTGGGGGGAGCCGGCGCCGACGTGGTGCTCCCCCGCGCGGGACGTGCGGGCTTCTCCTGCGCTGGCGGCGCGTTCCTGTTCTCCTTCACCGACGGGCTGTCGGGCGAGGTGCTGCGCAACGCCGAGACGCCGCTGTCGCTGGACGAGTGCATCTCCCGCGGCCTCGCGACGGAGTCGGAAGACGGCTGGGTGATGCGCCTGGGCCAGCGCGACGCCGTTCGCCTCGACGCCGGCACGCTGACGGTGGAAGCCTTCCGCATCCGTCGCCCCCGCCGCGCCGTCGCGTCCCTCGACGAGCGCCTCGACTACCGCTTCCTCAACGTGCTGCTCCTCTGCGGGCTCTTCTGCGCGGTGCTGCTGGCGCGCATGAGCTTCTTCCAGGACGAGGGTTGGGACGACGAAGGGCCCACGCAGGCGCAGGCGACGCGCCTCAGGCAGTTCCTCGTGAAGCCGCCGGAGCCGCCGAAGAGAGCGGCTGCGGCCGGGGCTGCGCCGGAGACGCCGAAGAAGGGAGGCCCCTCGAGGGACGGGACGCCAAAGCGCACCGCGACGCCTCCCCGCATCGGCGGCGGTGGCAGCGACGCGCGCCTGCTGGTGGGGAAGTTGTTCCAGGGCCTCGGCAACCAGGGCGTCTTCGGCGGCGGCGGGCTGGGCAAGGAGTTGTCCCACGCAGTCGGAACCATGGTGGGCAACTCCGACGGGCTGGGCGGCGTCACGCTGCGCGGCAGCGCCGCGGGTGGGCCGGGCGGAGAATTGTTGGGCATCGGCGCCATCGGGCGGCCAGGCGCGAAGGTGGGCGACGGCGTGGGCCGGCTGTGTCCCGACGGGAGGAAGTGCAAGGAGGAGAAGAACCCAGAGCTGGACGTCGACGACACCGTGGTGTGTGGCGGCACTGCCTGCCTCGACAAGGAGCTCATTCGCCGCATCATCCGCTCGCACCTCGGGCAGGTGCGCTTCTGCTACGAGGAGCAGCTGGTGACGAAGCCCGAGCTGTCCGGGAAGGTGGCCGTCACCTTCCACGTGTCGCCCGCTGGAATGGTGGACGCGGCGCGCGTCTCGACGTCGACGGTGGGCAGCCCGGCCCTCGAGACGTGCCTCTTGTCGCGCGTGCGGACCTGGCGCTTCCCCTCACAGAAGGGCGGCAGCTTCGTCATCACCTACCCCTTCCTCTTCAAGACGACCCGCTGAATCCGCCCACCTCGGCCGACATGCACGCGATGCGGGGTGTGGCGGCGCACGCTGTCCGGACACCTCACTGCGCAGGTGGGTGGGTGTGTCCACCGTGGGAATCCACCCGGTTTCAGATCGGCACGGCGGCTGCTTCGTTGAAGGGGCATGGCTCGCATTCTCGTCGTCGATGATGAAGCGTCTGTCCTCACCCTCGCGAAGGTGGTGCTGACGCGCGCAGGGCACACGGTGCTGACGGCGGCCACACTGCCCGACGCCGAAGCCGTCTTCCTCGGAGAGCCGTGCGACCTCGTGGTGACGGACAAGAACCTCCCCGGCGCGACGGGCTTCGACGTCATCGAGAAGCTGCGCCGCTACAGGCCCGGGCTGCCCGCCATCCTGATGAGCGCGTACCCCGAGCCGCTCCTGGGCGTGCCCACGCGCATCCAGGGCTACCTGGCCAAGCCCTTCGAACGCGCCAGCCTGCTGGTGGAAGCGGTGGAGCGGGTGTTGTCCTTCGAGGACGACGCGCGCAGGCCGCGGCGCGTCGTGCGCAGGCCGTTCAAGCCGCTGGCGTAGTCGTCAGGCGACGCGGGCCCTTCCGTCGGCCCGCTCATGGTGCTGCCACCCGACATGCCCATGGAAGACGCCGCCGCGATGGCCGTGGTGGCGGACTGGCTCACCGAGCGCGGCGACCCTCGCGGCGAGCTGATGCAGCTGCAGCTCCACCTCGAGGAGGCGCCCGACGACGCGCGGCTGCGGCAAGCCGAGGCGCTTCACCTGGCGCGACACGCCCGGGCGCTGCTGGGCCCGCTGGCCCTGCACCAGACGGTCTGCCAACTGACGTGGCGGCGCGGCTTCGTGGTGGAGGCGCGGCTGACGTCGCTGGCGCGCGAGCCGTGGGACCGCGAGCGGGTGGAGCCGACGAATCGACTGGAGCGGGCCGCGCACGCGCTGACGCAGCTCCCACGGGCCGACACGGTGCGCGCGGTGACGCTGGAGCAGCCCTGGTCGTGGTTCGTCGGCCGGCACTTCGAAGCGGCGGCGCGGGCGCTGCGGCGCGGCGGGCTGCGGCTCGCGCGGCTGACGGTGGTGGTGCCGTGGGTGGACGGAGGC
This sequence comes from Myxococcota bacterium, assembly GCA_040752975.1. Classification (GTDB taxonomy): domain Bacteria; phylum Myxococcota; class Myxococcia; order Myxococcales; family Myxococcaceae; genus JADLDB01. The sequence continues at coordinate 4,317 of JBFMHF010000265.1, forward strand.
TGGGGGGAGGAGGCGGCGCTGTTCACCCCCGACGCAGGGGTGGTGGAGCTGGAGCACGGCTCCCTGTTGCTCACGTGCGACGCGCGCGTGGTGGCGCAGGTCGAGCGGGCGCTCTGGCGGTGAAGGACGCGGGATCCGGCGGGCGGACGGAAGAGGGCCTCCGCCGGGTCCCGCGGCGGGCGATTCCGGACGCAAGTTGAAGGGGCAGCCATCGTCCCGACGTCCTCGCCCGGGCGAAAAGCGTCGGGCGACAGTGGGCCGCAGTCGCCTGTCCATCGCCCTTCTCTCCAGACGACGGCCGCCGCGAGACGCGCACGCCACTCGACAGGACTGCGCTGCGAAGACGCGCCCTGGAACGCCCGCCGGCCACCCAGCACCAGGCAGAGACGCTTGCACCCAGCGGTGATTCCGATTCTGGTTTGCCCATGCCGCCTCCGCCGCCGAAGAAGCCCGCACCTCCTGCTCGTCCTCCAGCGGCTCCGGCCCGGCCCGCTGCCCCTGCTGCTCCCGCGCGAAGCGCGAGCCCTCCCGCGCGCCCGGCGGCCGCCGCACCCGCAGCGCCTCCCGCCCGCCCCGCCGCCCCGCCGGCC
>JBFMHF010000266.1:0-4904 GCA_040752975.1 Myxococcota bacterium
GGGGGCTCGGCGGGGGCCTGGGGCTTGGGGGCTGGCTTGACGGGTGAGGCCGCCTTCGAGCGCAGCGAGGCTTCGAGCTCCTGGGCCGGCAGCCCGAAGTGGCGCGCCATGGCCCCGAAGAAGGCGGACCGGGTGAGGCCCACGGGGATCTGCGCGGTGATCGGCTTGAGGCGCTCGAGCGCGGCCATCTTGTCCTCGAAGGTGGCGGCGGGCCCGTCAGGCAGCATCGTCTTGAAGAGGTGCGCGGTGAGGGGGGCCGCGTCCTTCACCAGGGCCTGCACCGCCTCGGCCCCGGCCTTCCGGGCGAAGGTGTCGGGATCCTCGCCCTCGGGCAGCACGGCCACGCGGCAGTTGGCGCCGGCGTTGAGGAGCGGGCCCGCGAGGCGCTCCACGGCCTTGCGCCCCGCCTCGTCGCCGTCGAGGAGCAGCACCAGCTCCTTCGCCTCCAGGCGGCCGAGCAGCTGGAGGTGGCCAGGCGTCAGCGCCGTCGAGCACAGGGCCAGCGCGTTCTTCACGCCCGCCTGGTGCAGCCCGATGCAGTCGAAGTACCCCTCGGCCAGCACGGCCGACTTCCTCTTGCGGATCTCGTCGCGCGCCTGATCCGTCCCGTAGAGGACGTCGGACTTGTTGTAGAGCCGGTTCTCCCGCGAGTTGAGGTACTTCGGCCCGTCGTCGCCCTCCAGCAGGCGGCCGCCGAAGGCGATGGTGCGGCCTTCCGGGCTGCGGATGGGGATCATCACCCGCCCGCGGAACATGTCGTAGTAGCCGTCGCCGCGCTGCCGGGGCGCCACCAGGCCCGCCTTCTCACCGAAGGCCAGCAGGCCGTGTTCGCGCAGCTTGTCGGCGAGGCCCGTCCACTCCAGCGGCGCCCAGCCCAGCCCGAAGGCCCGCATCAGCTCCTCGGTGAGGCCGCGGCTGCGGAGGTACTCGCGCGCGTGCTGCCCGGCGGCGGGATCCCACAGGCGCTCCTGGAAGTGCCGCGCGGCGAAGTCGGTGGCCTCCTTCACCTGCTGCTTCTCGCGCTGGCCGGGGTCGACCGCGGCCTCGAGGTCGATGCCCAGCTCCTTCGCGAGATCCTGCACCGTGTCGACGAAGGTCTTCCCGAGCAGCCGCTGCACGAAGCTGATCGCGTCACCGCCGGCCTGGCAGCCGAAGCACTTGAAGCGCTTCTCGTCGGCCCACACGTAGAAGCTGGGCGACTTCTCCCCGTGGAAGGGACACAGGCCCTTGTAGCTGCGGCCCGACTTCTTGAGCTCCACCCCGTGGCGCTGCACCAGCGCGATCATGTCGACGCGCTCGCGCACCTCCTGGATCTTTGCCTCGGGGATCAGCATGGAGACGGCCTGCTCCCGTCAACCGAGCTTGCCGAGCTGATTCTTCACCTCTTCGCTGATCGCCTTGCCTTCCGCCTGCCCCTTCAGCCGGGGGGTGAGGAGCTTCATCACGGCGCCCAGGTCCTTCATGGACTTCGCGCCGGCCTCGCCGATGGCCTTCGCCACCTCTTTGGACAGCTCGGCGGCCGACAGCTGCCTGGGGAGGTACTGCTGGAGGACGGCGATCTCCTTCGCCTCCTTGTCCGCCAGCTCGGCGCGGCCCGCCTTGGTGAACTCCTCGATGGAGTCACGGCGCTGCTTCACCATGGTGGTGAGGACGGCGATGATCGCCGGCTCGTCCAGCACCTTCGCCTCGCCCTCCACCTCCCTGTACTTGATGGCGCTCTTCACCGCGCGAATCGTGTCCAGCTTGAGCTGATCCTTCGCCCGCATCGCGTCCTTCAGGTCCGCGTCGAGGCGCTCGCGAATCGTGGCCATGGCCGTTTCTCCTCGTCTTGAAAACGAAACCGGAGGCCTGCGCAGGTCGCCGACCTCCGGAGAAAGCTGACGGACCGCCAGCCTTTTAGAACTTGCGGGTCTTCTTCACCGCGCGCTTCTTCGCCGCGATGGCCTTCTTCTTCTTCCGAACGGAAGGCTTCTCGTAGTGCTCGCGCTTGCGGATCTCGGAGAGGATGCCGGCCTTCTCGGTGGCCTTCTTGAACCGCTTCAGGGCCGCCTCGATCGACTCACCGTCCTTCACTCGTACCGTCGTCATGTGCGCTGTCACCTCCTTCCGTCGGATGTGGGGTGGGCGCTTGGCACACTCGGTGACGCGACGCAACGACGGCCGGAGGGCGGCCGTCTTTCCCTCGGGCCCGGGCAGTGGTTTCCTGCGAGGAGTGACTGCCCGGTCAGCGCTCATCGGAATGCTGTTGTTGCTCTCCGGCTGCGGGGAACGCGCCAACGTCTCGGACGGCGCCCCCTGCAGCAAGGCGAAGGAGTGCGTCAGCGGTGTCTGCACCGCCGGCACCTGTACGCCCGCCACCTGCGAAGACCGGGTAAAGAACGGCCAGGAGACGGATCAGGATTGCGGCGGCGCCTGCCCCAAGTGCTTCGAGGGGCGAGGGTGCGCCACCGCCCAGGACTGCGTCAGCGGGGTGTGCACCGACGGCACCTGTCACCCGCCGGCCTGTCTCGACGGGAAGATCGGCGGCGACGAGACGGACGTGGACTGCGGTGGCGGAGCGTGCGACCCCTGCGTGGACGGCAAGCGCTGCACGCTCCCCCGGGACTGCGCCAGCGCCGTGTGCGATCAAGGCCGCTGCCAGGCGCCCACCTGCACCGACGGCGTGAGAAACGGCGCGGAGACGGACGTGGACTGCGGCGGCCCCACCTGCGGCCCCTGCGCGGACGGAGAGGTGTGCGCGGTGCCCGGTGACTGCACCAGCCGCGTCTGCATGGCCGAGCGCTGCGTGCCGTCGACCTGCACCGACGGGATGTTGAACGGCCTCGAGTCCGACGTCGACTGCGGCGGCCCCTGCGCCCCCTGCGCGGTGGGCAAGACATGCCGCTCGGCGATGGACTGCGCCAACCAGGTGGCCTGCACCGGCAACCGCTGCCAGGGCTGCACCACCGGCTACACCGACTGCGATCTCGACGCAGGCTCGGGCTGCGAGGTGCACTCCCACGAGGACCCGCTCAACTGCGGCGCGTGCAACGCCAGCTGCTCCACCAACCACGTGGTGATGGCCGCCTGCAGCCTCGGCAGCTGCTCCAGCGTGTGCGAGGTGGGCTGGGACGACTGCAACGCCGACAAGCGCAACGACGGCTGCGAGCAGGACGTGCGCACCGACGTCAGGCACTGCGGCTCCTGCACCAACGCCTGCAGCTTCGCCCACGCCGACGCAGGCTGCGCCGACGCGGGCTGCGTGCTGGGCCCCTGCGAGACGGGCTTCGAGAACTGCAACGGCATGGCCAACGACGGCTGTGAGGCCGAGCTGGCCGCCGACGTGAACAACTGCGGAGGCTGCGGCACTTCCTGCGCGACGCAGATCCCCAACGCGGTGACGAGCTGCGCCAGCGGCGTCTGCGGCTTCGTCTCGTGTCTGCCGAACTTCTACAACCTCAACGCCTCCCTGGTGGACGGCTGCGAGTACGCCTGCACGCCGACCAGCACCACGGACGCCCCCGACGACGCCTTCACCGACTCGAACTGTGATGGCGTGGACGGCGACGCGGCGTCCGCCCTCTTCGTCGACGAGCTGGGCAGCGACTCCAACCCGGGCACGATGGCGCAGCCGATGGGGACGGTGATCGGCGCGCTGACGCGGGCGGTGGGCACGGGAAAGACGGCCCTCTACGTGTCGGAGGGCACGTACGTGGGCCGCGTGACGCTGGCCGACGGCGTGTCGATCTACGGCGGCTATTCGAGGATGAACGGCTGGCGGCGCTCCAACTCCTACGTGGCCACCATCACCTCGTCCGCCCTGTCCGGAAATCGCGTGGCGGCGATGGAGGGAGCCAACCTCACGACCGCGACCGTGCTCGATCGGCTGACGATTCGCGCGGGCAGCACCACGGCGCCGGGAGCCAGCAGCTACGGGCTCATCTGCGTCACCTGCACCGCGCTCTCGGTGAACGCGTGCGTGCTGGAAGCGGGCTCGGGTGGCAACGGTACGGGCGGCGCGAACGGCGCTCCGGGCGGCAACGGGACGGCGGGCTTCAACGGTGGCGGCGGCAGCTGCGACGGCTCGGGCTGGGGCGCCGGAGGCACCGGCGGCACTTCTTCCTGCTCGCGCCTCGGCGGCAACGGGGGCCGCGGCGGAACGGAAGGGTCGAACGCGGGGCTCGCGGGCGGAACCGGCGTCAGCGGCGTCCCAGGCGGCCCCGGCGGATCCGGCGGCGATCCCGGCCGGCGCGGAACCGACGGCACGACCTCCACCGTCGTGGCGAGCGCGGGCACCAACGGCACGGCGGGCAGCGGGGGCGCGCTCGTCAGCGGGTACTGGCAGAGCAACGCGGGCGGCACGGGAGGCACGGGCGCACACGGCAACGCCGGCGGCGGCGGCGGCGGCGGCGGCGGGCAGGGCTGCTTCTTCTGCGACGACGGCTCTGGCAACGGCGGCGGAGGTGGAGGTGGTGGCGGCTGTGGTGGCGCTCCCGGCACGGGAGGAATGGGCGGCGGTGGCTCCTTCGGCCTCTTCGCGCGCAGCAGCACCATCACCGTCCGCAACTCGACGATCCGCAGCGGCTCGGGCGGCGCAGGCGGTGCGGGCGGCGCAGGTGGCCCCGGCGGCTCTGGCGGGAGCGGCGGGCTCGGAGGCACCTCCTGCACCGGCGAGGTAGGCGCCGGCGGCAACGGCGGCGACGGGCGTCCGGGCGGGCGCGGAGGCCACGGCGGAGGAGGCGCGGGCGGGCCGACCTACGCGGTGTACCGCTCGTCCAGCACGGTGACGCTGACGGGCTGCACGCTGGTGCACGGCACGGGTGGCGCCGGCGGCGCGTCACAGGGCAACCCCGGCCTCGCGGGCGCAGCCGCCGATCTCTTCTGAAGCCTGTTTCCCTCTCCCCCATCGGGGGAGAGGGTCAGGG
>JBFMHF010000267.1:0-4753 GCA_040752975.1 Myxococcota bacterium
GGGGGGGGGGGGGGGGGGCCGCTGACTTGAAATCGAGTGCTGCACCAGCCACCCCGGACGTGGTTCCTGCAGCAATCGATTTGCCCACATGGCGGGCGGCCTGCCCGGCGCCGGGGGGGCCGCCGTGTCCAGCGCTGCCAGGGAGGTCAGTCAGACGCTCAGCGTCGGGTCATCGATGTCGATGGGCCCCTGCCCCGGCCCCAGGGGGATGGCGCACTGGTCGCACATCCAGAAGTTCAGCAGCATGCCGTTCTCCCCGGTGGCGGTGTACGTCGCGCCGGGCACGTCGGGCGCCTCCTCCTTCTTGCAGAGCAGGCAGGTGACGGCTTCCGGGGGCTTCTTCTCGGGCGACTTCTTCTTCTTCGGGGCCATGGGCAGTCAGTCTCCTCTTCAGCCGACGGAGATGCACCACCCGCCGTTGGGGTTGGAGCGGATGAAGTGGGCCATCTGCGACGGGGTGATGGTGCGGACGTTCTGGTCGGCCGGGTCTCTCACGATGAAGTTCCCGCGCTCGTCGAGGCCGGCGACGCAGACGTAGTGGCCGGAGGTGCGCGACTCGTTCTGGTGCGGCGGCATCGCGTGGTAATCGCCGTTGGCCACCAGCAGCTTGCCGGCGCGCAGTTGCTCCTTCATCCACTCGATGTTGGGGCCGGGGCCCTTCACCGTGCCCTGCTTCCCGATGGCGCGCGCCATGGCGACGATGCCGTTGACGGACGTTCCGTTGCTGCCCGTGCCGCCGAACTTCCCGAGGTGGTTGATGAGCTGCGCGTCGGACATGTTGCCGCCGTAGCCGAAGGCGCGCGCCACCATCGCCATCGACGTGGGGCCGCAGTTGGCCGGGCCGTTCCAGTACCCGCGCTCGGCGCCCACCGGCCGGTACTGGTTGATGTACGGCACCTTGTAGTTGCCGACGGGCGGCTTGTTGTCGTCCACCTGCTGTACGGGCGGGGGCTGCACCGCCACCGGAGGCTTCTGCGAGGGCGTGAAGGTGGAGCCGCCCACCGCGGGCAGGCGGATGGTGTCGCCCGCGTAGATGAGGTTGGGGTTGGTGATTTTCGGGTTGAGCGCCTGGATCTGATGAATGATGTCCCAGTGCGAGCCCTTCATGCCCTGGGCCTTCAAGCGGCTGGCGATGGCCCAGAGCGTGTCGCCGCGCTTGATGTGGTAGCTCTCGCCGGCGGCCACCTCCGACGCGGGCGGCGCTGACGGCTGTGGCTTCGACGGCGCGGACGGACTCGAAGGACTCGACGGCGGCACCTCGGCGCCGGGCGGCGTGCGGCCTCCGGGGAAGAGCTTCGAGATGTGCGCACGGATGAGGGACTCGTAGTGCCGGCCGCGGGAGTCATTCATCCCGCCCGGCCCCCGGTGCCACGCGCGCGCCGCGGCAAACGCGCTGCCGTACTGGCGCGTCATCTCGCCCAGCTTCTTCGCGAGGTACTCAATCTGCTTCTCCGGCGGGATGGTGGCGGCGTTGTGGCCGCGGCCCACGCGCGTGCCGCTCCAGCGCTCGAAGTCGGGCAGCAGGCCGTTGTCGTCCAGCCCGATGAGGCCGTGTCCGGTGCCGTCGCGGTGCACCTGGAAGTTCTTGAAGCCGGACTCCTGCATGAGGATGCCCGCCATCACGTGCGGATCCGCCCCGTACTGCCGCGCGTACTGCTCGATGTACGGCCAGCACTGTTCGAAGGAGAGCTGCGCGTTGCGGGCCTGGTTGAGCGGCGCGGCCACGCGCGACGAGACCTGCTGCTGGCGGACAGAGGAGATGGAGGTCATGCGGTGATTGTCAAAGCGTGGGGGAGCGGCGTTGCCCGTCCGGAATTCAGAGACTTGCCGCCAGGAAAGCCGAGCGAAATTCCGGCGAAGTGTCCAGCGCGTTGACAGGAATCGACCGCACGTCGGGCGCCGTCACGCAGCGGTGACGTCGCGCTCTCGGGCAGTGTCGTCGACGCGGGCGCGCGGCGGTGGCAACGGGCCTGACACACGCCCTCGGAGACGGCGCGTGGCATGTGGGCTGCTCTGCTCTCCGCCCATGCGCGCGATGCGTCTTCACTGTCTCCTGGGCGTGACGTTGCTGGCCGGCTGCGGACTGTCGGAAGGGGAAGTCGTCTCCACCGAGAGCGAGCCCGAGGACGAGCTCGTCAGCTCCGCCGAGCAGGGCCTGGTGGTGTGCTCGCCGCGCAGCGACACCGGCTACACCAATGGGCGGGCCTTCTCCATCACCGTGGTGTCGGCCGACGGCAAGCCGGTGGAGGTGGCGACGGCCAACGCGTACTCGCTGATGCAGAACGAGGCGGCGCGCGCAGGCGTGTACCTGCGGGTGGTGTCGGGCTTCCGCACCATGGCAGAGCAGCAGTACCTCTATTCCTGCTACCGGAACTGCAACTGCAACTCGTGCAACCTGGCGGCGCCTCCGGGCGAGAGCAACCACCAGAGCGGCCACGCGCTGGACCTCAACACGCGCGACCCGGGCGTCTACAACTGGCTGGCGAACAACGCGGGGCGCTTCGGCTTCCGGCGCACGGTGGCGGTCGAGCCCTGGCACTGGGAGTGGTGGGGCGGCGGGCCGGGCGGCGGCACCTGCGCGGGCGGCGCGCCTCCTCCAGCGGCGCCCCCGGCCGACTACGACTTCAACGTGGCCGTGGCGCGGAACAAGGACGGGCGGCTGGAGGCCTTCGCGCGCGGGCCGGACAACCGGCTGCTGCAGAGCTGGCAGACGTCCGCGGGTGGAAGCTGGTCGCGCTGGGCGGACCTGGGAGCCGTGGGCTACGGCCCGCCGGTGGTGGCGGAGAACGCGGACGGGCGGCTCGAGGTCTTCGTCGCCGACGCCAACGGCACCGTGTCGCACGCGTGGCAGGTGACTCCGGGCGGGCGCTGGAGCGGCTTCGCGGGCATGGGCGGAGACAACTTCGTCTTCGCGCTGCCGGCGGTGGGGAGAAACGCCGACGGGAGGCTCGAGCTCTTCATCCGTCGCGTGGACGGCGAGGTGTTCCACACGTGGCAGACGACGCCGGGCGGAACGTGGAGCGGCTGGTGGCCGATGGGCGGAAAAATCATCGGGCGGCTGGTGGCGGCCAACAACGCCGACGGACGGCTGGAGGTCTTCGGCGTGGGCTTCGACAAGACCGTCTACCACGCGTGGCAGGGCGCCGACGGGAAGTGGAGCGGCTTCTGGCCCATGGGCGGGCAGGTGACTTCGACGCCCAGCGTGGCGCGCAACGCGGACGGGCGGCTGGAGATTTTCGCGCGCGGCACCGACGGGCAGGCGTGGCACCAGTGGCAGACGGCGCCCAATGGCGGGTGGAGCGGCTTCTGGCCGCTGGGTGGGCAAATCACCTCGGCGCCCGTGGCGGGCGTCAACGCGGACGGACGGCTGGAGGTCTTCGTGCGCGGCGCCGACGGGGCCCTGTGGCACGCTTGGCAGGCCAACGGCGGGTGGAGCGACTTCGCCCCGCTGGGCCTGTCGCTGTTGTCCGCGCCCACGCCGACGCGCAACGCCGACGGGCGGCTGGAGGTCTTCGTGCGCGGGCCCTTCGGTGGCGTCTTCAACACCTGGCAGACGGCGCCAGGCGGCTCGTGGGCCGGCTGGGGCGCCATCGGCGGGTGAATCAGGGAACGATGGTGGCCTGGACGTCGAGGCTGCCGTTGAGGGTGAAGGTGGTGGAGAACGACGTCACCGCGACGTTGCTCAGTGTCACTCTGCCACCACACTCGAAGGTGGCCGTCCCCGGCACCACGGCCCCGCTGACGGTGTTGGTCGCGCCACCGCCGAAGTAGGTGCCCGCGGGGAGCGCGCCGGAGGTGAACTTCACTCCGCCGTCGGCATCCACCTCGAGGCTCGCAGCCGTCATGGTGTTGACGGTGCCCTTGAGGAGGACGCTGAAGGGCGGGCCGCAGCCCAGCGTCCCGCCATCCCGGTAGACGAACGCCTCGGCAATCTCCGCGACGGTGATGGCGCCGGCGACGGAGATGACCGTGCCACCGCCTCCACCGGCGCCTCCACCGGTGCCCCCGTCAGCCCCGCTGCCGGCCCCGCCGCAGGCAGTGAGCATCCCCCCGAGGACCAGCACCACGACTCCCACTCGATGCGACATTCCTTCTCTTCTCTCTCACGCAAAACGCAGCGCCCAGCTGCAAGAGGACATGCCTCTTGCCGGTTCACCCAGAAGGTCGCACAACGGGTTGCGAGCACCTGGTGCCGTCGCTCGCGTGAGAAGTCCCGCGTGAACGGCAGAGCGGCGGCGTGCGGCGCCGGGCCAGGAGGGTGCAACGAAGCCCACGCGTGGCGGCAGAGCGGCGCGTGCGGCGCCGGGTCAGGAGCGTGCAGCGAAGCCCACGCTGGCGGCAAAGCGGCGGCGTGCGGCGACGGGCCAGGACTCTGCGGCGAAGCCCTCGCGTGGCGGAAGAGCGGCGGCGAGGGGTGCGGTCGCGCGGCCCACGCGATCATCTGGAGCCGCGTGCCCGGGTGCTGCGCACGGGAGCGTGCGCGGAGAAGCCTCGTCGCCCGACGCCGCGACGCTCCCTCGTGGGACTCAGCGCAGACCAGGCTTCGGCTTGGTCACCTTCATCTTCGCCGGCGGCGGAGGAGCAGCAGCCGGCGCGGGGGCCGCGGGCGCGGGTGGTGGAGGCGCGGACTTGACCGGCATGACGCCAATGGGTGCGGGCGGAGCCGCGGCGGGAGCAGGCGCGGCAGCGGCGGGCGCGGGAGCAGCGGCCGGCGAGGGCGCAGCGGCAGGAGCTGGCGCAGCGGCAGCGGCGG
>JBFMHF010000268.1:0-4705 GCA_040752975.1 Myxococcota bacterium
CCGTCGGTGGCGGTGGCGGCTCTGGTGGCGGCGGTTCCGGTGGCGGCTCGGGCGGCGGCGGAGGCACGAGCGGTGGTGAATACCTCCGGGCGGAGGTCGACGGCACGCTGGTCGACTTCGTCAACGCCATCAACATTCGTCACAACAACGGGCAGCCGAACTCGGTGTCCGTCACCGGCGCATCCAATGCCCAGACGTCGATGTCGCTGAGCATCGCGCCCGTCGCCGACGGCGGGCATCGCTGCGGCTCGATGACCTTCACGGAGACGGGGACAGGCGGCACGACACTCTTCTCCACCTCGCGCCTCGACGGCGGCTGCTCGGCCGTCATCTTGAGCGTCGGCCTCGACGCGGGCCAGGTGCTCGAAGGCACCTTCCAGGGCGTGCTGGGGTACCAGTCGGGCCCATCCGACGGCGGGCTGTACCGCGTGCTCACCAACGGCGTCTTCCGCTCCCCCAAGTAGCTCGGAAGCAGCTCCTCACCAGAATCGACGTCGACCCTGCCGGTCAGCCCGCCGCGACCTTCGCCTCCGCAAAGAAGGCCGGAGGCATCGGCCGCTCCAGCTCCCACACGATCTGCATCGGCTTCTCGCCCTCGTGGGACACGTAGCGCACCGGTCCGAGGAACAGGTAGGGGCAGGTCGTCCCCGTGACGGTCTGCTTCGACTTGCGCACGAACAGGAGCGTCCGCCACGAAGGATCCCGGCCGGCTCGTTGGTACCGCTTCCCCGTACGCGACTCCGCCCGCGTCGCGCTCTGCGACTCCCAGTGAAAGCGCGTCGGCGAGATCGGATAGTCCCGGTACAGCGTCGTCGGCGTGAAGTGCTTCGGGTCCTTGTCGAGCGTCACGAACAGCACGTCGGCGCGCGCCTTCTCCGACTCGTACACGCCGCCCTGGGTCCGCATCAGCTTGCCCTTGCGCAGCTCCCCCAGGCCCGCGCTGATCTCGTCGCGCGTGTACGTCGCGTGCACGCGAAAGGGCAGCCCCGGCAACCCATACGTGGGCCTCCGGATTCGATCCGCGAGGAGCTCGAACAGCGCCAGCAGCTCCTCCACGAGATCGCGCTCCCTCCACAGCTCCCCGAACGCCGCGGGCAGCCGCTCCACCGGCAGCCGCACGTACCCCAGCACCGCGAACAGCATCAGCGCGTGGGGATCGGTCCTCAGCTCCTCCCGCGGCGCCCTGTCGCCCAGCCACTCCCTCCAGCGGTCGAGCCGGTCGACGTCGTCGACGTGAAGCACTCGCGCCAGGGCGCGCGCCGGCTCGAGCTCGAGCTGGTCTCCAGGCCTCAGCCTCAGCCCCCGCTTGAGGTTCGCCAGCACGCGCGTGGCGTCGCCGTCCCGGTAGAACTCCTCGGGAGTGAGCCCGCACTTGTCCAGGAACTCGGGAAGCGACACGTCCCCCAGCCGACGGAGATCCGCCCGAAGCTCCTCCGTGCGCGAGCCGAGGTGCGCGCGCACGTTCTCCAGCACCGCGCGCTGTGACTCCCGATCGAGCCGGATCTCGCACCCCGCCGGGAGGTGCGGGAAGCCCTCGAGCACCGCCTGCTCCACCTCCCGCCGCGTGGCCACCCCGCTGAGCGCGCGGAACCGCTCGTCGAACCGGAACTCCCGCCGCGCGTTGCCCACGAAGTCCAGCACCGTCAGGCACGCCTTCCCTTCCTCGTGCCGCAGCCCGCGCCCGAGCTGCTGCAGAAAGACCGTCGCGCTCTCCGTCGGACGGAGGAACAGCACCGTGTTGACCGTGGGCACGTCCAGCCCCTCGTTGAAGAGATCGCGCGAGAAGATCACCCGCACGTCCCCCTGCCTCAGTGCACGAAGGGCGGCGTCGCGCTCCGCCGCGCGCGACTCTCCAGAGACCGCGACCGAGGGGATTCCCCGATCCGAGAAGTACCTCGCCATGAACTCGGCGTGCTTCACGCTCACGCAGAACCCCAACCCCCGCAGCGCCTCGAGCCGGGGAACCTGCCGCTCGACCTCCCGGAGCACCGCCAGCGCCCGCGCCGTGTCGGCCGTGTACAGCTGCTCCAGCGTCGCCGTGTCGTAGCGGCCCGCCTTGAAGTCGATGTTCGAGAGGTCCGTGCCGTCATGAACGCCGAAATACTGAAACGGCACCACCAGCCCCTGATCGATGGCGTCCCACAGGCGCAGCTCGTACGCCACCCGGTGATCGAACCAGTCGAGCACGCTCTTCCCGTCGCCTCGCTCGGGTGTGGCTGTCAGCCCCAGGAGAAGGCGCGGGCGGAAGTGCTCGAGGAGCCGCCGGTAGGTGTCCGCCTCCGCGTGGTGGAACTCGTCGACGATGACGATCTCGTAGGCGTCCGGGGCCACGGTCTGGAGGCGTTGCGCGTGGAGCGCCTGTATCGACGCGAACACGTGCCTGCCCACCGTCGGGCGCTCATCGCCGACGAGCAGCTCGCCGAAGTGGCCGTCGCGCACCGCGGCGCGGAAGGTCGCGAGGCTCTGCCTGAGGATCTCCTGCCGGTGCGCCACGAAGAGCAACGCAGGCTGGTGGCCCGGGCGACACAGACGCGCGTAGTCCAGCGCGGCGATGACCGTCTTCCCGGTGCCGGTGGCGGCGACGACGAGGTTCCGGTGGTGGCCCCGGCTCCGCTCCGCCTCGAGCGCGTCCAGCGCCGCCTGCTGGTGAGAGAAGGGCCGCAACTGGACGGCGCGCGCCAACGCATCGCGCTCCGGATCCCGGCGAGTCGTCAGCTCCCGGAAGCGCTCACGGTCGTACGCCTCGAACTCTCCGTCTTCCCAGTACTGCTCGAAGGTGGTGAGGAACTTCGCGAGGATTGGCCCGTTGTCCACGGCCGAGAGCCGGACGTTCCACTCGCAGCCGTCCAGCATGGCGGCAGCGGACAGGTTGGAGGACCCGACGATGCCGGTGGTGAAGCCCGAGTCCCGGTGAAAGAGCCACGCCTTGGCGTGCAGGCGCGTGCGCCGGGTGTCGTACGAGACCTTCAGTTGGGCTCCGAGCTCGAGGAGGGCCTCGATGGCCTCGGCCTCACTCGCGCCCATGTAGCTCGTCGTGAGCACGCGCAAGGCTCCGGGCCGTCGCGCCACGAAGTCCTTGAGCTCGTCGCGGAGCAGACGCAGGCCGCTCCACTTCACGAACGAGACCAGCAGATCGACGCGATCCGCCGACGCGAGCTCCCGCCGGACCTCGCTGCCAAGCCGAAGGTCGCGCGGCCCATTGACGAGCAGATCGCTGTGCCGGAGCGGGAGGCTCGGCCGGACCACCTTCCCTGTTCCCAGGCGAGCACCGACGCGGTCGAGGACGGAGAGGAGCAGTTCGCCTGGATCCGCGACCTGCTCCCTCTCGTCGATCCCTGACTCGGGCGACTCCGCGCCGAGCAGCGCGAGCAGGCGGTTCGCGACCTCCACCTGCGCAGTGAGCCGATTCTCTGTGGGTAGCGCCCGCAACGCGCGTAGCGTCGCGTCGAAGACCAGCCGCGCGAGGACGTGTGGAGCCGAGTCCTCCGTGAGCGGCTCCAGCTCCGCGGCGCTTCCGTCGAGGCGGGCCAGGGCTTCGCGCAGGCCGCGCGTGATGGCCGCCTCGTACAGTCCAGGCACGAGCTTCACGCCGCCAGGATATTTCGGCTCCGGCGCCGCGCGGGGCTTTTCAAGTGCTGGAGCGCTGCGCGATCCATGCTCTGCCCAGGTGAACTCCGGGTCAGTCAGAACCGCCCGCCGACGACGGCCTGGACGCCGCCCGACATCGGCAGGAGCGTCGCCTGCACCTTCGGAGGGGAGTCCACCGCGCGACTCACCTCGATGCCGAGAAGTGTCCCCAGCACCGCCCCGAGCACGGCTCCCGTGAAGCTGATCACCGCAACCGGCGGGTTCGGCTCACCTCCGAAGCCTCCCGTCATCGCCATGTAGCCCTGCAGCCCGAGGAAGGCCGTCGGCAGGAGAGTCACCGCCCACCCGATGAACGCGCCGCCCAGTCGCCAGGACCTGTCGAACCCGCGCTCGGCGCCAGCCATCGCGAATGGCAGGAGACCCCAGCCGACCATGGCGCCCACCATCATTTCGCTGCGGCGGTCGTCCTGGCTTGCCGCCGCATAGGCGATCAGCGTCGGCACCACCACCGTCCCAACCCCCACTCCGAACGTCACCGCCCCACGCGCAATTCCGGACGCGACGCCTTGCCCTGCGCCCTCGGGGGCCGTGTCTCCGGAGCGTTCCTGGGCCTGCGGAGGTGCCGTCGGGCTCTCGGCCAGCGCCACCAGCCGGAAACCAGCGGGGAGACGGACGTCCCGCGGCACCCAATCATGGCCCGTCGAGCTGCCGTCCTGGGAGGTGACCCAGGTGAACGAGTTCCTCCAGCAGCTCGAGGCGCACCGGGGGGCGGTGATCTGCACCACGAATCTCTGGCACGCCCTGGACGCGGCGGCGCTTCGCCGGTTCGCCTTCAAGGTCGAGTTCCGCTACCTCACGCCAGCGCAGGCGGTGACGGCCTTTCGCGCGCACTTCGAGGAGCTGCTCGGCGGCGCGTGGGACGAGGCGCGGGTGGACCGACTCGAGAGCGGGCTGGGGGCGCTGCCGGGCCTCGCCCTCGGCGACTTCGCCGCGGTGTCTCGACGGGCGCGCATGGTGGGCCGCGCGGTGGATGACGGGGCGCTCATCGAAGAGCTTCGGCGGGAGGCGGGTGTCCGGGGGACGGTGGGGCCGCTGGGGTTTCGTCAGGGAGGTGGCC
>JBFMHF010000269.1:0-4666 GCA_040752975.1 Myxococcota bacterium
GGCGCGACGGGGGGCGGCTCCGGCGGCGGCGCGACGGGGGGCGGCTCCGGCGGTGGCGCGACGGGGGGCGGCTCCGGCGGTGGCGCGACGGGGGGCGGCTCCGGAGGCGGTGCGACGGGGGGCGGCTCCGGCGGTGGTGCGACGGGTGGAGGTACGGGCGGCGGCTGCGTGGGCTGCGGCGCGGGCTGCGTGTGCAACGGTGGCGTGAAGTCCGAGATCCTCTGCTCGGACAACATCGACAACGACACCGACAACCAGACGGACTGCGAAGACGTCAACTGCGCCGGCGTCACCTGCGGCACGGGCTGCACCTGCGTCAACCTCGCGAAGAAGGAAGTCAACTGCACCGACGGCGCGGACAACGACGGCGACAGTTCGGCCGACTGCGCGGACGTGGACTGTCAGGGCGTAGGCACGGAGATCTGCAACGACGGCCTCGACAACACCTGCGATCGCGCCATCGACTGCGGCGACTCGAAGTGCACGGGCAACGCGGCCTGCGCCAACCTGGACGACGGCAAGCCCTGCCTGATGGACAGCCAATGCGCCGGCGGCGACTGCCTCGACGAGGCCACCACCGGCAACCCCAACGGCATGTGCTCCAACGCCACCAGTTGCACCGTCGGCAGCAACGCCGGCTGCCACAACGGCCGCTGCCTGCCGGGCAACACCTTCAACCTGTGCGTCGCGCCCTGCTCCGGGACCGGCATCAGCGGCCCGGGAGCCTGCCGCGCCGGCTACGTCTGCTTCGATCCCGACTACGACACGACCAACAACAACAACGGCTGCATCACCCTCTGCTCCTCGAACTCGGAATGCGCCGGCGGCGGATCCGGTTACGGGTGCAACCCATGGCGCAAGAGCTGCGGCAACCTCGACCGGGGACTGGGGAAGTACGGCGCGGCCTGCACGTCCTCCGCCCAGTGCGAGTCGGGCATCTGCTACACCGGCTCGTCGTACCCCGGGGGCTACTGCGGCGGCCCCTGTCGCGGCGACACGAAGGCCTGTGGGCCGAATGGCTGGTGCAGCTTCGACCCGACCTACGGAGACAACTACGGCTACTGCTACCAGTACTGCACCGCGAGCAACCAGTGCCGCCAGTCGAGCAACTACAACTGCTGGAGGACCGCAGCCGGAAGCAGCGACTTCGTCTGCCTGTGCCTCCCTGCGGGACAGATTTGCAGCGCGAACAGCCAATGCTGCTCGGGGAGCTGCACCTTCGACATTGTCCTCCTCGAGTACACGTGCGACTAAGAAGGGCCACGTGAGCTCCACCGTCCTCGTCGTCGACGACGATCGCGCCAACCTCGAGTCGGTCTGCCGCATCTTTCAGAAGGAAGGCGTCCAGACGCTCGCCGCGGCCAACGGGCAGGAGGCGCTGGAATTGCTCCGCCGCCCGGAGGTGGGCGTCATCGTGACCGATCTCATGATGCCGGGCGTCGACGGGCAGGCGCTCCTCACCGCGTCACGCGCGATGCGGCCCGACGTCGAGGTGGTGCTGATGACTGCCTACGCCACCGTGGAGACCGCGGTGGCCGCGATGCGTGACGGCGCGTACGACTTCATCACCAAGCCGCTCAAGCGCCACTCCCTGGTGAAGGCTGTCCAGAAGGCCATGGAGAAGCAGGCCCTGGTGGCGGAGAACCGCGATCTCAAGGCGCAGCTCGCCGCGCTGGGGCCGCGCACGCTGGTGGGGCAGTCGCCTGCCTTCCGCGCCTTCATGGATCTCCTGGCGCAGGCCGCGCCGTCCACCGCCACCGTGCTCCTCATCGGCGAGTCCGGCACCGGCAAGGAGCTGGCCGCCCGGTTCCTCCACGAGGCCTCGGCCCGCGCGAAAGGGCCCTTCGTCGCCGTCAACGCCGCGGCGCTGCCCGAGTCGATCCTCGAGGCGGAGCTCTTCGGCGTGGAGAAGGGCGCCTTCACCGGCGCGGTGGCCCGCAAGGAAGGTCGCTTCGAGCGCGCCAGCGGGGGCACCCTCTTCCTCGACGAGGTGGCCGAGATGAGCGCCTCGGCCCAGGTGAAGCTGTTGCGCGTGCTGCAGGAAGGCGAACTGGAGCGGCTGGGCGGCACCCAGACGATCAAGGTGGACGTGCGCCTGGTGGCGGCGACCAACAAAGATCTCTCGCGGGAGGTGCAGGAAGGGCGCTTCCGCGAGGATCTCTACTACCGCCTCAACGTCGTGGAGGTGCGGGTGCCGTCGCTCGCGTCGCGCCGCGAGGACGTGCCGTTGCTCGCCGAGCATTTCCTCAAGCGCTACGCGGCGAAGAACTCGAAGGCCCTGCGGGGCTTCACCGACGACGCGATCAAGGTGCTGGAGAACTACGCGTGGCCGGGGAACATCCGCGAGCTGGAGCACGCCGTGGAGCGCGCCGTGGTGCTGTGCCGCGGCGAGATGATCTCCGTGGACGATCTCCCTGAGGCGGTGCGCAAGGGCCCCATCGGCTCGGCGTCGCAGATCGTCATCCCCATCGGAACGCCGATGGAGGAGATCGAGCGCCGGGTGATCCACGAGACGTTGCGCCACACGAAGGGCGACAAGAACCTCGCGGCGCGGATGCTGGGCATCGCGGCGCGCACCATCTACCGGAAGCTGGCCGCGGAGGACGAGAAGCCCCCAGCCGCCGAGCAGAAGCCGCAGTGAGCCACTTTCACTCTCTCCCGGTGTGAGAGGACGACCCTACTCCGCGGGCTTCAGCGCTTCCGCGAGCGCCTCGACCCGCCTCCGCAGCGCCTCCCGGTCCTTCATCTTCGGATCCGCCTTGAGCAGCTTCGTGAGCCGCTGCACCGCCTCGGTGCCGAGCTCGAGGTCCTTCTGCTGCTCGGAGCGATCGACCAGCTCCAGCGTGACCTGCTTCGCCACGTCGAGCTTCCCCAGCTCGATGAGTCCGTCCACCGCCGACAGCCGCGCGAAGGGATCGCGAGCGCCGTCCTGGGCGATCGCCAACAGGTCCTTCGCCGCGCCCTCCGCGTCGCCGCCGGCCGCCTTCACCAGGGCCCGCGCCGAGCCCGCGCGCACGGGAAACAGCGCCTCCTCGATGGCGACAAAGCGCTCGGCCAGCGCCGCCTGTCCACGGCGCGCCAGCGCCTCGCCGAAGCGATCGACGGCGTCCATCATCTCTTCCCCCAGGGCGGCCACCATCTCGCCGAGGAACTTCTCCCTGCGTCCCTCTTCGGCCGGCAGCCTGGGCAGGTACGCCTCCACCACCTTGAAGCGCGCGTCCCACGTGCCGTCGTCGGGCTTGCCTTCGAGCGCGGCGTTGAGCGCACTCAGCAGCTTGATCAACGCGAGCGCGAGATCCGTCGGCGCCGGGGCGCCCTCGCACAGCCTGCGCCAGAGCTCCTCGGCGGCCGCGGCGGGGAAGCGGCTGAACTGGCCAGTGCCCTTCCACCGCTGGTGCCAGATCTGCGCGATGGCCAGCGGGAAGTCCTCGGCGGCGAGCTTCTTGAAGCCCTCCTCGTCCACCGACACGCCATAGTGGCCCAGGGTGCCGAGGATCGCCTCAGTGGAATACGCCTCGATGCCCTTCGCCTGCCACCCCTTGTCGACGCGCTCGGCCATGTCAGTGGTGGCCGCCGCCGTGGTGGTGGGCCAGCTCGAGCCGCGCCTGCACCTCGCGGACATACGCCCCGTCGGCGCCGACCTGCTGCACGAGGTGCCCGAGGAGGTGCGCGATGGTGTCGGCGAGCCCCCACTTCTGCGCCGCCGCCGCGGCGTCGAACACCAGGAGGCCCTGCTGCTTCACCAGGTCGTGCTCCCCCAGCGTGAAGAGCGCGTCGAGCGCGGAGTACCGGGCGTACACGTCCTTCGCGGCGTCACCCACGCGAGCCTTCAGCTCCGCCACCACCGTGTCGCGCTCGCCCGTGGCGGCGCGCACCAGGGCCGTCACACAGCCTTCGCGATCGAGGAAGAGGGCCTCGTTGATCTTCGCCACGCGCAGCGCCTCGTCCCTGCGGCCGGCGGCGGCGAGGCGCGTGGGCAGTTCGTTGAAGGGCTTCGCCCAGGCCTCGATGTAGCCGACGAACTCGCCGAGGAAGACATCGCGACGCTCGCCGGGAGGAGGCAGGCGCGGCAACAGCTCCTCCATCGCCGAGAGCGCCCCGGGGAGATCGGCCTCCTTCCCATCGAGGCTGCGTGCACCGGCGCCGATCACCTCGAGGAGCCCCTGGGCCGCCCTCGACGGAGGGAGCGCGTCGGGCAGGAGGCGCGCGTAGAGTTCGGTGGCGGCGGCGTACGGGAAGGCGGCGAACTGGCCGGTGCCCTTCCACCTCGGCTTCCACTCCATCGCCAATTCCATGGGGAAGCGGGTCGCGGCGGCCGCTTTGAAGCCCACCTCGTCGAGGGCGACGCCGTAGTGCCCCAGGGTGCCGAGGATGGCCTCGGTCGAGTACCGGGAAAGCCCCTTGTCCTTCCACTGCTTGTCCACGCGCTCCGTCATCACTGCCTCCGTGCCCCTGCGGGCCGCGACGAGAAAAAGCACGGCTGCCCCCGGAGGGAAAGCGCTGCGACGACAGGAAGGGACCTCACGCCAGCGCCTGAGGCGACGGCTGGCTCCGCGGCAAAGCCACGCGTGCGGGGACACACCGGACGCGCCCCTGGAGCGCCGCCTTCAGTTTCCCGGCGTGCTCCTCGTCCCACGCCGGCCTGGGTCCTGTCCGCTTGCGCCGT
>JBFMHF010000270.1:0-4537 GCA_040752975.1 Myxococcota bacterium
CCGTCCGCCGAAGGACAACTAACCCCACGAGGCCGTCCGCCGGAGGACAACAAACCCAGCGCAGGCCGTCCGCCGGAGGACACCAACCCAACACAGGCCGCCCGCCGTCGAGGGCACCCCCCTTAGTGGTGCGCGTAAAACTCCGCGTCCGCCCCAATCGCCTCGAGCGCGCTCAGGTCATTCCCTCTCGGCTCGCCCCCCGACGCCACTCGCGGGTGCCCGTCGTCACCGGCGCCCCCCGGACGCACCACGCCCAGCGCCTTGCGCTTCGGGTTCTTCGAGATGACCAGCACCAACTCTCCGCGGTCCGCACAGGCGATGGCGTTCTGCCGGTCGACGCGTCGCCACCCGTGCTCCGTGCTCTTGAAGCGCACCCAGTCGATGGTGGCCGAGCACGTCATCTCCCGCCCCAGGTGGTAGTGCGGAATCTCACAGCCCATCGCCATCGAGACGTCCCACGCGAAGACGTGCCCGCGCGACTCTCCCGGCTTCTGCGCCGCGTACCGTGGGTTGGTGCCGACCGCGAACTGGTCGATGACCGTCCACAGTACCCGCGGGCTGCGCTTCTTCGCCTTGCTCTGCACCGGCGCCTTCAGCGCCCGCCACGTCGACCGGGTGCTGACCTCCTGCGCCGCCACCTCGCCGTCGTAGAACTTGCCGCTGAGCGCGTCTTCCTCTTCGTCCACGTCCAACTCCACGCTCTGCGCGCGCCCCATCAGCGCGTCCGTCTGCGTGCGCTCCTCCTTGTCGAAGCCCGAGGACGCGATGTGCTTCTGGAAGACGTTCGTCTTCCGCTTCGGCTTCGGCATGCCCTGCGTCAGCACCGGCGACGGCCCCGCAGGGACCTGCGGGAGACTCTGCGAGGACGCCCCCGTCGCCTTCGGCAGGTTGGGCGACGACACCTTCGGGAGGCTCGACGCGCTCACCTTCGGCGACTGCGCGGGCAACTGCCCGGCTCCGGTGACGACGCGCGGGAGGTACGGGAGCGACTGGCCGGGCCTCACCGGCGTCAACTCGAACGCCGAGCTGCGCGTCTCCGCCGGCTCGGGACGCGATGGACGGCCGGCCGGGGCCACGCGGGGCTTGAGCTGGGGGTGCTTCTTGTCGTCGCCGCCTGCCATCGGTCGCGCAATGTACCTCGGTTTTCGGCCCCGTGCCCTCGACGACGGGGCTTTGGCGCACGGCTGGACCCGTGAAAAGGAGGGGACCAGCGGGTAGAAGACGCCCCATGATTGAGCGCCTCGCCTTCGGCACCCTCCCCAGGAAACACCACATTCAGCTCAAGGACGCCGAAGGCCACCTGCACTTCGAGCACTGCATCACGCAGGAAGGCTTCGACGCGCCCTACACCATCACCTACCACCGGCACGCGCCCCACCGGCAGCAGGCGGCGAAGACGACGCACGGCTGGGGGCCGCGGGAAGCAGCGCCACCCCGCGAGCTGGCCAAGCGCCACTTCCTCTCGCAGCACCTGCCGGCCTCGACGAAAGGGCCGCTGGACGCGCGCGTGCCGCTCCTCTTCAACGCCGACGTCACGCTGGGCGTGCTGAAGCCGGGCGCCGACGACACCGCGTACTTCAACAACGGCGACGGCGACGACCTCTTCTACATCCACGAGGGTGGAGGCACGCTGCGCACACTCCTGGGCGACCTCGACTTCGGTGAAGGCGACTACGTCTTCGTCCCACGGGGCATCCCCCACCGCTTCCTCCTCAAGAAGGGCGCGCCGCAGTGGTGGCTGTCGATGGAATGCCGCGGCGGCCTGCACCTGCCACGGCAGTGGCGCAACCAGGTGGGCCAGCTGCGCATGGACGCGCCGTACTGCCACCGCGACTTCCGGCCGGTGCGCTTCGTGGGGCCGCAGGACGAGGGAATCCGCGAGCTGGTGGTGAAGCGCGGCGACGCCTTCCACGGCTTCACCACGAAGGAGTCCCCCCTGGACGTCGTGGGCTGGGACGGCAGCGTGTACCCGTGGGCCTTCCACATCTTGAACTTCCAGCCGCGCGTCGGCCTCACCCACCTGCCGCCGACGTGGCACGGCACCTTCGCCACGCGGGGCGCCCTCATCTGCAGCTTCGTGCCGCGGCCGGTGGACTTCCACCCCGAGGCGATTCCCTGCCCGTACCCGCACTCCTCCGTCGACGTCGACGAGTTCATCTTCTACTGCCGCGGCAACTTCACCTCGCGCAAGGGCGTGGGCCCGGGCTCGATGAGCTACCACCCGGCGGGCCTCCCCCACGGGCCACACCCCGGCGCGTACGAGGCGTCCATCGGCACGAAGGAGACCAGCGAGCTGGCCGTGATGCTGGACTGCATGCTGCCGCTGCAACCCACGACGCAGGCGCTGGCGCTGGAAGACCCGAAGTACCACCAGAGCTTCATTCCGTGACGAGGGCGCCATGAGCCAGGAAAGACGCCGCCAGCGCCGCACCCTCGCCGTCACGCCGGCCGGCCTCAGGACAGGCAGGCCGGAGGACGCAGGAGAGCACCTCGCCGTCATCCGCGACGCCAGCGCCACCGGCGCGATGCTGCTTGCCCGCGGAAACTTCGCCGTCGGCGAAGAGCTCACCCTCGGCATCCTCTTCGTGGTGGACCAACCGGTGGTGGACGTGACGGCGCGCGTGGTGCGCGTCGAGACGGTGACGGAGGGCATCTGGAACGCGAAGCTGGGCGTGGAGTTCACCCCCGCTCGGCCCGACCTGGTGCCGGCCTTCGAGAAGCTGGTGCGCGGCTGACGCGTCACCGTGTCCGTTGCAGCGCGAGGTGCGGTACTGTGGCGAAGTGCTTGGTCTGGTCGCCGCCACACTCGTTCTCGCGCAGGTCGAGGTCCGAATGTCGAAGGCGGCGGGGGCCGCCGAGGTGTGCACCCGGAAGATGAAGCGTGGCGAGCACGGCTGGCTCGGGCTCGTCAGGCACGAGTCGAAGTGGGAACTCGTCCCCCTCCACACCCGGCCATCCGAGGGTGGCGACTCGTCCCCGGGCCTGTGCGCTGTGGAGTCTCCCTGGGAGGACGTGGCGCTCCAGGGCAAGGCCCTCAGGAAGGGGCCGGTGGACGGTGTGGCGCTGGACGTGGACGATTCGACCTGCCGCCTCCCGGAGAAGGCGAAGGTGCTGCTGGGCGACAAGTCGTGGACGTTCTCGGTGAAGGGGAAGAGCGCCGTCGCGGCGACCAGCGGAGAGGCGAAGTTGTCCTTTCCCCTCGAGAGCGACTGCTGGACCGTGGCGTGGCTGGGAGACCTCGACGGGGACATGAAGCCGGATTTGCTGGTGGGGCGCTCCGGCGGAGGCTCGGTCTTCGCGCTCTTCCTCTCGTCGTCGCAGCGAGCCGGCGTGGTGGGACAGGCAGCGTCGATGAGCGGCCCCGCCGACTGACTGTGAGTCGGCGCCCTCACCCCTGGACGCCGGCCTTCGAGAAGTGGGTGCGCGGCTGACGTGTCAGCGCGACACGGTGCGCAGCCGATTCACATACACGCCCGGCGCGTGCCCCACCGCGTCGAGGCCGCTGCCGATGCCCGTCTCCGCCAGCGAGAGGTGAAGCACGGTGACGTCGGGCTGCTTCGCCGGCCGGCCGAACTGCACCACGTTGACGCTGATGCCTTCGCCCGCCGTCGGAGAGAGCGACGTGTCGGCCTGCGCGGCGAAGTCGAGGAAGGTGAGGTCGCAGAGCGGCTGCTCGCCCTCCAGCACGGTGACGGTGAGTGCTTCCTCGCTGGAGAGGCGCCCGCGCGCCAGCGTGGTGAAAGGGCCCTTCTCCGCGTCGGCGCCGCGCGCCACCACGAAGTCTCCGGCCGCGGTGCGGAAGGCGAAGTGGGCCGGGCGTCCCTTCGGGTAGTCGAAGACAGTGGATGGAACGACGATGTCGCCGGTGGCGGAGAAGCGCAGCGCGGGCGTGCGGAGGCCTCTGACGCGCACCTCGGCGAAGGTGTTGAGGTGGGAATAGACGGCGCGAGGCAACTCGGTGAGGGCCTCGACCTCCACGCCGCCGTCGAAGGGCCTCGAGGCCAGCGCGCGGCGCCCGTGCTGCGGCTCGGGGCGGGAGAAGAGGGGCCAGAAGCCGTCGCGCGAGCTGTCCTGAAACGTCAGCGTCGCGGAGATCTCCAGGTGCGCGGGGCCGCATGGCGTGGTGACGACAGATGCACCACCGTCGGCGGGTTCCGCGAAGGGCGCGGTGGGCGAAGAGACACTCCCTCTCAACGGCGGCCCTCCCGAAAGCGCGAGCGCCGAGTCTGCTGCAGCCAGAGGACTCGGCGTCCCTGGGTCGGCCGGTGGCGTCGAGTCCACTCCGTGCGAAGAACTCGACGTCCCTGAGTCGGCCGGTGGCGTCGAGTCCAGTCCGCGCGGAGAACTCGAGGTCGCTGAGTCGGCCGGTGGCGTCGAGTCCAGTCCGCGCGGAGAACTCGAGGTCGCTGAGTCGGCCGGTGGCGTCGAGTCCAGTCCGCGCGGAGAACTCGAGGTCGCTGAGTCGGCCGGTGGCGTCGTGTCCACTCCGGGGCGCGGAAGATTCCACGCACCTCCCTTTAGCGCCGCGGCGGTCACC
>JBFMHF010000271.1:0-4512 GCA_040752975.1 Myxococcota bacterium
GGGCCGCGCGGCCCAGAGCGCGCCCCTTCGCCCCCGGCGGGGGGCGAAGGCGGGGGAAGGGGGGGAAATAATGAGCCGGCCGCAGGCCAGAAGAGAAATCGCCAGCAGGCCCGCGCCCGCAGGGCGCAACATCGTCACCCTACAGCCGCGCCGCAGGCGCAATGCCCTCACCTCACAGCCCGCGCCGCAGGCGCACTTCCCTCACCTCATTGGCCGCGCCGCAGGCGCACACCATCAACATCGCGCCACGTCCCGCTCAGGGCTAGTGTCCCCCCGATGGACGCTGGGTGGACGCAGGCGCTCGCGCGCGTGCGCAAGGGCGAACCAAACGCGACCGAGGCGCTCTACGCCCTCGTCTACGACCACCTCTACCGCCTCGCCCGCCGTACCGCCCCTGGCGCCACCCTCACCCCCACCGCCCTCGTGCACGAGGCCTTCCTCAAGCTGACCGGCCACGAGGCCAGCATCGTCGACAAGCAACACTTCACCGCGCTCGCCGCTCGCGCCATGCGCCAAATCGTCGTCGACCACGCGCGACGGAAATCCGCCCTCCGCCGCCAGGCCCCTCCCGGCGACCCCGGCCCAGACTCCCTCTCCAGCCACGAAGAGGTGCTCGCCGTCCACGACGCCCTCTCGAAACTGGAAGCCGTCGATGAACGCCTCGCCCGCGTCGTCGAGCTCCGCTTCTTCGCCGGCTTCTCCGAGGAGGAAATCGCCGAGGCCACCGGCGTCACCGTCCGCACCGTGCGCCGCGACTGGCGCAAGGCCCGCGCCTTCCTCTTCGAAGTCGTACAGGGCCGCCCACCCGAGTAACGAGCCACCCGGGTTGGCCCTCCGCCACCGGCCGGTCCCTACTTCTTCTCTTCCTTCTTCTCCTCGGGCTTCGGCGCCTCAGCACCCGCCGGCTTCTGCTTCTTGGTGCCGCTGCCCTTCGGCGTCGCCGTCGTCGCCGAGCCCTCGGTGGGCGCTGGAGCCGGCGCCCCCTCGGCCGGCTTGGGCGCCGGCGCAGGCGATGGCGCCGTCTGGGCAAAGGCAGGCACGGCGAGCAGAGCCAACAGGGACAACGTGGTGCGCTTCATGGGTTCTCCTTCAGTGAGTGAAACCGCGCGTTGCGGACGGATGGCCCGAGGCCTGGATTCACGGCCGAAAATTAGGGCGTTGCGGCCACCTGTATATCCTTGAAGCCCATGGCCGCTGTAGACCTCGTCTCGCGCGTCGACGCCTGCGCCGACTTCATTCGCGGCAAAGCCCCGGGCTTCTCTCCCAGGCTGGGCGTCATCCTCGGCAGCGGGCTGGGCGGCTTCGCCGACACCCTGTCGAAGCCCGTCAGCATCGACTACCGGCAGCTCCCCGACTTCCCCACCTCCAGCGTCGTCGGACACGCGGGCCGCCTCGTCCTCGGCTACCGGGGCGCCGTACCCGTCGTGGTGATGCAGGGCCGCGTCCACTTCTACGAGGGCTACGCGCCCTGGCAGGTCGCCTTCCCCGCCCGCGTGCTGTGCCGCCTCGGCATCTCCCACCTCACCGTCACCAACGCGGCCGGCGGCATCAACTCCAGCTTCGCCGTCGGTGACCTCATGGCCATCACCGACCACCTCAACCTCGCCGGCTTCAATCCCCTCATCGGACCCAACGAAGACAAGCTGGGCCCCCGCTTCCCCGACATGAGCCACGCGTACGACCCGGCCTTCCTCGCGCTGCTGGAACGCGTGGCCACCGCCGAGAAGATTGCCCTGCGCAAAGGCGTCTACGTCAGCCTCGCCGGCCCCAGCTACGAGACGCCCGCCGAAATCCGCATGCTCCGCACCCTCGGCGCCGACGCGGTGGGCATGTCCACCGTGCCCGAAGTCATCGTCGCCGCCCACATGGGCGTCAAGGTGACGGGCATCAGCTGCATCACCAACCTCGCCGCGGGCATCAGCCAACAGAAGCTGTCGCACGCCGAGGTAGCCGAGACGGCCGACAAGGTGAAGGATACGTTCATGCGCCTCATCGGCCGGTTCCTCGACGAAGCGGCCCAGGCAGCCTGAGACGGACTCGACAGCGAGGAAGCCCACACCCATGGCCGAGCGGAAGAAGCAGGACAGCATCCCCCCCAGCAAGCGCAAGGGCAGCGTCGACGACCGGCGCGACTCCCCGCGCATCGCCATGCAGTTCCTCGTGCGCGACGTGGGCCTGCCCCACGGCGAATGGGAAGAGCGCGAAGGCGACCTGTCCCTGGGCGGCATCTACTGGAAGGGCAAGACGGCGCCCCATGGCACCGAGGTCGACGTGCGCTTCCGCCTCCCGGGGGTGCCGAAGGAAATCCGCTGCCGCGGAGAAATCCTCCGCGTGAAGGCGGCGGGCGCCACCATCGACTTCCACGTGCGCTTCACCGAGCTCGACGTGCAGTCGGAGCTCGCCATCGCCAAGGCCCTCGACGATTGGCTCGCTGAACGGAAGTAGCCGCCGCCGCAGCCTGTCTCGCGCCAGTCCGTTGACTGGATGACCGACAGTCGCTTGCGGCCGGACGTCGTCCGAGCGACCAACGAGGCGGAAACCTCGTCTGCGAGTTCATCGCCGTAGCCGAGGACCTGGATTGGTCGCTCTCGGTGCCCCGTCTTTCGCGGTCACCGAGCGCAGGTGCGCAGCACCGCTTCCTGCAGCTGGGCGCTTTCGCGTGGCGCCTCGAGGCTGGAGGCAGGCCTGACGCTCAAAAACCACGGGCCGGCCAGGCACTCGCCCGACCGGCCCGCGGTCACTTCAATGAGCGAACCCGCATCAGGGGCAGGTGCACGTGACGGGCGCCGAAGCTGTGTTCTTCGGCGCCATCGCCGCCCCGACCGTGAAGTCCGCGCTGTTCACGTTGGTGTCGGTGCATCCCGACATGTTGCGAGTGCCGGCGTTCGTCGTCGAGAGCGCGCCCACAGCCATCGAGCCTTCGGAGCAGTCCGCCGTACCATAGCCGACGAAATCCACTACCGATGCCAACGGGCACCCGCCCGACAGTGGCGCGGTGCCGTTGACCAGCGCCACCTTGCCGTTTGTGCCGCTCATGTTGATGCCTGCGGTCACGTCTGGAGTGGGAATGGACGTGCCACCCGTGACGGCGTTGAGGCCCACCAGATAGTAGCCGCCCGGCGCAATGCTTCCGGAGAGCGTCGCAACCTGCCAACTCGTGCCCGTTGACGAGGCGTATTGTACCGACCACCCCATCAAACTCACGGTCGCGTTCGTTCGGTTGTGGAGTTCGACGAAGTCTTGGTTGAAGGCGTTGCCCGCGCCATTGCCACCGAACAGCGCGCTGATGACCACGCTCGGGTTGCACACCGCCGTGGTCGTGCCGGTGAACATCACCGTCGCGCTGGTGCAGGCGGTGCCGCGCGCGTCGGTGATGCTCGGAGCGGCCGCCAGCGTGTAGGAGATGGCCGACTGCGCCGACGTGGTGAGCTGCACGCTGCGCGAGCTGAGCATGGTCGCGGTGCTCACCGTCAGGCCCGTGCCGCCAGTGATGGTGAAGGCCCCCGCCGTCACCGTGGAGCCGTTCAAGTCCCGGCTGAAGTTCGCCACCACCGTCGTGGGTGAGGTCGCCATGGCGCTGGTCAGCGAGGGCCCGGGGCAGGTCACGCCCGTCAGCTCGGAAGGCTGCCAGACCGACGGCTGCGTGGTGTTGAAGAAGCGCCACAGCGGCGTCCCCGACATCGTCAGCGTGCACGCCGGGCCCAGGTACAGTGGGTCCATCACCGCGTAGGGCGCCCGCAGGCGCAGCGACGTCCCTCCCGTGGTCCCCATGGTGTCGATGTTCACCGACTTGTAGCCGCCTCCCGCCCCGACCGGCTCAGAGGTGACGGTCGCCGAGAGAGAGATGAGCTCGCTCTCGTAGCTGTCGATGTTGGACGTCATCGAGAAGTCCACCGCGCTGGCATTCTGAATCAGCGAAGACACGCCGCCGCCCGAGCTGTTGCGCGTGAACCCAGTCAGCGCCGCCACCGTCCTCAAGCCCGAGGGCCGCGCCACCTGCGTCGCCGTGAAGGAGACCGTGTCGCCCGGAGCCGGCGCTGGTGTCAGCGTCGCCGGGTCGATCGACACGAAGACGGCCGGACCCGCCTGCTGTCCCTGAATGAAGAAGCCCGCGGGGTCGCTCGTGCCTGCGTCCGGCACCAGCGGCTTCAAGTAGGTCACCAGCGCGCCATCGACGGGCAGAGAGACCGCACCACCATCCGTGACGTCGGCCTCGGCCCGAATCGCCGCAATCTGCGCGTTGACGTCGACTCCGCCGCCACCGCCCCCCGTGCCGCCGCCCATTCCGCCGCCCATTCCGCCGCCCGTGCCACCGCCGGTGCCGCCACCCGTACCGCCACCCGTACCGCCACCCGTACCGCCGCCCGTGCCGCCGCCCGTGCCACCGCCCATTCCGCCACCCGTGCCGCCGCCCGTGCCGCCGCCCGTGCCACCACCCGTGCCACCGCCCGTGCCGCCACCCGTGCCGCCACCCGTGCCGCCACCCGTGCCGCCACCCGTGCCGCCACCCGT
>JBFMHF010000272.1:0-4478 GCA_040752975.1 Myxococcota bacterium
CCACCGAGCGCGAGTTTCAGCACGTCGCCAAGCTGCGGCTGAATGCCCTCTTCGCCGGCAGCACCGAGGGCGCCCATCGCGCGTGCGTGCTGCTTGGCATCATCGCGACGTGTCGCACCGTCGGCGTTCCCGTGCAGGCCTACCTCACCTGGGCCTTCGAGCGCCTCGGCACGCACCGCGACTTCTTCGGGCTGAAGCTCGAGGAGATGACGCCCGCCGCCTTCAAGAAGACGCTGGCCTGACACGCCTTCGCGTGTAGCCCATCACTCCTCGGCTCGGCCTTCATCCCGCCGTCGCTGATCGGTCACGGCTGAAGACGGTGACGACGGGTGCAGGAGTCGTCACGTACGGGTACCTGAAGGACGGGCTGCTGGAGAAGGCGACGTACCGGGACACCGGGGGCACGGTGGGGCACGAGGAGACGAGGGGCTACGACGAGGCCGGGCGGCTGACGACGCTGGAGACGAGGGGCAGCGACGGTACACTCCTGGTGGGCTTCGACTACGCGTACGACGGCAACGGCAACCGGCAAACGCAGGTGGAGAGGCGTGGAATGGGAAGTCCGGAGACGACGAGGTACGGGTACGACTTCGCCAACCGGCTGGTGGGGGTGGAATACCCCGACGAGACGCAGCTCTACCAACTGGACGCGGTGGGGAACCGGACGGGGGAGAAGCGCGCGGCGCCTGGGGTGGTGAGTGCGCTGACGGTGGCGGCCTTCGCGGCGCTGCTGCCGGCGAATGCGACGGCGTACGAGGTGCGGCAGCACAACGCCGTCGACTGGCTGGTGAGGAAGCAGGTGGTGGTGCCGGCCGGCGGGCCGACGACGACACTCGAGTACGACGGCAACGGCAACCGGGTGACGGAGGGGACGAAGCGGTACGCGTGGGACGTCCGGGACACGCTGACGCGGGTGGAGGACGGGGCGGAGGTGCTGGGCGTCTACGACTACGACGCGGCGCTGCAGCGGGTGAAGGCGGACACGGCGGCGGGGCACGTGGAGTACGTGCTGGACGGGAAGTACGTGCTGCGGGAGTCGGGGGCGCGGACGAGGAGGTACCACTACGGGGAAGGGAAGGGGCTGGCCGTCGAGGACGGGGGAGGGGCGAGGTGGCTTGCCAACGACGGGCTGGGCAGCGTCAGCGCGGAGGTGTCGAGGGGCGGGGCGGTGGGCGCGGCGAGGAAGTACGACGCGTGGGGCAACTACCGCGGAGGGACGGCGCCGGCGTCGAGTGACGTGCGGCTGGGGTACACCGGGCACCAGTACGACGTCGAGACGGGGCTGACGTACGCGCGCGCGCGCTACTACGACTCCGTCAACGGGGTGTTCCTCTCGAGAGACAGCTACCCCGGACAGCTCGACAACGCGCCCAGCCTGCACCGGTACGCGTACGCGCACTCGAATCCGCTGAGGTACACGGACCCAAGCGGTCGCTTCATTCCCATCATCATCGGCCTTGCCATCCTCGGTGCGGAACTCGGCTTCTTCGGCAACGTCATCTACCAGGAGGTAAACGAGGGGAAGAACCTCGACACGGTCGACTACTCGCGCGCCGGGAACGCGGCGCTGGTGGGAGCGGCCGCAGGCGCGGCGGTTGGTGCAGCGGTGGTTGCAGCGCCCGCCGTCGCGTCGACCGTCATGACGGGCATGCAGGCCGGAGCGACGGGCGTGGGTCTGGGCCTCGCTGGTGAGACGGCGCTGGACCTTGGCAGCGTCGCCCTGAACGGCTGGCAGTGTGCGCAGGGCGACCAGGCGTCCTGCGCGGGGACGGTCACCGCAGCGCTCGATGCAGTCCAGGGCCCGAATGTCGTCGGGGACCTCGCTGCCGCGCGTGCGCTCTTCAGAGGGAAGGGCAGTTCGGGCAGCAGCAGCGTCGATGCGCCCCCGGGCTTGCCAGTGTCGGCTTCCGGCGCGCCCAAGCCCAAGCTGGTTGTGGAGTCGACAGATTCCGCCGCCTACGTACCACTCCAAACGCCGAGTGTTGAGAACGGCGTTGCGGTGGTGCGGTACTACAAGAACCCTGACGAAACCCCTCACTTCTCCGTCGAGGTGCAACCACCCGGCGGCACCTCGCTTGAGACCCACCAGGTAGCCAGTCGCAGCCTCAAGAAGACCTATGTGAACGAGGTGACACCCGACACCGACCTTCCGCATCCAGCCGGTACCAAGGTCATCGAACTGCCGAATCCAGACGCCGCGAAGGCCAAGCAGCTGGAACAGATGGCTCAGGGCGACATGGGGCCATGGAAGGGGGCAGGCCCCAAGGCGAACAGCTGCGCGACGCACGTCTGCGACGTGTTGAGTGCCGGCGGTGCGGACTCGTCCGAGCCGAGCGGCGCCGGGCAGTGGCTGCGAGACCTCTTCGAGATTAAGAATAAGTGAGTATTCATGGTAGAGTGCGAGATCCACGGACTGAGTTTTATTGCTCCTTGCTGCGAGCACCTCCAGGACGCGGTGCTTGAAACGCGGGAGCGGCTGCGTGCCTTCGTCGTCATCGATGGACTTGGCGACCCGAACTACCTCTGCGCGGCGTGCCACGCGCGGGCGAAGGCGTGGCTCGATTCCTATGCGTCCGGCGCCGCCTCGCCAGAGCCGCCCTTCTCGGAAACGGGCGTCTGCGGCCAATGCATGCGTGACTGGTACCTGGAGACAGGACAGGGCGACCGCTCCGATGCCGTCGTGGCCGCGCGAGCCGAACGAGCTGACATCGAGGTGCGGCGTACTGCAACGCTGGCGGCAGCGGCGGCCAAATCGCGCTGACGATCTGCGGCGGCTCCGCCGCCGCGCTGCTACGCGGCGCGGCCGGAATCCGGGAGACTGCGGGAGGGGAAGGCGTCGAGGGTGCGCAGCAGCGCATCCCTGTCGCGGCGAGGCAGACGCTGGGCCTCGCGGACGTGCCGGGCGAGGCGCGCGTCGGCGGCTGAGGACAACGGGGCCTCGGCTATGGACATGTGAAGGGCAAGGAGTGGTGGAAGACCAAGGAGAAGATGGAGTCGGGCACCATGACCTATGAACAGGCCCGAGAGCAGGAGAGAAGTTCGAAAACCTACCAGATCGAGAAGCCCGGCCCGAATCGAAGTCGAAAATACGAGGCCAAATGAAGAGGAATAATCGAAAGACCAAGTTTGGATCGACAAACAACCTAGACCGTCACAAGCGGTCCCAGCTTCACTATGCAGCGCAAGAGAACGATGCCGCGGTGACCAGGGACCTTCTCGCGCAGGGACTGGATGTGAACGGACAGGATTCCGATGGATGGACTCCCCTCCACTTTGCGGCACAAGCCAATAGTGTTGAAGCTGCGCGTGTTCTTGTGGGTCATGGAGCCAAGGTTGATGTTCAAGACTCGTTCGGCACGTCGCCGCTCCATGTCGCTGTCTTCAATTACGACGGCAAAAGCGAGATGGTTCAGCTTCTTCGTGCCGCTGGCGCCGATCCACTCCGAGTGAACAACAGTGGCGTGTCGCCGGTACAACTCGCGCGCATGATCGCCAACACTCGTGTTCGCGAGTTGTTCGACGACCTGAAGTAGAGACAGGGCCGCTCCTGTAGCGCATCCGGGTTGTTGAGACACCGAGTTGACCGCGTTCAGGCCGCGCTCCGCGGCGTCCCAGCAGATCTCGCCCGGGGCGCTGAGGTGTTGCTCGGTTGAACGATCTCCTCACTCTGACGACGCGGCGGACCGGCTGGAGACGGCCACCACCGGCGCGGGCACCGTCACGTACGCCTACTACCCCGACGTAACCGTCCGAGCATCCGTGGTTGAGCGGCCCGCGCATCTCGGCAGGCTGTGCCGATGCGCTACCCTACGCCCAACGAGTGGCTGAAGCTGGTCGAGGAGTTCCGGAAGAGCGACCTGCAGCAGAAGGAGTTCGCCGCGAAGCACGACGTGTCGCTCAACACGCTGCGCTACTGGCTCTACAAGCGGACGAAGTTGGTCCAACTCGAGTCCAAACCGGAGACGAAGTTCCTCCCGGTCGAGGTGGTAGCCTCCGCCGCGCCTGTGGCGCGGCGACAGCAGCCGCCCGAGATGGTGGTGGCGTTGTCGCGCGGCGTCGCGCTCCGGTTTCCCGTCGGCACCGACACCGAGTACGTCGCCGAGCTGGTCGCGGCCCTGGGCTGACGCGTGCTGCTCCTCCCGCGCGCCGTCCGCGTGCTGCTGGCCGCCCAGCCGGTGGACTTGCGCAACGTGACCGATCAGCGACGGCGGGATGAAGGCCGAGCCGAGGAGTGATGGGCTACACGCGAAGGCGTGTCAGGCCAGCGTCCTCTTGAAGGCGGCGGGCGTCATCTCCTCGAGCTGCAGCCCGAAGAAGTCGCGGTGCGTGCCGAGGCGCTCGAAGGCCCAGGGTGACCGATCAGCGACGGCGGGATGAAGGCCGAGCCGAGGTGTGATGGGCTACACGCGAAGGCGCGTCAGGCCAGCGTCCTCTTGAAGGCGGCGGGCGTCATCTCCTCGAGCTGCAGCCCGAAGAAG
>JBFMHF010000273.1:0-4402 GCA_040752975.1 Myxococcota bacterium
CCTTGCTCTTCTTCTTCTCGGCCGCCTTCTCGGCAGGCTTGTCCTGGGCCTCCTTCTTCGCGGGCATCGCCGGCTCCGCGTTCGCCTTCAAGTCCTCCGTCGCGATGCCGCCGACGGCCGAGCCGCCACCCGACGTGCCGACGGATCCGGTGCCCAGGCCGAAGCCAGGCGTCGACTTCGGGCCCCACACCGCCTGGTTGCCGGCGGTGTTCTGGTTCTTCGAGAGCTCGGCCGACGTGTCAGGCGTGGGCTGCGGCGCCGGCTTCGCGGGAGGGGCCTGCTTGTACGCGCCGCGCTGGGCGGCGTTGCTGAAGTCGTCGGCCAGTTGCTGGTCGGCCGTCTTCGTCTCTGGCATCGGCGCATCGGCGGGGCTGGCGTCCCGCTTGGACTTGGACGCCTTGGCCGCCGGCTTGGGCTTCGACGGCAGAGGGACCTTGCCGCCCGCCTTGTCTCCCCAGGCCTCCTGCTGCTCCTCGGTCAACGAGCCCAGCTTGGAGCGCATGGGCGTGGAGTCGACCTTCTTGTTCGCGTCGTCCAGCCGTGCCTCCGTCGAGCCCGTGCCCTGGCGCGCCTCGTTGTCACGAGCGACCTCCCCGCCCGGGCCGCCCTCGTCGCCCCCCGCGGGTTCCGCGGCAGGCATCCCCGCGGCGACGGCCTCGCTCTTCGCGGTGTCGGCGGCTTTCCGTTCTGGCGGAGCCGGCGCCTGGGCCACCGGCGCGCTCGTCGCGGCGCTGGGCGCTTCACGCTCCTTCTGCATCTCCAGGGCGACCATGCCCGGATCCGGGTTGAACTCCTGCGACGCGCGCCAGGCCACCACGCCCACCAGCAGCAGGGCGGTGGCCGAGGCCAGCGGCATCAGGTAGCGCCGCCACCACACGGCCTGCTTCTTCTGTTGCGCGTTCCGCTTCGCCGTCTGTTCCGCGTAGGCCAGCAGCGACTCGAGGCCAGCGTCGGGCGCGGGCACCAGCGGCAACTGGCTCATCGTGTTGCGCACCGAGTGGATCTGCGAGAGCGCTTCGGTGCACCGCGCGCAGCCGCGCACGTGCGCGTCGACGGCGGCGGCTTCGGGGGCCGGCAGCTCGCCGTACGCGAACTCGAGGAGCTTGTCCTCGTATTGGTGCACCGCGGTCTTCATGACGTCCTACGCAACCGTCCTTCCTTCTCCGACAAGCTCACCATCCACACCCAGCTCCGCCAGCTTCTTTCTCAGCCCCTCGAGCGCATACCGCATGCGGCTCTTCACCGTGTTCTCGTTCACCCCGGTGACCTCGGCGATCTCCTTGAAGCCGATGCCCTGGTACTCGCGCAGCAGGAAGACCTCGCGCTGCTCCGGGGGCAGGCCCTCGATGGCCTTCATCAGCAGCGGCCGCAGCCGCACGTTGTGCGCTGCCCGATCGGGGGAAGCGCCCTCCTCGTCCGGCACCACCTCGCCCAGGGCCCGCCCTTCCCCGTCCTCCGACGTCGGCGCGTCGAGCGAGTCGGCTTTCCGGTAGCTCTCCTTTCGCGCGCTGTCCACGCAGAGGTTCCTCGCGATCGTGAAGACCCAGGTCGTGAACTTCGCCCGGGGCTGGTATTCGCTGCTGCTTCGCACCACTTTGAGCCACGTCTCCTGCAACACGTCTTCGGCCCGCTGCCGATGTCCGACATACCGGAGGATGAAGTTGTAGACGGCCTGGCGGTGGCGCTGGACGAGCGTGGCGAACGCTCGGGCGTCACCCGACTTGAACGCGAGCATCAGCTGCTCGTCGGTCGTCCCAGGTCCCAACGTTTCCTCTTCGTGTCGTACGGCGTTGAACGTGCGAGCTGCGCGGCTGATCTACCTTGGCCCGTGCCGTCTGTAAGTCGCGAGAATGACAGGCACGGCAACCGCTGTCACCCCGAGAAGCTGGGCGATCAGCAGCACCGGAAATGGCTTCTGGAGGTGGATGAACAAGGCGCGGCCCAGCCCCAGTCCCAACAGCACGCCGGTGAAGGTGCGCCACAGGTTGGAGAAGCGGTGCGGGTGAAACCGGCCGTATGCCCAGTCCGCCGTCGCAGGGGCGATCAACGTCAGGCCGACAGGGAGATCGAGTGGATGATCCAGCGGCGCGCGCAGGGCGAGCTGCAGGGCGAGGGCGGCGAAGAGGACGGGGTACGTGCCCAGACACCGGGCGCAGACGTGCACGCTGCCCACGCGGTAGCAGCGATCGAGCTCGTCGGGGTGGTGGTGGCTCAGCCAGAACATCAGGGATCCGTGACGAAGCAGGCAGCGCGGTGCTCACCGTTGGGCAGCGCGGGGCGCTCGGTCCTGCATCGATCGACCGCCACGGCGCACCGGGGGTGAAACGCGCACCCCGTCGGCCAGCGAGACGGAGAAGGCGGCTCGCCTGCGGCCCCCTCGAGGGCCTTCGCCCGCGCTGCGCACAGCGCCCGGGTGTACGGGTGGAGCGGTGACTCGAGCACCCGGGCAGTCGGCCCGCGCTCGACGAGGAGGCCCGCGTACATCACCGCGACCTCGTCACAGAGGTGCCCCACCACGTCGAGATCGTGAGAGATGAAGATCAACGTCAATGAGCGCGCGCGCGCGATCGTCTCGAGGAGATTGAGCACCTGGGCCTGGACCGACACGTCGAGCGCCGACACCGGCTCGTCGAGGATGAGCAGCTCCGGCTCGAGCGCCAGCGCGCGCGCGATGTTCACCCGCTGCCGCTGGCCAGCCGACAGCGTCCTGGGCAGCCGGGCCTTCACCTCCGGGGGCAACTGCACCAACTCCAGGAGCTCGTCGACGCGGGCCTGACGCGCTGACGCAGCTCCGACCCGGTGAATGTCGAGGGGCTCGCGCAGACAATCCGCGATCGTCATGCGGGGGTTGAGCGCGCTGCCTGCGTCCTGGAAGACGGGCTGGAAGCGGCGCCGCAGCGAGGGGCCCGCGCCGTGCACCGGCTGGCCGTCGAAGAGAATGACGCCGGAGGCGAGCGGCTCGAGGCCCAGCATCGCGCGCGCCAGCGACGACTTGCCGCAGCCCGACTCGCCGACGAGCCCCAGGCGCTGGCCCTTCTCCACCCCGAGGCTGACGCCGCGCACGGCTTCCACCTTCGCGCCGCGAGCGCGGTAGGAGACGTGCGCGTCCTCGACGGTGAGGAGCGCCATCAGCGCGCCCCTTCGTCGGGCGCGAGGGGGAAGTGGCAGGCCGTGCCCACAGCGAAGACGGGCGCCTCGGTGCGACAGCGCGCCTCCGCGCGGGGACAGCGGGGGTGAAAGCGACAGCCGGGTACGTCTTCCCCGGGACCGGGGACGACGCCGGCGATCGCCTCGAGCGCGCCCCGGCGCATCGGATCGGGCCTCGCCGCCAGCAGGGCGTGCGTGTAGGGGTGGCGCGGACGGGTGAAGACCTGCTCCACCGGGCCCTGCTCCACCAGCCGGCCCGCATAGAGGACCGACACGTCACGGCACACGTCTCGAACCGCGGAGAGATCGTGCGTGATGAGCAGCACCGCCAGCTTCCGCCTCTCCGCCGTGCTGCGGATCAGCGCCAGCACCACGCCCTTCATCGACGCGTCCAGCGCGGTGGTGGGCTCGTCGGCGATCAGCAGCGCGGGCTCGCACGCCAGCGCCGCCGCGAGCAGCACCCGCTGGCGCTGTCCCCCGGAGAGCTGGTGAGGGTACGCCTTGAGCCGCGCCTGCGCGTCGGGAAGGCCCACCTCCTCCAGCAGCGCCACCGCACGGCGGCGCAGCTCGGCCTTCGGCAGGCGGTGGTGGACCTCGAGCGTCTCCTCGAGGTGCGCCCCCACCGTCAGCACCGGGTTCAAGGCCGCCAGGGGCTCCTGCAGCATCATCGCCACCGTGCGCCCCCTCGCGCGCTGGAGCGCCGCGTCGCTCAACGCGATGAGATCCACCCCGCCCACCACCGCGCTGCCCCGCGTCTTCGCGCCGGCCGGCAGGAGGCGCAGCATGGCGTTGGCGGCCGTCGTCTTGCCGCTGCCCGACTCGCCCACCAGCCCGTGCAGCCGCCCCTCGTCGATGGAGAGGGACAGGCCGTCGAGCAGCTTCGCGCCGTCCAGCTCCACCGAGAGCCCGCGCACCTCGACGGTGCTCATGGCTTCTTGCGCTCGAGCGCCTCGAGCACGTCCTCTTCGGTGAGGATCCCCTTGCGGATCAGCGCCCGCGCCACGCCGGTGATCAGCTTCGAGGGCGCGAGCG
Source organism: Myxococcota bacterium (assembly GCA_040752975.1). Classification (GTDB taxonomy): domain Bacteria; phylum Myxococcota; class Myxococcia; order Myxococcales; family Myxococcaceae; genus JADLDB01. Next base: position 4,180 of record JBFMHF010000273.1, read on the forward strand.
TCTCCAGCTCTCCCGTCCAGGGATCGACCGGCGCCTCCTCCGTGAGCGTCTGGGTGGGCGCCGCGGCGTCGCCCTTGAGCCAGTCGGGCAGATCGAGGCCCTTCGCGGGCGCGCTCTCGGTGCCCGTCTCAGGCTTCGGCGCGTGCCTGGGCACCGGCTTCGCGTCGGCCTTCGCTTCAGGCCTGCGCTCGGGTTTCGCCTCGGGCCTGCGTTCCGGCTTCTC
>JBFMHF010000274.1:0-4334 GCA_040752975.1 Myxococcota bacterium
GCTGTCCGCCGAAGGACAACCAACCCACAAGGCCGTCCGCCGGAGGACACCCAACCCAACCGCAGGCCGTCCGCCGGAGGACACCCAACCCAACCGCAGGCCGTCCGCCCGAGGACACCCTCCACTCAATGCGCTTCGGGAAACTTCCCCGCATCCAACTGCCACACCGCCTGCCCCCGGTGCGTGCCGACTCCGGCCGGATCCACCCATCCCTCCACGCGCGTCGACGCCAGCAGCAGCGGCCCCAGCTCTGTCGCGGCCGCCACCAACCCCGCCAGCTCGGGCGCCTGCAACGCCTCGAGCAGCGGCACCTGGGACAGCCCGTCGGCGAGCAGCTTTGGATCCACCACGGCCTCCCCCGCGTGCGCCTGCTTCCCCGCGGCGCCCTCGAGCGCCTGCAAGGCCGTGTCCTTCGCGCCCGCGTCGTTGGCGAGGTAAAGCGTCGTCCCCGACAGGCCCACCTCCAGCTTGCCGCCGCGTGAAGAGAGGGCCGTCGCGTCCAGTCCACCCAGCAGCGCCTTCACCGCCGCCGCGTCGGACACCTCCGCCAGTACGACGTGCTTCACCGCGAAGTACCGCGCCTCGGGGCTCCGCAGCCCCTGCGTCACCTTCACCCGCGACGCGAAGAGCGCCACGTTCCCCGTCAGCAGCGGCGCCACCTGCTGCGCCAGCGGCGACAGCGCCTTCCCGCCCGGCACCTGCCGCAGCACCTGCTCCAGCACCGGCCCCAGCGCTGGCTTCGCGAGGCGGGCGCGCACCACCGCCAGCCCCGGCGGCGCCAGCTTCGCGTAGGGAGACGCGCCTCCCCCCACCAGGGTCGCCAGCGGCAACCCCTTCACCTTCGCGTCGGCCAGCAGCTTGAGCCCGTCACCCGTCAACGTCACCGCGCCGAGCTGCGCACCCTTCGGCACCACCACCTGCGCCACTCCGCCCAGCCCCTGCGCCATCACGAAGCCAGGGCCCTTCGCGCTCTTGCCCAGCAGCTTCACCAGCTCGGGCAGCTGCTTCTCGACCGAGAGGCCATGGCCCGCCACCGCGCAGGACTCAGTCCCGGACAACACGTAGCCGGCCAACACCCGGTTCAGGGGATCTCTCGCGCCCACCGTCGTCACCGCGCCGTCCTGCTTCGTGAAGACGTCCCCCAACCGCGCCAGGCGCTGCTGCGACAACTCCGAGAAGCGCTTCACGTCCTTCAGGGACACGCAGCTCACGCTCCGCTCACCCAGCCGCGACACCGTCAGCGACGCCGACGGGTCGACGCCCGCCGCCTCCAGCGACGCCTTGTCCGTCACGTCAAACTCCAGCACCGGGTGCGCCTGGCCACGCCAGCCTTCCGGGCGCAGCAGCACCGAGCGACTGCCTGCCGCGGTGAAGAAGGGGAGCACCGACGGCAGCGCGTCCAGCTTCGGCACGTACGTCACCAGCTCGGCGTCGGCCGGAGCGCGCGGCGTCGCCAGCACCGCCGTGAGGGTCATCGCGAGCCACATGCACCACACCGTAGCAGCGGATCAGCCGATCGCGCCCCAGCCCGATTTTTCGGCCTCGCGTCGGCCCCGGGTGTAGGAAGGACAACCAACCACCGCTTGAGGAGGGAAGGCGCATGGCGTTCAAGGCATCCACCGTGAAGTCCGGCCGGCTCGAGATCTACGGCCTCGAGGAGTTCATCGAGGCGAAGCTGCGCGAGTTCAAGAAGGCGCTGGGCCTCGTCGTGGCGAAGGCCAGGCGGACCTCCTCGAAGAAGGCGTCGGCGAAGAAGGCCGCGAAGCCCGCCCCGAAGTCCTCCACGCCCCTCGAGCAGGTGTTCGCCGCCCTCGCTGCCCACCCGAAGGGCGCGCAGCTGGCCAGGGCCGGCAGGCAGAAGGACCAGCTCCTGCGCTCGCTCATCCCGCTCTACCTGGTCCGCGACCGCGGCGTGGAGGTCTCCAGCGGCACCACCTCGAAGTTCTGGGCCCGCCACGGCGTGAAGTTCGCCGCTCCCAACGCGGCCAAGGCGCTGCGCGAGCACGTCGGCTACGCGCGCCGCACCGCGAAGGGTCCGCAGATCACCCCCAACGGCGTGAAGTACGTCGAAGCCGCGATCGCTGCGAAGAAGAAGGCCGCGTAAAGAAGGGGAAGTCCGGACCTTCGTTCCCGCAAGGCGCTACACTGGCCTGGATGCTCCAGCGCTCGGGACCGTGGCTCTTCCTGCTTTTGGGCGTCTTCACCGCCTGCGGCGCGCGGCCAGCCAGCACCGGCTACCTGTCCGTCACCGTCACCTGGGACGAGGCCGTCACCGCGGCGTGCTTCCGCGTGCAGGTGCGCCCGGCCTCGGGAGGCGCCTCCGTGCGCTCCGGGCCCCTCACTCGGCCCACCAGCAAGTCGTCGCTGGTGGTCGCCGTGTACCAGGACGAGCTGCCCGCCGACGTCGTGGTCGAGGCGCTGGGCTTCTCCGACGCGGCGTGTGGAACCCTCACGGCTCCGCCCGAAGCCTCGCCTCCGGTGCCCGCCACCTTCGTCGCTGGGCAGACGACGCAGGTTGCCGTGCACGTGTCCATCGGCGGGGGAGCCGATGCGGGCACTGACGCAGGGACGGATGGCGGCGCTGACGCGGGGTCCGACGCAGGGCTGGACGCGGGGAGCGATGGCGGCGTCGACGGGGGCACGGACGGTGGGGTCGACGCAGACGGCGACGGCGCTCCGGCAGGCGTGGACTGCGACGACACCGATCCCCAGCGCTTCCCGGGCAACCCGGAGGTCTGCAACGACCGCAAGGACAACGACTGCGATCTCGACCCCGACTGCATGGATCCCGACTGCGCGTCCCTCGGGTGCGGACAGCCGGCGTCCGCCAGCGCGGTCTGCATGGGCGGGGTGTGCCAGGAGCGCGACTGCGCCGACTCGGTGAGCAACGACGACGACACCGTCATCGACTGCGCGGACACCGACTGCGACGGCCGCACCTGCCCCAACTCGGGCCGCTGCGTGACGCTGGTGTGCAACACCAACACCGAGATCTGCAACGACGGCGTCAACAACAACGACGGCGACGCGCTGGTGGACTGCGCCGACCCCGACTGCCCAGCGGGCTCGGCGTGTACCGACTCGAACCTCTGCACCTCGGGCGAGACGTGTCAGGCGGCAGGAACGTGCGGTAACGGTACGCCGCTCGCGTGCGGGCCCGCGCCGATGTGCTTCGTGTCGCTGGGTTGTGACGCGGGCGTGTGCGTGGACGCGCGGGCCGACGCAGGCTCCGCGTGCAACGACGGCCTCAACTGCACGACCGGCGACTCCTGCGACGGCGACGGCGGCTGCGAAGGCAACCCGGTGACGTGTCCTTCGCCGGGCGCGTGCTTCCGGGGCGTGTGCATCGAGGCCGACGGCGGCTGCGGCGCGGTGCCGGACCCTGGCGCGGTGTGCACCGACAACGACGTCTGCACCGACAACGACACCTGCGCGGCCGACGGCGGCTGTGAAGGGACACCCATCACCTGCCCGCCTCCCTCCGAGTGCGAGGTGGCCAACGGCTGCAACCCCGTCTCGGGCTGCGCCTACACGCCGCGCACCGGACTCGCGTGCGACGGCGGCATCTGCAACGCGCTCGGCCAGTGCCAGGGCACCTCGGGCCAGACGTTCCCGTACACGCCCAGCAACTTCACCGAGGCCCAGCTCTCGGGCGTGACGTCGACGAACTGGACGGCGAGCTGCCTCACCACCGTCAACACACAGACGAGCGACGGGGGCTTCACCGTCACCTCGGGCTGCGCGGAGGCCGTCCCGGCGGGGCTCGTCATCACCCAGGTGGACGCCGGGCAGCCGGCCCTGGTGCTGGTGACTGACAACTTCACGCTGACGCCGACCGGCGTGCTGCGGGCCGAGGGGGCGCGGCCGTTGATCATCGCCGTGCGGGGCAACGCCGCTGTCGAGGGCCTCATCAACGTGGACGGCGACAACGCCGCGGGGACGGCCGCCGGCGCTGGCCGCCAGTGCACGGGAGGGACAGGAGGCAACGGCACCACGGGGGCGCGCAGCGGCGGCGGAGGTGGCGGCGCATTCGGCTCGAACGCCTCGAGGGGCGGGGCAGGCGGCAACGGAACGGCTGGTGGTGGTGGAGGCCTGACGGTGGGCAACGCGCTGCTGCAGCCGCTGCGGGGCGGGTGCGTCGGTGGCAACGGCGGAGGCGCGGCGGCCAGCGCGGGTGGGCGCGCGGGCGGCGCGGTACAGGTCAGCGCCGCCGGCTCGCTGACGGTGTCTGGCACCATCGCCGCGGGCGGGGCCGGTGGGACGGGGGCGCCTACGCCCAGCCAGGGCGCAGGAGGCGGCGGGAGCGGCGGCGCGATTCTGCTCGAAGGGGTGTC
>JBFMHF010000275.1:0-4315 GCA_040752975.1 Myxococcota bacterium
CCGACTCCGGTCCATCGCCGCGCGCGCCACACCGCGCGCGCGAGTTCCTTCATTGCGCCTCGCCCATGCAGCGCAATGCCGGGTGGTGCGGCGTCATCCTCCAGGTCGCGCTCCGCCCGGCTCGATGGCTCGAAGGCGTCCTCAGCCCGTCGCCAGCAGCCAGCGGGACAGGCACTGCCCCAGCGCGCCCACCGACACCGGCTTGGTGATCATCTCGTCCATGCCAGCGGCGAGGCAGCGCTCCCGTTGGCGCTGAGTGGCGTGGGCGGTGAGGGCGATGATGGGCGTCCGCCTGGCCGCGCCGCGTTGCTGCTCGCGTTGGCGCACCTCGCGGGCGACGCCTTCCCCGTCGAGCTCGGGCATCTCGCAGTCCAGGAAGACGAGGTCGAAGGCCTGCTGCTCCAGCACGCCGAGCGCCGCCGCGCCGCCCTCCGCCACCTGGGCGGTGCAGCCCAGGCGCGCCAGCATCGCCTTCAGGACTGAACGGTTGACGGCGTCGTCGTCCACCACCAGCACGCGCGCGTCGGGGAAGCGCTGTTCCGCCGGCGTCGTCCGTCCCTCGGGCGTCGACCCCAGCGCCCGGCCCACCGCGTCCAGGAGCGCCGTGCGGCACAGAGGCGTGCTGACCCAGGACACGCCCTCCTCGTGCAGGTGCGCCAGGCCGACGCCGTGCTCCACCACCACCGTGGGAGGGCCGGCCGCGTCTCCCCCCTTCCAGCGCGCCTCGTCGAGGATGCGCAAGGCCGGGCTCTCGGCGCCGAGCGCGAAGCCCGCGGCGACGAGCCACCGCTCGAGGTTGTCCCGCGCCACCGGGTGCGCCACGTCCACCGCCACGACGCGTCCCTTCCCTTCCAGCCCTGGCTTCAGCCGCGGCTCCACGGGCGCTCCGGGCAGCGGCAGCTCGAAGTGGAAGGTGCTGCCGCGACCGAGCGCGCTGTCGACGAGGAGCCGGCCGCCCATCAACTCCACCAACTGCCGGGCGATGGACAGGCCCAGGCCGGTGCCGCCGTAGCGCCGCGTGGTGGACGAATCGGCCTGCTCGAAGCTGGCGAAGACGCGCTGCTGCTGCTCTGCGTCGAGTCCGATGCCCGTGTCGTTCACCTCGAAGCGCACGCGCCCCTCCGAGGCCAGGCGGATCCGCACCAGCACCTCGCCTCTGTGGGTGAACTTGATGGCGTTGCCCAGGAGGTTGGTCAGCACCTGCCGCAGCCGCACCGCGTCGCCGCGCACCGACACCGGCACCGCCTCGTCGAGGTGGTAGCCCAGCCAGAGGCTCTTCCGCCCCGCGGCGACGGAGAAGAGGGTCATCAGCTCTTCCAGCAGCGGCTCGAGTTCGAGCGGCGCCTCTTCCAGCGACACCTTGCCCGCCTCAATCTTCGCCACGTCGAGGATGTCTTCGATGATGGACAACAGCGCGCGGCCCGACTGGTGGGCGGTCTCGGCGAAGCGGCGCTCTTCGGGGCCCAACTCACCGGTGAGGAGCAGCTCGATGACGCCCAGCACGCCATTCATCGGCGTGCGGATCTCATGGCTCATCCGCGCGAGGAACTCGCTCTTGGCGTGGCTGGCGGCCTCGGCCTTCGCCCTCGCCTCTTCCGCGCGGGCGCGGGCGCTGTCCAGCTCCTCGGCCAGGGCGCGGTTCTCGATGGCGAGGCGCAGCGAGCGCTCGATGGTGAGGGCCTGCTCGCGGCTGGTGCGGATCATCACCAGCACGTCGAAGAAGAGCAGCGCGGCCATGGGCAGCGGGAAGCGGGGGAAGAAGAGGGCGGTGGCCGTCGCCAGCCCGCACATGAAGGGCGCCATGTACGCGAGGTAGCCGACGCGCACCGGGGCCAGCGTGGCGAGGCCCGCGGAGGTGAGGCCGGCGCCAATCACCATCAGGTACACCTGCACCTCCAGCGGCGCGAAGGGGAACGCGGCCGCGCCCATCAGGCCCCACGCGACGCCGCCGCCCAGCGAGTTGAGGACGGCGCGGCGCCGCCACACCTCCACCGACGCGGAGTCCTCGGCGCGCGCGAACTGCCGCAAGAGCCAGAGCCGGCGCAGGTACACCACTGCCACCAACACGAGCGGCGCCTGCGACCACCAGGGCAGCTCGGCGACGAAGCAGACGCCGCTGGTGACGGCGGCGACGGCGAAGTTGCCGACGGTGCCTGTCTGCCCCTGCCGGTACACGAGGCGAATCTGTTCCCGCGCGACGTGCTGGGCGACGCTCCTCTCGCGTTCGGCGGTCGCGGGCAACGTGCCCCCCTCGGGATGTCGGCGTGAGGAAGCGTATCGCATCCTCGCGGGCCGCGGCCGGGCCGAGGCGCGACTCACGCGGGGCGGACGTGTGAACGGGTGTCGCCGGCCCGAGGCGCTCACTCGAGCTCGTCTCCGTCTCAGCCGATGCGCGCCGCTCCGCGAGGCAGGCGGCGCCCTGACGCACGGCTCCTGCGCTGGGACGACGGGCGCCGGTGGGGCGCGAAGGGGGCGCTACTTCGCTGGCCCGACCTTGAGCTGGCCCTTCTCCACCACCGGCTGGCCGTCCACCGTCAGCGTGGCGTCGCCGAGGAAGAGAGCTGCTCCATACGCGATGGTGTTGCTGCCGCCAGCCCACTCGTCACCGCCGAAGAGGAGCGTCACGGAGCCCGCGGGCACGTAGCTGCGCAGCGTCTTCCCCCGGGGCTTCATGTCCTCGTTGAGGCCCACGTCGATGATGGACAGGACGTCCTTCCCTGCGGGTGCGGCGTCGTAGAGCTCCTTGAAGCGGTCCCACGCCTTGGACGGCGCGGCCTTCAGGTCGACCACCTTGCCGGCCTTCACGGTGACGACGAGGTCGGTCAGCACCTGGCCCTGCACGACGTGCTTCGGCACGACGATCTTCCCTTCGGCGCTGCCTGGAGAGATGAGTCCGTACGCCTCGCCCGCCGGCAGCCACGTCATGAGCGCCGGGCCGCCCGCCTTGATCTCCTCCTCGGAGATGACGCCGTCGGACACCGTCATCGACTTCGGCACGAGGGAGAAGACCAGGTCTGTCCCGCCGGGCGTGGTGACCTTCATCGTCTTTCCCGCGGGCATCGCCGCCTTCACCGCCTCGCCCAGGGCGTGCAGGCGTTGGTAGTCGGTACCGACGCCAGCCCAGAAGAGCGCGGAGAACTCGGCCTCGGAGAAGCCGTTCAGCTTCGCCATGCCCTTGGTGGGGAAGACGCCGTTGCCGAGGTTGATGATGCGCTGCTTGCGCTTGATGCGCTTCTCATCGAGGCCGTCGAAGTGCCGGTTCCACGCGGCCATGCGGGCGGCGGGTACGTCCTTGAAGAAGGCCGGGTCTTCGGTGCGGGCGATCTGCACCACGACGTCGGCGAAGGGGATGAGCTTGTCCTCGAGGGCGCCCCAGGCGGCGTCGTTGGCTTCGGGCACGGACTGCAGCCAGCGGCGCTGCAGGTTCGGCCACGAGAGGCGAACGAAGGGGCTGGCGCCGCGCTTGCCCGCGGCGATGAACAACTCCTCCACCATCTGCTGGTCGAGCGGGTCCGCCTCGATGAGGACGATCTCCTTGGGCTTGACCTGCGCGACGTCGTTGATGATGCGCTCGGCGATGACGGACGGTTCGAACTTCTTCGGCGGACCGGCGAAGGCCAGAGCAGGGACGAGGAGCGCGAGGAGCAGCGGAAACCGGGACATGGGTACTCCTGAGGAGAGATGAAGTGCGGCGATGGTTCTCCTCGTGCGTGGAAGGGTCAAGGAAGATCGGTCCTCGGCGGACGGCCTCGTTGGGTTGGGTTGGTTGTCCTTCGGCGGACGGCCTGCGTCCCCTTCATCTGCCGTGCTCGTCTGCCTTCATTGCCTTTCTTTTCTCCCTCTCATCCCCCGCCTTCTCTCCCGCTGGGAGAGAAGGGGCCGCCTCGCCGGCAGCAGTCACCGCCCTGCCTCCGTCCGCAGCCCGCGGCGGCTTGAGGCCTCCTCCTCCCACCTTCCCTCCACGGCGCAGTCGCGCCGCACTCACGGCGGGGACGCAGCGCACTGGACAGACTTCCCACCGGGTGAGTGCCCGCAGCCCACCCCACAGCCACCGTTGGGTGGTGGCTCCACGCGCGGCGCTCGCCTCCAACTGGATGGGCCAACGGTGTGCCGGAAACGCGAGTTGCTCTACGAGGCGCGTCGGTGTGCCGCGGCTGGTGGAGGAGAGGCCACGCTGAGGAGGTGACTTCTCGGCAGAGCGGTCGAGCTCGGGCCGCGCGGCCCAGAGCGCGCCCCTTCGCCCCCGGCGGGGGGCGAAGGCGGGGGAAGGGGGGGAAATAACGAGCCGGCCGCAGGCCAAGAAGAAATCGCCAGC
>JBFMHF010000276.1:0-4173 GCA_040752975.1 Myxococcota bacterium
GCCCCCCGCCGGGGGCGAAGGGGCGCGCTCTGGGCCGCGCGGCCCGACTTCGACCGCTCTGCCGAGAAGTCACCTCCTCAGCGTGGCCTCTCCTCCACCAGGCGCGGCACACCGACGCGCCTCGTAGAGCAACTCCCCCTTCCGGCACACCGCTGGCCCATCCACCTTCAGGCCACCGCCGCGCGTGGAGCCACCACCCAACGGTGGCTGTGGGGTGGGCTGCGGGCACTCACCCGGTGGGAAGTCTGTCCAGTGCGCTGCGTCCCCGCCGTGAGTGCGGCGCGACTGCGCCGTGGACGAGAGGTGGGAGGAGGAGGCTTGAAGCCGGCACGGGCTGAGGACGGAGGCAGAGCGGTGACTGCTGCCGGCGAGGCGGCCCCTTCTCTCCCAGCGGGAGAGAAGGCGGGGGATGAGAGGGAGAAAAGAGAGGCAATGCAGGCAGACGAGCACGGCAGATGAAGGGGACGCAGGCCGTCCGCCGGAGGACAAAAAGAAACCCACGAGGCCGTCCGCCGAAGGACAAACCAACCCACAAGGCCGTCCGCCGGAGGACAACCAACCCAACTGCAGGCCGCCCGCCCGAGGGCGCCCCCCTTCAGGCCGTCGGCTGCGCGTTGGCGGACACCACCGGCGCCGCCCGCGCCTTGCCGCGGAACTCCAGCAGGCTGGTGACGCCCACGTAGAGGAACCCGAACTGGAAGAGGACGAGGAACGGCAGCGACGTCCAGATCTCCTTGTCCCACGCGTACCAGGCCGCGAAGGAGAAATAGAGCCCGAAGAGGAGCTCCACCGCCGGCACCCAGCTGCGCTTGCCGCGGTACGCCTTCTTCACCGCCTGCACCGACTTCCCTTCGCTGCCCGTCTTGGGCGTGCGGGCGAACTCGGACTGCTTGTCGAAGAGCGCTTCCAGCACTGCCTTGGCCTGGTTGATCGCCATGCCGATGCCCAGGCTCATCACGAAGGGCAGGAACTTGATGCGGCCCCACCACGACAGGCCCAGCTCCCGCGCCGTCGCCACGTAGAAGAAGCTCACCGACGCCGTCGCCGACATGAAGACGGGGAGGTCGAGGAACAGCGTCGAGTACAGGCCGTGCTTGAAGCGCAGCAGCATCGACACCGGCATCATCACCGACAGCACCACCATCAACAGGTAGGCGACGTTGTTGGACAGGTGGAAGAACGCTTCCTTCTTCACCTCGTACGGCAGGTCGCTCTTCAGGATCTTCGGCAAGAGCTTCTTCGCCGTCTGAATCGAGCCCTTCGCCCAGCGGTGCTGCTGGCTCTTGAAGGCGTTCATGTCCACCGGGACTTCGGCGGGCGAGATGATCTCCGGCAGGAAGATGAACTGCCACCCCTTGAGCTGCGCACGGTACGACAAGTCCAGATCTTCCGTCAGCGTGTCGTGCTGCCAGCCCCCGGCGTCCGTGATGGTGCTGCGCCGCCAGATGCCCGCGGTGCCGTTGAAGTTGAAGAAGCAGCCCGAGCGGTTGCGCGCCGTGTGCTCGATGATGAAGTGGCCGTCGAGCAAGAGGCTCTGCGCCTGCGTGAGGATGGAGAACTCGCGGTTGAGGTGGCCCCAGCGCACCTGCACCATGCCCACCTTCGCGTCCACGAAGAAGGGCACCGTGCGCTTCAAGAAGTCCGGGCTGGGCACGAAGTCGGCGTCGAACACCGCCACGAACTCGCCCTTGGCCAGGTGCAGCCCGTTCTCCAGCGCCCCGGCCTTGAAGCCGGTTCGATCGGCCCGGTGGATGTAGACGATGTCGACACCCTGCTGCTTCCACGACTCCACCCGTGCCCGGGCGATGCCCTGCGTCTCGTCCGTGCTGTCGTCCAGCACCTGCACCTCGAACAGCTCGCGCGGGTAGTCGATTCGACACACCGAGTCGATCAAGCGCTCCACCACGTACAGCTCGTTGAAGATCGGCAGCTGCACCGTGACCCGCGGCAGCTTCTCGAGCTTCGCCGACGGCGTCGGCAGCTTGTACTTGTGGCGGTAGTACAGGAACGCCATGCGGTAGCGGTGCGATCCGTACACGGACAGCACCAGCAGGACCGCGAAGTAGACGGCAAGGAAGACGATTTCAGCGGGGCTCATTGCGGGCGCCGGCCTCTCAACTACCCGGAAGACCTACTGAAATCCCCTCCCCGGGTCCGAAGGACGAGCCCTTCTAGGGGCATCGAAACCCCGTGTCAAACGCATAAGCGAGGGGTGGAAGCAGCGCGTCAGCGCCCGCAGCAGGCCGATTTTCCGGCTCGGGAAACGCCTCTCAGCGCAAACCGGGGGCGCTGGTGACCTGCGAGTAGAGCGCGTTGGCGATGAGGAGCGCGCGCTTGAGCTCGGCCTCGTCGGCCACGCTGCCCTCGAGGAAGACGGTCTGGCCCACGCACTCGGCGCGCGCCTGGGTGAGGCCAGCCTTGTGGAAGGCCTGGGTGATGCGCTGGGCGACGACGGGCAGCACCCGCGGGTTGAGCCGGGCCAGCACCTTCACCGAGGCGTCATCTGCGACGAGGGCGTTGAGGCGCCCCCACTCCTCCATCGAGTCCAGCGTGCCGTCGATGATGGTGTGCCCACCAAACTGCTCGACGCGCAGCGACGGGCTCACCAGCGCCTTCAGCTTCTCTCCCAGCGCGGTCGCCTTCCCGTCGTCGACGATCACCTGCCGCACCTCGATCCCGCGCGGCGTCCACAGCGTGATGTTCGTCTTGCCCAGCCGCTTGCCCAGAAGCAGCAGCTCGCCCCCCCGCGTCGGCGTCACGTCGGCCACGGAAGGATCTCCCACCGCGATGCGGGTGACACCCGGGGCCCTCAAGACCTCCTGCTCCCCAGGAGAGACGCGGACAGGCTCGGCGGCGAGGACGGACAAGGCGATGAGGGCGGAGATCATGGGCCACACCAGCGTCCCGCGACGAGCCGCCTCCGGGCAAGCCCACTCCGCCCTACCCCGCGGAACTCAGCCGGCGTGCCGCGTCTGGGCGGGCATGGGCGGCACCGGCGCGTCGGGCAGCACGTCCACGCAGTCCCGGCTGGCGAGGGACAGGATCCGCTCGCACACGTCCTCGAAGGACAGGCCCGCCTGCTTGCCGATCTTCGGGAAGAGGGAGGTGGGCGTCATGCCCGGCAGGGTGTTCACCTCGAGCAGCACCTCGTTGCCCACGTCCGGGCAGATGAAGTCGATGCGCGCGGGGCCGCGGCACCCGAGGGCGCGGTACGCCGACAGCGCCATCGCCTCGACGTTGTGGACGCGCGTGGGCCCCAGGCGCGGAGGGAGGTGGTAGCGCGCCCCGCCCTGGTACTTCGTCTCGAAGTCGAAGGTGCCGCCGGGGTAGCTCACCTCACAGGCGCCCAGCACCTCGCCGCCCAGCACCGCCACCGTCACCTCGCGGCCCTTCACGTAGCGCTCCACCAGCGCCTCGCCGCCGTAGCGGCAGGCCTTCGCCACCGCCGGCCGCAGCTGCTCGAGGGTGTGCACCAGGGTGAGGCCCACCGAGGAACCGCCCTGCGCCGGCTTCACCACGCACGGGAAGCCGAGGTCGAGGTGCCGCTCCTCCACCTGCTCGAGCTCGCCCAGCCCCACCACGTAACCGGCGGGCGTCGCCAGGTTGTGCTGCCGGAAGAGCCGCCGCGCGAAGCCCTTGTGCATGGCCAGCGCCGACGCCAGCACGCCCGAGCCGGTATAGGGGACGCCCAGCACCTCCAGCAGCCCCTGGACTTTGCCGTCTTCGCCCATCCGGCCGTGCAGCGCGAGGAAGGCCACGTCCACCGCGGCGTTGCGCACGGCCTGATCGAGGCCCGGGCCGGCGAGGATCCGCGTCACCTGGTGGCCGCGCGCCTCCAGCGCCGTGGCGATCGCCTCGCCCGTCTTCACCGAGATGTCCCGCTCCTCGCCCCAGCCGCCGAACAGCACGCCGACTCGTCGCTGCGTCATGTGTCCTCGTGTCCAATGGGCCGCGCGAGTGCGGCCCATGCGGTGAAGGAAAGCAGGCCCGGTGCCAACGCCTTCTCCGAGGGGGAAGGCGGGCAGACGCTACAGGCCTGTGCCGGGTTGTCGAGAAAACGGCCGCGCGGCGCGGGCGGCCGGCCACGCGCTCGTCAGAAGTTGCGCAGGTCTTCCTCTTCCGCCTGCTTGCGCCGCTTCTCCTCGGCTTCCTTCTTCCTGCGCTCTTCTTCCT
>JBFMHF010000277.1:0-4132 GCA_040752975.1 Myxococcota bacterium
AGCCGCAACGGGTGACGCGTTGGCGGAGCTTCGTCGAGTGGACGTTCTGCGAGTGCGAGTGCATGGGCCCCATGCAGAGACACTCACAGAACGCCGTTTCGGGCCGAGGAGCTGACCGAACCGAGCATGGCGAAGCCGCGCACCGCGCCACCGCCTCCACGCAGGCCAACCTCACAAGCCCTGCACGAAGGCGAGCGCCACCACCACCGCCGCGCTCGCCACCCCGAAGGCCAATGGCCTTTCCCACCACCCCCACGACCGCAGCGGCCTCGCCACCTCGGCCATCACCGCCGCCTTGAGCCGCGCGCGCCCCGCCGCTGAAGGCCGCGGCCCCGACTCGCCCAGTTCGATCTCCCGCTTCAGCGCCACGAAGCGCCGCACGCACGTCGCACAGGACACGAGGTGCCCTTCCACCGCTTCGCGCCCCGCCGGTGGGACCTCTCCGAAGTGGAACGCCACCAGGTCGCCCTGCAAGTCGTCGCAGGTCATCGCGCCATCTCCTCTCGCAAGCGCCGCACCAGCTCGTGCATGCGCGACTTCACCGTCCCCACCGGGATCGCCAGAACGTGCGCCACCTCGTCGTACGACAGGCCGCCCGACCGCAGCTCGTAGAGTTCGCTCAACGTCGGGGGCAGCCGCGACAACGCCCCGCGCAGCACCGCCGCCGTTTGCCTGGCCTCCAACACCGGCTCCGGCCCCGCGTCGATGGCAGGGGAGAGTTGGGCTGCGTGCTCGACCGCAGACGCACCACGACTGCGAGCTCGCGCCCGGTTGAGGCACACGTTGCGGGCCACCTGGAACAGCCACGCCCGAAAGGACACCTTGGGCCGGCCGCCCTTCCCTTCCTTGAGCACGGCGAGGAAGGCCTCGTGCAACGCGTCTTCCGCTTCGTGCCCGTCGCAGGTGTGGCGGAGCAGAAAGCCGAAAAGCGGCCGCTCGTAGCGCTCGTACAGCGCGTCGAAGGCGCCCTCATCGCCCTGGAGCAACGCCTCGAAGAGGGCTTCGTCGGAGGTCATGTGCCGCCTGAAGGGAGCCTACGCCGCCGCCGGGTTCCGCGCTGTGCGCGCCGCGCCCGCCACCACCAGCAGCGACGCCAACACGAAGAGGATCAACGCCAGCACGATGTTGTTCAACGACTCCGCTGTCCCGATGAAGGCGACCTGCAGCCGCTCTTCGGCCGGAGAGCCCTGCGCCGCCCGCATCGTGTTGATGAGGCCCACCGACGCGCCCAGGATTCCCGATCCGAAGGTGGAGGCCCCCAGCGCCGCCGCCAACATGAGGAAGCGCCGTTCGGGTCGCAGGGCGAACAGGCCGCTCGACGCCACCAGGAAGAAGCCGAACAGCACCGTCGGCCACATCCCGAAACCACCGTCACGAAAGAAGTTGTCCCACATGTGCGTGTCCTCCCCGCTTGGGTTCAACAGGGAGGAACCGCTCGTCGAAAAAGGTTCGGCGGAGGGGAGCTGAAGTCGCCCCACCTCCGCCGCCGGTGCAGTGTCCCAGACGAGGACGGGTCAGAAGCTGTAGTCCATCTTCTCGGCCTGGGCCTTCGCGGACTCGAGCAGCGCGTCGTCCATGGTCTTGGTGGCGTCCCTGGCGCGCTTCTTCAGCTCGGCCTGCACGTACTCGTCGCGCTCCTTCGACAGTTTGGCGATCTGCGCCTGGATCTCCGCGCGCTCCTTCGCCTTCTGCTCGACGAAGGCCTCCCGCTCCTTCGGGTCCATCTTCTGCATCTCGGGCGGAAGCGCCGCGGCCGGCATGGTGGCGATGGACTCGCCCTTCTTCTTCGCGTCCACCAGGTCCCAGCCCGCGTTGTCATACATCGCCGAGGCCTTGGCCGCCGCACGGGTCGAAGCCGCGCTCGCGCTCATCGCCTGCGCGTTCTTGTCCTGCGCCTCCTGGCGCGCGACCGCCGCCTTCCCGGCCGCACCGTAGGCGATGTAGGTCTGGTTCAGCTTCGCGGACAACGCCGCGAGCTGCGCGTCCTGCGGGGCGTCCACGCGGGCCACCGTGCGGTTCTGATCGATGAAGAGGAAGTTGCCGTCCGCCAGTCTGGCCGCCGCCATCCACTGGCCGTTGATGCCTTCCTGCTCGGTGCCAGCGTGGATGGTGTTCACCACGATGCCGCGCTCGATGGCCGCCTTCACCGACTTCTGGAAGGGCACCGGCCCCTGGGTGAAGGGCTCGTTGCCCGCGATGTAGATGAGCTTCAGGTCGCCCGGCCGGCTCGACCACTCCAGCTCCTTCATCGCGTGGGCGATCACCGCGCCGCAGTACTCCTCGCCGCCGTTGGTCTTGAGCCCGAAGAGCGCCTCGGACACCCTGTCGAGATCGGTGGTGAGCGGAACCACGCGGCGCACGAAGTCGTTGCCCGACGGCAGGTTGTCGTTGCCGTACTCGTACAGG
Source organism: Myxococcota bacterium (assembly GCA_040752975.1). Taxonomy (GTDB): domain Bacteria; phylum Myxococcota; class Myxococcia; order Myxococcales; family Myxococcaceae; genus JADLDB01. The sequence continues at coordinate 2,407 of JBFMHF010000277.1, forward strand.
GCGAGCTCCAGCTTCGCGCGCTTCCCGTCGCGCTTGGCGGTCGCGAAGGTGTTGACGATGCGCCAGAGCTGTTCACGCGTCTGGTTGATGAGCCCGTCCATGCTGCTCGAGGTGTCGATGAGGATGGCGATCTGGACCTTCGGATCCGACGGCTTGTCGGAGTCGGCGAGGCAGGGAACGGCCGTCAACGCCGCGACGCACGCGGCGAGCAGAGAGATGCGCTTCATGTGGGGTGCCTTTCGGTTGTGGACTGCCAGGCGCGTTCACCGCGCCGGTGGAGGCTGAAACGAGGCGGGGCGCGAAACGATCTGTAGACTGGCGCAAGTCCGATGGAAGGCGCTCAAACCTCCAGTCTCGATGAGGACTTGCGCATTCGCCTGGAGGGCGCAGGCGAGGTGCTGGAGCAAGGCGTCCGACGGCTCGACGGGCTGGCGCGCAGACTCCAGGTGGGGGCCGAGAAGCTGGAGCGCGACGACGTCGACGAGGTACGCGCGGTGCTCGCTTCGTTGCCGGTGCTGGACGAGGCGGTGGAGAGGGCCGAGCGCCTCGAGGCCGCGCGGCCGCTGGCGCAGGACGCACGGCGGGCGAAGGAGCAGGTGGGGCAGCTGGCGCGCGCGTGCCTGGGACAACTGGGCAAGTCAGGCGACGACGCCGGGCTGGCCGAGACGCTGCGACGCCTGGCGAACGCCCTCCAGTATGTGGGCCGGCCCGCCGGCCCGATGGAGCGAGCGCTCTTCGAGGGCACCCTGGATCGACCGTGGATGGCGTTCGGTTTCCTCGTCGCTCAGCTGGCGCTGGTGCTGCTCGCGCTGTCCTGGCCGCTCCCGGCGATCCTCTTCATGGTGACCGGCTTCGTGCTGTGGCTGCGGCGCACACGCACCCATTGGAGCCTCCTGCCCGATCGGCTGCAGCTGAGGACGAGCGGCCGGCCCTTGATGGACGTGCAGTACGAAGCGATCTCCGCCGTGACGACCAACGACACGGAGGTGGTGGTGCACGCCCCCGACCTCGTGCTCGCACTGCCGACGAGAAACCCCGAGGGCCTGGCGCGGCTGCTGCGCTCGATGCGGGAGAACATGGGCAGCGCGTCGGCCCGGCCGCGCCCGAGCGCCGTCTTCCCGATCCACCTCGGCGCCGGCGACCGGGGCGCCGCGCTCTTCACGCCAGAAGGCGTGTACGTGGTGCGCGAGGCGGAGGAGCGCAGCCTCGTCGCGCAGGTGCTGCCAGGCGCCGAGGGGGCGAAGGCGGAGGATGCACTGGACCTCCTGCGCCATCTGCCACCCGAGGTGCTGGCGCAGCGTCTCCGCGGACTGCCGGGCACGTGGTGGCCCGCCGACGAAGTGCGCGCGGTGGACGCCGCCAACCGCCTGGTGTCACGCACCTTCCAGCGCGCGGAGGAGGTGCTGCGCGTGGTGCCGTCGACCATCGAGGGCAGGGGCAGCCTGGTGGAACTCGATGCCCTCACGGCCGCCTGGCCGCGAGGCTGACGCCCTCCACACAGTCGAGTCGCACGAGGGCGTAGCCTGTTCTGCAGACGGCTGTGGGCACCTCTTTCAGCGCCCTATTGCCAGTTGGCGTTGTCCCACGACGAAACGTCCCACACCATTCCCGTCGGGCCACCTCCACCCCCGGTGCCACCACCGGAACCACCGTCCGAGCCACCCCCGCCCCCGGTGCCGCCGCCCGTACCGCCGCCGGTGCCACCGTCCGAGCTACCTCCACCGCC
>JBFMHF010000278.1:0-4052 GCA_040752975.1 Myxococcota bacterium
GTCGCCGCGTCCGGTGTCGCCGCGTCCGGTGTCGCCACGTCGTCCAGCGCCCTCCCTTCCGCGGTGGGCACGCCGCCGCGCTCTCTGTCTGCTCCCGTCGCGTCTGGCGACGTCGCGAGCGCCCCGACTCTTCCGAGGACCTGACGAACTCATGGATCAGCAAAAACGACTCCTCCTGGCCATCGCGCTGTCCTTCGGCCTGACGATGCTCTTCACCAGGCTGGTGTGGCAGCCCGCGGCCGAGGCCGAGGCGGCGCGACTGGCCGCGCTGGCCGACGCGGGCGCGCAGGCCGCGCTCCTGGACGGAGGCGCGCAGCCGGCCGTCGAAGGGCCCGCGGTGGTGGCAGCCCAGGACGCCGACGGTGGCGTGGTGCTGGACGCGGACGGGGGCGTGGTGGCGGCGGCCCCTCCTCCCGTGCAGCTCCCGCAGCGCGACATCTCCGTCGACCGCCCCACGATGGCGGCGGTCTTCACCACCGACGGCGCCGGCCTCACCTCGGCCGAGCTCAAGGGCAGGCGGGAGCGCGAGGAGCAGCGCCTCTCCATCCCGCAGGGCTACAAGAAGCTGTTTGGCGCGAAGTTCGACCCGCCGCCGCAGATGAACCTCGCACGGCCCGTCCCCGGGCAGGGGCCCCAGGTGGCGCTCGCCATCACCGGAGCGCAGCCTCTCCTCGCGACGCAGCGCTACGCCGTCGCCGAGGAAGCGCCCGGCAAGCTCGTCTTCACCGCCCGCCAGGGCCCGTGGGAGGTCACCAAGACCTTCACCTGGTCTGACGCCGCGCCCTCGGACACGGACCCCTCCGGCTACATCACCTACCTCGAGGTGAAGGTGAAGAACGTGGGCACGCAGGCCGCCACGGGCGAGCTGACGCTGTCGGCGGTGCGCGCCATCGACCCCGCGAAGGAAGAGGCCCCCAGCCTCTTCGGCGGCATCGGCAACCAGGCGTCGGTGCTCTGCCAGGTGGGTGAGGACCTCAAGCGGATGGTGCCCCCCCAGCCGTCCAGCTTCGGCTGCGGTGCGCCGCCCTCGACGCAACCCCCCGAGACCCACGCCGGCCCGCTGCACTTCGTGGCGCTCGACCAGCAGTACTTCCTGTCTGCGCTGTGGCCGGTGGCTGGCGCGGCGGAAGGCAAGTGCGTCTTGAACGCGTCCACCACCGCGCGCTCCGCCGACCTGGTGCTGCCGCTGACGCTGAACGCCGGCGAGAGCCTCTCGCGCACCTTCGGCGTCTTCCTCGGGCCCAAGGAGCTCGACCTCCTGATGAGAATCGGCAAGCAGCCGCCGCAGCCGGGCCAGGTGGCCGCCGTGTCCCCGGGCCTCGAGAAGTCGGTGGACTTCGGCATCTGGGCCGTCATCTGCAAGGGCCTGCTCTTCTTCATGCGCTTCTTCCACGGCCTCGTCGGCAACTGGGGCCTCGCCATCATCCTCCTGACGGTGATGGTGAAGGTGCTGCTGCTGCCGCTGACGCACAAGGCGATGGTGAGCGCGGAGCAGATGAAGAAGCTGCAGCCGCGCCTCGAGGAGATCCGCAAGAAGTACCCGGAGGATCGCGAGAAGCAGAACCTCGAGATGATGAAGCTGTACCAGGAGGCGAAGGTGAACCCGCTGGGCGGGTGCCTCCCGCTCCTGTTGCAGCTGCCCATCTGGGCCGCGCTCTTCACCACCCTGCGCACCAGCTATGAGCTGTACGGCGAGCCCTTCTACGGCGTGTGGAGCGACCTCACCTCGAAGGACCCGACCTACCTCATGCCGCTCGCGCTGGGCGTGACGATGATCATCACCCAGCGGCTGCAACCGCAGATGATGGATAAGTCCCAGGCCTTCATGATGACCTGGGTGATGCCCATCTTCTTCACCGCCATCATGATGAACTACCCGGCCGGCCTCGCCCTCTACATCTTCACCAACAACCTGTTGTCCATCGTGCAGCAGTTCGCGCTGCGCAAGTACCTCCAGCGCACGGGCCAGCTGACTCCGGCGAAGCCGGCGGGAGCGGCGAAGTGAGCGGCGCATCGACGGCAGAGGTGACGACGCAGGCGCCGGCCCCGGCCGCGGCCACGTGGGACAAGCGCCCGCAGGTGGAAGCGCTGCTCCACGACATCTTCCGGTTGATGGACTACCCGGTGCGGCTCGATTTCAAGGACCTGTCCGACGGCAGCCTGGGGGTGGCCGTGCACGTCGACTCCGAGCAGCCGGGCATCACCCCGGGGAAGAAGTCCTTCCTCGTCGACTCGGTGCAGTTCCTCGTCAACAAGGCCGTCAACCGCCCCAACGCGCCGCGGCGCTGGGTGAACCTGGCCGTGAATGGTTTTCCGGAGCCGCGCCCCGAGCGGCCCGCCCCTGCACCGCAGCCCGCGCCCGCCCCGAAGGCCTCTGCGCCAGTGAAGGACGCCCGGACCGCGGACAAGCCCGTGGACAAGCCCCGCGAGAAGCAGGAGCGCCACGAGAAGCTCGACCGGCACGAGAAGAAGCCCCGCGAGCCCGACGAGGCCAGCCTCGAGGTGACGCCCGATGCCGCCTGGACTGCGGTGGCCAAGGCGCTGGCAGAGAAGTCCGCGAAGCTGGGCCGGCCGTACGGCCTGATGCTGCTGTCTCCCGAGGACCGGGCGCGGGTGATTCAGGCCGCCGCCGGGGTGAAGGGGGTGACGGTGAAGGCGGAAGGCGAGGGGCACTGGCGGCGGGTGACCTTCAAGCCCGACAAGCTGACGCCCATGCCGAAGCGCTCGGCGATGCCGGACTACGACGACGAGGACGAGTGAGCGCGGGGAGGTCGCATGGCGAAGAAGTCACCCAGGGAGAAGCTGTTCGGCGCCGCCGTGCTGAAGATGTCGTTTCGGCTCCGCGGCAGTGAAGACTCGCCCGCCTTCAAGGGCATCTACCCGGGCGTGCTGAGGGACCTGGGCCTGGACGACGCGCAGATCGAGGCCTTCATCGCCGAGAACCGCGAGGCGGTGGAGAAGGCCGCGCGCGGTGGCGTGTCGGTCGAGGAAGACGACGAGTAGGGAAGGGCGAAGTCACGCCCTCCGCCTTGCGAGGTGAAGCCCTGGTCCTCGCAGCTCGGCAGGGCGTGCGCTCGAAGGGCCTCACGTCCGCGCGACCGTGACGAGAGGCCCCGACGAAGGCCTGGCGTCCCTTGCGAAGGCGGGGACACTCTCGCCCGACGACGGTGGTGAAGCCGACGTTCAGCGCGGGCTGCGGGACGGCTGCGCCACGAGCTCGGATGCGAAGCGTCATTCCTCGCGCGGCTTGCCGAGGTAGGCAGGCACGGGCGTCGGCGCCGGCGCCGCGGGCATCAGTCCCACGGAGCCTTCGACGCGGCCCAGCTTGATGGCCACCGCGCCGAGCGTGGCAGCGCCGTCCGAAATCCGCCCCGACACGCCGAAGGTGTCGGCCCCGTGCGTGACGCTCACCCCGATGGCGTTCGGCGTGGAGTGAGCCTCGGCCTTGCCGACCTTCACCCGGTGGCCGCTCTGAAAGGAGTCGACCCGCGGCGCGAGGGGCGCGACCTGCTTCTTCACTTCGGGAGCCGTCCTGGCAGTCGGGGTCTGCACGGCCCGCTTCATCGTGTTGAACAGTTTCATGACCGGTACGCGCAGGAGCCGGCGAAACAGGCTCATGACTCATCGGCACGAGCTCTCGACGGTGCCGCCCGCGCTGGTGTGGCCGCCGGGCTCACATTCACCTTCGCCGCCAACCACCGGATTCGACTTCAAGGAGCAGTCCTGCGGCCCCTGGGCTTTGCGCGCAGGTGGAGTGGGCTTCAGCGGCCGTTACCTCGCCGTGCCAGGCGCGGTCGGAGAACGAGGCCCAGCAGCATCAGACCAAGCCACGACGCGCCGGCTCCGCTCGGGAGCTCCGTACAGCCGCAGCCGCCGGTGTTGGTCACATGCATCACGCCGCCGCCGCCGGTGCCGCCGCCTGCCGCATTGCCGCCGGCGCCACCGCCCGTGCCGCCACCGCCGGAGCCGCCACCCGTCGCACCGCCGCCCGAGCCGCCGCCCGTGTCACCGCCGCCGGAGCCGCCCCCAGTCGCGCCACCGCCAGAGCCGCC
>JBFMHF010000279.1:0-3830 GCA_040752975.1 Myxococcota bacterium
CTTCGTCGTCCGGCCGCCCGGCTTCGTCGGCTTCTTCCCGCCCTCCTCGCCCACGGCCTGTGTCGTGGCGCGGCCCTCGTTCTTCTTGGGCAGCTCGTAGCGGGTGAATGGGTTCTTCGGACCTCCGGTGCGTCGAACGGTCATGTGCAGTTCCTCCCCAGCAATGGCGACCAGATGAGATTATCGGCCTGCCGGTCGCGGCGGTTGCACAGTATGCCGGCGGTGTCTCGCGGAGGCGACATGCCCGTCGGACTTTTCGGCCCCGAAGGCGACGCGCAGGTGCGGGCGCTGGCCGACGCCGTCACCGCCCTGGGCGCCGAGCCCCGGGTGCTGGGCGACGACGACTGGGCAGCGGGCCTTCCTTTCTCCAGCCTCGACGGGCAGTTGCGGCACCGCGGACACACCTTCGACGGGCTGACGTCCCTGTACGTGAGGCAGGTCTCGACGCCCTTCGTCGCGGCGCTCGAGCCGGCGCGCTTCGCCTCGTACGAGGACTGGTTCGTCCACTCGATGCAGACGCGCGAGCGCTCCTCCTTCACGCTGGCGTGGCTGCTGGCGGAAGAGGCGCGCGGGGTGAGGATGATCAACCCCCCCACCGCGATGAGCGCCCTGCTGTACCCGACCGCGCAGGAGGCCGCGCTGCGCCGGCAGGGCGCGCTGGTCGCCCGCGCGCTCGTCACCAACGACCCGGACGCGGTGAAGTCCTTCGTGGAGGCGGTGGGCGAAGTCGAGAGCCGCGCCCTCCTCGGCGGCGAGCCCTGGCGTGCGGTGACGTCACGCCCCATCGACCTCTCGTCGCCGCGGCACTTCCGGGAGTGCCTGCCCGGGCAGGTCCACCTCTTCCTCGCGGGAGACAGCGCCATCACCTCACCCGAGACGACTCTCCCGAAGAGGGTGCTGGGCGTGGCGCGGGCGGTGGCGCGCGAGCGAGGGCTCCTGGTGGCGGGCTTCACCCTGGCGCGGCGACGGAGGCGATGGGTCTTCCTCGACGTCGACGCGGCCCCCGAGTGGATGCGCCTCGACGCGCGCGCCGCCGAGCGCGTCACGGCGGCCGTCGCGCGGGCGATGGTGGAGTCACCATGACGCCAGGCCAACGTGTCCGTGTCGTCGTCCTCGCCGTCGTGGCGTCGTCGTGCGCGCACGAGCCCAGGTGTCCCTGCCCCTGCCCTGCCCAGGCTGTCGCGTCGGTCGAGGCGCCACCTCCCCGGGTGGTGTCGGTCGCCCTCACCCGCTCCGGCGCTGTCTTCGTCGATGGCCAGGCGGTCGCCACCGCGTCGGAGGCGGCCGCGAAGGTCCACGCCCTGACGCCAGCCGCCCGCGTCGTCATCGCTGCCGACGCCGAGGCGCGCCACGGAGACGTCATCCACCTCGTCGAGGCCCTCAAGGCGGTGGGCGTCGTGCACGTCTCTTTCGCCGTCGACGCGCCTCGCGGGCCATCCTCGCCAGAGTGACGCGCACCTCAGCCAGAGAGCGATGACGGCCTCCAGCCAGCGCCCTCCCCGGTACGAGCAGCGACGTCAAAGCGTCCGCCGTCCCCACGTCAACGCAGCACCCGCGAGGCTCCGCGCAACGCCGCGCGCACGGCCAGGTTCGCCACTCGCGGCAGCCGCGGCGTCGGCGTGACGGGCGCGTCCCACGAGAAGTCGACAAGGCGCGCGAGGAAGCCCTGAGTCACGCAGCCCTCGAGGCTGAAGAGGGTGACGTCCCGGCAGTGGCGCGCCGCCACGCGCAGGTCCCTCGCCAGGGCCTCCCACTCGAGCTTCGGCCAGGGGTCGATGCCGCCGCCCGTGCTGCCGACGCCGATGGCGCGACACCGGGGCGCCCACGCCTCCACCGCGCCAGGCCCCAGCGGGCCCAACAACGACGAGTACACCATCACCACCTCGCGATCCGCCTCGACGTCCAGCGCGCCGGCGAAGCGCTGCCAGAGGGAGCCCTTCCCGCCCCGCTCCTCCAGCACCAGGGGGAACTGGTACGTCTCGGCGGAGTAACCGTCGGCGCGGATGCGGTGAATGAGGGCCTGGTAGGCTTCCCTGGCCCGCGCCAGCCTCCGGCGGTCGGTGGCGCGCCACGCCCAGCGCCCCAGCGTCCGCGTGGGGTGGGCGAGCAGCGAGGAGAGCTCGCGGAGGTCCGGCTCGAAGTCGAGGCCCACCGCCTCGAAGCACAGGCCCTCGCGTCGCGCCCAGGCGTGCAACTCGGAGTACCGGCGCGTCACGGCCTCGACGTTGTCGAGTGTGGCGAAGTAGCCCTCGTCGCGCGGCAGCAGGAGCCACGCCCCCACCGGGACGCCCTCGTCCACGAGGCGCTTCACCACCCGCGCCCGCCCCTCGGACAAGTCCCGCATCCCCATGGTGACGCCCGCCCGCAGCGCCCGCAGGTGGCGCACCACACCGGCGTCGGAGAAGAGGGCCTCCAGCTCCGGCGTGTCCTGCTCATTGAAGAAGTGGAGCCGCGACGGGCGCATGGAGCGCCGACGGTACACCGCCCACACGGGCGAGGCGTCGACGTCCCCGCACCCGCGTGGTTTGCTTTTGAGCGCCCGACAGCACGAGGGCGCCACTGTCCTGACCGTCACCCGGCTGACCCACCTCCAGCACCTCCTTCGCGCGAACGGCCTCGCGTGGTGGGCGCGCTGCACCTCACCGCGCCCGGACGCAGGCGCTTCCCCTCCGTCGCCTTCGGCACCCGCACCCGCCACACGCGTCGACGGCGCGCTCCGCCCGCGTGCAGGCGCCTTCCTGTCGCCCGCCGCCCGCGTCCCTCCGCGCCCGGACACGCCCGCTCCGTCACGCGCCGGGCGCCATGTCTGGCCGGCTTCTCTCGCCCTCCTCCTCCTCGTCGGCTGCGCCACGGTGCGCCCGCTGTCGGAGGACACCGCCCGCGCCCTCAGCGCTCACTCCTTCGGGGCGCCGGCGGAAGACACCTACGACGCGGTGTGGCTCACCCTCGAGGCCCGCGGCTACACCGTCACCTCCTTCGACCCACTCACCGGCACCTTCTCCGCCTCGCGCGGCGACGGCCACGGCTACGACGTCACCGTCTCCGCGGAGGGCGAGGCGGCGCTCGTCTCGGCCCTCCCACAGAGCGCGCGTCCGCTGTGGCTCGGCGGCGAGGACGGCGAAGACAGGAAGTGGGCGGCGCTGTGGGCCGGCGCCGCCGCCCTCCTCGAGACGTGGGCGCATCCACCCGAGTGGCGCTACCTCACCCGCACCAACACCCTCGAACTGCCGGACTTCGGCGTCGAACCTCCCCCAGCCTGGGCGTACCTCGACTACGACATCCACCGCCGCCGCGTCCGCGTGCTGAAGCGCCGCGGCGCGCCACCGGGGCAACTCAACCCCGCGCTGCTGGCCGTGGTGCAGCGCCGTCACCCCGTGTCTTCCCTGCCCGGGCTCCTCAAAGAGGCCGTCGGCCTCGCGCTCACCTCTCGCGCGCGCATCACCCTGCCGGACGAGCTTCACGCGACGAAGGAAAGGAAGGACACGGTGGGAGGCGAGGTGCGCGTCCTCGACGGCAGCGTCACCCGGGAGGTGCGGTGGCACGCGCGCGTCCGCCGGGGCCCGGCGTGGGAAGTGTGGCTGGTTGCCGCGTGCGGCGCCGGCGACGACTCGTGTGACGACGAATGGAGCGCCGTCCTCGCCTCCCTGGAGCGCCACGCCCGCGCACCCTCCGTCCGGTGAGAGGTGCACTCCCCCGTGGCCCGCCAGAGGAATACAGTGGCCCTCGTGCGCTGGGCGCTCGTCACACTCGCGGTGCTGGCTGGCTGCGGCCGCAGCCCACCCGTGCGCTACCCGGACGTCCCCGGCGAGGAGGAGCCGCCCACCAACGAG
>JBFMHF010000280.1:0-3746 GCA_040752975.1 Myxococcota bacterium
GCCGGCCCCCGAGCCGCCCCCCGAGCCGTCCCCCGAGCCACCGCCCGCGCCCAGGAAGCGCGACGCGGTGGCCGCGCCAGCCGAGGCCCTCTCGGAGCCCCGGGAGGATGCCCCGCGCTCCGATCTACCGGTGGCCGACGCGCCCCGGGCGCTGCCGCCTCCCGGCAGCCTGGGAAGCAAAGCGATGCTCCTGCCGAGCTCGTCCTTCGCGGTGGTGGTGGACGGGGGCATGCTGGAGGCCGAGGTGAGCCCCGGCTCGCTGGCGCCGCGCACGCCGGAGCAGCTCGTCGACCAGCTGGCGAAGGAGACGCTGGGCAGGGGCCGCGTCGAGCGCGGGCTGGTGCACCCCTACTACTCGCAGCTCGGCAAGGCGCTCTTGAAGAACTGGGACGCGGACCGCGTGGCGAAGGCGGGGCTCAAGGGCCTCGCCGATCAGTTCGTTCAGAACTCGAAGATCTACAACGAGCTGTGGGCCGATCGCGCCGCCGCGTACGGCCGCGGAGGCTCTCCCATCGACGCGGACCAGCTCTCTGGCAACCGGCGGGCGGCGCCCAACGATCGGATCCAGGGCCTGCAGGGCATCGATCTCGAGGCGCGCAAGGAGCTCTCGCGGGAGATGGCGTCGGCCTTCAAGGCGACGCGGCGGGCGATCATCCGGGTGGTGCAGGACTCGTCGGGGAAGCTGGTGCGCGTCGAGCTGGTGCAGCCGTCGAACGACAGCCAGGTGGACAAGGAAGCCCTGAAGGACGTGCAGAGCGCGGCCGAGAAGCTGCCGGCCCCGCCCGCCGAGGCGCTGATGGGGCGCGACCAGCTGTCGAGCCTGTGGAGCTTCGAGCTGATCGTCTCCATCTCGCCGCCGATGCCCGTCTTCACCTTCGAGTTCGACGAGGCCCTGGGCTTCATCGATGCTCGGCTGCCGCTCGATCGCCGCATCTACAAGAAGGTGCGCCTGGTGTCGGTGGAGTAGAGGCGCTTTCCCATGGCCGACAAGCGCCGGTTCGATCTCTTCGCGGAGCTGCTGGTGCGGCGCTTCCCGGAGGCGCGGCGCGTCTTCGACGTGGCGGGGGGCCAGGGGAAGCTGAACGAGGCGCTGACCCGCCGGGGGCTCGAGGTGACGACGTTCGATCGCCGGCACAAGCACCTCCCCGTCACCTTCGCGGAGCGGGACTTCACGCTGGGCGAGCCCTGCGCGTGCGATCTGGTGGTGGGGATGCACCCGGACGGCGCCACGCGGGTGATCATCGAGTACGCGGCGAAGCACCGGGTGCCGTTCGCGGTGGTGCCGTGCTGCTCCGACAACTCGATGCCCTACAAGCCCTGGATGCGGCACCTCGCGGAGCTCACCGCCGCCTCGGGGCTCGCCGCCGAGGAGACCGAGCTGCCGATGGAAGGCCGGGCGCGGGTGTTGATCGGCACGCCGCGGTGAGCCGCTTCCCTTCCGAAGCGGGTGCAATCCCTCGTCCGCCCACTGTTCAGCGCTGACGATCGATGGGGGCCTCCAGCTCGGAGCGCCAGTTGGTCCAGGTGACCAGCACGCCGGACAGCGCGCTGGCCGCGGCGAGGCCGTAGATCCACTGGGCGTGCTGGGGCCAGATCAACGCCGCCACCAGGCCCACCAGGTTGCTGCCCAGGGAGATGAAGAAGCCCCAGTGGAAGAGCAGCGCGGGGCCTGCGCACAGCGCCGTCCCGACCACGAGATCGATGGTCACCGTCTGCGAGGGGGGGAGCCCCAACAGCGCACAGGTGACCCGGTTGGTCATCAGCGTGACGAGGACGAAGGCCAACATCATCACGATGCGGCGGTTGAGGCGCGTGGCCCAGAGGCTCTTCCGCCCCACGAAGAAGGCCACCAGGAGCGTCACCGTGGCCGGGAGCATCTTCCCCACCAGCACCCACCGTCCGAGCAGCCGTTGGATCGAGTCCCAGGCAGGGAGGAGCGACGGCAGCACCGTCGCGAGGACGACCGCGCCGGTCAACGCGAGGAACAGGCGCACGCGCTGGCGGATCGCGACGCGCGGATCAGACTCGCGCTCCAGCCTCTCGTAGTGAGCCCGGCGGGCCTGGTTCTTCTCGTCGTCGAGCTCGACGGCGCGGACGGCGGCCTCGAGCTCGTCGGGGACCTTCTGCAGCTCGGCCATCAACACGCGGGCGGCCGCCGCGTGCCCGGTGCGGACCTCGAACCAGGCGGCGGCCAGCACGCAGCGCTCGAGGCCTTCCTTCGCCACCGGATTGTCCGACCACTCGGCGAGGGCCTGCATGAAGCCGAAGCGGCATTCCGAGACGAGCGGCGCCACCTTCTCTCGCTGCGGGGTGGCAGCCGCGAGCTCGGCCTCGAGGGCGGCGAGGCGCTCCAGCGCGGCCGCGGCGAGGCGGTGAGAAGCGCGGTGGCGGAGGAACTCGGCGAGCGCGTCGCGCAGCTCGGTGGCCGACTGGTGACGCTGTGCAGGATCCCTCGCGAGAGCCCTGGAGATCACCCCTGCCAGCTCAGCGGAGATCTCCTGGGGCATGGCGCGCACCTCGCCGGCCCAGGCGTGGGCGAGGGCCTCCTTCAGGTCCATCGCGGCGTGGGGCGGCCACCCGCAGAGCGCGTGGTACAGCGTGGCGCCCAGCAAGTAGACGTCGGTGCGCTCGTCCATCAGCGCGTCGTCGCCGCTGACCATCTCGGGGGCGAAGTAGAGCGGCGTCCCGACGAGGCCCTTCTTCCGCACCTCTCCCGGGAGCGGCTTGCGGCACGCGACGCCCCAGTCGGCCAGGTACACCTCGCCGAACTCGCCCACCATCACGTTGGCGGGCTTGATGTCGCGGTGCAGCACGCCCTGCCGGTGCGCGAAGGCCACGGCGTTGCAGACCTGCATGAGGAGCTTCACCTGGCCCTCGAGGCGATCACTCCCCCCGGTGACGAAGCGCCAGGCTGGGTGGCCTGGCTCCTTGATCAACGTGGCCCAGCTGACGCCCTCGATGCGCTTCATCACCAGGGCGGGCGTGCCGCTGGCGTCGAAGGCGAGCGCGTGGACGGGGACGATGCCGGGGTGCTCCAGCGCGCCGGTGGTGCGCGCCTCGCGGACGAGGGCGTGCACGGTGCCTTCGCTCGAGGTGCGCAGCGGCACCTTCACCGCCACCTCGCGATCGAGCGACGGCTGGCGGGCGAGCAGCACCGAGCCCATGCCGCCCTTGCCCAATTCGCCGACGACGATCAGGTCGCCTTCGGGCGCGACCACCGGAGCGTGCGCGTCAGCCGCGACGGGCGGGCTCAGCGACAGGCGCGCGTCAGGAGCCGGGGGCGGCGTGACGGGGTGTTCGCCGGAGACGACGGTGGCTGCTTCCCAGTCGGGGCGGTGCGTCTCTTCGAGGGGCCGGGGGGACGAAGGGATCGAGTCCTTCAGCTGGGACAGCAGCGCGTCGAGGTCCACGTCGCCGGGCAGTCTGGCGCAGATCGCCGCGCGCGGGGAGCGCTGACTTCCAGCCGCCCGCAAGCCAGGCCGGGGAGAGGTGCCGGAGAGGCACCCCGCGTCTCCTGTTCCTCCGGCCTGCCCTGAGTGCGCCCGAGCCGTCAGAGGGTGGCGACCCGATGGCCACCGTCATCCCGGAGTCGATGGGCACGGCCCAGCGCCCTGGCTCGGCCGCAGGGCAGGCGGTGCCCCACACGCGGCGCCGGGATCGGGAGGGTCGCGCCCGACGGCGTCGGGTCTTGCGCCGACCGCTCGTGGCGTGCTCCAAAGCGCGCCCGCAGTCTGCCTCGTTCCCGG
>JBFMHF010000281.1:0-3711 GCA_040752975.1 Myxococcota bacterium
CAGCTCGTTGGCCACCTTGCGCAACCGCTCGGAACCGGTCGCTTCCTTCTGCTTGGCCACCGGCACGGGGGCCATCAGCGCGGGGTTGAAGCGGAAGCCTGGCGCCACCCCGGCGCCGTCCTTCTGGTCCTTTCCGCCCTGCTGCCCACCGCCCCCCTTGTCGGCGTCCGTCTTGAGCTCGCCCTTCTCTCCCTTCCCCGAGGCGCCCGCCGCCCGACCCGCCGCCGCGCTGTCTCCAGCCTCCTTCCGCTCCTCGAGCCTCTCGCTGGACACCTTCGCGTCACCGCGGCGCCCTTCCGTCGATCTGGTCGAGGCGGCGCTGTCGGCGTTGCGTGATTGCGCAGTGCTGGCCTGGCCCTGGTTGTCCGAGACACGGCCCTGCTCGGAGCGCGAACTCTCCGCCTTCCCTTCAGCGCGGCCCTTCTGCTCGAAGGCCTTCGTGCCGAGCCGCGACTTGAACTGGCTCTCCTGGCCCTTCTGGCTCTGGGAGGCCTGCTGCGCCGCCTGCTCGGCCAGCGCCCCCGCCTCGGCGTTCTCGAGCAGCTCCGCGATGGCGCTGCGCGCCAGGTTGTCCTGCTGGTTGGTCCTGGCTTGCTCCTGCTGCTTGCCCACGAGCTTCGAGAAGGCGGAGTTCTCCTGCGCCTTCCGTGACTTCTGCGCTTCTTCCTGGCGCCGGGTCTCGGCCAGCTTCGCCGCCAGCCGTGCGGCTTCGCGATCGTCTTCGACGCGGCTCATTGTTTCTTCTCCGCGCGCATGCGCTGCAGGTGCAGCGTGTTGCCGATCTCTTCCTGGTTCATCTCTTCCTTGGCCATGCGCTCCTTGCGCACTTCGGCCTTCCAGTTGTCGCGGTGCTTCTCGATCGCCTTCTTCTCCTTGGCGGCCTCGGCCATCTCCATGCGCCGCTGCTCCACGAGCTTCTCGGCCTGCACCACGACTTCCTTCTGGCGCTCGATCTCCAGCGCCACCTGGGCCTCTTCATCTTTGAGGCGCTGCTCGAAGCGGTTCATCTGCTGAAAGCCCCCGATGCCCCCGCCCTTCGCCGTCACCTCCTGGAGGAAGGCCTGCACCTTCCCCTTCCGCTCTGCCTTGCGCTTCTCCAGGTCCTTCTGCAGCGCCACCAACTGTTGCTTTTCCTTCTCCGCCGCCTTCACCGCCGCGGAGAAGGCCTCTTTGGCCTCGTCCTCCGCCCGGATGCGGATGTCGAGAAGTGCCTGGAGTCGATACGGCGGCATAAGTCGCCTCAGACTCTACCCCACGGGCGCGAGAAGGTGGGGCGACAATCCCCGTTGTCCTACTTCGACCTACCGGGCGTTGTGGCGGCCTCAGCTGGTGGCGTCGGAGAACATGTCCACGAGCCGCTGCACCGTCTCATCGAAGGGCGTGTTGTCGTGGGTGTCCTGCTTCAGGTAGTCGATGATCGTGTCGTACTTGTCGATGGCGTAGTCCGTGCGGGGATCCGTGCCGTACTGGTAGGCGCCGAGCAAGATGAGGTCGCGCTGCTTCTCGTAGGTCGACAAGGTCTCGCGCAGCTTGCCGGCGGCCTTCTTGTGCTCCTTGGTGACGATGCCGCTCATGACGCGTGACAGCGAGGCCAGCACGTCCATCGCGGGCCACTGGTTCCGCTCGCCCAGGGCGCGATTCAAGATGAAGTGGCCGTCGAGAATACCGCGCACTTCGTCGGCGATCGGCTCCTCCATGTCACCGCCCGCGACGAGGCAGGTGTAGATGGCGGTGCACTTGCCCTTGTCCGAGTTGCCGGTGCGCTCGAGGATGCGCGGCAGCATCGAGAACACCGACGGCGGGTAGCCCTGGCGGGCCGGCGGCTCGCCGATGGCCAGGCCGATCTCACGCTGCGCGCGCGCGAGGCGCGTCACGGTGTCGAGCATGAACAGCACGTTGCCGCCGCGCTCCCGGAAGTACTCGGCGATGGCGGTCGCCACGTAGCCGGCGCGCAGACGCACCAGCGAGGGCTGGTCGGACGTGGCGCACACCACCACGGACCGCGCCATGCCGGCCTCACCGAGCGCGTCCTCGATGAACTCCAGCACCTCGCGACCGCGCTCGCCGATCAGCGCGATGACGGACAGCTCGGCGGCCGTGTTGCGCGCGATCTGGCCCATCAGCGTCGACTTTCCGACGCCGGAGCCGGCGAACAGACCGATGCGCTGACCCTCGCCCACCGTCAAGAGCCCATCGATGCAGCGGACCCCCAACGGCAGCGGGCGGGTGATGCGCATGCGCTTGAACGGATCCGGACAGTCGCGATCCACCGCCCAGTCCATCATCCCTTCCGTGGGCAGCGGCTTGCCGTCGATCGGCTCTCCCAGTCCGTTCAGCACGCGCCCCAGCAGGCCCTTTCCTGCGCGGATGGTGAGCGGACGCCCGGTGGGGATCACCTCGCTGTCAGGCCCGATTCCGGACAGCTCGCCGAGCGGCATGAGCATCACCGTGTCGCCCTGGAAGCCGACGACCTCGGCGCGCACCTCGTCGCGCCCGCGGCGAATGAGGCACACCTCGCCTACGCGCACGTTGGGCACCGCGGCCTTGATGACGAGACCGGTCAGCTCGACGACGCGCCCGCGCACCCGCACGGTCTGCGCAGTCTTCACCAGCTCGGCGTAGCGGCGGAGATCGATGGCCATCAGGCCCTCACTTCACTTCCTTCTTCGCGTCGGCCGGCATCAGCACGTTGCGGAGCATCTCAAACTGCGTGCGGAGCTGTCCGTCGATCACACCGAACTCGGTCTGGATCACACAGCCCCCCTTCTCCACGTCTGCGTCATCGCGAATGGAGATGTCCACCGCGCGCCCGACGAGCTCCATCAGCCGCGGCCGCTTCTCCCGGAGGAGCTTCCCGTCCTCCGGGTTGACCCGCAGCACCATCGACTTCGAGCTGCGCGCCGCCTCGGTCGCCGTGGCGACGATCTCCACCAGCACTTCGGGATCACGCTCGAGGTCGCGGCCGATGATCTTGGCCGAGATCTTCAGCGCCAGGTCGAGGATGTCTTTCTCCGCTTCCGCGAGGATCGTGCCCGCCTGCATCTTCGCCTTCGCCAGCTCCTCGGCCGCGCGCGCCTGCACGTCCGCCTGCGCTTCCTCCTTCGCCTTGGCGAACACCTCGTCGCGGTAGGCTCGCGCTTCGGCCTTGATCTCCTCGGCCTTCTTCTGGGCGTCGAGGACGATCTGCTTGGCCGTCGAGTGCGCCTCGAACTCTTCGGCGTTGAGCACCCCCGCGCGCCGAGGCGGCGGGAGGATCGGCTTGTCGACGACGCCCTCGGCGGCGTCTCCCTTGATCACTTTGCCGGGCATCGTCGGTTACTCTACTCCGAACCCTCGTCGGGTCCACGCCTCGTGCCCTTGAGCACCGGCGAGCGCTGGGGGTTCGTCGTACTCCCTGACTGCGCGGGCTCCTTGCGGCGGGGAAGGGCCTGTACCGGCGAGGTCGGCCGGCGCTTGGGCGGCAACGTGTCGAGCAGCTTGCCGTCGCGCATGATGCGCTGTGAGGCGCGCCCCTGGGAGTTCGTGTCGCGCTGCGGCACGGGGTAGGCTGGCACTGCGCCGGAGCTGCGACCGACGCCCGCCTTCCGCGCTTCCCGCTCGGCAATCGGGTCGCGTCTCGACGCGCGCGACTCGGGGGGCGGCGCGGCGACGTTCCCGGTGGGGCGCCTCGCTGGGGGCGGCACGAGGACCCTGGACTGCGAAGGAGCCGCC
>JBFMHF010000282.1:0-3545 GCA_040752975.1 Myxococcota bacterium
GTCGGGCCGCGCGGCCCAGAGCGCGCCCCTTCGCCCCCGGCGGGGGGCGAAGGCGGGGGAAGGGGGGGAAATAATGAGCCGGCCGCAGGCCAGAAGAGAAATCGCCAGCAGGCCAGCGCCCGCAGGGCGCACTGCCCCCCCTCGAGCCGCGCCGCAGGCGCACACCAGCCAACGCATTGCCCTCACCTCGCCGCAAGGCGCACTCCCATCAACTCGCGCCCGCCGCGTAACGGCTCGCCGCCACCGCCCGACGCGCCTCCTCGGCCCGGGCCTCCGTCCACGACTTCGGCGCCAGCATCCCCTTCCTCCGCGCCAGCCCGAAGAGCAACGGCGCAAAACGCGCCGGAAGATGCGCCACCTTCAGCGTCACCGCCGGATTCGCCGGCGCCCAGACGAGGAAAATCTCCTCCAGGAACTCCTCCGACACATCCACCACCCCCGTGAAGTCCAACGTCACCTCGCCCGCCGTCACGCCATCGAGCAACAGCCGCGCCGAGAGCCGGAAGGTCGAGCCCGCACTCGCGACCTCGAGGCGCGTCCGCAACGCAGTGATCCGCGAGTAACGCGCCGCCCGCGCCTTCCCCCGCACCACCAGACTGCCCTCCTGGACCTGCTTCGCCAGAAGCTTGTGCGCCGCTTGCCGCGACACCCCCGCCGCTCGCGCGAGCTCGGTGCTGGAGACCACGGTCGAAACGTCGAGCAGCCGCTCGAGAACCTGCGCAACCCTGCCGGACATGCTGCACATGCTACGGCCCGCGACAGCCCCCGCAATTTTTCGGAACGACGTGACGATTCGCCCCGCCCCCTCAGCAACACCCGCGACGAGTGGCGATTCAGTCTGTGCCCCGCGCGACGTTGATTCGTCACCGGTGACGTTCCAGGCGACCTTTCCCCGGCCTCGCCTGAAATCGTCAACCGCCCCTCCCTCCACCTTCACCACCCGTCCATCGTCAACCCCATGCACCCCGAGAATCGTCAACCGCAGGCTGAAACCCGCAGAACTCGCGGAAGCGTGCACACGCCCAAATCGTCAACCCGCAAGTCCAGTCGCGGACCTGCGTGTGGCAGACCCGGCGCGCGGAATCGCCACCGGAGAAATCGTCAACCAGCCAAACAAGGACAACTCCTCACCGCGACGACGATGACCACTTCTGCGACGACGCGTCGAACATCACCGTCGTCGTCTGGTCCGGCCACACCGACGCGCGTGAAGTCGAGCTCGACCCGTCAGGCAGCTTCACCGTCACCCGGTACACCCCGGAGTTCACCCTCCGATTCACCGGCGGCTCTCCCCAGTCCTCGTTGCCGACCAGAATCTTCGCGCTCGGCGCCGAGACGTTGATGCGCAGCTTCCCCTCGCCCGGTGGAATCGCCTCCTCCTTTGGCGCTGGGGGACTCGGCGGCGGCTTCTCCACGGGCGGAGGCTTCACCACCGCCACCGTCTTCGGCGCCTTCACCTTCACCGGCTCCTTCACCGGAGTCGGCGGCGGCTTCGGCGGCTCCTTCGGCACATCAACCTTCACCAACTCCTCGCCGTCTCGCACCGTCACCTCGGGCGTCGGCGTGGGTGGCGGCTTCACCGGCGGAGGCAGCTTGACCTCGGCCACCGCCGGCGGCTTCTCCAACACCGGCTCCGGCCCCAGGTTGTCAGGCAGCGGCGTCGGCTCACTGTCCACCAGCAACAACGTCCCCAATACCCCGATGACCACCGCCGCGCCGAAGGCCGCCACCATCAACGGCGTCCGCGAGCGCGGGTTCGACGAAGGCGGGCGCGGCGGCCGGGAAATCTTCTCGGTCTGATGTCCCGGCTTCTTCTTCGGCAGTTCGGGCAGCGCCGCGCCCAGCGGCTCCGTCGTCTCGATGTTCGCCGCGGGCGTCGCCAACGCGCGTCCGGACGGCGCCGGCACCTGCGGCGAGGACTTGAGAGACGGCGCCGGCTTCGTCGCCGCGGGCGGCGCAGCGATGACCGGCAGCAGCGAGCTGCGAGACCCTCCCGTGGCCGTGATGTCCCCGTCGTCGTCCACATACCCGAGCAGCGTCGACTGGCTCACCCGCAGCCCCGCGTCGAAGGCCGCCTTCTCCAGCGTCTCCCGCATCTCGCGCGCCGTCTGGAAGCGCGCCTCGGGCTTGAGCATCAACGCGCGGTCCACCACTTCGTAGAAGCCGGCCGGCAGCCCCGGGCACACCTCGATGAGCCTCTTCCACTGTCCGCGCACCAGCGCCGCGTGCCGCTCTGCGTGGTTCTTGTAGTCGTCGAACGGCGTCTCGCCCGACGCCAGCTTGTAGAGGGAAACACCCAGCGAGAAGAGGTCGCTGCGCCCGTCCAGCTTCTTCCCCATCGCCTGCTCGGGAGAGAAGTAGCCCGCCTTGCCCTTGGTGACGCCGGGCATGGTGAGGTTCCGGTTCGTCGCCGCCTTCGCGATGCCGAAGTCGATGAGCTTGAGCGCGCCCGTCGAGGAGAGCAGCAGGTTGTGCGGGCTGACGTCGCGGTGCACCAGGTTGGCGTGGCCGCCTTCCACCTTCAGCGCGTGCACGGCCTCGAGCGCCCCCGCCGTCCAGATGCCGATGGCGAAGAGCGCGTCGTCGGCGAAGCGCTCCGAGTTGTTGCGCAGCGTCCGGTTGATGGTGGCCAGCGTCTCCCCCGACACCAACTCCATCGCCATGTACAGCTGCCCGTCTTCCGTCTCTCCCACCTCGTAGATGTGGACGATGTTCGGGTGCGACAGCGTGCAGGCCGTGCGCGCCTCGTCGAGGAACATCTCCCGGAAGTCCTGCGACTCGGAGTACTCCGGGCGGATCAACTTCACCGCCACCTGCCGGCTGATGCCGCTGGTGAGCTCCTGGTCCGCCCGGTACACCTCCGCCATGCCGCCCTGCGCCAAAAGGCGCTGGATGGTGTAGCGGCCGACCTTCGTCCCGGCTTCGAGTGGCACGACGGCCCGAGGTTAGCGCAGGACGCCGCCCGCGCGCCCCACGGCCCCGCTTCAGAATGTTGCGCTGACGGTGGCCGACTGCACGATGTAGCACTGGCCTCCCGCGATCGGCACGTCCGTGCTCAGGTTCCACTCTTCGAAGCGCACGTTCGTCAGCGTCGCCGAGATGCTCCCCGTCATCGCCCGCGACGCCTGGCTCACCGCCATCGTCCCGCTGCGGCCCAGGAAACGCTTGGCACAGCTTTGCGTGGCGCTGGAACAGCCCGTCGCCATCGTCGCGCAGTACTTGCAGGCGAAGTACGTGCCCTCGGTCGCCAGGTTCGCCGAGCCAGGCACCACGACGTTGGTTGGGGTGCCGCTCAGCGCCCAGATGACCTCGACGCCGACGATGTCGTACGGGTCCGTCATAGACGAGGCGACGGAAGCGCCGGTGATTTCGTAGCTGGAGTTGTTGTCGTAGTAGCCCTCAGGCGCCAACGCCGGGAACTGCGCGATGACGGTGCACCCGCCGCCGCCGGTGCCACCACCCGTCGCGCCGCCGCCGGTGCCACCGCCCGTCGCGCCGCCGCCGGTGCCGCCGCCCGTCGCGCCGCCGCCGGAGCCGCCGCCCGT
>JBFMHF010000283.1:0-3337 GCA_040752975.1 Myxococcota bacterium
GTTCCCGCCTGAGGTGGATGCCGCTGACGCTCGTGCCGTGAGGGCGCCGGTGGGGCTGCGCCGCGTGAATTCGTTGCGTCGGCGCCGCCGCCGTCGCATGAGTCGCACGCTCGAATGGCGCGCTGGACGGCAGCGGACATCCCCGACCTCTCCGGGCAGGTGATGGTGGTGACGGGGGCCAACTCCGGGCTGGGCCTCGCCTCGACGAAGGCGCTGGCCGCGAAGGGCGCCCTCGTGGTGATGGGCTGTCGCGACGCCGCGCGCGCGGAGGAGGCGGCCTCCTCCGTCAAGCAGGCCGTGCCTGACGCGAAGCTGGACGTACGCGCGTTGGACCTCGCCGCGCTGGACTCGGTGGCGCGCTTCGCCGCCGAGGTGACCTCCGCCTACGGGCGAATCGACGTGCTGATGAACAACGCGGGCGTCATGGCGCTGCCCCGCACGCTGACGAAGGACGGCTTCGAGGCGCAGTTGGGCACCAACCACCTGGGCCACTTCGCGTTGACGCTGCGGCTGCTGCCCACGCTGGAGGCCGCGGCCCGTCCGCGCGTCGTCACCGTCGCCTCCACCGCGCACAGGTGGGGCCGCATCGACTTCGACGACCTGATGGGCGAGCGCCGCTACGCGCCGTGGGCGGCGTACGGCCAGTCCAAGCTGGCCAACCTCCTCTTCGCGTACGAGCTCGAGCGCCGGCTGCGCGCCCTCGGGAAGAAGACGCTGTCGGTGGCCGCGCACCCCGGCTACGCGGCCACCAACCTCCAGGGCGTGGGCCCCCGCCTCACCGGCGCGCACTTCAACGCCTGGCTGATGAACGCGGGCAACGCGCTGCTGGCCATGGCGCCGGACCAGGGCGCGCTCCCCCAGCTGTACGCCGCGACGAGCCCGGACGCGCGCGGCGGCGGGTACTACGGGCCCGACGGTCTGTTCGAGCTCCGCGGCTGGCCGAAGGAGGTGGACTCCAACGCCGCGTCGAAGGACGAAGCCGCGGCCCGGCGCTTGTGGGAAGTGTCGGAGCGCCTGACGGGGGTGGGGCTCGCCCAAGCTTCCCTCTCGTGACGCGCCCCCTCCTCGTCGCCGCGCTCCTCCTCTCTGGCGCCACCGGCGAGTGGGGTGCGCCGTGCCGGGCAACGAAGGACTGCGCGAAGGGCTTCAGCTGCGAGCCCCACGAGGGCCAGCGGCTGTGCACCAAGAGCTGCCGGCAGGGCCACGCGAAGGCGGACTGCCCCGGCGGGTGGGTGTGCCAGCCGTGGCCCTACGACGCGCGCGAGGGCACTTGCCTGCCCAGGCGGGAGGGCCGCTAGCGGCTGAACGTCAGCACCGTGCCGTAGTCGCCCGTCAGCCACACCTGCACGCGCCCCGCATCGGCGTCGGCCCAGCCGTACACGCCCTGCAGCACCACGTCGGTGGGCACGGGAATGGCGGACAGTCCCGCGTCCGTCGCCGCCTGGAACCACAGCACCGTCGGCTCCCGGCCCTGTCCTCCGTCGCCCACCAGCACCGCGTCGCCGGACGGGGCGACCCACACGTCACGGAAGTCGCTGGCCGGGAAGGGCGCCGTCGAGGCGGTGAAGCTGTTGGCGTAGTTGCGCGCCGTCCACACCGCGCCGCTCGTGCCCGCGGCGACGAAGAGGGCCCCGCCGTCCGGGAAGCCGGTGGCCGAGACCGCCGCCATGTTGACGCTGGTCGAAGGCCCGTTGTTGGTGTTGTAGGTGTTGCCGGAGGACTGCAGCCGCGCCACCTGGCCCTGGACGCCCACCGCCCAGGAGTTGTCGCGCTGCACCCCGGTGATGGCCCGCAGCCGCGGGGTGCTGGTGTACTGGACGACGAAGTTGGTGGTGGCGACCCCCCCGTCGAAGTTCCGCATCAGCGCACCGCTGGAGTTGTCGCTGACGAAGTACCAGGGCCCGCCGGGCGGCCCCCATACGCCGTACCAGGTGTTGTCGAAGCTGCCGCCCATGTCCGCCGTGGCCCAGCTCCCCGTGCCGGTGCGGTGCAGCACGTAGCGGCTGTTGGTGGTGGCCCAGCCCACGGTGGAACTCTCCACGTGGCACGACAGCGTGTCCTTCCCCGAGGTCGCCGGGACGTTGACGTCCACGGCCAGCCACTCGTAGCCGCGCGTCGTCTCGCGGCGCTCCAAAAGGCGCGCGAGGCAGCCGCCGGGACAGGCCGGCGTCGCCGAGGTGGCCACCACCACCGGGCCGCTCGTCGTCGGCCACGAGCACAGCTTGCCGAGGCGCAGGCGGCTGGCCGCCAGGGAGTGTTCCGAGAAGCCCGCGTCCACCGCCGCGAAGCCCGTGACGCCCCCGGCGCCCGCCACCACCGCCTCGTCGTCCGACACGGGCGCCAGCGCGAAGAAGTCCCGCGCTCCGCTCATCCCCGCCAGGGAAGGGGCCACCACTCCACCGTCCTTCGCCAGCACCATCACCGAGGAGTTGGCGCCCGCCAGCCACAGCCGGTTTCCGGTGGCGCGAAGCGTGCGAGCCGGCACTGGCGCGTCGCCCAGCGGCGCCCACGTCATCGGGCCGGTGCGCACGCTGACGCGGGAGCCCATGCCGCCGTCGAAGAGGCCCGACTGCAGCGCATACAGGGCGCCGGCTGACTCCACCAACTCGAGGACGGGGCCCCCCGACGGGAGGGTGGTGTCCTGCATCCAGCCGCTGGTGGAGTTGAGGGCGCGGTAGATGGTGCGGTTGCCCGCGACGAAGACGCCGCCGCCGGCGCTCGCCACCGCCGAGAGGTTGGTGGTGGTGCCCAGCGTGGAGTCGATGAGCCAGCGGTCGGCCGTGGGCCGCGTCGGGTCTCTCCACACCACCAGGCCGTTGGGCCCCACCGCGACCGCCACTCCGCCGCCCAGCGCCGCCACCGCGTTGAAGGCGCCGGTGTAGCCAGACGACACCGTCTCGGTGCGCCACTGGGTGCCGTCCCACGCGAGGAGCAACCCGTTGGTGCCCACGGCGAAGGCCTCGGTGGCCGAGACGCCGTGAATCGCCAGCACGTCGGTGCCGCCCAGCGAGGGCGCCGGCGTGAGGACGGTGCGCTCGCCCGTCCACTGGAGGAGCGTGCCGTTGTCCCCCGCCAGCCAGACGCGCCGGGAGTCGATGGGCCAGCCGCTTCGCAGCGAGTTGCCCTGGGGCAGCGGGTGTTCCCAGCACACGCCCGCCGGCGTGCACACCCGGGGCAGCGCGCAGGTGTTGGGCGCGGTGACGCCGCACTCCATGGGCGAGGTGCAGCGGCCGCAGGAGAGTTCCACCCCGCAGCCCGCGTCGAGGTAGCCGCACTGGATGCCGCCGGGACAGGCCGCCAGCGGCGTGCACCCGGCGTCGGGCTGCCCCGCGTCCGT
>JBFMHF010000284.1:0-3271 GCA_040752975.1 Myxococcota bacterium
CTTCTACGACCGCGCGCCGCCCGTCATCACGGTCACGGGGGTGACGGAGGGGGGCCTCTACAACGCGCCCGTGACGCCGCTCTTCTCCGCCTCGGACCCGGCGCTGGACACGGGCACGGTGCAGGGCTTGCTCAACGGTTCGCCTTTCGTCTCTGGCACGCTGGTCTCGGCGGAGGCCGAGTACACGCTGCAGGTCACCGCCTCCAACCTCGGCGGCGTGACCTCGACCGTCACCGTGCATTTCGCCCTGGACCGCAGCTCGCCGCTCATCAGCGTGTCGGGCGTCCAGGCCGGGCAGACCTATCGCGCTGCGGTCACGCCCATCGTGAGCGTCACCGACCCGCGCCTGGCGACCGTCGTCCTGGCGCTGGACGGGCAGCCCTACACCGCGGGCGTGCCCGTCATCACGGACGGCGCCCATAGCTTGGTGGTGACGGCGTTCGACAACGCCGGCAACGTCGCCTCCTCCACCACGACCTTCACCCTGGACGCCCCGCCCTCCGCGCCGCCGGCCTTCGCGGTCGCCATCGAGGAAGGAGTGGGCGCCGTGCTGACCTGGGCGAGCCCCACGCCCGACACCACGGGTTACCGCGTCTACCGCGACGGAACGCCGCTGGTGAGCGGCGTGCTGACTCTGCCGCGCTTCTCCGACCCGTCCATGCTCCCCGGCGCGGCCCGCGTCTACGAGGTGGCCGCCGTGGACGCCGCCGGCCAGGAGGGCACGAAGGCCAAGGCCACGCTGCCCGCCGTGGACTTCGCCCTGGAGAGCTACGGCGTCACCGAGAACGGCGTGCCCGCGCTGGTGCGCGGCTTCTTCGACACGGTGCGCCTGCGCGTCTCCAACGGCTCCGCGTCCTCCAAGCTGGTGGGCCCGGCCGCCCTGCAGCTCTCCAGCGCCGGCGTGTTCGTCGCCTCCGGGCCCGGGCCTTCCGTGAGCGTGCCGGCCGGCGGCAACGCCTTCACGGACGGGGTGCTGGCCATCCCGACGGGCCTGCCCGAGACGGCCGGCCTGCGGGTGACGCTGACGCTGCCGGTGGAGCCCGGCGCCTCCGCCACGCTGCGGCGCAGCTTCAGCGTCGCCTCCCGCGCCCCGCGCGAGCCCATCGTCGAGGTCTTCCCCGAGCCGCTGGTGCGCGGCACGAACAAGACGGTGACGGTCAAGCTGCACAACCAGGGCTCCGCCCCGCTGGAGCTGCTCAGCGCCAACCCCAGCGACCTGCTGGTCGAGCTGCGCACGCCCGAGGGCACGGTGCTCTCCTCCGCGCGCCTGAGCCAGTCCGGCAACGGCGCCCAGGGCTCGCCCTCCGGCTTCTTCGTGCCGGTGCCCGCCGGCGGCTCCAAGCTGCTCGACCCGGTCACGCTGTTCATCCCCGACGCGCTGGGCGCCTCGGCGCAGATCCGCGCCCGCGTGGACCGCGTCTTCACCAACCTGGTCGCCGGCCCGCAGCAGGGCCCGCGCGCCTTCGAGACCCTGAAGGCCGTCTCCGGGGTGGAAGAGCCGCCCTATCGCGTGACCGTCGTCCCGCAAGCCCCGCTCTACGACCAGAACCTGCCCGTCATCCTCACCGGCACGGCGCTCGACACGGCCGACCAGCTCGTGCCCGGCGCCACCGTGCAGGTGGGCGTCTCCCTGCGCGGCTTCGACCGCATCGCCAGCACGCGCACCGACGCGCTGGGACATTATCAGGTGACCTTCTCCCCGGCCCCCGGTGAAGCCGGTCTTTATACGCTGTGGGCCTCCCATCCGGACGTCGTCAACCGCCTGCCCCAGTCCAGCTTCACCATCGTGGGCCTGGGCTACCGATTCTCCGATTTCGCCGCCTCCGTGACGCAGAACGCGGGCTACGCCTTCCGCGTGGACCTGGTCAACACCGGCCAGACCCGCGTGGAGGGCCTGAGCGGCAGCGTCATCTCCTCCGCCGTGCTCTCCGGCGCCTCGCTCACGCTGGACCCGGCCAGCCTGCCCGCCGCGCTCGACGCCGGCCAGAGCGCCAGCCTCTCGCTCAACGCCTCCGCGACCTCCGTCGCCGCGCTCGGCCGCTCGCGCTTCGAGCTGCGCGTCACCGAGTCCCACGGCTTCACGCGCGCGCTGCCCGTCTTCGTGGACGTCTCCGCCGCCCTGCCCGTCCCGAGCGCGACGCCGCAGGCCTTCAACGTCGGCATGCGCGCCGGCGACGTGCGCCGCCTGGAGACGCGGCTCAAGAACCTGGGCACGCGCGACTGGCAGGGCGTGACGCTGACGCAGCCCACGCTGTCCTGGGTGCGCGTGGACGGGCCGACCTCGCTGGGCGACATCCCGCCCGGCGGCGAGAAGGTGGTGACGCTCGCGCTCGAGCCGCCGGCCAGCCTGCCCAGCCAGGCCTACGCCGCCAACCCGCTGCTGAGCGTGAACTCCTCCAACGCCTCGGCCGTACCGCTCAACGCCCTCATCACCATCACCGCCTCCGGCGAGGGCAACGTCGCCTACACCGTCATCGACGCCGACAAGCCCCGCAACGCCTTCGGCGTGGGCGTGCCGGTGCCCGGCGCGGAGCTCACCTTCGTGAGCCTCGACGTGGCCGGACTCTCCTTCCGCGCCGTCGCGGACTCCAACGGCGTCGCCCGCATCTTGAACGCCCCGCAGGGCCGCTACTCCTACACGGTCAAGGCCTCCGGCTACGAGGACCGCTCCGGCACCGAGCTCATCGAGCCCGGCGTGACCCTGGAGAAGGAAGTCCTCTTGCCCACCAACGTCGTCAGCTACGAGTGGACGGTCGAGCCCACCACCATCCAGGACCAATACGAGATCACCCTCGGCATCACCTTCAAGACCGACGTGCCCGCCCCCGTCGTCACCATCGAGCCCGCCGTCATGAACTTCACCTTGGACGGCGGCCAGAGCGCCGACGCCCAGCTCACCGTGGAGAACAAGGGCCTCATCATCGCCCGCAACGTCAACGTCCGCCCCAACGTCACCGACCCCGCCATCACCATCGACATGCCCTTCGACTCCATCCCCGAGCTGCTCCCGGGCCAGAAAGTCGTCGTCCCCGTGCGCGTCGGCCTGCTCTTCGCCTCCTGCCACGCCTCCGAGATCACCGCCGGCTACTCCTACACCTGCGCCGCCGGCGTGGACGTCGGCAAGTCCCTGCCGCCTGTCAAAATCTCCGCCGGCCACTGCTTCAACGTCCCCACTGCCACCGTCGGCGGCTCCAGCAGCAGCAGCGGCGGCTTCACCAGCACCCCCATCGTCGGCTCCGGCTCCGGCGGCATCAGCCTCTCCGTCCCCGCC
>JBFMHF010000285.1:0-3054 GCA_040752975.1 Myxococcota bacterium
GGGACAAGACCCTCAAGGAGATCTTCCAGCTGGGCTTCTCGCTGACGCTGAAGCTCAAGCGGCAGGTGGAGAAGCTGGCGAAGGAAGAGGGCGCGAAGTTCGGCGACACGTGGCTCGCGCTGGACGAGGAGGCGGCGGCGCTCAACGCGTTGCTGCGGAGGCGGCCGCTCAAGGCGGTGAAGGTGCCGGGGGCGGATCCGGTGCCCTTCCGTTCGAAGCGCGAGCTGCACGAGGCGGGGGAGCTCATCAATCGCGTGCGCGCGCAGCGGACGGTGTTGCAGGCGCTGCTGGGGCCTTCCCCGGGGGACGTGGTGGCGCGCTTTGGCGTGACGCTGGCCGAGCTGACGCCGCAGCGGCTCTTCGGCGCGGTCGTGGCGCGGGCCGAGGTGGACGGGGTGGTCGATCCTTCGCCGCTCTCGGAGCTGGCGCTGACGGAGCTGTGCACGCGGCTCTTCGAAGAGCAGGGGCCGGCGGTGGTGCTGCGGACGACGGCGGGCCGCCGGGCCCTCGAGGTGCTGCGGGCGACGTTGACGCAGGCGGGCGACGAGCTCGACACCATGGTGCAACGCGTCCTGCAGGCGTTCCTCCAGGACTTCGGCCCGGTGTGGCAGAAGGAAGGGCGGGTCGACGCGAAGCGGATCCACACGCTCCCGATCGCCGGCCAGCTCGTGACTTGAGCGAACGAGCTCCCGCGCCACCGGGGGCGAGGGACGGAGCTTCACACGTCGCGGCCCACGGCCTTCTGGACGGAGTCGAGGCCTGCCTCGGTGACGCGTTCCTCCAGCGCATCCAGGATCCGGGT
This sequence comes from Myxococcota bacterium, assembly GCA_040752975.1. GTDB lineage: Bacteria > Myxococcota > Myxococcia > Myxococcales > Myxococcaceae > JADLDB01. Next base: position 803 of record JBFMHF010000285.1, read on the forward strand.
GGGCAGCCCGGGGCCGCCGTAAATGAAGCCGGTGTACACCTGCACCAGCGACGCCCCCGCGCAGATCTTCCGCCAGGCATCCTCGCCGTCGAACACGCCGCCCACCCCGACGAGGGGGATCTTCCCCTCGCTGCGCCGGAAGGCGCGCCGGAGCACCGCGGTGGAGCGCTCCATCAGCGGCTTTCCTGACAACCCGCCGGTCTCCCCGGCCAGCGGATGCGCGATCGGCCGGGCGATGGTGGTGTTGGTGCAGATGATCCCATCGGTGTCCGACGCGCGCACGACGTCGACCACCTCGTCGACGGCTTCGTCGGAGAGATCGGGCGCGATCTTCAGGAAGAGGGGCCGGGCGACGACCTCTCTGCGGACGGCAGCGAGCAGCCGGGCGAGGGCCTCCGGCTCCTGGAGCGCGCGCAGGCCCGGCGTGTTGGGGCTGCTCAGGTTGACGACGACGTAGTCCGACAGCGGCGCCAGCGCCTTCGCGCACGCGACGTAGTCCTCGACGGCGCGCTCGTTCGGCGTGTCCTTGTTCTTCCCGAGGTTGACGCCCACCGGGCCAGGGCGCCACTCGAGCTCGCGCAGCCGCGCGGCGAGCGCGTGCATGCCCTGGTTGTTGAAGCCCATGCGGTTGATGAGGGCGCGGTCCTCCGGGATGCGGAACAGCCGCGGCGGCGGGTTCCCCGGCTGTGCGCGCGGCGTGACGGTGCCGACCTCCACCGCGCCAAAGCCCAGCGCGAAGAGCCCGACAATGGCCTCGCCGTCCTTGTCGAGGCCGGCTGCCAGCCCGAGCGGGTTGGGGAAGTCCAGCCCGGCGACGTGGACCTTGAGCGTCGAGCGCTCTGCGCGGGCGGCCCGTCGCTTCCACCGCGCGAGCCCGGGCGCCAGATCCATCAGCCCCAGGCCCCACAGCCCGAGGTGGTGCGCCGGCTCGGGCGGCAGCCGGAAGAGCAGGGGACGGACGAGCGCCTCGTACACGGCTCACGACTTCGGGATGAAGGAATATTCCCTGGCCCACACCAGCGTCTGCTCGATCTGCTCGGGCGTGAGGATCCGGTTCTGCTCGATGAGCTCGATCTCGTGCTTCATGTCGGTGTTGAGCAGGTACGGGCCGTCGGTGTTCAAGGTGATCTTCACGCCGCGATCCCAGAAGGTGCGGACGATGTGCTCCAGCTCCTTCACGCCCTCCACCGCGTGCGTCTGCAGGTTCGATGTGGGGCACAGCTCGAGCACGATGTCGCGCTCCTTGAGCAGCTTCATGGCCGTCTCGTCGTAGGCGGCACGGATGCCGTGGCCGATGCGGTTGGGCCGGAGCTTCTCCACCACGGCGATCACGCCCTCGGCGCCGGTGCCCTTCGTCTCGCCGGTGTGCACGGTCGTCTTGAGGCCCGACTTGCGCGCCTTCTCGAAGAGATCGACGTACTGGGTGACGACCTCCGGCTTCAGCTCGAGCGCGTTGGACTCGGTGCCGGCGAGATCGATGCCCAGCACGCCGCGAGCCCGGTACTTGATCGCCTTGTCGACGATGATCGAGTTGAGCCGGTGATCGAACTCCCGCGCCAGGCAGAAGATCAGGCAGGCCCTCACGCCGTACTCCAGCGTGGCCTGGTCCATCCCGCGGAGGGCGGCGTGGATGATGTGATCGAGATCGAGCTCGCTGCCCAGGTTGCGCTTCATCGGGTTGAAGCGCAGCTCGATTTGCGTCACCCGGCTGGACCGGTACTCCTTGCCGATCACCTCGTAGACCGAGCGCTCGATGGCCGACGGAGAGCTCTGAATCTTCTCCGTCCACTGGTGCATGATCTTCAGGTAGTCGTCGAGGCCGCCCACCTTGTCCGGCGTGGCGGTGATCAGATCGACGAACTCGAAGTAGTTCTTCACCGGCAGCTTGAAGCCCTGCTGGTGGGCGATGGACCAGAGGATGTGGGGAGCGACGGCGCCACCCACGTGGATGTGCAGGTCGATCAACTCGCGGGGCATGGCCTTACCTGCCACAAGGCGACCCGCTGCGGAAGAGGCGTGGTAGGACTGAGGGCCTCAACGGAGGGGAGCCAACGTGGCCGCGAAGAAGAAGGCGAAGCGTCCGGGGAAGCGCGGGAAGAAGCCTGCGCGGAAGATCGCGAAGAAGCTCGCGAAGAGGTCTGTGAAGAGAGCCGCGAAGAGGCCGGTGAAGAGGCCCGTGACGAAGGGGGCGAAGAGGCCGGTGAAGAGGCCCGTGACGAAGGGGGCGAAGCGGCCAGCCGTGAAGCGACCCG
>JBFMHF010000286.1:0-2925 GCA_040752975.1 Myxococcota bacterium
GCGAACTCGATGAAGGACACCCCCGCGCCGATCCGCATCGCGGCCTTTCTCACCGGGTTCCCGGTGCGGATCCCCACCAGCGTGTACACCTCGAGGTGGGGAAAGAGCCGGCTCGTCCAGGCCGCAGGTGGATCACGCAGCCAGCTGACGCCTCCCCGCAGCTCGGGCACCACCTCGAAGACGCCCGGGCCGCTGAAGGGGAAGTAGCCGTCGAGCTCCAGGCCCAGGGCGATCCACCCAGACCACTCCTCGCCCTGCTCGGCCTTCACCGGGTGCATCGCCACGCCCAGCCAGCCGGCGATGGAGGCCCCGCTGCTGCCCAGCAGCTCGATGGAGAAGCCCAGCGCTGCGGTGGGCTGGAAGTTGTCCAGTCCGAAGGACACGCGCGGCGGCGCCGGAGCAGGCGAGGGCGCCACGGGAGGGGCCGCTGGCGGAGGCGGCTCGGGAGCCGGTGGCGGCGCTGGAACCTCGTGCGGCGCGGGCGGGGGTGAGAGAGGAGCGGGCGGAGTCGCGGGCGCCGTCTCCAGCGGTGGAGGCGGGGGTTCGGCCGGCTGCGCCGAAGCGAGGCTGGCCAGGAGCAGCATGAGGCACGGGCTGGCGCGAAAGCGGGACACGCGTCGGCCTTGAGACGCTCAGGAAGGCGGCCTCTTCAGAAGTTGAAGGTGGCGGTGACGGTGATGCGGAAGATCGACTGCTCTTCGATGCGGAGCCGGCGGCCTGGGCGATCGAGGCGGTTGTCGAAGTTCGGGTTGATCTCGCCAGGGTTGGCGGTGACGTCCACCGTGCCGTTGCCGTCCAGGTCCTTGCCGATGTTCTCGTTCGTCAGCACGCGCTCGGTGTTGTAGGCGAGCGACGCGTAGGCGCGCAGCGTGACGAACTCCGCCGCCTGCCCCACGAAGCCGATGTGGCCGCCCACCTGCCCGAAGTCGGACACGTACGTCATCTTGCCGAGCAGGTCCGACACCTCGCTGTAGTAGCGCCCCTCCGACGTGTAGTTGAAGAAGCCGCGGAGATCGAAGGCCACCCGCTGGTGGTGATCGCCCTTCTCGAAGACGGTGAGCTCGCTGCCAAACACGATGCCGCCCGTGTGCGCGGGGCGAATGCCGGTCTCTTCGCGGGTCCACGGGCCCGTGCCGCAGTTTTCCGGGTGCCCCATGCTCGGATTCTCCGGCGTGTCGCAGTTCGAATAGAAGTTCGGTCCCCGCCACGGCAGCGTGTACCAGACCTGGAAGTACGGCTCGGCGAACCACAGCTTCTTCGAGACCGCCGTGCTGAAGGTGTACTTGTGCAGCCGATCGCCGATCGCTCCGCGCGCGCTCGAGGTGGTGGGCACCGACGGGTTCAGCTTGGTCGCCGTGGGGATGGTCCAGTCGAAGCGCAGCACCCAGGTGGGCTTCGACCAGTCCTTCTTCTGCACGAAGGGCGCCCAGCCGACGCCCAGTTGAAAGTCGCCCAGGCCGCTGCGGTACGAGGCCGAAGGATCGCCGACCTCGAAGAGGTGCCCGGTGCCCTGGCCCGGCGTGCTGCAGAGGTTGCCGCGCGCGTCGCTGCAGTTCCGGTAGAGGGACGTGTTGTTGGCGTCCGTGCCCGAGGCGAAGGACCAGTAGCGATCCTGCTGGAAGATGATCGGCACGCCGACGTGGATCTCGAGGTCCTTGTAGATGCCCAGGTTGATGTCGATGCCCAGCTTCGTCTCGTACTTGTTGTACCGGAGCTCCGTGACGTCGGTGATCTGGTTGTTCTGGTACCACTCCCGGACGATCTTCGCGCTGTCCTGGGTGCGATCGAAGGTGAAGTCGAGGAACATCCCGAAGGGGTCGCCCTCCTCGAAGGACGAGGCCACGCGCGTCAGCTCGGCCGCCTCGGCCGTCACGGCGCACATGGTGAACAGCAGGACCCCGACGCGCTTCATTCGAGGCTCAAACCGTAGTGGGGGGGTGGGGGTCGGTCAAGGAATCGGGCCTTCAAGTGCGCAGACTTGTGGGGCCTTTCAGCGAGCGGCCCCGGCGACGGCTTCGGCAGAGAGGTGGGCGCGCAGCTTCGACGAGGCGGCGTCGAAGGCGAGCCTCTCGCTCGCGGGGAGCGTGACGCGCTCGGTGGCGTGGCTGTCGAAGGGATCGAGCACCGTGCCACCCTGCATCAGCTGGTAGTGCAGGTGCGGGGCGAAGCTGCGGCCGCTGTTGCCGGACGTGGCGATGACCTCGCCCTTGCGCACGCGCTGGCCGGGGCGCACCGTCTTCGGGAGCTCCGAGAGGTGGAGGAAGAGCGCGGTGCGGTGCTTGCCGCCGGACTCCTCGAGCTCGAGCGAGTTGCCGTTACCCGGGAAGTTCCAGTTCTTCCGGGTGATGACGCCGTCGAAGGGGGCGCGCACCGGCGTGCCGATGGGCGTCTTGAAGTCGACGCCCTGGTGCCGGCGTCCGTCGCGCAGGAGCGAGGTGATCTGCTCATAGCTCTCGAGCGGGCCGTCGGTGAGGCGCTCTTCCAGCTCGGCGCCGTCGCCCTCGAAGAAGCGCGCGAAGGGAGCGCCCTTCGGCTGGTAGCGGAAGGCCTCGAGCGTCTTGCCGAGCTTCCCGCTCTTGAAGCGCACGGCATGCACGACGGGCTCGTGGCCCGGCCGGGGCTCGAACACCACCGAGAGCGTGTCGCCGCGCAGGAGATCGTTGGGCACCCGCAGCCACCACACCAGGGTGCGGGTGACCACCTGCGTCAGGGGCGCGCCCGTCTCCTTGCCGACGGCGGCGACGAGGGCGGACTCCAGCGGGCCGTGGAGGGTGACGGTGACGGCCTCCAGCTTCGGCGCGGGCCCGGCGGGAGAGGGCGGAGGCGCGACGTTCTCGGGCGCGGCGCTGGGCGCGGAGGGCGTGGGCGCGGGCGACGCCGCGACCGGGAGCGGCGAGGGGACAGCGGAGGGGACAGCGGGGACAG
>JBFMHF010000287.1:0-2841 GCA_040752975.1 Myxococcota bacterium
GGCGATCCTCCAGATGTTCAGCCGCCTCTTCACCAAGCACGGCTTCGAGGTGACGACCGCCGCCGACGGGCGGCAGGGCGCCGAGGCCGCGCTGAGCCGCGAGTTCGACGTGGTGCTGGCCGATCTCAACATGCCCCATCTCGACGGCTGGGGAATGCTGCGGGCGCTGCGCGACGACTTCCGCACCCGCGAGCTGCCGATCGCCTTCATCAGCGCCCACGACGACTACCGCGAGTCTCTGCGCGCGCTGGACGCCGGCGCCCAGGCCTACCTCTCCAAGGGAGTGAAGCTGGACGCGATCGTCTCGCAGACGCGCAAGCTCCTCGAGCCGCGCGCCGCGGTGGAGGCCCGCCTCGGGGAAGGCCAGCCCTTCTCGGTACCGGTGCACGTCGTCGGGCCCCAGTGGTTCCTCCGGCAGCTCGCGCAGCGCCACCTCGGCGGCACGCTGATGGCCCGCGACGGCTGGGCGTCGTACCAGCTCTACTTCGGCGCCGACGGGGCCTGCCTGCACGCCACGGCCACCGCGGGGAAGTTCACCGCCGCGGGCGAGCGCGCCTTCAATGCCTTCATCGCCAGCAAGGCCGCGGAAGGCGACTTCCTCCCCGGCGGCATCCCCCAGGTGGAACAAAACCTCTTCCTCGGCACCGAGGTGTTGATCGAGCGCGCTGCGTCCACGTTGAACGAAAACGAGCGGCGCATGCGCGAGAGCCTCATGCTGACCGCCACGCAGATCGACGTCAACGACGAGCTCTACGCGGTGTACCGCCAGGTCGGGCCCAAGACGTGGCTCGAGGCGGCGCGGCTGATCTGCGAAGAGAAGCTGCCCCCGCGCGACGTGATCGCCCACGTGGACATCTCCCCCATCGACGTGGAGGAGACGATGAAGGATCTCATCCGCCGGGGAGTGGTGACGCTGCGGCGGGCCTGACGCCCGGCTTCACCAGCATCGCGTGGCGATCAGCTGCTTTCCGATGGACTGGAAGGCGCTGACCGCCACGGTGGGACGGCTTGCTCTTCGGTGCTGCGGCGAACCGGCGCCTCAGAAGGCGCGGCGCTGGGTCGCGAAGGACTCAATGCCAGCCTGCGGCGCAGACGGCAGCGCGCAGAGCGGGCACTTGAGGCAGGTGAAGGACTGCCACCCGCGGCGGACCGCCTCGTCGAGGCAGTTGTCGTAGTGGGCACAGTCCAGGTTCCGGTGGTGCTCGACGCCCAGGCGCTTCGGGCCAGCTTCCGGATTGATGCTCTGCGGCAACTCGGTCGGACACGGCTTCATGGTGTGGTTTCGGCCTCCCGGAAAAAATCCCCCCGACTGCGGTCAAACGTCGCCAGACTTTTGCGGCACTCTTGCTGAAACGGCGGTGGCTCCTGGCGGTACTGCCCGTCATGCCTCCTACTTGCGTCAGGCGTGCTGCCTCGTAGCGGTTCTGCCCAGCATGACGCAACCGGTCGCCCATCAACTGACCGACGCTGGAGCCCGGAATCCTTATCGGATTCACTCAGTTTTCCGAATGCCTCTCTCGATGTGAGAAAAAGCACGGGCGGCGGTTTACGGCGAAGCCTCGACACATGTCAAACCCGGTACCCCCAGAAAAGCGACTGCGCGACACCCTGCCGTTGCAGAACATTTCGAGGCCACTTGTCCTGGTGGCGCTGCTGTGGGCAGGGCTGGCGCCCGCGCAGAGCCCCGCGTTGCTCGAGGCGATCCGCGTGCACGAGCCCGAGGTGCGGGCGAAGGCCGAGGCCGAGTGGGAGGCCTGCCGCGCGACGAAGGGCTGTCGCGAGCTGTCGCAGTTGTCGCTCCTCACCGGCTACCTGGCGCTCTCGGAGGGGGATGCGGCCGCGGCGGTGAAGTTGTTGTCGGCCGCGAAGCCGCCGCGCGGGCTCGAGGCCTTCCACGCGTGGTACCTGGGCGAGGCGCTCTCGTACGACGGGCAGCCCGCGGCGGCGGTGAAGCGGCTGGCCCAGGCGAAGAAGGGGCCGGCGTGGCTGGCGCGCCGCGCGGACGTGCGCCTGGCCGAGGTGTACCTGGCGCTGGGACAAGCGGCGAAGGCGCGGCCGCTGCTGGAGAGCGCCGCGGCGGTCGATCCCACGCCCGAGCTGCTGCTGGCGCGCGCGCTGGCCCGCGAGGGCACCCGGGACGTGACGAAGGCGCTCCAGGACTTCACCGCCATCGCGCTGCGCTTCCCCGCGCATCCCCACGCCCGGGTGGCCGAGGCGCACCGCCAGGCCCTGGGCGCCAGGGACTTCACCGCGGCCGAGCACCTGTTTCGCGCTCAGGCCTGGCTGGCGGCGGGCAAGCCGGAGCGCTGCCTCGAGGAGCTCCGGCAGGTGGACGGCGACGCGAGCCTCGATCCGGCCCGGGTGGCCCTGGTGCGGGCGCAAGCGCTCCTCACGCGGGGGAAGGAGAAGGACGACGAGGCGCTCGCGCAGCTGGCGGTGGCGGAGAAGGGCTCTCCCGCCGTCGCCGCGGAGGCGCTCAACACGAAGGCCCGGCGGCTGATGCGGGTGGGCGACAACGGGGCGGCGCGCGAGGCCTTCCGGGCGCTGGACTTGCGCTTCCCCGACGACGCGCTGGCCGACGAGGCGGGCTACCTCGCGGCGTGGCTGGCGATGAACTCGGGCGACGACGCCACGGCCGTGAAGGACTTCGCCGCCTTCGAGGAGCTGCACCCGCGCTCGAAGAAGCGCGACGAGGCCCGGTGGTTTCGCAGCTACGCGTTGATCCGCCTGGGCCGCCACGCCGAGGCGCGCGAGCTGCTCCTCACTCTCGCCTCGGACTTCCCGAAGTCGTCGCTGGTGCCGCAGGCGAACTACTGGGCCGCGCGCGCGGCGCAGCTCGGG
>JBFMHF010000288.1:0-2812 GCA_040752975.1 Myxococcota bacterium
GGCGGCCTTCTCCGCCTCGGCCTGGGCGGCGGCGCGCTCGCGCTCCTTCTTCTCGGCAGCCTCGAGGTTCTCCCGGGCGGCGGCCTCGGCCAGTTTCGCCGCCGTCGCCTGCGTCTCGGCCTCGAACTGCGCCCGGCGGATCACCACCAGGGCCACCGTCGAGGCGACCAGCAAGAGGCTCAGGAACACCACCGCGCCGATCGCCATCGTGCGCTTGCGCCGCGCTTCCCGCCTGGTGAGGTCGACGACGCCCTCGAGGAAGGCCTGCTGCGCCTCGGGCAGCGGCGCTTTGTAGCGGCGCTGGAAACGGGCCGCTTCGTCCGCCAGCTCGCCGCGCCACAAGAGCTCGTCGGGCCGGTTCTTCTGCACCCACTGGCGGGCCGCGGTGCGGAGCTGCTCGAGGAAGGCCGCGTCTTCGCCCGACTCGTCCAACCAGCGCTTGAGCATCGGCCAGCTGTGGAGGAGCGACTCGTGGACGATCTCCACCGTGGCCGCGCCGCCACCACCGCCGGTCTGCACCACCAGGAGGCGCGCCTGCACCAGCTCGTCCAGCACCGTCTTGAGCTCGTTGGTGTTGGGGTGCAGGTCCTTCAGCTCGTCCAGCGAGACGATCGCCCGCGTGCGCTCCGGGGTGATCAACCGGAGGAAGACCGCGCGCGCCAGGGACTGCGACGCGGTGGGCAGCTTGCTCACCACCGCGTCGGCGTGGCTGGCCAGCGCGCCCGCGACGCCGCCGATCGCCTGGTACGAGGCCTTCGTCAGGAGCCGCTTCGCCGCGTCGCGGCTCTCCCACAGCCGGGTGGCGGCGAACTGAAGCAGCGGCAGCGCGCCCTGGGTGTTGGCCAGGTGCTGGATCATGTCGTCGATGATCTCCTGCGACTCGAACTTGTACCCGGCGATGTCGGCCGGCTGCACGAGCGCGTCGCGCAGGCCGTCCACGCCCGGGGATCCGAGGAAGACGAGGCCCTGCGAGAGCTCGGCCATGAAGCGCTGATCTTCCGGGACGCGATCGAGGAAGTCGCTGCGGATCGACAGCACCAGGCGGATGGGCGAGGTCGGGTCGTCCGCCACGGCTGACAGCGACGCGGTGAAGGCCTTCCGCTCGGCCTCGTTGGCCACCAGGGTGTAGAGCTCTTCGAACTGATCCACGAAGAGGAGGATGTTCTTCTTCTCCCGCCGCGCGCGCGCCCGCAGCACCGCGCCCACGAAGCCCGGCTCGTTCGCCAGGCGCTCGGTCAGCTTCTTCTGCTCGTTGAGCTCCTCGCCCACCGACGACGAGGTGGACACCAGCGGGCTCACCAGGCTGGCGAGGGCGGCCAGGGGCGCGCGCCCGGGCCGCAGCACCATCGACTCCCACGCCTCGCCCGAGCGCTTGAGCGCGGGCACCAGGCCGGCGCGCACGAAGGACGACTTGCCGGCGCCCGACGGCCCGACGACGCCGATCATCGGGCGCTCGCGCACGCGGTTGACGGTGGCGACGATCTCCTGGGTGCGGCCGAAGAAGCGCGCGGCGTCGGACTCCTGGAAGGCGGCGAGGCCGGCATAGGGGCTCTCGTCGATCTTCAGCTCCACCGTGGAGTAGCGGCCGGGGAGGAAGGGCTCGAGCGCGCGCAACAGGCTGACCGCGTCGGGCCAGCGCTGCTCCTTGCGCTTGAGCAGGCAGCGATCGACGACGTTCGACAGCTCGGGGGGCACGTGATCCGGCGCCTTGGGCGCCAGCTTCGGCATCGGCGTGTCCAGCATGCCCGTGACCATCAGCTGGTGGCCGCGCAGGGGATCGAGCGGATGCTTTCCCGAGAGCATCTTGAACAACATGATCCCCACCGCCCAGATGTCGGCGCGGTGATCGATCGGCACGCCGATGCCCCACTGCTCGGGCGCCATGTACGACAGCGTGCCCATCATCGCGCCCTTCTGGGTCAGCTCGGCGGTGGTGGCGTCGTCGTCGAGGCCCTCCTTGGGTGGCCGTGGGCGCTGCACCTCGGCGGCCATGGCGGGCGCGTGCTCTTCGTCCTGCAGCACCTTGGCGATGCCGAAGTCGAGCACCTTGGTGATGCCCGAATCGGTGACGAAAATGTTGTCGGGCTTGAGATCCCGGTGCACCACGCCCTGGCTGTGGGCGGCGGCCAGCGCCCGCACCACGGGGACGATCAACTCCACCGCGCGCGCGGGCGGCAGCGGCTTGTCCTCGGGGATCAGCTTGGTGAGCGTCTTCCCCTGGAGGTACTCGAACACCATGAAGGGGCTGCCCTGCCAGGCATCCACCTCGTAGATGACGACGATGTTCTCGTGGCTGCACGCCGCGGTGGTGCGCGCCTCGAGGATGAAGCGCTTGGTCAACTCCGGCGACTGGGTGCGCAGGAACTTGATCGCCACGCGCCGGCCGAGGCGGTTGTCGCGCGCGAGGAAGACGGCGCCCATGCCCCCGCGGCCCAGCAGACGGATGATCTCGTAGTGGTGGATCCGCGTGCCGACCGTCGGCTCCTGCACCGCGAACTCGGGGTTGGTGTAGTGGTCCTTCGATGGCGTGGCGCGCGAGGAGGCGCCGCCGGATCCCGAGGGCGTGCCTTCCTGCTTCATCGGCCTGGGCGCTGGCGGGGGAGGGGCCGGCTCAGCGGGCATCGGGCGCAGGCCCGAAGGTGAGTGGCCGTGCGAGCCGCCTGGCGGCGGAGGAGGCGGCGCGGAGACGATCCCCGACGGCGAGTGTGACACGGGCGCGGGCTTCGACAGGGCCTGCGGGGCGGAGACCGCCTGCCAGCCTCCTTCGGGTGCAGCCGCCGGGGCGACGCGCGGAGGAGGCGGGGGGGCGGGG
>JBFMHF010000289.1:0-2785 GCA_040752975.1 Myxococcota bacterium
TGTCCCGAACCACCTGGGGCGCCTGCTCGGCCTTCCCCCCCGTCAGGTGCTCCAGTCCGAGATCCAGAATGTCGCGGGCGTATTCGGAGGACTGGCGGATCGCCGCGGGATCGCCAGGCTCCGCGGCTTCGGCGACGAGCACGCAGTTGACCAGGTTCCGCACCTCGCCTTCGAGGTTCTGCCTCTCCACGTCGTCCAGCCCGCGGAAGGCCGCGCTCACCAGATCGACGTGGCCCTGCGCCGCGGCCAGCGCCACGCCGCCGCCCGGCGTCGTCACCTTGTCCGGGTCCACCCAGGCGAACACCTTCACCGCCTCCTCCAGCGGCGGGAAGCCCAGGTCCTGCAGCCGCGCCTGGCGGAACTGGAAGGCCGCCTCTTCGAGCTCCGTCGGCAGCTCCCAGCGTACGGCCTCGAGGAAGCGCGAGAGCTCGAAGGGGTTGTGCGCCATGAGATCGAAGGTGAGCCGGCGCAGAGCCGCCTCGTCGACGCCGTCGATCAAGAACTCCACCAGAAACTTCCCGTCGGGCGTCTCCATCGTGACGCCCTCGGTGTCGACGTCCGGGTTCTCCTCGAGGTCGTGGATCCGCACGAGCTTCTTGTACATGAGCTCGAGGATCTCGATGTCCAGCGCGGACAGCTTCTGAATGAAGGCCTGGTCGTCGTCGCCGCGCGCCGCGCGCAGCCAGTGCAGCACCTCGAGCGGATCGATCCGGTCCTTCTGCCACGACGCGAGATCGACGTAGGTGACGAACTGTTCGGGCGTGGACAGCTGCACCAGCTCGGTGGAGTCGGCCAGGCCCACGTCGATGATCGTCGAGTAGACGTCTTCCGCTGGCAGCGTGGCCACCAGCGGGCGCCCGTCCACCTCGTCCAGCATCGCCTCGGCGCGCTTCTTCGGGCTCAGCGCACCCAGCCGCTTGACCACCTCGGCCCGGGCAGGCGGGCGCTTGTCCTCTCTGGAGGTCACGGAGCGCGCGTACTCCGGCAGAGCGCCAGTGTCATGGGTTTCAGTTGATGCCGCCGCAGGCCCACACCAGGTTGAAGCTCTTCAGCACCGGGCTCGAGCGCCCGTCAGCAGAGCGCAAGACGAACTCCACCCGCAGGAAGCGGCTCTTCGGCACGCCGGCCGCGACGAGATCCGCCGGCGAGGTGGTGAAGGGCCCGTAGCGGGTGGTGGCCGGGAGATCGAGCTCGGCCGCGGTGTTCGCCGCCTTCACGAAGGCCTGCAGCGTGGTGTTGGCCGGCACCGTGGCGTCCCAGGTGAGCGTGCGCCACTCGTTGTCCGAGTCGCAGGCCTCGAAGTCCCGCCGGTACGTGCCCTGCGGCGCGGTGAAGTTCCGCAGCTGGTAGCCGGTGAAGTCCGAGTACGTGTAGAGGCCGCCCGGCTGCTGCGCGGTGCGGGTGACGGCGCCGGTGGTGCGATCGACCCGGGTGGCGTTCCCGCCGTAGTTGTTCACCCACGGGTTCTCATCGCCGTCGAGCCCCACGCCGATGCTGCCGGTGGTGTTGGCGTCCGTCATGTCGATGAACTGGGCGCTGCCAAAAGGCACCACCGCGCCGGTGTCGGAGTCGAAGCGGATCAACTGGGCCGCCGCCGGTGTGGCTCCCGACGGGCCCCAGCCCGACATGTAGATGCGCCCGGCCGCGTCGGCGGCGATGCCCCGGCCCCACGCGAAGCTGCTGCCCGTCTGGCTCGTCGCCGAAGAGAAGTCGAAGCGCGTCCACGTCTGGGTGGAGTGATCGTACCGGCAGGCGATCGCCCCTTTGGACCAGCCGGGCACCCACACCCGGTTCTTCCCGTCGATGGCGATGCCGTACGACGCGCAGTTGGCGGTGTCCTCGATGGCGTCGGAGATGAGCGTGCCGGTTCCGGTGTCGATCAACGCGAGCCGCGCGACCCCCGGCTGGACCACCCACAGACGCTGCAAGCGATCGACGGCCGCGCCGTACGGCCCCCAGCTCAAGGAGATGAAGGTGTTCCCCGCGCCGTTCACCGGCATCACCTGGCCGTTGCGACTGTTCAGCTTGTACATGCGGTTCTCGAAGTAGACGCCGACCCACACGTCCCCGGCCGTCCCCTCGAGGCCCGCCGCCACCGCCAGGGCCCGAGCGCCGACTTCGTTTGCCGGAGGCACGCCTCCCACCGGCGTGCTGAAGAGCACGCACTCGTCGTACTGCGTCGGATCCGCCCAGTCGGTGGGGAAGATCATCTCGCCGGCGGCTGGGTTCGTGGAGATCTGCCCGTCCCCGTCGAGGTCCCGGCTCGTCTGGATGGTGCCGTTTCCGTTGCGGTCGATGCAGGAGTACTCGGCGTTGGCGATCTTCGTCACCGAGCCCTGCTTGCCGATGCCGCGGTTGGCGACCCACACGTCACCGCCGAGATCGAGGGCGGTGCGGCTGGGGTGCCAGCTGGAGGCCGAGGTGGGGCCCGCGCGCAGCGTGGTGGTGCTGCCGCTGGCGCACGGCGGACCGGGGCTGTTCGCGCAGTCCTTGGGGATCACCGACCAGTACCGCCCGACCTCCTTGCCGGTGCGGGTGTCGTACTTGGACACCCAGCCGTTGGCGTCGTTGGCGATCCACATGAAGTAGAGCTCGGTGCTTCCGGTGCTGAGCACCACGTTCCCCATCGGATCCAGCTTCACGCCCGTGCCGCTGCCGCTGGCGCCCCCGTCCAGCGTGAAGCCACCCGGCGGCACCCCGCCCGTCGTGGTGCCGTCGCCCGCGTCGAAGCCGCCTCCGCCGCCGCCGCTGCCGCCGGCTCCCCCAGCGCCCCCCGCGCCGCCGC
>JBFMHF010000290.1:0-2627 GCA_040752975.1 Myxococcota bacterium
GGTGGTGGCGCAGGTGGCGGCGTCGGCGGTGGCTTCGGCGGTGGCTTCGGCGGCGGCGGCGGCACGTGCGCGGGCTGCATGACGGCGAGCGGGGTGTGCATCCTCCCGCCGAACAACGAGACGGATGTCTTCTGTGGGCCGCCGGGCGGCATGTGCACCAGCTGCGATCCAGGGCGCGGTGAGCGGTGCCTCAACGGGCGTTGCATCTCGGGCTTCGGCGGCGGCGCCGGGGGCGGCTTCGGAGGAGGCGCAGGCGGAGGCGGCTTCGCGTGCACCGGCTGCTTCACCCCGAGCGGTCTCTGCATCCAGCCTCCCAACAACAACACCAGCTCCTTCTGCGGCGCGGCGGGCACCATCTGCGACAGCTGCGACGTGGCGCTGGGCGAGCAGTGCATCAGCTTCCGGTGCCAGGGCGGCGTCGTCGGCGGCGGGCCAGGAGGTGGCGTGGGCGGCGGCTTCGGCGGCGGCGTCGGCGGCGGCTTCATCGGCGGCGGGCCGGGAGGCGGCGCGGGTGGCGGCTTCGGCGGCGGCGGCGGGAGCATGGCCTGCAGCCCGGGGACCTGCCGGGGGTGCTGCTCGGGCAACGTGTGCGTGCCCTTCACCAGCCAGACCAACTTCCTCTGCGGCAGCTTCGGGCAGGCGTGCCAGGCGTGCCTCGGAGGCAGCCAGTGCTTCAACGGCGCGTGCGTCTTCATCGCCGACGCGGGCATCGTGGACGCAGGCATGGGACCGCAGGTGGGGCAGCCGTGCACGTCCGACGCGCAGTGCCGGCCGCCCAACTCGGGCTTCTGCATCCCCGAGTCCGTCTTCGGCCAACCCACCGGCTGGCCGGGCGGCGCCTGCACGCGCACCTGCGGAGGCAGCACCAACGCGTGCCCGCCCGCCTCCACGTGCGTCAACTTCGACAGCACCGGCCAGCCGCTGTGCATCGCGACGTGTCCTTCGCCGCGGCAGGGCCAGTCGACGTGCCGCTCGAGCTACGTCTGCGAGTTCAACCCCAGCGCCGCGGGCCCCGGCATCTGCATCCCCCGCTGCAACAGCCCTGGCTTCACCTGCTGGCAGAACACCGTCTGCGACTTCACTTCTGGCTACTGCGTCCTGGTGGGCCCGTGAGGCCGGGCTCGCCTCCGCCCACGACGCGCAGCCCGTAGATGGTGTCGTTGCGCGCGCCCAGCACGATGCGATCGTCGAAGGCGGCTGGCGAGGCCTCGATTTCTCCAGGCAGCGAGAGGCTCGTCACCTCGCGCCCGTCGCGCGCGTCGAAGAGGTGCACCGTCCCCTTGATGTCCGCCTGCAGGAGGTAGGTGTGCCCGTCGGGATCCTTCAGCAGCGTGGGCGACGACCAGGCGTAGTGCTCGAGATCGACGCGCCACACCTCCTTCCCCGTGCCCTTGTCGAGTGCGAGGAGCTTGCCGTCTTCCGGCCCGGGACAACGTGACAGCGTGAAGAAGACGAGGTGCGCGACGTCGCCCGTGCCCACGGCGTTGGTGGCGAACATGCCCGCGTCGATCTTCTTCGGAATGCGCGCGCCCAGACACGGGTACGTCACCTCCCACCGCTGCGTGCCGTCCAGCCCGTTGAGGCGGCGCAGGTGCGTCTTTCCCTTCGGCCCCGTCTTGTCCACCTCGCAGCCCGTGTAGAGGACCGGCGCGCCGTCTTCGAGCTCGAGCGTCAGGCTGGCGTCGGTGTCGTCGCCCGCGTCGAAGCTCCACACCGGCTGGAAGGTGCGCAGGTCCAGCGCCTGGATGTTGCCGCCGTTGTCCGCGAAGAAGGCCAGGTTCCGCGCGATGGAGATGGAGTTCTCGATGCCGAACTCGCGCTGCTTGAGCTGCGAGTAGCGGTACCTCGTCACCGAGGGCTTCACGTCCAGCGTCAGCGCCACCGGGTCGAAGGCGGTATTCAGCTTGAGGAAGTAGAAGAGCCCGTTCTCTCCGGGCGCGAGGTACGTGTCCGTCTTGCGGTTGAGCAGCCCGCTGGAGTCGAAGGCGCCCCACGGCCGCGGCGCGTCCTTGTCGCGGCCGGGCAGGAGGAAGACCTCCTGGTGGCCGATCAGCTCGTACACGCGCAGGCCGATGTTCGGCTTCTCGGGGATGCCCTGGCCCACGAAGAGCAAGGGGTAGCCGCGGGGGTCGACGGACACGCTGCCCTTGATGGGGTTGCCGGTGTTGATGGGCTTGCGGGTGCGCTGGCCGGTGAAGAGGTCGAGGAAGTAGACGTTGCCGTCGAGGCTGCCCTGGATCACCTCCACCAGCCCCTCGTCGCGGCGGAAGCGACCCAGCTTCGGCATCGAGTGCCGGATGACGGCGGGCCACCGCACCAGCGCGGGCTGCCCGGTCCACCCCGCGCCGCCAAACCACGGCGCCTTGCTGCGGCCCGTCTTGAGCTGCCAGGCGATCTCCAGCTTCGACGGGTTCCTCGGAATGGTGCCCCACGCGCCGCCCGTGCGGGACGGGCCGCCGCGGAAGGTGAGGACGCCTTCCACCAGCGCGTAGTCGTCGGGGAAGAGCTGCGGCTCGAAGTCGACGTCGTCGCCGCGCGCTACCAACTCCGTGGCGACGCGCTCGAGACGGTGGGGAATCGGCGTCACCTCGAAGTACTCGGGCGGCAGCGGGGGCGTCTCGCTGGGT
>JBFMHF010000291.1:0-2623 GCA_040752975.1 Myxococcota bacterium
GTCGGTGCTGTTCCGCCACAGCAGCGGCTGCCAGGTGGTGCCGCGGTCCGGGCTGGCGAACCACGTCACCTGATTGAAGACGGTCGGGTCGACGCGACCGATGGTGAGCATCACCGGGCCCGCCGTGATGAAAGCGTCGGACGCCTGCAGCGGCGCGCGCGTCCACCTGCGCCCCTCGTCGTCGCTACGCAGGATGACGTTGGCGCCGCCCGCGCGCCAGTGCTGCGGCGCGAGCGGGTCGACGGATTGGAACGACCCGCCCACCACCGGCCGGCAGACGACGTTCAACGTCTTCGGCGGAAGCTCGGTCCACGGCTCGTCGCGCACGTGCGGGACGCCGCCGTCTCCCGGAATGACGCCCCCGTCCTGCGGAGGCGTCGTCGTGCTGCCGCAGGCGGCCAGCAGCAGGCCGCACAGCCAACCCATCGTCGAAGAACGCACCGCGGGCGAATGTAGCGTTGGTCGGCAGCGACGCGAATGCCGGACACGTCGATTCCGCTCCCGCTGCATGGACCAAGGACAAGTGAAACAACCCGGGGAAACCCCGGCCGGGGCGCGGGGACGGAGTGGGCCGCGGGCCTGTCGAGACGCTCCTGACCGAGGTCCACGGGCTCCCGGAGCGAGGCCAGCGGAGCCGTTGTCGGAGGGTGGGCAGACCGCGGCCCTGGGCCGAGGTGCCGGGCGACGACTCGGGAGCTACACGGCGAGGGAGAGCTGAGGCGGAGCCGTTTGCGGAGGGAGGAGGAGGGAGCGGCAGGGGACACGCAGCTCGGCGAGGCGGGCCTCAGCGGCCATGCGGGTGGAGTGGAGGGCGGTGACTTTGCGTCGGCCGCCGCAGGGGCACTGCAGGACGTCGGAGCCGAAGGTGCGGCGGTGCAGCGTCGCCCAGTCGATGCGCTGACGCTGACGCCGGGGTGAGGACGGCGTGGGCGGCGGCTCAGCCGTCGGCGGCGGCGAGGAGAGGACGAGGGGGCGCAGCCTGGCGTTGGGGGCGTAGACGCCGTGGAAGCTGGTGAGGTGTCTGCGGGGCGGAGGCAGCAACGCCACCAGGCGCTTCACCAGCGCAGCCGCGGTGACGGTGAAGGCCACGCCCTTCTTCGGGGTGTAGCGGTACCTCCCGTCGTCCAGCTTCTCGAGGCGGCACTCGGCCACCGGACCCCTCGCCCCGTACCGACACAGCCGTCCCAGGCCGGCCCTGTCATGGCCGTGCACCGCGGTGTCGGCGTGCAGAGAGAAGCCCTGAAGCACCGCCACGCGTCGACGCCGGTGCCGACTGGCCGGCAGCTCCAGCCCCAGCGGCCGTTGCAGCGCCTCAGCCTGGAGTCCCTCGTACTCATCCTCCGCCCACGCCGCGTCGCCCTCTCCCCAGTCGCGCCTCGCCAGCCGCAACACCCGCGCGAGGAGCGCCGTCACCTCCTCGTCTCCGGGCGGTGGCAGCAGCACCTCCTCCCCTTCCGCCGTCCAGAGGACCTCGGGCACCAGGAGGTGGAGGTGCGGCGTCAGCTGGAGGCTGCTCCCAAACCACTGCCAGAAGCACACTCCGCCTCCGTGCAGCGCGCCCCTCGCGCCCAGCCGTCGCGCCGTCGCCCGCTGGTGCCGCCACACCGCCTGCACCAGGCGCACCTCGAGCCGCTTGAGGAGCCCCGGCTGTTTCACCACCAGCAAGCGCGCCCTCATCGGGAGGCTCAACGTCCACTGCCGGTGCGCCACGCGGGGGAGCTCCTCCTCCAGCTGCAGCCCCGTCTCCAGCGCCCGCCTCGTCGTGCAGCTCGGGCACCAGCCTCGCCCTCGGCACCGCAGCGCCACCAGCCGCGGCGTCTGGCACTTCGTGCACGTCGCCTCCACGAAGCCGTACCTCACGTCACCGCAGCGCAGGTACCGCTCCACCTCTTCTCGCACTCGCCTCGGCACCTGCGACTGCACCTCCGGCCACCCCCGCCGGAAGGCCTCCCGCAGCACCCCTCCCCACTCCAGCCCCTCCACGCCTCCTGTCTACTTGCCGCCCCCGACACCTCCGGCCGCTGTGCACGGCTCGCGTGCCGGTCAGCTCGCGCTGTTCCGTCCTCGGGCGCTGGCTGTGGAGCGTCGGCGTGCGGCACTTCGAGACGCTCGAGCCGTCCGACCTCGAGTACGACCCGCAGCTCGCGGTGGTGGCGGAGTGGTTCGAGCTCGACGCGTGGGACGTGGAGCGCGAGCTGCGCATCGTCGAGGGGCGCATCATGTTGACGAAGCCCGAGATGCCGCACGGCTTCGTGGTGGGGATGATCTTCAGCTTCACCTCGGCGGTGCTGCTGCTGCCCGGGGTGCCGCTGCTCATCGTCGGCATCGGCAGCAGCGTGGCGCTGCTCACCCTCGGCGCGGTGACGACGGCGCTGGGCGGCGTGGGGTTGTTGCTGGGCATCATGCTCGCCGTGCTCGGGAACGACGCCGAGGAAGCGCTGGCCGCCGAGCGCGCGCGGCTCGTGCAGCGGCGCGAGGAGCTGCAGCGGCAGTTGGATCAGCTGCGGCCGCCTCCGACGCAGGCGGTGCCGCCGGCCGCCCCGCCGGGTGTGTGGCGCGAGGCGCCGCGGCCGGCGCTGGTGGTGGCGCGGTTCTGATCAGGTCGCCGGTGAGGGTGTGGCGT
>JBFMHF010000292.1:0-2618 GCA_040752975.1 Myxococcota bacterium
ACCGTCGGTGGGGGCGCCCGCGTCCTGGCCCGCGTCCGGCCGGCCAGCGTCGCCGCCTCCGCCGTCGGGCGCGCCACCGTCCTGGCCCGGATCCTGTTTGGGCGGCAGGTTCTTCAGCAGCACCTCGAGGTTGTGACGCGCCAATTCGTCGCCGGGGTCCTTCTTGAGCGCGGCGCGGTACTCCCGGATGGCCTGGTCGCGCTGGTTCTCCGAGGCGGCGATGGTGCCGAGGTTGTAGTGGATCTTCGAGGCGAGCTCGCCCTGGGTGTCGAGTTCCAGCGCGCGGTTGAGCGCGGCGCGCGCCTCGTCGTTTCGCCCCAGCTTGTGGAGCGCGAGGCCCCGGTTGTACTGGACCCGCGGATCCTGCGGGCGCTCCTTCTGGGCGGCGTCGAACTTCTCGAGGGCCTTGTCGAACTCCTGGCGCTCGTACGCGGACGTGCCTTCGTCCACCAGCGGGTGGTTCTTCTCGAAGGGCCCCATGGCGAGGGCCAAGGCGGGCGCCACGAGGGCGGCGAGGAGGACGCTCCTCACGGCGTCCTCCGCCACGAGGGCACCAGGAGGATCCCCAGCGCGAGGAAGAAGAGGCCCACCGCCACGAAGGGCTGAAAGGCCTCGCCGTACTTCATGGTGAGGCGGCTCTCGAGCTCGGACTTCTGGAGCGAGTCGATCACCTTCACCACGTCGCCCATGGCCACGCCGCGCGGCTCGTAGAAGAACTCTCCGCCGGTGTCGTTGGCGATGCGGGTCAGCCCCGCGCGATCGAGCCGGGTGAGGACGGTGGTGCCGTCGGCGTCCTTCTTGTAGCCGACGACGTCGCCGTTGCGGTTCAAGATGGGGACGCGCTCTCCGGTGTCGCTGCCGATGCCGACGGCGAGCACGCGGGCGCCGAACTCCTTGAGCGCGTCGACTCCCTCGCCGATGTCCCCGGTGAGATCCTCCCCGTCGGACAGCAGCACCACCACGCGGTCCTTCGCGCCGCGATCGGCGTTCTCCAGCACCTGCCGGGACAACAGCAGCGCGGCGCCGATGTTGGTTCCGCCCTGGGGCATGTCGTCGGGGTTGATCGCCCGCAGGAACATCTTGGCGGCCGCGTAGTCGCTGGTGAGTGGGCACTGGATGAAGGCGTCCCCGGCGAAGGCGACGATGGCCACGCGGTCGCCCTTGAGGGTGTCGAGCAGCGTGGTGAGCTCCAGCTTGGCGCGATCGAGGCGCGAGGGCGTGACGTCGCGGGCGAACATCGACTTCGACGCGTCGAGCGCCACCACCACGTCGATGCCGCGGCGCTTGGTCACCTCGGCGTGTTCGCCGCACTGGGGCTGGGCCAGCGCGACGGCGAAGAAGACGAGCGCCAGGGTGGTGGCCGAGCTGCGCAGCGCGGGCAGGGCCAGCGACACGCCGGGCGCCAACACGTCGGTGAGGCGGGCGGGCACCGTGCGGGCCACGCGGGCCTTCCGGCGGAAGCCCACCCAGAGGGCGAGGGCCCCGAGGAACAACGCCACCACGACGCCGGCGAGGTACCAGGGCTGCGCGAAGCCCAGCTTGTAGCCCAGGAGGCTGAAGCGCCACGGCGTCACGGGAAGACCCTCAAGACGGTGGATCGCAGGACGAACTCCAGCACCAGCACCAGCGCCGCCCACCAGAGCAGCGCGTGGAACCGCTCCCGGTACGTGGCGGTGGCGCCGCCCTCCATCAGCTTGGAGCGCTCGAGCGAGTCGAGCACGCGCTGCAGCCCCTCCTTGAGCGACTCGCGATCGGTCGCCCGGTAGAACTCCCCGCCCGTCTCCTTCGCCATCTGCTGGAGCAGCTCGGGGTTGATGGGGATCTCCACGTCGCGCCAGGCGGTGCGCCCGAAGATGTCCTGGCCCTGCGGGAAGGGCACCTTGCCGCCCTTGCCGACGAGGATGGTGTACACGGGGATGCCCAGGGACTTCGCCGCGGTCGTGGCGTCGACGGGCGAGATGCGGCCCGCGTTGTTGTCGCCGTCGGTGATCAGCACCACCACGCGGCTCTTCGCGTCCGAGTCGCGCAGCCGGTTGAGCGCCGTGGCCACCGCGTCGCCGATGGCGGTGCCCTCTTCCAGCACCCGCGTGCGCAGCTGCTTCACCACTTCCTTCAACACGCCGTAGTCCAGCGTCAGCGGCGCCTGGGTGTAGGCCGCGCCCGAGAAGACGACGAGGCCGATGCGATCGTTCGCCCGGCCGGAGATGAACTCCGACAGCACGTCCTTGGCCACGTGCAGCCGGTTGTTGGGGCGGAAGTCGGCCGCCTCCATCGAGGTGGAGAGGTCGAGGGCGATCATGATGTCGATGCCTTCGACGGACAGATCCTTCACGCGCGCGTCGCGCTCCTGCGGCCGGGCGAGCGCCACCACTGCCAGGCAGAAGGCCAGCACGCGCAGCACCGGGAGGATCCACAACAGGCGTGGGCGCAGGCCCCGGCCCTGGGCGATCAGCTGGGAGGCGGCGGAGAACCGCAGCACGGCGCGGCGCCTGCGTTCGACGAGGGCCCACGCGAGCAGCACCGGCGCCAGGGCCAGGAGCCACAACCACCTGGGACTGTGGAACTCGCTCACGTCCATGCGTCAGGAGCCCGGCGGGGGTGGGGCGGCGGGGGTTGGC
>JBFMHF010000293.1:0-2524 GCA_040752975.1 Myxococcota bacterium
GGGAAGCGGAGTTCCGGGGAGCGCGACGGCGAGTGGAGCGGAGGGAAGCGCGACGGGGAGCGGAGCGGCGGGAAGTGGTGCTCCGGGGAGCGCGACGGGGAGTGGAGCGGCGGGAAGCGCGACGGGGAGTGGAGCGGCGGGAAGTGGTGCTCCGGGGAGCGGGGCGGTGGGAAGCGGCGCTCCGGGCAGCGCGACGGGGGGCGACCAGACGGGCAGCGAGCGGATGGCGGCGAGCGCAGGCAGTGGCAGGACGCCCGTGTCGAAGAGTGGGACGGCGACGCTGAAGCTGACGGCGCGGCTGGCGCCCAACCAGCAGCCTGGGCAGGCGAAGTACGGAGTCATCTTCGAGAGCGAGCCCTCCGGCGTCGCAGTGCGAGTGGACAAGAAGGAGCTGGGCAAGACACCCACCACGGTCCACTTCCGCAACGGCCTCACCTTCGACGTGTGGTTCGAGGCGCCGGGGCAGCCGCCGCTGCGTCAGTGGCTGATGATGACGGAGCGCGAAGGGAAGCTGCCCAAGGTGACGCTGCGCGAGCCCGTCGAGCAGCCCTGAAGTCGCCGACGCGGGTGACGGGCCCATCGAGTGCTGCACCAGCCACCTGTCCCGTGGTTTTTGCAGCAGTCGATTGCGAGGCCGCCGCACTCGTCGCGCCATGGCCACGCCTTTGCCGCGAGGCCTTCCCCTGCGCCGGGCCCGTTCGGCGATGTTCAGCGCTTGTCCTCGTACTCGACGACGTAGGGGAGCGCCGCGCGGGCGTTCTTCTCCACCGCGGTGCGGAGGTCCTCGAAGGAGCCCGCGTTGTCCGGGCGCGTGCCCTTTCGTCAGGTTGTTGTACGCCGCCTCGCGCTCGGTGACGAAGGCGTCCACCGCCGTCGAGCCGTCGCTCAGCTCGAGTGCCCGCACGCCCGTGCCGGCGACGCTCAGGAACTTCTCGGACTTCACCGTGGCCCAGCGCTCCTGGCCATCGGCCGTGCGCACCTTCACTTGATCGCCCACGCCCAGGCGGCCGTCGCCGCTGCTGTTGCCGCTCGCCTTCGGGTACTGCCGAAGCTGGGGGAAGTCACCGCCGCCGATTCGATTGAATGAAGTGGTCATGCGTCCCACCTCTGCAGGCGTCAGGCCACCCCCCCGCGCCAGTGCCTCCGGGCGGTTGCCAGACCGAGGTGTTGCTTTCCAGCCGACACCTGGGGAGGGCGCGCGCGTGGCGATGCGATTGAATCGGCCATCCGAGTGGGAGGGCGTGGCGACGTCGACACCGAGGCCCTGCTCAGGGGTAGTCGTGGGGCACGGGGGCGGCCTCGCTGCAAGGACGGCACATCGCCGAGGCGATGCCGGTGTTTCTCCGCGTGCGGCCGGCGACGGCCTTGAAGACGGGGCCGCTCTCCTTCTCGTCGCACGCGAGGCACGCGTTGAGGCCGCCGTCGGGCAGGTGGTACGGGTCTCCGCCGAAGAGGACGCAGGGTTCGAGGCACTTTCTTCGGGTGTTGGCGGTGTTCCACGCCCAGATTTGGGCGCACGGCCTGGTGAAGCCGAGGCGCTGGAGGCACTGCACGTTGGCCTCGAAGCCCTGGCTGAAGGTGTCGAGGCCGCACTGCTTGACGGGCGCACCGAGGTCGGGGTCTGCCGCGTAGACGCGGAGGTCTTCCAGGGTGCTGCACACGCCGCACGCGCCATGGTGGGTGAGGAAGGCGCCCGCGTCGTGGGCCGCGTCGACGGTGGGGAAGGTCTCCACCCGGTAGCGCCGGGCCATCAGGTCGGTCGCCACCACCGCGCAGACGCCCGCGGCTGGCGGCGGGGCAGGGGAGGCGTACGGGTCCACCGTCACCTCGGCGAAGGGCGTCTCCAGCGTCCAGCTGCGGAGCGCGTCGAGGCGGGCTGTCGTCCATTCCGGCGAGTCCCAGCGCTCGGCGCCGCACTCGCAGGACGGCTTGCACTGGTCTGCCGAGAGCCCCGTCTGCGCGACGGGCCGGCCGAAGAGGGCAGCCTGACAGCCCGCGTCCGCGAAGGACTGTGTCGAGCAAGAGGAGGCCAGGAGTGAGGGCAGGACGAGTGACAGGACACGCGACACGGGGGCCTTATCTCAGGTCCGGTGCCCGCCATGTTGGGGTGATTGTCCTTGGGCGGACGGCCTCGTGGGTTTGTTGTCCTTGGGCGGACGGCCTCGTTGGGTTGGTTTGGTTGTCCTCCGGCGGACGGCCTGCGTCCCCTTCATCTGCCGTGCTCGTCTGCCTTCATTGCCTTTCTTTTCTCCCTCTCATCCCCCGCCTTCTCTCCCGCTGGGAGAGAAGGGGCCGCCTCGCCGGCAGCAGTCACCGCTCTGCCTCCGTCCGCAGCCCGCGGCGGCTTGAGGCCTCCTCCTCCCACCTTCCCTCCGCGGCGCAGTCGCGCCGCACTCACGGGCGGGGACGCAGCGCACTGGACAGACTTCCAACCGGGTGAGTGCCCGCAGCCCACCCCACAGCCACCGTTGGGTGTGACTCCACGCGCGGCGGTGGCCTGAAGGTGGATGGGCCAACGGTGTGG
>JBFMHF010000294.1:0-2474 GCA_040752975.1 Myxococcota bacterium
TGGCCCTGCGTCCGAATTCGACGTGGATGCCGGGCTCATCGACGACGGTGGCGCGACGGGCGGCGGCACGGGCGGCGGCGCGACGGGCGGAGGCGCGGGCGGCGGCGCGACGGGTGGAGGCGCTGGCGGTGGCGCAACGGGCGTGGAGCTGAACGCCGGGTGGATCGGCGGGGCCTGCACCGGTGCCTCGTCGTGCAACGCGTCCACCTACACGTCGACGCCCTCCTGCGAGACGAGCGGCTTCACCAACGGCTTCTGCACGCAGG
This sequence comes from Myxococcota bacterium, assembly GCA_040752975.1. Classification (GTDB taxonomy): domain Bacteria; phylum Myxococcota; class Myxococcia; order Myxococcales; family Myxococcaceae; genus JADLDB01. The sequence continues at coordinate 267 of JBFMHF010000294.1, forward strand.
CGTGCACGCTGTCGGGCACGACGTACGTGTGTCCGGACGCGGCGCAGGTGGGGCCGGGCACGGGCAACACCATCACCCGGTGCATCAGCGCGAACGGCCTGCCCCGCTGCGTGGCGGAGTGCGATTTCAACCAATCGCCCACCGGCTGCCGGCCCGGGTACACCTGCGTCAACCGGCAGCGGTACAACCAGTCTTCGCGCATCTTCAAGGTGTGCCTGCCTGACTCGGGGCAGCGCTGGCCCGGCGAGGCGGCGCCGGCCAACGACATCGGCGCGGCGTGCACGGCGGCGTCCGACTGCGCCAACAACTCGTGCCTCTCGATGACGGGCGGGTATTGCTCCAAGTCGATGTGTGACTTCGCGGGCTGCCCGTCGGGCTCCTCGTGCTTCGGCATCGGCAACGGGCAGACGCAATGCTTCAAGGACTGCACGACGTCTGGCCAATGCCGGCAGGCCGAGGGCTACACCTGCAGTTCGCAGCACCAGGTGTGCCTCGTCAGCGGAGGCGGCAGCGGGACGTGGAACCCGTCGGTGGGCGCGTCCGACTGCCTGGTGGCGTGGGGCACGGGTGGCAGCGGGCTGTCTTCGTGCGACGCGGTGAAGGACGACTACATCGTGGTGCGGAAGAGCGCGCGCAACCTCGCGCTGTGCAACGCGGGCGTCCTGGTGGCCAACTTCCAGGCGGGCCTGGGCTTCGCGCCCGTCGGAGACAAGGAGTGGGAGGGTGACGGCAAGACGCCCGAAGGAGTCTTCTACGTGGCGAGCCTCGTGCCCAACTCGAGCTACTACAAGGCGTTCCTCTTGAGTTACCCCGACTCGGCCGACGGCGTGCGCGGCCTGGCGGCGGGGCGCATCACCCAGGCGCAGAAGAACGCCATCGACGCGGCGCAGGCGAGCTGCGCGGTGCCTCCGCAGACGACGGATCTCGGCAGCTACGTCGAGGTGCACGGTCGCGGCGGCACGTCGGACTGGACGCTGGGCTGCGTGGCGATCAGCGACTCCGGGGTGGATCAGCTCTGGTCCACCATCGGCGTGCGGGACACCATCGTCGTGTTGCCTTGAGTCACCGGCAGCAGGTGTGGGTGTGCCAGCGCGCCACGCCGCCCTGGTAGAGGACGACGTTGCCGTCATTCTGCACCGCCAGCGTCGCGCCCGGGCGGTTGGCGGTGTTGGTCGACCAGACGGCGCGCCAGTTGTCGGCGTAGAGCACGAGGTTGCCGTCGCCCTGGAGGATGGCGGCCTTCGCGCCGGAGCCATTGGTGCGCGAGCTCCACAGCGCGCCACGGCCCTGCTGGTACAGCACCAGGTTGCCGTCGCCCTGCATCACGAAGAGGAAGCGGCCGTCGCAGGACACCACCATCTGGTTGGCCAGCAGCACGCCGCCGCTGGCGAGGTGGCCGCAGCTCGGCGTCGGGGCGGGGCCAGGCGGAGGCGGGGGTGGAGGCGGCGCAGCGCAGGCGGTGCCCGACGTGTTGCGCAACAGCTCGAACGGGTTGATGTCGCGGAGGTACTGGCCGTCGGGCGAGACGTTGAAGTGCAGGTGCGTCGACCGGGTGCCGGTGCGGCCCATGTAACCGATGAGCTGGCCAGCGGTGACGCGCTGGCCGACAGACACCACGGCCTGGTCGAGGTGCCCGTAGTAGTACTCCCAGCCGCAGGCGTCGCGCAGGCGCACGCGCAGCCCGGACGAGGAGCTCGGCGTGCCGACCGCGACGATGGTGCCGTCCGCGACCGCGACGAGGGGCGCGCGCTGGAAGGCGAAGACGTCGATGCCGTTGTGCGTCGCCGCCGGGTTCCAGTCGCTGTTGGCGTTGCGATCGGGACAGCTGGTGCGGCACGTGCCGGTTCCGCAGCTCGCCGCGTCGTAGCCGATGTTGTGGGGAGCCCCCACGGGGAAGCGGGACATGCGGGGCGGGCAGCTCACCTCCTGCAGCGTGGTGCCCAGCACGTCCTCATCACCCGGGTACGACGCCACCACTGTCGCGTCACCGCAGGCCAGCACCGAGGCACAACCGAGCGCGACGACGACGCTTCGAACCACAAACATGGGCTTCCCCTTTGAAAGCGTTCGCGCGGTTGTCGGACGCATCCAGGGCTCGTCTTTTTGCGTGGTTGTAAGTGGTTGTTACGTGGACTCTCACAGCGTGAGAGGGGCCGGTGAGGCGCAGGGGTGCTCTGAGGAGCCGGGGGAGGGGGCGTGGGGGTGCTC
>JBFMHF010000295.1:0-2458 GCA_040752975.1 Myxococcota bacterium
GGGCGGAGGCGGCGGCGCGACGGGCGGTGGAGCGGGCGGTGGCGGCGGCGCGGCGGGCGGAGGCGGCGGCGCGACGGGCGGTGGAGCGGGCGGAGGCGGCGGCGCGACGGGTGGTGGAGCAGGGAGCGGAGGTGATGGCGCTGACGGTGGGGTCGAGCCGGTGCCGACGCAGGCCGGGTGTGGCTGTTCGTCGAATCCGGCCGGGCTGCTGGGTGTCTTCGCGTTGGTCTTCGGTTGGCTCAGGCGGACGCGCGCCTTGGCGGCGAAGGCCTCGAGGCGAAGCGCGAGGGGCCCGGGGAGGGGCTGAAGGAGGGGCGACTCAATCCACGCAGCCGGCGCCCTTCTTCTTCGAGTCCGCCTCCACGTACCGGCCACAGCCGGTGAGCTTGTCGACGAGCGTACCCAGGCGTTGCAGCAATCGCTCTGCGTCGACGTCGCGCGACAGGTCGGCGGTGCCCGCGCCTCCCAGTTGCACCCGATGAACGTTCCCCGCGCGGCGCAGCGTCAGCACGAGGCCGGGAAGTTCCTCCACTTCGGTGGGGTAACGTGGTCCCAGCGTGAGAAAGCCGGAGCGGTCGACCTCGGTGAAGAGGTGGCGGGCGTAGAGGGAGTCGATGCGCCAGTGGCGCTCCCCCACCAGCGCGACGTCCTTTCGGCCGACGAAGTGGACCTGTCCGTCGGCCCGCACGGTGAGAGTGTAGACGGGGCAAGCGCCGGAGCAGGCGGTGCGTTCCAGCGTCAGCTCGTCGGGCTGGTTGCTGAGTCCAGCGTCGGGCGGAGTCGGCGGTGCGTGTTCGGGAGAGGCCGGGCTGCTGGCGGGATGAGCGCAGGCGAGCAGGAGGGCGAGCGCGCTCGCGCACGCGGGTGCAGCGGGGTGCGGGGCGGCAATCATGCGCTGGCACCATCGCGCGAAACGGAGGTGGGCGAGAAGCGCCGGTGCGAGCCCGACGAGGACGCGGAGGGGTGGGCGGAGAGTGGCCGCGCTCGTCGCCCTCTGATTCCGCGTGACGGGCCTCACCAGCCTTGGTCGACTCGCGGCCCCACACGAAGAGGGACGCGACATGAAGAAGCTCCTGGTGTTGACCTCAGGCGGTGATTCCCCCGGCATGAACGCGGCCATCCGCGCGATCGCCAAGCTGGGCGCGGCGGGTGGCATGCAGGTCTACGGGGTGCTGGAGGGCTACGACGGCCTCATCGACGGGCGTTTTCGGGAGCTGACGAAGACGCTGTCGGACGGGCAGGTGACGGTGGACATTGAGGTGGACGCGGCGGGCGGGCAGGGGGGCACCCTCATCGGCTCCGCGCGTTCCTCGCGCTTCCGGGAGGTCGAGGGCCGAGCGGAGGCCAAGCGGCAGATGGACAAGGTGGGCGCCAGTGGCCTCATCGTCATCGGGGGCAACGGCAGTCTCACCGGGGCGCACGCGTTGGCGGTGGAGCACGGGGTGAAGGTGATGGGGATACCGGGCAGCATCGACAACGACATCGGCTGCACGGCGACGGCGCTGGGGGTGGACACGGCGCTGAACACGATCGTGCAGGCGTGCGATCACATCTCGGACACGGCGCGGGCGCACCGGCGGGCGTTCGTGGTGGAGGTGATGGGGCGGGACTGCGGCTACCTGGCGATGGCGAGCGCGGTGGCGATGGCGGCGGACGCGGCGCTGATGCGGGAGCAGGGGAAGACGGAAGAGCAGTTGGTGCAGGACGTGGCGAGCATCATCCGGAGTGGCTATGCGCGGGGGAAGCGGCGGATCCTCATCATCAAGGCCGAAGGGGTGCAGGTGCCGTGCACGAAGTTGGTGCGCCTCACCGAGGAGATGATGCGGCCAGAGCTGCCTGGCGTGGAGATCCGGGCGACGGTGCTGGGTCACGTGGTGCGGGGCGGCAACCCCAGCTACCAGGATCGCGCGGTGGCGGGGCGGCTCGGCTTCGCGGCGGTGCAGGCGTTGGCGGCAGGGGCGACGGACGAGATGGTGGCGTGGTTGCCGGTGGTGGCGGGGGGCATACCGACGGCTGACTCGTCGGTGTTGCGTTTCCCGTTGGAGCGCGTGCTGGACGAGACGCGTGCGCTCATCGACGGCTCGAGTCCGGTGACGAAGCGGCGGTTGGCGTTGATGGAGAAGGCGGCGGGCGTGTTGTCACTGTGAGGGGGATTGGGCCTGCGGTGAGTTGAGGGTATTGCGCCTGCGGCGCGGCTGGGAGTTGAGGACAGTGCGCCCTGCGGGCGCGGGCCTGCTGGCGATTTCTCTTCTGGCCTGCGGCCGGCTCGTTATTTCCCCCCCTTCCCCCGCCTTCGCCCCCCGCCGGGGGCGAAGGGGCGCGCTCTGGGCCGCGCGGCCCGACTTCGACCGCTCTGCCGAGAAGTCACCTCCTCAGCGTGGCCTCTCTCCACCAGCCGCGGCACACCGACGCGCCTCGTAGAGCAACTCCCGCTTCCGCCACACCGTTGGCCCATCCA
>JBFMHF010000296.1:0-2432 GCA_040752975.1 Myxococcota bacterium
GCCTGTCGGGTGCTCCGAGGACCCTGCACCGCCTGTCGGGTGCTCCGAGGACCCTGCGCGGCCTGTCGGGTGCTCTGAGGACCCTGCGCGGCCTGTCGGGTGCTCTGAGGACCCTGCGCGGCCTGTCGGGTGCTCTGAGGACCCTGCGCGGCCTGTCGGGTGCTCCGAGGACCCTGCGCCGCCTGTCGGGTGCTCTGAGGATCTCCCACCAAGGATCTCCCACCATCGGCCCCTGACAATTTGGCAGGGGGACGATCGCTGAAGCCCCAGAAACCACAATAAAATCAGACACCTTGAGCTGCCGGTGGCTGGCGCATCGCTTGCTGAGTCTCCGCTCCATGGTGCGAGGTGCCTTGAGTCTCTGTGGGGTGGTTGCGGCGCTGCTGGCCCTGCCAGCGCTGGCCCAGACAACCACCACGTCCGCCCTCGAGCTGGGCGCGGGCAACAGCTTCTCCAACTCCTTCACGGTGGGGGCCGGCGACTGCAGCCTCAAGCTGCGGGTGCGCTGGCGGTACAACTACAGCGTCGGGCCGCTGTGCACGCCGCTCAAGCTGTGGAGCACGGACGGCGAGTGCGGAGAGACGCCCGGCACCAATGACGTGCGCTACGACGACGTGCCGAACATCACCGTCAGCACCGTGCGCGAAGGCACCTTCGACGTGGCCATCGACGAGCTGCCGGGCTTCAAGGAGGGCACGGCCACCCCCTGCGGCTCCGCCAACCTCACCAAGACGCACAAGGTCTGCGGGTCCATGGAGTACAACGTCACCTCCTGCGGCTTCTCCACGGCCTCCAAGCTGCAGGCCAGCGCGCTGAAGATCGTCTACGACACCCAGCCCCCCACCGCGCCCACCATCACCGACGCGACGGCCCTCGACAACTCGGCGCGCGTCAACTTCTCGGTGTCGTCCGACGCGGCGGTGGTGATCGCCGAGGTGCGCGCTCAGGGCACCGCGGACTTCAGCGCCGGCGGCGAAGTGCTGGCCAGCGCGGGCAGCATCAAGGTGTCAGGCCTCGTCAACGGCACGACGTACGACATCCGCCTGCGCGCGAAGGACGAGGCGGGCAACGTGGGCGAGCCGTCGGATCCGGTGGCGGTGACGCCCATCAAGACGATCGGCTTCTGGGGCGCGTACCGCTACAAAGGCGGGACGGATCAAGGCGGCTGCAGCAGCGCTCCCGGCCTCCTCTTCCCGCTGGCGCTGCTGTGGACCCTGCGGCGCCGCCGGCGCTGACCGGCAGGCGCCCAGCACCACACTCCTCGAGCCTCGCTCACGCCGAGTCGCCGGGCTTCTCGTACCAGTCTTCGTGCAGGCTCCACTGCTGGCAGTTGAGGCACGCCGTCCACTTCCACTGGTAGCCACACACCGGGCACACCCCGCGCGTGTCGAAGGTGTTCCACACGCCCTGGTTGCACTTCGAGCAGTACCAGCGATCGGCCTTGCGGGGCTCCCACGCGCACTTCGGGCAGCGGATGCGCCCACGCCGCCCGCCCTGCCCCAGCAGGAGCTCCACCACCTGCCGAGGGTCGCCAGACGGCGAGTCGTTCTCGAGGAGGCGCCGCATGGGAGGCCCAGAAACGAGAAAGCCCCGCACCCCGGACGTACCGGAGCGCGGGGCCTTCGCGCCGGCGTCTGACCTACTCGAGGCAGGCGCCGACGCTGCCGGCCGCAAGGCACATGTTGGTGCCGCCGTCGGCCAGCGGCGTGGTGCAGCCAGGCGAGCCGCCATCGAGGTTGCAGAAGGCCCGGCACGCGCCCGATCCGCCCATCGAGAAGCAGCCGAAGCCCCTCTGGCAGTTGTCTGCGCTGGTGCAGCTCGCGCCCGCGCCGCCCGCACCCGCAGTGAAGCAGACGTTGCCCTGGCTCGACGGGTAGCACGCCAGCTGGTTGGGGCAGTTCTGCTGGAGGAGGTCGCACTGCACCTCGCACGTCAGCAGGAAGACGGACGTCGACACCTGGACGCCGCCCGTGCACGCGTAGCCGGAGGGGCAGTCACCCGGGTTTCCGAAGCACATCTTGATGCACGTCGCCGTACCCCCCTGGGGCCCGGCGCACAGCGAGCCGGCAACGCAGCCGCCGATCGTCTGGCCGCACGTCTCGCCCACCTGCCGGGTGCCGTTGGGCTGGCAGGCCGTGATGATGGAGGAGCCCTGCTGGCCGAGCACGCAAGCGCCGCCATCGCAGTCCTGCCGCGAGAGGTTGCACTGGCCGGGGAGGCACGCGAAGGCCGTGCCCATGTTGTTGGCCACCACACAGGTGCCGCTCGAGCAGTCCTGCGTCATGTAGTTGCAGGTCGCGGAGCCCCCGCCCGCGCCACCGCCCGCGCCGCCACCCGTCGCGCCGCCGCCCGAACCGCCACCCGTGGCGCCGCCGCCCGAACCGCCACCCGTCGCGCCGCCGCCCGAACCGCCGCCCGAGCCGCCACCCGTC
>JBFMHF010000297.1:0-2365 GCA_040752975.1 Myxococcota bacterium
CCCACCTCATCCCCGAGTCGCCGCTGTTGCCGGAACCGGCCCCCGCCGCGCCCCCACCGTCCGTCGAGCGGCCCGCGCCGGGCGCCCCTCCAGCCCCCGCGCTCGCGCCGCCTCCCGTCGAGGTCCCGGTGCCGGGGCCCGTGGTGCAGGATCCCGCCGCGACGCTGCTGCCCCAACCGCCGGGCCTCCAGGCCTCCAACGCCACCGAGTGGTCGCTCGCCCAGGCGCGCCTGTCCGTCAAGTCGGCCACGCAGGATCGCGAGGCCCTGGTCAACGTCATCCTCGAGTACGGGCGCCGCACCTTCGAGTACGTGTCGGCCTTCGCGGTGATGCGCGGCGCGGCGGTGGGCTGGGACGCACGCGGCGAGACGGACGTGTCCGCCATCTACCAGGTGGCCATTCCGCTCGACGCGGCCAGCGTCTTTCGCACCGTGGCGCTGACGCGCGGAAGCTACGTCGGCCCCCTGCCGCCCGACGCGCTCAGCCAGCACTACCTCGCGCTGCTCGGCCGCGCGCCGCGCACCGTCTTCCTCTGGCCGGTGGAGGTGCAGTCGCGGCTGGTGGCCATCCTCTACGGGGACTGCGGCGCACGGCCGGTGTCGCAGCGCCGCCTGTCCGACTTCATCCTCTTCTGCCAGGATCTCCCTTCTGCGTTCCACGAGCTGATCGTCTTCCGCAAGCAGAACCCGCGCGTCGCGCAGACGCTGGCGCAGCCGATGAACGGGATGCCCGCCGGCGGCGAGTACGCGCAGGCCGCCGGGCAGCCGGGCGAGGCTCCGTCGGACGATGGGTGGTTCTCCGGCCTCCTGGCGCTGCTGACGGGGCCCGATCCCGCCGAGCGCTCGATGGCGATGCTGGAGCTGATGAAGACGCCCGACGCCTCCGCGCTGGCGCTGGCGCAGGCCTTTCCCGGCCCCACCGGCTGGTCGCGGCTGCCCGTGGTGGAGCTGCCCGAGTGTGACGAGCTTGGGCCCATTCCCGGCGCGCTGGCGCGGCTGGGCCAGTCGGGCGCCGCGGCCCTCGCCCCGCTGCTGGACTCACCGGACTCCGACACGCGCTACCTGGCGCTCCTCACCGCCGGGAGCCTGCGCTACCCCGACGTGGTGGACGGCGTGCTGCGCGGGCTGTTCGACTACGAGCCCGACATCTCCTCGGCGGCGCGCGCGGCGGCCTCGGCGCTGCGCTTCCTCCCCTACTTCCAGGATCGCCTGCCCGAGCTGCGGCAGGAGCTGGCGGCCTCCGACGCGCTGCGCCGCAGCCTCGCCGCGCGCGCCCTGGGCGTCCTGCACGATCGCGCCAGCGTGGACGCGCTCATCAACCTCACCGGCAGTGAAGACGCGCTGTGTGCCCAGTCCGCGTCCGACGCGCTGCGCGAGATCACCCGCGCCAACTTCGGCACCGACACCGTCGCGTGGACGGGCTGGTGGGCGCGCGCGAGAGAGAAGCGGCGCATCGAGTGGCTGGTGGAGGCGCTGGTGGCCGACGACTTCGAACTGCGGCTGTCGGCCATCGAGGAGCTGTCCCGCACCTTCGGCGACAACTTCGGCTTCTTCGCCGACGGGCCGCCCACGGAACGCGCCGGCGCGGTGAGCCGCTGGCAGGCGGTGGTGCAGTCGCGCCCCGAACTGGAGATTTGACGGCCTGACCGGCGCCGCGCCTGCGCCGCGTCCCGGCCGAGTCGGCGCCCTCATCTCTGCGAGGCTTCGCTGGCAGGCGTGCGGCCCTCCCGCGACGCAGCGACGGGCCTGGCGCAGCCCGCGGCAGGCTTCACGCCTGCCACTGCGACAACATGCGCTGCATCGCCGTCACCTGTGCCTGCACCTGCGCGCGGCGCGTCGTCACCACCACCATCACCGCCACCACCCCGAGGCCCAGCGCGGACAGGAAGATCGCCCCCAGCCGCGGCTCCTGAATGCCGTAGCGCACCAGCGTCGCCACCACCGTCGTCACCAGGAAGACCGCGCCCAGCAGCACGTAGCTGCGGATGCGGAAGACGACGCCCGCGGCCACGCCCAACAGGCAGGTGGCCACGCACAAGAGCAACCCCCAGGTGGCGTTGAAGGCCAGCGGACGCAGCGCCGTCGCCCCGTAGATGGCGACCATCGCCACGGCGCGCAGCCGCGCGCGCGTCACCTCGGACAAGTCCCCCTCGAAGACGCGCAGCAGCGCCAGCAGCGACAGCCCGGCGGGGATGGCGAGCAGCTCGAGGCCGGTGTGGCCGGCGCCCACGAAGGCCACCGCCACCGCCGCGTTGAAGGCCAGCGCGGCCAGCACCGGCCCCAGGCGGTGCGCGCCGCAGCGGCCGAGCCAGGTGAAGTGCACCGCCAGCACGGTGAGGAGGGGCGCCAGCGCCCGCCACTCGCCC
>JBFMHF010000298.1:0-2288 GCA_040752975.1 Myxococcota bacterium
CGCCGCCCGCGCCAGTCAGGGTGAAGTCAGCGGTTACGGTGCGATCGGCGCTCAAGGTCACCGTGCACGAGGCGCCGTTGGCCGTGTCGCAGCCGGACCAGCCCGTGAAGGTGGAGCCCGCCTCGGGGACAGCCGTGAGCGTCACGGGCGTGCCGGCCGGAACGCTGGCGGTGCACGTCGTCCCGCAGTCCAGACCAGGGCCTGTCACGGTGCCCAGGCCCATGCCGCTCTTCAACACAGTGAGGGTAAACGAGCCGGTATCAGCCGGCGTCGTCGCACAGACCGGGGCCGACTGGGGAGACTCCACGCCGTTGGCGATGGCCGTCACGGTGTAGCAGTACTTGGTGGACGGGCTCAGCCCCTCGTCGGCCAGCGCCAGCATGCTGACTGTCCTGAGGGCCGCGCCGTCGCGATAGACGCCGTAGGAGTCGGCGCGCGCCGACGCATTCCACCGCACGTTGACGGAGTGCGGGGAGCTGGGCGTCACCGTGAGTCCGGTGGGCGCCGTCAGGGGCAAGTCCGCCGCGCCGGGACAGCCGAGGGTGGACAGCAACACCAACGCACCGATGAGGTGGGTGACGAAGCGGGCTCGAGTGGTCGACATGAGTTCCCCCTGGGTGAACGGGCGCTGGCTTTTTCAGCAAGGGGGGTGCCGCCGCGAGAACCCGCCAATTGGGCTCAAGTGCGCGCGCTGTGGTCCTCGCTTCGGGCTCTGGACTGTTCGCGACCCGGGCTTGAACAGTCCAGCGACCTCAGCCCGCGCATCCGCTGCGCGCCGACGCAGTTCCTGCCTCTGTGCGCCAGGTCAATCGGAGTCGGAGCGCGTCGCACCGAGGGGGCTGCGAGATGACTGTTTCGCTCGGCGCGAGAGCGTGCGACGACGTGCCCATGAGCACCTCCAACCCCTTCAGGCCCGAGCGCTGGCGCCCCGTGGACGGCGCCTCCTTCCAGGACATCACCTTCCATCGCGCGGTCGACCAGGGCACCGTGCGCATCGCCTTCAACCGGCCGGAGGTGCGCAACGCCTTCCGTCCCCGCACCGTCGACGAGCTGTTCCGAGCGCTGGAGAAGACGCGCTTCATGACGGACGTCGGCTGTGTGCTGATCACCGGCAACGGGCCCTCGCCGAAGGACGGCGGCTGGGCCTTCTGCTCCGGCGGCGATCAGCGGATCCGCGGGAAGGACGGCTACCAGTATGAGGCGGCGGATCGCGAGCTCGATCCTGCGGGGCTGGGGCGCCTCCACATCCTCGAGGTGCAGCGGCAGATCCGCTTCCTTCCCAAGGTGGTGATCGCCGTGGTGCCCGGCTGGGCCGTGGGCGGCGGCCACTCCCTGCACGTGGTGTGCGACCTCACGCTGGCCTCGAAGGAGCACGCCGTCTTCAAGCAGACCGATCCCGACGTGGCGTCCTTCGACTCGGGCTACGGCTCGGCCCTGCTCGCGCGGCAGGTGGGCCAGAAGCGCGCGCGGGAGATCTTCTTCCTCGGGAAGAACTACTCCGCGCAGGAGGCGTTCGAGATGGGCATGGTGAACGCGGTCGTGCCGCACGCCGAGCTGGAGGAGGTCGCGCTCGACTGGGGCCGGGAGATCAACACCAAGAGCCCCACCGCGATGAAGATGCTCAAGTACGGCTTCAACCTGCCGGACGAGGGGCTGGTGGGCCAGCAGCTCTTCGCCGGAGAGGCGACGCGGCTCGCCTACGGCACCGAGGAGGCCCGAGAGGGACGCGACGCCTTCGTCCACAAGCGCCCGCGCGACTTCCGCCGCTTCCCCTGGACGTACTGAGGCGCCTTTCCGCTCGTTCTGGCCCCGCGACCTTCGCAACCGTCCGGCGTCGCTGGGGAATTCAGAGTCGAAAATGCCTGCACACCCGGGGTGAGTGGTGGGTTTCTCCCGCGCAACGGGGGTTGCACCGCAATTCACTCGCCGCGCCTCGCGGCATCACGGGAGAAGTCAGATGGGCATGCTTTTGTTGATCGTCGGTTTGGGAGTCCTGGGCTTCGGCCTGATGCAGCACCTCAAGGGTAAGCGGATCCTCGCCGCGCCTTTCAAGAAGACGGGCGACATCGCGAAGAATCCGGTGTCGGAGGATCCGAAGGGCGCCATGTCCACCGAGGGGCGCGTGCTGCCTCCGGCGCAGGCGCTGCTGTCCCCCGCGTCGAAGACGCCTTGCCTGTACTACGAGCTCAAGATCGAGCGGATCTACGAGAAGACCGAGACGACCCAGGACGGCACCAAGACGGTCAAGGGCACCGAGACCCTCGACACCATCAAGGGCGGCTCCGTCT
>JBFMHF010000299.1:0-2287 GCA_040752975.1 Myxococcota bacterium
CTCCGGCGAGTACCAGCGGTTTCGGAAGTACAGCAGCCCCGTCGTCTTCGACGCGTACGCCGTGTGGAAGCCGAAGGCATGTCCAGCGGCCGGGGGCACCGCGCGCCGTCCACCTCCTCGCAGCTGGTGCCCGCCACCTCGTCGACGAAGCGGCCGAGGCCCTCCGGCGTGTACTCCGCACGGCCCACCACCTGGTTGCTGACGCCGTCCAGCCACCCGACGACGCTGCCCTTCCCGTCGTCCAGCGCGAAGTACTCCAGGCCCTCCTTCTCCACCGACACCAGGTGGTCGACTCCCGGGCCCCATGAGGCCGTCCACGCCACCGCCCCCGCCCACGTCCGCGCCTGCACCGCCTGCGCCCCGTCGTACGTCAGCACCTCGCCTCTCCACGCTGCCCACCGCCACCTCGCGCTCGTACACCCAGCGCTGCGCGGACGGCCTGGTCTCCCTGCCCAGCGAAACGCCCTGCCCTCTGCAGGAGGACAGGGCGCGTTGAGGAAGGCTTCCCCTCACCCCGACCCTCTCCCCCGATGGGGGAGAGGGAGAAGTTGTTACGCCGCCTTGATCTTGTTGGTCGTCGCCGACAGCGCGTACCAACTGGTGCGGAACGCCTTCAGCTCCCGCAGCCCCGCCGGGTGACGGCCCAACGCCGGCGCCATCGTCACCGGCAGCCCCAGGCGCTTCTCCACCACCTTCGCCACCTCGAGCTCGTTCTTCCGCCGCTCCTCGGTGACCGGACAGGTCGTCTTCGGCAGCACCCGGTTCACCAGCACCCGCTCCACCGGCAGCTTCCTGCCACGCAGGTTCTCCACCAGCCGCTCCGCCGCCGGAACGCCCAGCTCCTCACCCCGCGTCACCACCACGAAGCGACACTCGTTCGGGTTCAAGATCGCCTGCTCGAAGCGCGCCACGTGCTTCTGCAGGTGCTCGATCCACGAGAGCAGCGGGCCCGCGCCCTTCGCCTTGTACTTCGACGCGATCGCGTGCAGCGCCCCAAGCCACCCCTTCGCCACCGCCGGCAGCTCCAGAAGCCGCAGCGAGTTCGACGACGGCGCCGGATCGATCACGATCCGCTTGAAGCGCTCCTGCACCAGCGCGTCGGTCAGCGACCACAGCGCCGCCAGCTCGTCCATGCCCGGAGGCGCGACGTCCAGCAGGTTGCGGAACAGCTCCTTGTCCAGCGCGAACGCCTCGCCCTTCGCCTCGGGCCCGAAGATCGGCTCTGCCAGCTCCTTGAACTTCTTCCGCAGGTTCCCGAACCAGGTCGCGAAGTCGATCTCCCGCGCGTACAGCCCCTTGGTCCCCTTCACCTGCGTCTCCGTGTCCGTCAGCCGGCTCTGCAGCACGTCGGACAACGAGTGCGAAGGATCGGTGGAGATCAGCAGCACCGGCCCTTCCTTCTCCGTCAACGTCACCGCGGCCGCGGCGGCGCAGCTCGACTTGCCCACCCCGCCAGAGCCCACGAAGAAGATGAAGCGCGTGGGAGGCAGCGGCGGCGCGGCGATCGGCGGCATCGACGGCGCCCGCACCAGCGCGGGAGGCGACTCCGCCGGAGAGAAGGCCAGCGCCTTCGTCTCCTTGCCGCTCGCCCAGTCCTTGCCGAACTTCTTCACCTCGTCCTGCCCGCGCGGCCCCACGATGCGCCGCTGCAGGAGGTCCACCTTCGGGTGCAGCGACTGGTACTTGCGCACGTGCGGCGCCTGCAGCCCGCGGCGGTTCGCCACTTCCCGCGACGCCTTCCCGTCCTCGATCATGTTGGCGACGATCTCGACGATCGACACGCCACGATCCTGCAGCCCCTTCACGAGGAGCCGCGTCTGCGCGTCGGCCACCGGCTCGGCGATGGTGACGACGTACACCCCGAAGCGCTTCGGGTCCTTCAGCATCGCGATCGCCAGGTCGGCCTTGTTGGCCAGCTCGTCGACCACCGACGGCGGGCGGACTTCCTTCTTGTTCCCGCGCGCCGGGCGCTCCCCGCGGAGCATCGCCGCCAGCCGCCGCAGGCTGGCAGGGTAGTCGAGCTGCCGCAACGTGTGCGTCGTGGACAAGCCGTCCACCACCACGTGATCGAAGTCCTTCCCCTCGGACAACTCGAGGAGGTGGAACATCAGCGCCACCTCGCCCAGGTTCACCAGGCTGGCCTCGAGCAGCTTCTTGAGCTCGTCGTCGCCCAGCACCGCGCCCTTCGTGACGGCACCCAGGACGAGCGGCTTCACCAGCTTGAGGACGTCGGCCTCGAGCTCGCCCAAGTCGACCTCCGCCACCCCGAGCCCACCCCCCCCCATAC
>JBFMHF010000300.1:0-2273 GCA_040752975.1 Myxococcota bacterium
TGGTGCGCGTCGGACTGCGACTGTCCTTCCGGTCAGCGGTGCGTGGCGACGACGGGCGAGTTGCCGACGAACGAGTGCCAACCGGGCGCCGGCGTGTGCACGGTGCCCTGTCCGTCCGTGTGTGCGGCGGGCACGCAGTGCATGAATGGCGTGTGCACCGTGACGCCGTGCGTGGGCACCAATTGCGTCTCGACGTTCTCCACGAGCGTGCAGGGGCGGTACCTCACCTACTACGAGTTCGACATCCACGAGTTCGCGGACAAGGCGAGCGACGTCGCGAAGCTGCTCGACGTGCTGCAGGCGGCGCTGTCGGGCCAGGGCGCCTCGTGTGGGAACCAGACGACGCCAGAGGGGCGGCTCTTGTGTGTCGTGGTGTCGCTCATCGCCTCCAACATCCAGGCGCCGCCGTGGGTCGGGCAGCTCATCGGGGTGTTGGCGGACGCCTTCCGCTTCGGGAACGCTCCGGTGCGGGCGCGCGGGGTGATGAACGTCGCGGAGTCGGGCAACACCCTCTACGCGTCGGAGATCTGGACGGAGATGTGGCTGACGTACAACGGCCAGTCGCTCAACGTGATGAACAGCCCGACGCTGGGGCAGAACGGGCAGATCACGGTGACGGTGCGGGCGTTCGGCGGCACGCGCTCGGCGACGGAGGTCTTCCTGGGACCGCGGGAGATCGAGTTCGACGTGAACAAGCTGCTGGTCAACCTGATCAACGTGGCGATCACGGCGGCGTCGAACAACCAGGCGCACGACGTGGGTGAGCTGCTGGATCTGGTGCTGTGCAGCAACCTCCCGGTGACGAACCCCAACTACCTGGTCTGCACCTCGGCGGCGCAGTCGCTGGCGCAGAACTTCGAGCTCGACTCGGGACTGGGAGGCATCAGCATCACGCAGCAGAAGGCGACCATCTACGACCTCGACAACAACGGCATCGCGGATGCGCTGGGGCTGCCGAACGCGCGGGGGAGCGTGACGGGCGAGATGTCGAACGGCTTCGTCGACGGCGCGTTGGGCCCGTTCCCGGCGAGCAGTTGGTACGGGACGAAGTGAGGCCTTGCGTTGAGGGGCGAGGGGGGTAGAAGCCCCAGCCCATGCGCGCGCTCATCGTCTGTGCCGTCACGCTGACCGCGACGGCGTGCATCATCGAGGCTCCCACGAAGGAAGGGACGCAAGCCTCCGCGCCCCGCCCGCCGCCCGCGCCGCCGGTGGAGGTGAAGAACGGGGCGAACTTCGCGGACCTGGTGGAGCTGACGTCGGCGGTGTTGAGCCCGTCGCGCGCGGTGGCAGGGGAAGGGGTGCGGGTGTCGCTCAACTTCAAGGTGCTGGGGAAGATCGAACGCGACTACATGATCTTCGTGCACGTGGAGGACGTGGACGGCCGGGTGGATCGGCTGAACGTGGATCACCAGCCGCGGCTCAAGCCGACCAGCGCGTGGCAGCCGGGGGAGACGATCCGGGACGACTTCGAGATTCCGATTCCCCCGACGATGCCGGTGCGCGGGCTGAACCTGATCCTGGGCTTCTGGGATCCCCGCTCCGACGAGCGGATGCCGCTCAAGAACAAGGACCAGGTTCGAAACGATGGGCGCGATCGCGTCTTCGTGGCGACCATTCCGGTGATTCCAGCGCAGTAGAGGACTCAGAGCATCCTGCAGGGGACTCAGAGCACCCTGCGGGGGACTCAGAGCACCCTGCGGGGGACTCAGAGCACCCTGCGGGGGACTCAGAGCACCCCTGCGTGGGGACTCAGAGCACCCCTGCGTGGGGACTCAGAGCACCCTGCAGGGGCACTCTGCGGGGGGACACAGAGCCCTGCGGCCCCCCTCGACGTGAGGGCGGTTCCGCTCCACACGGCTTTCCGGTAGAGGCCTCAACCCCATGAAGACACTCCTTCTCCTGGCGCAAGTGCCCGTGCCTCCGGTGCAGGACGTCCAGTCCGGCGAAGGGGGCCTGGTGGGGACGGTGGTGGCGATCGTCCTGGCGGTGGCCTTCGTGGCGCTGATGGTGCTCGCGCTGCGGAAGGTGACGAAGCGGCGCAAGCCCTCCGAGCAGCCTCCTCCGACGCTACCGGGCGAGACGGCGCAGCCGACGCTGCCGGAGAAGGTGGAACCGCCGAAGGTGGTGTTGCCTCCGTCCGAGCTGGAGGCGCAGAAGAAGGCGGAGGCCGAGGCGAAGCGGGCGGAAGCCGAAGCCGCGAAGGCGAAGCTCCAGGAGCTCGAGGCGCAGAAGGCGCAGGCGGAGGCGGCGCAGAAGGCGGCGATCGAGGCGGA
>JBFMHF010000301.1:0-2230 GCA_040752975.1 Myxococcota bacterium
GCGGCAGCGGCGGGAGCAGGGGCAGCGGTAGCGGGAGCGGCGGGAGCAGGCGTGGCCGCAGCGGGCGCGGCCCCGGGCGGCGCGCAGGCTCTTCAAACCGACGCCACGGGCGAGAGAAAACGCGTCACCTCGTCCAGCACGCGCGCGCCCTGTCGGTCCAACACCACGAGGTGGTCCGAGTCGTCCAGCACCACGAGGCGCTTCTCGCCGCGCAGTCCGTCGAAAAGGCGCGTCGCGCCGGACGGGTCCACCACCGTGTCCTTCGCGCCTTGAAGCAACAGCGTCGGTGCGGCGACGCGGGAGAGGTCGGTGAGGACATGGCGCGCCAGCACCTTGGCGCTTCGCGCCGCGTCCAGGTTCATCGTCTGGAAGGGCAGCACCGCGCTTACCTCGGCGCGGCGGCGCGCGTCTCGCAGCGGAGGCGGCCGGCGCGGCACCTGAGACAGCCACGCGAAGCCGTCCAGCAGCGCCTCGGGACGCCACGGCAACAGCGCGGGCCTGAAGATGTCCACGAAGGGTGCGAGCAGGACGAGGCGGCCGGTGAGCGGCCGGAGCTCCGCGACGCGCAGCGCCACCATCGCGCCGGTGGAGAACCCGACGAGGTGCACGACAGGAGGACGAGCGCCGCCGGAGTGGGCGCCTCCCGGACCGCTCCCGCGCGCCTGCTGGCCGAGCGCGGCGAGCTCGCGAGTGACCGCGTCCACCCAGTCCTCGTGGCGCGAGGCCGGCATCCACCGGGAGGACGACGTGTGCCCCGGCAGGTGCATCGCCCGCACGGTGACCCCCAGCCGCTCGTGCAGCGCCTCACCCAGCCACTGCACCTCGTAGGTGCCCCCGCCCAGGCCGTGCACCAGCAGCACCGCCTCGCCGCGACCTGGCAGCGTGAAGGGCACATTCTTCAAGGCGCTCGTCACGGCAGCCACGGCTTCCCCGTCTCTGCGTCGACGTGCGCCAGTGACACGCCCGCGCGCGTCACCTCCATCACCCCGAAGAGGATGGGCAGCTGGAAGCGCCGGGGTCCGAGGGAGCCGGGGTTGAAGAGCGTCAGCCCCCGCTCCTCGGTGAAGAAGGGGACGTGCGAGTGCCCGCAGATGATGAGCTTCGCGCCGGCCGCCCGTGCGCGCTTCGCCGCGTCCGCCCGGATGCGCGGGCCCGCTACGGCGATGTGGGTGAGGAGCAGCGTGAAGGCCGGGCGCTCCGCCTCGGTGAGGGTGACTTCGAGGACGTCGGGCAGCTCCTTCGCGCGCACGTCGATGTTGCCCCGCACCGCGTGCACCGGCGCGATGGCGGCCAGCCTGTCCAGCACCGAGAGGTCCCCG
Source organism: Myxococcota bacterium (assembly GCA_040752975.1). GTDB lineage: Bacteria > Myxococcota > Myxococcia > Myxococcales > Myxococcaceae > JADLDB01. Next base: position 1,320 of record JBFMHF010000301.1, read on the forward strand.
ATGTCGCCGCCGTGGAGGAGGACGTCGGGCTCTTTGGAAGCGAGGTGCGCCAGGCCCCCCTCGTGGGGCTTCGAGTGCGTGTCCGCTACCAGGCCCAGGCGCAGTCCGCCATCGGCGCGCAGCGGCACCCTGACGCGGGCGGTGGTGAGGCGGGGCGGACGGCGCGGCAGCACGGCGGACGACATAGCGGGAGCCGACGGCCTCCGCCTCACCCGCGTGGAGGGGTCAGCGCTCCTGCAGGTGGCGCGGAATGTCCGAGCGCTGGTGGAGCACCCGCACGACGTCGATGCCTGCCTGGGTGAGCACGGAGAACAGCGTCCAGGGAACGCGCTCCAACACCACACAGCGGAGGTCGGGGATCCCGAGCCGATGCCCGAAGCGCGGACTGCCCGACAGCGGACTGCGACGAAGTTGCCGCACGGCCCGGTCGATTGCGGCGACGAGCCTTCTTTCGGCGTCAGAGCCCGCTTCCTCGCGCGTCCAAATCGCGGCCCGTCTCACGTCGTGCGCGGCCTTCACACGAAAGCGGACCCTCACCGCCGCTGGGCCTTCTTCCGGAGGGGCTTCCCGGTGAGTTCCCGCTTCAGTTCCTCCCACGTGGGCCCGGGCGCAGACTCGAGACCCTCGCGGATCAACTCTCGCAGGGCCTGCACCGAGGCCGCTTCTTCGTCCTTCCGTACGAGCTCTCTGAGGTACTCGCTGTGCGAGCCGTAGCCGCCAGCCTTGACGCGGCGGTCCACGAAGCGCTTGAGCTTCTCGGGGAGGGAGATGTTCATCGTCGCGACCATTGGTAGATGGGTGGCGCCGTACCGCTATGCGCGGCCGGTTTCCACCCGCCTCCTTTCAAACCGTACGTGCGGATTTCCCGCATACGGCTTCACGGGTGTCTTCACGGGCAGCTTGCACAGCTT
>JBFMHF010000302.1:0-2170 GCA_040752975.1 Myxococcota bacterium
GCACCCGGCGCGGGTGTCCTCAGAGCACCCTGCACTCGGCGCGAGGGTCCTCAGAGCACCCTGCACTCGGCGCGAGGGTCCTCAGAGCACCCTGCACTCGGCGCGAGGGTCCTCAGAGCACCCTGCACCCGGCGCGAGGGTCCTCAGAGCACCCTGCACCCGGCGCGGGGTCCTCAGAGCACCCTGCACTTTCTCGCGGCCCGAGAAGAGGAGTGGTGCACGCGTGCTCGTCCGCGGTGGGCGGCGCTCCGTCTCACCGCGTGAACGGCGCTCGGCCCGCGCTCCCTGCGAAGGCGCGCAGGCACGTGCGTTGCTCACCGCTCCATCCGGCGCGACGGGAATGGTTCCCGCCCGCGTCACACACACTTGAAACGAGAACAAGGAAGGGCGGCGGCGATGAGCAAGATGGCGGAGAAGTTGAAGGCGGTGGCGACGGCGGTAGCGGCCATCGAGAAGCAGTTCGGGCGGGGCGCGGTGATGCAATTGGGCGACGCGAACGAGGTGCAGCCGGTGGCGGTGATTCCCACCGGCAGCGTGGGCCTCGATCGCGCGCTGGGAGTGGGCGGCTACCCGCGGGGGCGCGTGGTGGAGATCTTCGGCAATGAGTCGTCGGGCAAGACGACGCTGACGCTCCACGCGATCGCCCAGGTGCAGGCGCAGGGCGGGGTGGCGGCCTTCATCGACGCAGAGCACGCGCTGGACGTGTCGTACGCGCGGAAGCTGGGGGTGCGGGTGGAGGAGTTGCTCATCTCCCAGCCGGACACCGGCGAGCAGGCGCTGGAGATCACCGAGCAGCTGGTGCGAAGCGGGGCGGTCGATCTGATCGTCGTGGACTCGGTGGCCGCGCTGGTGCCCAAGGCGGAGATCGAGGGGGAGATGGGCGACGCCCACATGGGCGTGCAGGCGCGGCTGATGAGCCAGGCCTTGCGCAAGCTGACGGGCGCGGTGAGCCGGAGCGGCACCTGCATCATCTTCATCAACCAGATCCGCATGAAGATCGGCGTCGTCTTCGGCAACCCCGAGACGACGACGGGCGGCAACGCGTTGAAGTTCTACTCGTCGGTGCGCTGCGAGATCCGCCGGGCGGGGAACCTGAAGGAAGGCGAGGCGGTCATCGGCGCGCGGGCGAAGGTGAAGGTGGTGAAGAACAAGGTGGCGCCGCCCTTCCAGGAAGCGGAGTTCGACATCGTCTACAACCGCGGCATCAGCCGGGCCGGCGAGGTGCTGGACCTGGGGGTGGCGGCGGGCCTGGTGGAGAAGTCGGGCAGCTTCTTCTCGCTCGGCGGCGAGCGCCTGGGGCAGGGGCGGGAGCGCGCCGTCGAGTGGCTGCGCGATCACCCGGTGGAAGCTGAAGCGCTGGCGGCCCGCATCCTCGCGGGCGAGCGCGGCGCCGTGCCCGAGGTGCACGAGGACGCGGCGTGAAGACGCTGTGGGCGCTGACGCTGCTGGCGCTGGCCCTGACGGCGGGGACGGGGCCGAAGCCTGAGGCCCCTGCGCCCCGCCGGGCGCGGGAGGTCCACCGGGCGGCGACGAAGCGGCCGCTGGTGCGCGCGCCACCGCGGCTGACACGGCACCGGTAGGGAAGTGGGCGCGCGCCGACCGACTGCCCGCGATGTCGGCGCGCCGCCTTCCGAAGTCCCACGAGGCGCCACCCATCGACCGATCGGCCCGCGCTGGTTCGGCCAGGCCTCACGGCGGACGCGCCTGCGCGAGCCCGCGTGAACGGCGCAGCCAGAGAACGTCGCACGCGAACGCGCCTGACGACGCCGATTCCCCGGCGCAGCCTTCACCGCTTGGGCGGGACGCGCCCGGGAGGAGGCGGGGTCCGCTGACCGGCCGCGGGAGGACGACGGCCCGCGACCAGGGGGTTGGGCTTGATGTTGGTGCTGTGGGGATCCGACTCCTCTTCCATCAAGTCGTCCGACACCTGCACGCTGGGCTCGTCGGGCGCGTCACCCAGCGCCTCTTCGTCGCCCGTCTCGGACGGCGGAGGCTCGGGCGGCCGCTTGGCCAGCAGCGGGTTGCGCGTGGGCGGCGGCGTCGCGTCGTCGCGGCTGGCCACCGGCCTCGCCACCTGCTGCGACTGCGAGGGCGCGGGCCGCGAGGCGGGCGCTGGGCGCTGGGCCTGCGGCGTCGGGCCCGGCGGCACCTGCACCTGCGCCCGGGGATT
>JBFMHF010000303.1:0-2110 GCA_040752975.1 Myxococcota bacterium
GACACGTCGAAGGCGCCCTGGTGGGTCGCGCCGTCCGCCCCGACGAGCCCGGCGCGATCGACGGCCAGCACCACCGGGAGGCCGGGCAGCGCCACGTCGTGCACGAGCTGGTCGTACGCCCGCTGGAGGAACGTCGAGTAGATGCAGACCACCGGCCTCAGGCCCGCGTGCGCCAGGCCCGCTGCGAAGGCGACCGCGTGCTGCTCCGCGATCCCCACGTCGAAGACGCGCGAAGGGAAGCGGTCCTGCAGCGCCTGCAGCGCGCTGCCCTCGATCATCGCGGGGGTGATCGCCACCACCTGCGGATCCACCGTCATGCGCGCCTCGAGCGCCTGGGCGAAGGCCTCCGAGTAGGTGGCCTGGCCCTTCCTGCTGCGGACCAGCTTGCCGTCGCGGTACTCATACGGGCCCATCGCGTGGCCGCGCGTGCGGGGGTCGGCCTCCGCCGGCTCGAAGCCCCGCCCCTTCTGGGTCCGCGTGTGCACCAGCACCGGCTTGTTGCAGCGCCGAGCCTGGCCCAGCGCCTCGGTGAGCGCGGTGAGGTCGTGCCCGTCGATCGGCCCCAGGTAGACGAAGCCCAGCGCCTCGAAGAAGCCGCGCGCGCTGCCATCGCGCAACAGCCGGTCCACCGCGCCGACGTTCGGCGAGATGCTCATGCCGTTGTCGTTCAGCACCACCTTGAGCGGCGCCGGCCCATGCCCGACGTTGTTCAGCCCCTCGAAGGTGAGGCCGCCGGTGAGGGCGCCGTCGCCGACGACGGCCACCACGTCTCCGGGCTGGCCCTGCGCCCGCTTCGCCCCGAGGATCCCGAGCGCCACCGACACCGCCGTGCAGGCATGCCCCGCCCCGAAGGCGTCGTGCTCGGACTCCCGTGGATCGAGGAAGGGCGCCAGGCCCCCGGCCTGCCGCAGCGTGCCCATGCGCGCGCGGCGTCCGGTGAGCAGCTTGTGCGCGTATGCCTGGTGCCCCACGTCGAAGACCAGGCGATCGACGGGCGACTTGAAGACTCGGTGGAGGGCGACGATCAGCTCCACCGCACCCAGCGAGGCGCCGAGGTGCCCGCCGACGCGGCCGCACACGGAGATGATCTCCGCGCGCAACTCTTCGCACAGGAGCGGGAGATCGGCCTCGGGGAGCGCCCGCAGCGCCTTCGGAGAGTCGACGCGATCGAGCAGGGACATCTTCCCGTCACCCCGACCCTCTCCCCGGAGGGAGAAGGAGATCAGTTGCTGCGTTCGATCGAGTACCGGGCCAGCGCCGCCAGCGGACCGGGCTCGGGCTCGAGCACCTTCACCGCTTCCACGGCCCGCGCGACGTGGTCCTGGGCCATCTTCCTCGACGCCTCGAGCCCCACCACCGCCGGGAAGGTGTGCCGCCCTGCCGCCGCGTCAGCGCCCGTGGGCTTGCCCATCACCTCGGCCGAAGCGGTCACGTCGAGGAGATCGTCGGCGATCTGGAAGGCCAGGCCGATCGCGTCGCCGTAGATCTCCGCCGCGTTGACAGCCGCGTCGTCCCCGCCCCCGGCGATGGCCCCCATGCGGCATGCGGATTTGATCAACGCGCCCGTCTTCATCCGGTGGAGCCGCACGAGGTAATCCAGCAGCGCCGGGCGATCCTCCGCGATGTCCAGCACCTGTCCGCCCACCATGCCGCCCGCGCCCGCCGCCGTCGCCAGCTCCGCCACCAGCCTTCCGCGCACAGCCTGCTCTGCGGTGGGGCCGGTGGCGAGCAGCGCGAAGGCGTCGGTGAGCAGCGCGTCGCCAGCGAGGATGGCCATCGCCTCGCCGTACACCTTGTGGTTGGTGGGCCGGCCCCGCCGGAGGTCGTCGTCATCCATGGCCGGGAGATCGTCGTGCACGAGGGAGTAGGTGTGGATGCACTCCACCGCGCAGGCGGCGTCGTTGGCGGGCTCCCCGCCGCCGTTGGAGGCGCGCGCGGTCGCGTCGGCGAAGGCCAGGCACAGCACCGGCCGCAGCCGCTTGCCGCCGTCCAGCAGCGAGTAGCGCATCGCCTCGGCCAGCTTCGAGGGGCTGCGGCGGGCGATCACCTCCATGCGCGACGCCAGCAGCGCCTCGACGCGCCGCTGCTGCATGGGCAACCAGGACTCCAG
>JBFMHF010000304.1:0-2060 GCA_040752975.1 Myxococcota bacterium
CGCCGACGGAGCTGGAGCGGGCTGACGCGGGCTTCCGGCGGCGCGTACAGTTGTGTGGACGGCCACCGACGGAGCTGGAGCGCGGGGCCCCGCACAGGCTGACGCAGGCTTCCAGCGGCGCCGGCAATCGTGTTTGTGACGGGCGGCCTCCGACGGAGCTGGAGCGCGGGGCCCCGCACGGGCTGACGCAGACTTCCGGCGGCGCCTGCAGCTCCTGGCGTGACGGCCCGGGCCTGGTTTGTCGCTGGTTCGACGAATGCCGGAGCGCGAGGGGCCGCGCGTCGCTTGCGCCCACTGGACCCCTCATGTCACACCGCGGCTGATGACGGGCCTCATCCGAAGCGCGCGCCGGCCGCCCGGCTTTCAGGTGCGAGGGCCGCCACCTGCCGGTGATCGCGGCGAGGCGGAGCTGCTGCCCGCCGACGACGAGGATCTCTGCTTCCTGGTGGGCGACTGGCGGATCTTCCAGAAGCAGCGCGGGCACCGCTGGAGCCTCGACGATCTCGTGACGGCGTGGGTGGCAGCGCGTCAGGGTGAGGCGCTCGAGGCGCGGCGCGCGCTGGACCTCGGCTGTGGCCTGGGGAGCGTGCTGTTGATGCTGGCCTGGCGGCTGCCGGAGCTCGACGTGACGGGCCTCGAGGCGCAGCTGGATCGCGCGGCGATGGGGCGGAGGTCGATCCGCTACGACGGCGCAGAGGCGCGCTGCCGGATCCTCGACGGCGACCTGCGCGACGCGGGTGTGCTTCCCGCGACGGCGCGCTTCGAGTTGATCACCGGCACCCCGCCCTACTTTCCACGCGGCACCGGGACGGAGTCGGCGCTGCCGCACGCCATGCCGTGCCGCTTCGAGGCGCGCGGCGGCGTCGAGGACTACCTGGCGGCGGCGGCGCGGTGGCTCACCGAGACCGGGCGAGTCGTGCTGTGCAGCGCGGCGCTGGAGGCAGGCCGAATCGCTCCGGCGGCGAAGGCCGTTGGCCTGTGTGTCCGCGAGCACCTCACGGTCGTCCCGCGCGCAGGCAAGGCGCCGCTGGTGATGGTGGACGTGTTCGCGCGCCAGCCCGGTCCCCGGGTGGACGAGGTGCTCACGGTGCGCGACGCAGAGGGCCAGTGGACGGCCCCGTTCCGCGCGCTGCGCGAGGAGATGGGGATGCCGACCGCTCCTCCCTCAGCGTCGAGGGAAGGCCCCGTCACGGCGGCGCGGGCGGACAGGTGATCGGCTGCACCTGGTAGTTGAGCAACACGCCGCCGTCGGCCCGCAGCACCGACACGTCGTAGGTGTGGCCGGGCTGAGAGGTCCACCCCTGCGGGTTGATGCGGATCGCGTAGGGGCTGCCGTAGTTCGCGCCGAGCTGTGTCGTCGTCACGGGGACGGACGTGCCGTTGTCGCGCACCACGGCGGTGGTGTTGGCCAGGTTCCACGCGCTGCCGTACGACTGCACCGTCCAACCGACGGAGTCCACCGACTGCACGCCGGGGATGTTGATGGCCTCGATGGGGACAGGCCCGGGCGGAGGCCAGGCGATCCACGGCTTGTTCGCTGAGCCGCTGCCTCCGATGACGAGGTGGCAGCTGCCTCCGGTGGTGCCACCGATGCCGACAGGCCCGAGCTGGTTGGAGAGGAACCACCTCCGATGGCCGATGCTGGCCTGGTTTCCAGCGCCGTAGTCGGACATGTACATGTCGATGCAGCGCACCGCGCGTCCGCTGCAGATGTTGGACTGCCCGGCGGCGCTCGCGCCCGCGGAGGTGTAGCAGGCCCAGCTCGCAGGTGGTGTGTGGCTCAGGGTGTTGTTCGCGTCCATCATCAGCGCGCAGGCCTGGGCGTTGGCGTCCTTCGTGGCGTCCGTGGTGACGGCGGGCTGATCCGCGATGAAGCGGTAGAGGTTGAGCAGCCGCAGGGCGTTGGCGCGCGCCTGGGGTGTCAGGTCTCCGGGATCGCACACCGGGTTGACCTGCCCGCTCCAGGTGCCCTCGGACAGGTCGCGCCGATCGCACGCCCAGCGAAGACACACCTGCGTCGCGCGATCTCCCGTGATGTTGGAGCAACTGGCTGCGCCCCC
>JBFMHF010000305.1:0-1946 GCA_040752975.1 Myxococcota bacterium
GGGCCAATGGGACGCCGGGGGCGAGGGGACGCCGGTGCCGAGGCGGGAAGAACCGAGCCGATGTGACACGGAGCGGGGAGCCGGCGGACGCCCTGGCGCGGGACGCCTCTTCTCTTCGGCGCACTCAGGGCTGCACGGTGAAGTCCTTCACCACCGCCATGTGCTGCATCTGCGGGGCGGCGCTGTCCGAGGCGAGGATCGGCGGGACCTCGGTAAGCGGCACGTACTCGCGGCTGTCGAAGACGAGGCCCGCGGTGAAGGCCTGGGAGCCGATCGCGACGGCCGCCTGGCTCTTCTGGAGGCAGCGGGAAGCGAGCACCCAGTCGTAGGGCTTGGCGCGGCTGGCGTTGGTGCCCTCTGCGCCGGCTTGATCGACCGGATGCGGCGCAGCCGTCACGGCGCGCTGGCCCAACGTCGTGACGCACGACTCGGTCCGAGTGTCGGTGTTGAGATCGCCTCCGATGAGGAGGAGCGCGGTGGCCGGCACGTTCGCGTCGAGCTGCTGCACCAACGCCTGCGCCTCGAGGTTCCGCTCACCCGCGCTTGACGTCAGCAGGTGCAACGACACAGCCCAGAGATCGCGCGGCCCGGGAACATCGATGCGCGCCCAGGTGAAGGCCCGGTTGCCCACGCGGGGATCGGCCCAGTCGCCTGAAGCGACGATGGGCCAGCGGCTGATCACCCCGTTGGGGATGCTCCCGGTGGCTCCGCGGACGTAGCTGCAACCAGTGCCGCACGCCTGGTCCACGAAGGCCCTGAAGTCGCTGGCGCTGTTGGCGCCGTAATTGAACTCCTGGATCAGCACGACGTCGGGTTGCAGCCCCTGAAGGATCCGCAGCCCGTGTCCTGGATCCCAGGACTGGAGATTGCCGCTGGTCAGGTTGGCGGCGATCGCCCGCACTCGGAAAGGCGAGCCGCCTCCCGAGGGAAGCGGGCAGCCGTCTGGGCCAACGCCCGAGTCGGGGGGACCAGCATCTGGCGGCCCAGCGTCGGGAGTTCCGGAGTCAGGCGTACCGGCGTCGAGGATCCCCGCGTCCGTCCCACTGTCGGATGGACCGGCATCCTCGCTGCCCGCGTCGGGGCTTCCGGCGTCCGCGTTGCCCGCGTCGGCGTCTCCGGCGTCCAGCCCGGCATCAGTCCCCGCGGGGGGCGCCCCGCACGACAGGGAAAGGGCCAGAACCAACCACCACCACGTCGCGCGCGGACTGCTCAAGGCCGGCGAAACATGACGCATGCATGCCGCCGCGTCCACGGGAGGAGGCCCCGGTTTCTGCGCGGGGTCCTCAGAGCCCCCTACGCGGGGTCCTCAGAGCACCCTGCGCGGGGGTCCTCAGCACCCTGCGCGGGGGTCCTCAGAGCACCCGGCGCGGGGGTCCTCAGAGCACCCGGCGCGGGGTCCTCAGAGCACCCGGCGCGGGGGTCCTCAGAGCACCCTGCGCGGGGGTCCTCAGAGCACCCTGCGCGGGGGTCCTCAGAGCACCCGGCGCGGGGGTCCTCAGAGCACCCTGCGCGGGGGTGGAAGTGGTCGCCCGTCGGCCCGGGGCAACCCGGCGGGGTGCCGGTCAGTCGTCGATTTTCGGGAGCCGCGAGCGCCGCCGCGCCATCACAACGATGAGGATCAAGAGAATCACCCCGCCGACCCCGCCAGCGATGAGGCCCACCGGCAGCCCCTCCTCGGCCGGCGGCTCCGCCACGGCCACAGGGGGATGTGGCCCGGCGTCGACCACCTCAGCCACGACGGGCGGTCCCGCGTCGACGACTTCGGCCACCACCTGACCAGCGTCGACCACCTCGGGAGCGCCCGCATCCACCACGGGCGCCTCGGCCACCGCCACCGGCTGCGCCTTCCCCTCGGCGGCGAGCCGCTTCGCCTCGGCGGCCTCAGCGGCCTTGCGCTTCTTCTCTTCCGCGGCGAGGCGCTTCGCCTCCTTTGCTTCCTCGGCCTT
>JBFMHF010000306.1:0-1834 GCA_040752975.1 Myxococcota bacterium
ATCGGGCTGCCGGTGAGCGTCTACACGCAGTGGTACTGGAAGTGCGACCTGCACAACATCCTCCGGTTCCTCTCGCTGCGGCTGGATCGGCACGCGCAGGCGGAGATCCGGGTGTACGCCGAGGCGATGGCGGCGCTGCTCGAGCCGATCGTCCCGGTGACGATGGAGGCGTTCCGGGATTACGAACTGGAGAGCGTGCGCCTGTCGCGCCTGGAGGCGGACGCGGTGCGTTCGCTGCGCGGCGGCGGCGACGGGTCGATCGCCTCGAACAACGCGCGCGAGCGGGCCGAGTGGGAGGAGAAGCGCCGGAGCCTCGGGCTCTAGCAGCCCGTTGAAAAAAGCGCCACCGCCCTGGGCGAAGATGGTACAACATGCCGGCGGGGCGCGTCATGGAGGGCGTGCGGATGGCGCTGGGAAGGCGTGACGACGAGCGGCAGGACCCGATGTGGATCGCCACCGACAAGCTGGTGCAGGCGCCGGGGCATCCGTTCTACGCGAGGCTCAACCAGCTGCTCGCCGAGGCGGGGTTCGACCGCTTCGTCGAGGAACGCTGCCGGAAGTTCTACGCCGAGGGCGTGGGGCGTCCCGGCATCGCGCCCGGGGTGTACTTCCGCATGCTGTTCATCGGGTACTTCGAGGGGATCGACTCCGAACGCGGCATCGCTTGGCGCTGCGCCGACTCGCTGGGCCTGCGCGATTTTCTGGGCTACGACCTCGCGCACGCCACGCCCAACCACTCCACGCTGAGCGTGATCCGCAGGCGCATCGACCTGGAGACGCACCAGGAGGTCTTCGACTTCGTGCTCAAGATGCTCGACCAGCGCGGGCTGATCAAGGGCCAGACCATCGGGTGCGACGCGACGACGCTGGAAGCCAACGCGGCGCTGCGCAGCATCGTGCGCCGCGACACCGGCGAGACCTACCGCGCGTTCCTGGAGAGGCTGGCAAAGGAGTCGGGGATCCAGACGCCGACGCGCGAGGACCTGGCGCGCCTGGACCGCGCGCGCCAGGGCAAGGGGAACAACGACGACTGGATGAACCCCAATGATCCGGAGGCCAAGATCATGAAGATGAAGGACGGCCGCACGCACCTGACGCACAAGGCCGAGCACGCGGTGGACATGGACACCGGCGCCACGCTGGCGGTGACGGTGCAGCCGGCGGACCGCGGGGACTGCGAGAGCATCGGCCACACGCTGAGCGAGACCATGGAGAACCTGGCGACGCTGAGCGAGGGCCGCGCCGAGCCGAGGCAGATCCGCGAGGTGGTGACGGACAAGGGGTACCACAGCAACGACGTGGTGACGGCGCTGGAGGAGATGGGGATCCGCACGTACGTCTCCGAGCCCAAGCGTCGGCGGCGCAACTGGAAGGGCAAGCAGCGCGAGAAGCAGGCGGTGTACGCCAACCGGCGCCGCATCCGCTCCGAGCGCGGCAAGCGGCTGCTGCGCAAACGCGGCGAACTCCTGGAGCGTCCCTTCGCGCACCACTACGACACCGGGGGCATGCGGCGCACGCACCTGCGGACGCACGCCAAGATCCTCAAGCGTCTGCTGGTGCACTCGGGGGCGTGCAACCTGGGGCTGCTGATGCGCACGCTCTTCGGCGTGGGCAAGCCCAGGGCGCTCCAGGGCGGCGCCACGGCCCTCGCCGCGGCCCTGGTCGGCGCCCTCTGGCTGCTCGTGCGACTCGTCACAGCGCCCGCGTCGCCCGGGCGCGCATTGGCTCGTGGACCCTTCATCCCAGCGCCACGGCCCCGTCGCTCGACTGGAGCCCCGCCGTGCTCGGAAAGCTGGCTTCTTCAACGGGCTGCTAGCCCCCGCCGGCACGGGCC
>JBFMHF010000307.1:0-1785 GCA_040752975.1 Myxococcota bacterium
GCCTGCACGAGCATCGGCTTGAGCCAAGGTGCGCCTTTGCGGATGCGCGTCGAGCGACGCTTTCCGGCGCTTTCGTCGGCCCGAGGGCAAAGCCCCGCCCACGAAATGAGGTGGCCGGGTGTCGGGAGGGCCTCGGGCTCGGTCTGCCCTGCCGCGAGGGCGTCGAGCATGGCGCGGCCGCTCTTGCCGACGACGTCCGAGATGAACGACGACAGCTTGATGTTCGCGTCCTCGAGGAGGGTGTCAGGAATTCGGTGTATCGGCCGGAGCGGCGGGTTGATGCCGTTCGTCGTTGGGCGTCTCTGACACATTCATCAGGCAGTGGGCAAGCGGCCCGCGAAGTGGATGTTCAACTGCAGCCGCGTCGTCAGCCAGTCGCGGTGGCTTCGGCCCCAGGTCGCCTTGGCATTCCGGATGGCGAGGTAGAGAAGCTTCAGCGCCGCCTCGTCGGTGGGCAGCGGCCCGCGCGTCTTCAGCGTCTTCCTCAGGATGCGGTTGAGGGCCTCGATGGTGTTGGTGGTGTAGATGGCGCGGCGGAGCTCGGCCGGAAACTGCAGGAAGGGCTGCCACTCCGCCGCGCGCGTGCGCCACGGCCTGAAGACGTGGCCGTACCTGGGGCCCCACTTCTCCTCGGCAGCGTCCAGCGCCGCCTCCGCCTCCTGGACGTTGGCCGCCGTGTAGATGGCCTTCAAGTCCTGGCAGATGGGCCGCAAGTCCCGGTACGAGACGTACCGCGTGCTGGCGCGAATCATGTGGACAATGCACGTCTGGAAGATGGCCTTCGGGAAGACGGCCTCGACAGCCGCCGGCAGCCCCGTGAGGCCGTCCGCGCAGAGGATGAGGATGTCCTCCACGCCTCGCTGCCGCAAGTCCGTCAGCACGGAGGACCAGAATTTCGCGCCCTCGGTGCGCTCGAGCCACAGGCCCAGCACGTCGCGCTCGCCTTCGAGGTTGACGCCCACGACGATGTGCACGGCCTTGTTCTCCACCTTGCCCTGGTCCCGCACCTTCACCACCAACGCGTCGATGTAGACGATGGGGTACACCGCATCGAGGGCGCGGCCCTGCCACTCGGCCAACTCGTCGACGACGGCGTCCGTCACCCGGCTGATGAGTTCCGGGCTGACGTCGACGCCGTACATGTCGTGCAGGTGCGCGCGGATGTCCCGCGTCGACATGCCCCGCGCGTACATCGAGAGAATCTTGTCGTCGAAGCCGGCGAAGGTGCGCTGGTGCTTGCCCACCAGCTTCGGCTCGAAGGTGCCCGCCCTGTCCCGCGGCACGTGGACGTCCATCACGCCGTGGCTGCTGCGGACCTTCTTCATCCGGTGGCCATTGCGGCGATTCGTCTGCTCGTCCGGTGGCTCCTCGCGCGCCTCGTAGCCCAGGTGCTGCGACATCTCCGCCTCCAGGGCCTTGTTCACCAGCGCCGCGACCAGCTGCCTCAGCAGGCCGTCCTTCTCCGCCAGCCCCGCCGGCCCTCCCGCTGCCGCCAACAACTCCTCCAGCAGCTCGGGGCGAAAGGCCAGCGGCTGCTTCGCAGCCGCCGGGACGTCACCCTTCACCGACTCCTCCTTCGACTCGACCTTCTGCTTTCTCGCCATGGGTGCTCCTTTGCAGAGCCACCCCGGGGCGAAACACCGAAATCAGGGCACTCCCGCATCCGCGGCTACGCGCGTCCAAGGAAGAGCTGACGGAAGCCCTCCGCGGGCGCGTCACTCAGCATCATCGCGTGATGCTGCGCTTGTACTTGGACCAGCTCGACGCGACAGACCGCGCCATTGC
>JBFMHF010000308.1:0-1700 GCA_040752975.1 Myxococcota bacterium
GGTGGGGCTGCTGGACGTGCAGGATCTGCTGGCCGCGCGCGTCGTCTGACTGGGCTGAAGAGCAGTCGAAAAATCAGGCCGTCCGCAACTTCGACTGATCGCGCTCGATCATGACGACGTGAGTCCGAGGGTCCGCACGAAGGAGCCGCAGCGAGACCAGGGCTGGCTGTTTGTGCCGGCGTGGGAGGTGCCTCCGGAGCACCCAGTACGGCTGCTGGTGGCGGCGGTCGAGCGACTGGACCTGAGTGGATTCTTGAAGGGCGCGAAGGCGGTCGAGGGTGAGGCGGGCCGGCCGGTGACGAGCCCGAGGATGTTGCTGGCACTGTGGGTGTACGGCATCCAGCAGGGCATCGGCGAGGCGACGGAACTGGCACGGCGGTGTCAGTCGGACGCGGCCTTCCGGTGGCTGTGCGGCGGCGTCTTTCCGAGCCACGATGTGTTGAGTGCCTTCCGGGTGAAGCACCTGGACGCGCTGCAGGACGTCTTCACGAAGGTGGTGGGGACGCTGTTGCACCACAGGCTGGTGACGCTGGAGTACGTCGCGCTGGACGGGACGCGGGTGCGCGCCAGCGCGTCGGCGCCGTCCTTCCGGAGAGAGGCGAGCCTGCTGGAGTGTCGAGAGCAAGCGGCGCTGCACCTGAAGGCTGTGTTGGCGACGGCGGACGAGTACTCGCCCGCTCACCAGGCGATTCGGGAGGCAAAGGCGCGCGAGTACCAGCAGCGCGTGGAGGCGGCGCTGGCGACGCTGGAGAGGGAGCGCGCAAAGAAGAAGTCAGCGAAGGACAAGGCGGCGGTGCGCGCCTCGACGACGGACCCGGAAGCGCGCGTCATGAAGATGGCCGATGGTGGTTTTCGCCCTGGCCTCAACCTGCAGTTGGCCGTGGCTGGAGACCCGGTTGGAGGTCCGCGCACCATCGTCGGCGTCAACGTGACGCCGATGGGCAGCGACATGGGGAGCATCACGCCCATGGTGCAGCAGGTGGAGGCCCACACCGGAGTCATCCCGAACAAGGTGCTGGCTGATGCGAACCACGCCACGCTCGCCGACATCAAGTACCTCGCGACTCGTGGCATCGAAGCGCTGGTGGCCGTGCCGGAGTACATGCTGAGCGGCGGCCCACAGCGCGACACGTCTCCCGAAGTCGAGGCCTGGCGGAAGAAGATGGTGTCCGACGAAGCCCTGCGCGCCTACCGCGGCCGTAGCTCGCTGGTGGAGAACGTCAACGGCCACGTCAAGACGACGTACGGTCTCACGAACTTCGTCGTGCGAGGCGTGAAGAAGGCCACCTGTGTTGCGTTGCTCACCGCGCTCGCACACAACCTCCTCGTGCACGGACGCCGACTCGTCGAAGCGCTTGGCTGACCGGCGCGACGAGACTCGCCATCGCCACCAGGTCCCGAAATAGCGCACCGCGCATCGCGGCTACGTGCGCGGCCAGCGTCACGCCTCGGAGCCACCGTTTCCCAGTCTGATCCGCGCCGGCGCTCCGGGCCGATTTCTCGACTGCTCTTGAGTCGCCCTCAGGGTGCCCTGGGCGGCGACAGGTAGCGGCGCAGCACGTCGGCCAACGTCTCGAGGCGCAGCGGCTTGGGCAGGCACTCCACGATGCCCGCGCCGCGGCACGCCTCCACGTCATCGGGCGTGGCCGAGGCCGTCACCGCCACCACCGGCAGCGCGCCCAGGCCCTCGAGCGCGCGCA
>JBFMHF010000309.1:0-1697 GCA_040752975.1 Myxococcota bacterium
CGCCCGCGCGCCGGAGGCCCTCGCGGAAGTCCGCCGAGAGGAACTGCCCGCCGTTGTCGGTGACGATGACGCCCGGCGTGCCCTCGACGCGGAAGACTCTCTCCAGCGCGCTGACGATGGCCGCGCCCGTCGGCCGCACCGGCCGCAGCGCCACCAACCGACTGGAGTGGCAGTCGACGACGCCCAGCACCCAGACAGGCAGCACGCCCAGCACCCACACCAGCGTCAAGTCGAGGCTCCACCGCAACACCCTCTCGGGCACGACGATGCGCCGAGGCACCTTGCGGTGGACTTCCTCGAGGGCGGTGACGTCCTCCCGGCGCCGCTGGAGGATGGCGCGCACGGTGGACGGACTCAGCGCGACGCCCTTCGTCCTGGCCAACAGCGTCGCGAGGCCGCGCAGCCCGAGGTGAGGGCAGTCGACGTGGAGGCGCAAGACGTCCCACTCCGTCGAGGCGGGCGTGCGGTTGTGGCCTCCTCGCTGCGGCCCACGAGGTGCCGGCCGGTGCAGCCCGAGGTGTCGCAGCACCGCCAGCACCTGCAGCCGTCCGCGGGCCTGCCAACGTGAGAGGCGCCGGCGCCAGCGCTGCACGCCCGCGAGGAGGGCCAGCAGCACCTGGCACAGCCACCACAGCACCACCTCGAGGCCGGCCAGCACCGGGGCATTCTCCAGGCCCGTCGCGCGCTGGCCAGAATCCCGGGCTGCTGCCGCCTGGCCGGCCGTAGACTGCCTGCGTTGACTCGGACACTCGCCAGCGTGGTGGTGCTGTTGTCGGCCCTGGCCAGCGGCGAGACCTCCTTGACGACAGGCACAGACGCGGAGGCCTTCTGCTACCGGGGCGAGGGCTGGCTGGGGAAGGTGGTGTACGGGGCGACGGACTGCCAGGTGTCGGCGCCGCACCGGGCGTACGAGTACGACGGTCGAGGCGTGTCACCCGGGGGCGAGGCCGTCCGCGGAGGACGGCGAGTTGCGCCGGTGAGGAGGAGGGCTGCAGAATGACGGGCATGCGAATGGTGAAGGGCACCGTCGTCGGGAAAACCATCGTCCTGGACGAGGCGCTGCCGGAGGGCACGGCGGTGGACGTCGTCGTGCACGAGGCGCGCGAGGCGGAAGACTTCGTGCTGACGGACGACATGCACCGCGAGTTGGACGAGGCCGCCGAGGCCATCAAGCGCGGCGAGGCCATCGACATGGACGAGGTGCTGGCGGAAGTCGACAGGCTGTAGGCGCGTGCGCGTCCGAGTGTCGAAGCAGGCGCGCGCTGACGTGCTGGCGGCCGTCACCTGGTGGCGCCGCAACCTCGGTGAGGCCCAGCCCATTGAATTGGTGGCGGAGTTGAAGCGCGCCCGCGCGCAGTTGGCTGCGACGCCGTGGGCGGGCGTCTCGGTGTCGAAGGACGGGCGCGGCACGCGGCGGCGGCTGGCGCTGCTGAGGGCGCGGTACTTCCTCTTCTACGATGTCGACGAGGCGAAGCAGGAGGTGTGGGTGCTGCGCCTCTGGCACATGAGTCGAGGCCAGGCCCCGAAGCTGGCGCGCCGGTGACGACGTGCAGCAGTCGCGCGCTTCGGGGCCGCCGGCTTGCAGTCGGGTGATGAGGTGGTGGAAGGGCAAGCCGGCGTCCCCTCGCGCGCTGTGACGGCCGGGCGCCGCGGTGCGCGCGTCGCCCTGTGACAGTCGATGCGGCCGGCGCTGCGCG
>JBFMHF010000310.1:0-1674 GCA_040752975.1 Myxococcota bacterium
TCGCCTGCTCGATCTCGAAGCGATCGACCCCGGCGGTGAAGGTGACGCGCTCGCCTTCCACCTCCCGGTTCCCCTGGCGGGCGGTGGGGTGGCCAGTGACGACGAGGACGCCGGTGGCGTTGTCCCAGGTGGCGGTGTCACCCGTGGCGCGGCGATCGCCGTCCACCACCACGACGTCTCCCGACGCGGTGATCGTCTTCACCTCGCGGCGCGCGTCGAGCTGCACCTCGAGCCGCTGGCAGGTGAGGGTGGCCTGGTCGCGGATGGCGGTGGCGTGCCCCGAGTAGATGGCGCGCTGCTCCTTGTTCTGCACCTCGAGGCGATCGGCGCGCAGCTCGACAGGGCGAGCCAGCAGGGCGCCCCCGTCGGGAGCAGCCAGCAGGAGCGAGAGGAGCAGGGGCGTCACTGAGGAAGCGGCTTGTACCAGCCCTCCGGCGGAATGCGATGGGCCGTCACGGGCGGGGTCGCCTGCCACCGTCCACGCGGCCGGCCGGATATGAGGCGCGCGCTCGGGGTCGTCGTGGTGCGAGAGGGCGGTGGGGCAACACCATGAAGGCTCGGCGAGAGGCGGGCGGGCGGGCATCCTCAGCACCGCGGAAGTTGGCGGGCGTCATCGTCGGCCCGTCGGAGCGGCGCTACCTCACGAGTCCGCTGGTGGTGACGCCATCACCGGCTTTGCGTCACGGGGCGCTCGAAGTGGGCCGTCTGGGTCGCGAAGTCGACTGAGAAGCCCTGCGCTTCGAGGGTGAAGCGGGGATCTTCCAGGCGGACGCCCGCGTCGGACACCACGCCCCCCTCGGGGCCCAGGTTGCGGTGGAAGGTGGCGTAGGGAGTCCGCGCGACGACGCCGTCATCGCCGCGCACCTCGAGCCCGCCGGAGCCCTCCAGCACGCCCGCGTTCAGGTTGCCGCTGAGCCGGGGGGCCTGCGCCGACAGGCCCTGCGCCGGCAGGCGGACCGACGCGTCCTCCATGGTGAAGTCGCCGGTGCTGCGCATCATCTGAAGCGTCGGGGCCCTCACCTCGAGGCGCGCGTCGCTGCCCTTGAAGGTCTGGAGGGTGATGTTCTCCATGTGGATGTCGGGCGGGACGTGGGCGGGCGGCTCCTTCGGGGGCCCGGGGCAGGCGGTGGCGAGGAGCAGCAGGGAGAGCGACGAGCGCCGCATTCGTCAGAAGGTGTAGCTGAAGCGCAGAAGGAGCTGCGCGCCGTTGTACATCCAGCCGGCTTCTCCGCCGATGGACCAGTGCCGCGCGAAGGGTACGCCGAAGCCCACCGCGACGTTGGGGCGGAAGGGCGACGGGTTGGCGAAGAGGATGGCCAGTCCTCCCAGGACGTCGAAGTACACGTGGGGGATGTGGAAGCGGAAGACAGCGTCCACCGGGAGGCCGACCTCGAAGGGAGGGCCGCCGAAGTGGAAGAGGACGCCGGGGCGCAGGCCGAAGCTGACGTACCTGCCGAGGCGCCAGTCGACGCGCACGTGGAAGTCCGCCCGGCCGCGTCCGCCGTCGCCGAACCAGTAGCCGCCGCCGAGATCCAGCCCGACGCTGACCGCGTGCGCCGCGCCGGGGAGAAAGAGGACTGCCGCCAGCGCCATCGCCTTCGCGAGCCGTCGCATGGCGCGCGAGCCTAGCCTCAGTGATCGCCCGAAGGGAGCAGTTCGAGGCGCCGTGAGGCC
>JBFMHF010000311.1:0-1670 GCA_040752975.1 Myxococcota bacterium
CGCTCTTCTTCGTGGAGGTGGGTGCCGTCGGCGACACCGACGACGAGCTGATGGTGGAGCCCGCCACCGCCTCCGACGCGCGCGCCCGGCTGCTGGCGCGGATCAACGCGCTGCGGCTGCGCATGGGCCTCGTCCCGCTGCAGGCCGACGCCGCCCTGGACGCCGTGGCCCAGGCCTGGGCAGAGCGCCTCGCCCGGGAGGGCTTCTTCTCCCACGTCGCGCCGGATGGCTCCGATCTCAAGGGCCGGCTGTCCAAAGCCGGCTACCGCTTCACCGCCGCAGGAGAGAACCTCGGCAGCTCGTCCGGCCCCCTGGCGGCGCACTTCGGCATCGAGCACAGCCCCGGGCACCGGAAGAACCTGATCGAGCCCGGGCACCGGAGGCTGGGCATCGGGCTGGCCGCGCGTCCCGACGGCCTCACCGTACTGGTTGAGGTGCTCGCCGCGCCGCTCGACGCCGTCGATCCCTCCTCCAACCCGCTCAAGGCCGCCTACGACGCCATCGCCGCCCAACGAGCGAAGCGCGGGCTTGCGCCGCTCAAGTTGAGCGCAGCCCTCGAGGGCCTCGCCCAGGGCCACGCGCGCGCCGCCCTCGCCGCGCAGCTCCCGAAGGCCGAGATCCCCGGCCAGGCCCCGCTGCACGAGCGCGCCTTCTCCCTCGTCGACGAGGCGAAGGCCGTTTCGGTGGACGTCTTCGTCGCCGACTCCCCTGCGTTGATCGCCGACTCGAAGAACCTGGCCGAGCCGCGCAACGCGCTGGTGGGCGTCGGACTGGCGCGGGGGTCTTCGCAGAAATACGGTGACGATCGCTACTGGATCGTCGTGATCTACGCGGCCACGCGTTAGATACGCGCCCCACAGGAGACGAGACGACGCATGACGCAGCCGGGAAAACCCGTGATCCTCGGCATCGACGAGGACCGCTCCGCCCAGGGCGCCATCGCGCGGGCCTTCAACGAGGCGGGCGTCTTCTACCGCTTCATCACCGATCGCAAGAAGCTGGCCGGCGGGCTGCAACAGCTCAAGCCCGATCTCCTCCTCGTCTTCGGCGAGCTGAGCTCGGACTTCTCCATCCACGTGCTGGACACCCTCGCCCAGGACGTGACGTGGGCCGCCCGGCCGGTGGTGGTGGTGTGCCGGGACACCACCGACGCAGCCTTCGTCTCCGGCCTGCGGACGGGCGTGGTGGCGCTGTTGGCCGCCCCCTTCGAGCCCCAGCACGTGGCGGTGGTGAAGTCGGTGTGGGCCGAGCTCGCCTCGCGCACCGGCTCGGTGTCGGGCGTGGGCGATCCGAAGACGCTGCCCAGGCTGATCGATCACATCCGCCGCACGCGCCGCACGGGCGTGCTGGCCACCGATCCGCGCACCCCCAACGAGGGCCGGGCCACCTTCACCCTGGGGAAGCTGGAGCGCGCGCGCTTCCTCGGCGCCAGCGCGCAGGACGCGCTCAGGGCCATGCTGGGGCAGCCGCGGGTGAAGTGGACCTTCACCGAGATGGCCGGATCCCACGGCGAGGGCGCGGGCGTGGTGATCGAGGTGGGGGACGTCACCACCGGAGAGACGGAGCTCGGCGGAGTCGTGGTGGGCGAGATGGACATCGACGCGCCGGTCGACGAGCCCCTGGCCTTCGAGGTGCCCGTCAACATCTCCCCCCTGCCCCAGCCCGCCCCG
>JBFMHF010000312.1:0-1619 GCA_040752975.1 Myxococcota bacterium
GGGTCGCGGCGCCAAGAAGAAGGCCGCGAAGAAGGGCGCCAAGAAGAAGGCCGCGAAGAAGGGCGGCGCGAAGAAGGCCGGCAAGAAGGGCAAGAAGCGCTGAAGCAGATGGCCTGACCAAGGCCTTGGAACGGGCGGCTTCTCCTCGGGAGGGCCGCCCGTTTTCCTTTTCTCGTCCCGGCACGCGGTGACGCCTCGTCGTCCCCGACGACCGCCGGACGGTGGCGCCACCGCCCCCGCAGAACTCGTCCCGTCGACCACCCGTCGGAGAACCGGGCCCGCCGTCCGTCGGGAGGTGACCCTTTTCCCGACGAGCGGGAGCCCGGCGTGTCGGACACCCGGGAATTCCGGCAGGCCACGCCGTCCGTCGGGAAAGCGGCCACCTCCCGACGGGAATCGCTGCCATCACGAGGGGTGTGTAGGGTGACGTCGGGAAACGCGGCGTACGTCGACGGGAGGCGGCGTGGCGTCAGCGACCGCGGAAGGTGGGCGGGCGCTTCTCGTGGTAGGCGGCGGCAAACTCCTTGAAGTCACCCATGCACATCAGGAGCGCCTGCGCGCGGGCCTCCTCGTCCAGCGCGTCGTTGAGGGAGGCGCTGAGGGTGGCGTTCAGCATCTCCTTGGTGACCCCCAGGGCGAGCGCGGGACCGGCCTCCAGGCGCCGCGCCAGCTTCAGGGCGGCATCCATCAGCTCCGCGCCCGGGACCACCTGGCTGCACAGGCCCCAGGCCAGCGCCTGGCTGGCGGGGACGCTGTCGCCGAGCATCAGGAGCTCCGTGGCGCGGCCCAGGCCGATCACGCGGGGCAGCAGGAAGCTGGCGCCCATGTCGCTGCCGGCCAGGCCCACCTTGGTGAACAGGAAGGCGAACTTGGCCTCCTCCGCCATGATCCGCAGGTCGGAGGCCAGGGCCAGCACCGCGCCCGCGCCGGCGGCCGTGCCGTTGATGGCGGAGATGATGGGCTTGCGCAGCGCGCGCATGTTGCGGATGACGTCGCAGGTCATGCGCGCGAAGTGCAGGACCTCGGCGGGCTCACGCTTCACCAGCTCGCCAATGATCTGGGTGACGTCGCCGCCGGAGCAGAAGCCGCGACCGGCACCGGTCAGCACCACCACCTTGACGTCGGGCTCGCGCTCGAGGGCGGCGAAGGTGTCGCGCAGCTCCGCGTACACCTCGAAGGTGAGGCTGTTGAGGGTCTGGGGACGGTTGAGGGTGAGGACGAGGACGCCGCCGTCCTGGCGGGCGTCAAAGGTCTTGGGAGTGATCATGGGGCGCGCAGCCTACGCATGCCGCGCGTGATGAGCCAACCGCTCAGGACTCCGCGCGACGCGGTGGCACGCTGAGCAGACCACTGGCCTCCGCCTCCGCGAGCAGGTGGGCGAATGGCGTGGCGGCGGTGCGGGTCCGACGCATCACCATGGGCGCCGGCTTGCGGGCCTCCGCCTCCGGGGCGGCCTGGGCGGGCGCGTCCACGTCGGGGTGGGTGGGGGGGGGGGGGCGGTCCAGGGTGCGGTCGGCGGTGGGGTCGGAGGCCTGCAGCGCGGGGGACACACCTTCGGGCTGCGCCGTGGTCCCCGACGTGGAAACGCCGCGCGCCCCGCGGGACGGGCGCAGCACCGG
>JBFMHF010000313.1:0-1485 GCA_040752975.1 Myxococcota bacterium
CCACCACCTTCGTCGACAGCCGCTCGTTTTCACGCGCCAGCACCAGCGCCTTCTCTCGCAGCCTCTCGACGTTGGTTTCGTCCTCCAGTCGCACGCGCCCATTCTCGTCCCCGGCGCTGCCCGGTTTCCTCCTCTCAGCGGATTTCTGCGCGGCCGTCCTTCTCGATGTCGAAGGCCGGGGGCGACAGCGCGACGCGCCCGACTGCCTCGCTCCCCTCCAGGAAGAGCAGCAGCTCGCTGGCCGTCAACTCGGCCCTCTCCCACACCGGCGCGAAGCGGCCCTTCTCCATCCGCTTCGAAAGCAGGCACAGGCCCGTCCCGTCAAACCACAGCACCTTCGCGCGCCGCCGGTGCTTGCCGACGAAGACGAAGGCGTCGCCCGCCACCACCTCGTGGCCCAACTCCGCCACCAGCGCCGCCAGGGTGTTGAAGGACTTCCTCATGTCGACGGGCGCCCGGTACGCGAAGACGCGCACCCGGCGGCTCAGCCCGAGCACGCCAGGCCCTTCAGCAGCCGCGCGACGTCGTCGACGGACAGCCCTTCCACCGTCACGCCCAACGGCCCGCGAAGCACCACCGCCTCCGTCATCCCCACGGGCTTCGGCGCCACCACCCGCACCCGGGTGAAGCCCGCCCTCTCGCGCTCGCTTCCCCTCGACAGGCCGAGGAAGCGGTGCAGCGTCGGCTCGCTGATGCCCACCTCCTGGCACACCGACGCCAACGACGCGCCCCCCGCCAAACGCCCTCGCGCCCACTCAACCACCCGCGCCCGCAACGCATCCGGGTACCGCCGTGCCTTCTTCTGCGGGGACAGCGCCGCGATTTCCTTCGCGAGCGCCTCCGCCTCACTCTCCCTCTTCGTCGCCATCGGGTCGTCCTCCTTGAGGAGCGCCGACAGTCTCACGTGCCCGCGCGGGCGTCAGGACGGACAGGGCGAGGATTCACGACGCGACGGCGCGCGAGCGGGAAGGTGCGCGCTCAGTCGGCTCGCCACCGCTCGGGACGTCCCGCAGAACGGCCGCCGTGGCCTCGCGACAGCGCGTTTCCGTTTGCTCGATCACTACGGTCGACGGACAGCCCTTCCACCGTCACGCCCAACGGCCCGCGAAGCACCACCGCCTCCGTCATCCCCACGGGCTTCGGCGCCACCACCCGCACCCGGGTGAAGCCCGCCCTCTCGCGCTCGCTTCCCCTCGACAGGCCGAGGAAGCGGTGCAGCGTCGGCTCGCTGATGCCCACCTCCTGGCACACCGACGCCAACGACGCGCCCCCCGCCAAACGCCCTCGCGCCCACTCAACCACCCGCGCCCGCAACGCATCCGGGTACCGCCGTGCCTTCTTCTGCGGGGACAGCGCCGCGATTTCCTTCGCGAGCGCCTCCGCCTCACTCTCCTTCTTCGTCGCCATCGGGTCGTCCTCCTTGAGGAGCGCCGACAGTCTCACGTGCCCGCGCGGGCGTCAGGACGGACAGGGCGAGGATTCACG
>JBFMHF010000314.1:0-1437 GCA_040752975.1 Myxococcota bacterium
GGGGCGACGGGCGGTGGCACGGGTGGCGGCACGGGTGGCGGCGGCACGGGCGGCGGCGGCACGGGCGGCGGCACGGGTGGCGGCACGGGTGGCGGCACGGGTGGCGGCACGGGTGGCGGCACGGGTGGCGGCGCGACGGGTGGTGGCACGGGTGGTGGCGCGACGGGCGGCGGCACGGGCGGCGGAGGCGGGACTCCTCCGACGTTCAACCTCACCTTCGCGGCGAGCTGTGGCGCGACTCCGACCTGCGGCGGCAACGTGGTGGGCACCTGGTTCTTCACCAGCGGCTGCGTGGAGGACTCGGCTTTCAGCCAGATCACTGTGCTGTGCAGCAGCGCGGTCGTCTCCAACAAGTCGGGGACTGCCAGCGGCTCCCTCGTCTTCACCCCCACCAGCGTGACGCGAGCGATCTCGGGCGTGGCCAACTTCACCATGACGGCCACCGACGCCTTCTGCATGCAGTCCTGCACCAGCCTGCCCAGCTTGGTCGCGGGCACCGGCCTGACCGGGACCTGCACGGTGAGCAGCACGGCGTGCACGTGCAACTGGTCGACGCCGCTCGGAAGCTCGGGCACCAACACCTACACCGCGTCCAACGGCGTCATCACCCTCACGTCCGGTCCGGCCCGCACCTTCGGCTACTGCATCACCGGGACGAACATGCAGTACACGGAGACCACCGCCGGCACCCGGGAGCCTGGGCTGTACGGCCTGACCAAGCAGTAGCCACGCACGAAAACGCACTACACTCCGTCGCCGCCCGGCCCTCGCCGGGCAAGGAGTCATGAATGGTGCGTTTTTTGGTCACCCTCTCGCTGAGCGTTGCCACCGCGGCCTCGGCCGCTGACGTGTGCGAGGCGCCGCGCAACCGCGACACCGCCCCGCTGGCCACCGCCGCCGCCCAGGACAAGGTGGTGGCCAACACCTTCGAGAAGACGGCAGCCACCTGCGCCGAGCGCGGGCCGGCGTGCGATCAAGCCCGGCTGGAGTGCGGCGCCCTCGTCAGCTCCATCGTCCAGAAGCAGGTGGGCTTCGATGACGGGCTGTGGCTGCGGGACATGCTGTTGCCCTACCAGGGCAAGTCCTACGTGCTGACGCGCAGCTTCGGGGCGGTGCCGCTCGCCTCGGACGCCAGCTGCAACGTCGACGTGGCCACCCTGAACGCGGCGGCGCTTCGGCGGACCAAGCAGGCCACCCGCCGGGACAACCTCCTCGCCGAGTACCAGCTGTACGTGAAGTGGACGCAGGATCAACTCGCCCAGTGCAGGGCGCGGGTGGCCGCCGACGAGAAGCGCGCTGCAGAGGCGAAAGCCGAGTCCGAGCGCGTGGCCGCTGCTGCCGCCGCCGCGGCCGCGACCGCTGCTGCCGCTGCCGCCGCGAAGAGGGCCCAGGAAGACGAAGCGCGCCGCCGGGCCGAGGAAGCGGCGAGGGCGCAGG
>JBFMHF010000315.1:0-1385 GCA_040752975.1 Myxococcota bacterium
GCCGACTGCAAGCCGGCGGCCCCGACGCGCGCGGCCGCAACACGTCAGCGCCTGGGCAACTGCGGGGGCAGTCGACTCATGTGGTACAGGCGCAGCACCCAGACGACGCCGCGCTTTTCGTGCACGCGGTAGTAGAGGTGGTACCGGCTGCCCTCGAGGCTGGCGCGACGCAGGCCCCTGGTGCGCGGGTGGTGCACCGGCTGGCCTGACATGGGGGCCTCGCCCAGGCGCTTCACCACGTTCGCCATTTCATCTTCGAGAAGCGTCGGCGCCTGCGGGCGATTCTCCCGCCACCATTCGACAGCCACCGTGAATTCGCGCGTCGCCGTCGCAGAGAAAACGACTTTCACGCCGTGCGCTTCCTCGGGGGCAGCCGCGCAAACACTTCCTCCGCTGGCACGCCCTCCTCGACGTCGGACTCCGCCATCGCCTGCGCCAACTCCTCCGCAGTCGCGTCGTCGATGGACGCGCCGCCCTCGTCACCCAGCAACACTTCCACCTCCGCGCCCTCCGGCAGCGTCACGCCTTCCTCCAGCACCAGCGTGTTGCCCACCACTGTCGCCTTCACTCGCATGCCCGCCATTCTGCAGCCCTCCTCCTCACCGGCGCAACTCGCCGTCCTCCGCGGACGGCCTCGCCCCCGGGTGACACGCCTCGACCGTCGTACTCGTACCCCCGGTGCGGCGCCGACACCTGGCAGTCCGTCGCCCCGTACACCACCTTCCCCAGCCAGCCCTCGCCCCGGTAGCAGAAGGCCTCCGCGTCCGTGCCTGTCGTCAGGGAGGCCAGGCGATTCCCTCCGCCGGCCAGGCGGCAGCAGCCCGGGATTCTGGCCAGCGCGCGACGGGCCTGGAGAATGCCGCGGTGCTGGCCGGCCTCGAGGTGGTGCTGTGGTGGCTGTGCCAGTTGCTGTTGGCCGTCCTCGCGGGCGTGCAGCGCTGGCGCCGGCGCCTCTCCCGCTGGCAGGCCCGCGGACGGCTGCAGGTGCTGGCGGTGCTGCGACACCTCGGGCTGCACCGGCCGGCACCTCGTGGGCCGCAGCGAGGAGGCCACAACCGCACGCCCGCCTCGACGGAGTGGGACGTGCTGCGCCTCCACGTCGACTGTCCGCACCTCGGGCTGCGCGGCCTCGCGACGCTGTTGGCCAGAACGAAGGGCGTCGCGCTGAGTCCGTCCACCGTGCGCGCCATCCTCCAGCGGCGCCGGGAGGACGTCACCGCCCTCGAGGAAGTCCACCGCAAGGTGCCTCGGCGCATCATCGTGCCCGAGAGGCTGTTGCGGTGGAGCCTCGACTTGACGCTGGTGTGGGTGCTGGGCGTGCTGCCTGTCTGGGTGCTGGGCGTCGTCGACTGCCACTCCAGTCGGTTGGTGGCGCTGCGGCCGGT
>JBFMHF010000316.1:0-1227 GCA_040752975.1 Myxococcota bacterium
TCACGCCCGCTCCGCGGCGTGCGCCTGGTTGAGGAGGGCGCGCACCTCGGCCGGCGGCGCGCCTGCCCGGCGGGCCACGCGCGCGGCTTCGTGCCAGCCTGCGGCGGTGGACGGACTCGAAGACTTCGCTGGACGCCTCGAGGACTTCGCTGGACGCCTGGACTTCGCTGGGGGTGCCTGCTTGCGGGCCTTGGCCATGTCCGCAACGCTGCGCCTTCGCCCGGGCCTTCGTCACCGGGCATGTTGGGGCATGTTGGGAGGGTTGCGCCCGCGAGCCCTCCGGTGTCAGCCCGCGATGGTACACCTCGGCCCATGGGTGCTTCCGGGAAGCGGCTGGTGAGTGTCAAGGCAGCGGCCGAGGTGCTGGATGTGCACGAGAAGACGGTGCGCCGGTGGTGCCAGCGCGGCGAGGTGCAGGCGGTGTTGACGCCCGGCGGGCGCGGTGTGTGGCGGGTGTGGGTGGACGCTGACGGCGTGGTGGTGCGGCCGTGACGGATGAGGCGCTGCTGGAGGCCGACGCGACGGTGCGCGCGCACCTCCGTGGCGAGTCCGCGTCTGCCGTCCAGGCCTTCGAGGCGTTGCTGCTGCTGGTGCGCGCGGCCACGCTGTCCGACGAAGAGGCGGAACTCGGCGGCTTCCGTCGCACGGCGGCGGCTGACTACTCGGCCGCGCTGCTGGCGCGCCTCTGCGAGTCGTACGAGCGCACCTTCAGCTGCTGATTTCGTCGGCCGTCCACTTCCTGTCCAGCCGGCGCAGTTCCTCTTCCGCCTCGCCGTCGGCGCTGGTGGCCAGGGCCTCGTTGATGGCCAGCGCCCGCAGCATGGCCGCGTTGGCCTCGCGCACGTCGTCCTTCACGTCGCGCAGCACGAGGACGCCGTGGTGCCAACCGTAGCGCTGGGCGCGTCCCTCGAAGGTGGGCCGACGCGCCAGCCATGCCGGCAGCGCCGCGGCGTGCGCCTGCCGCGCCTTCAGCACCTCCGCCTTGTGGCGCAGCTTCTTCCGCTTTTCCTCCACCAGCTGTTCCGGCGTCTTCCGCTTGCGCCTCTCCGCGTCCTGCCAGGTGTCGGCCAGCACGCGGGACACCAGCGCGCCGAAGCCTTCGCCCGGCCTCACCACTCCTGCGCCCTCGGACAACTGGGCCACTGCCGAGGTGAGGTAGCCGGCCGCAGCGGCGAGGACGGGTTGCAGCGCGCCCTCGAGGTGCTCGCGGTACACCGCTTCGCAGGG
>JBFMHF010000317.1:0-1123 GCA_040752975.1 Myxococcota bacterium
GTCCCCTCGCCCCCGGCGTCCCATCGGCCCCGGCGTCCCATTGGCCCGGGCGTTCCCTCGGCACCGGCGTCCCCTCGGCCCACGGCGTCCCCTCGGCCCACGGCGTCCCCTCGGCCCACGGCGGCACGCGAACGCGTCCCTCCTGGCTCTCCGCGACCAACACGCCTCGGGCCCTCTCGTTTGGCGCCAACCAGGTGGTCGCGCGACGCCTGCGCAGAAGCACGCCCGCAGTGTCGCTCGGAGCGAGACCGCGCGCCCACCCTGCAGTTCCTGGTCTACCGCGCGCCTGGGTGCCCGAGCGCTCGTCGCCGGGCCTGCGGCAGCTTCTGCTGCCCGAACGTCTCCACCGTGACGTCCCGCCCATCGCTGTGGAAGGTGATCGCCCCGTCGAGATCCGTCCGGAAGCAGCGAGAGCCGGCCTCCAGGTAGCGGTCCACCACCTCCGCGCGCGGGAAGTCGAAGCGGTTGTTCCGGCCGACGCAGAAGACGACGAACTTCGGCCGCGTCTTCGCCACGAAGTCAGGGCTGGAGGACGTGTCGGACCCGTGGTGTGGCGCCTTCAGCACCGTCACCGCCCCTGGCTCGAGGAGCGCCTCCGCCGCCGTCTCGATGTCGCCCGTCAAGAGGAAGCTCACCTCGCCGTGGCGCACGCGCAGCACCATCGAGCGATCGTTCTCTGTCTCGAGCCCTTCGCGGTCGCGCGGAGGCGCCAGCACCTCGACGAGCGCGTCACCCAGCGCGAAAGGCGCCTCGCCGGCCTCGACCTCCTCCACGTCGCCGGTCCCCGCGGCGTCGATGAGCCCCTGCACCAGCGGACCGCGCCCCACACCCGCGGGGAGCCACAGGTGGTCGACCGGCAACTCCTCCAGCGTCGAGGCCAGCCCCAGCGCGTGATCCGGGTGCGCGTGAGACAACGCCGCCAACTCGAGTCGCGTCACCCGCTGCTGCCTCAAGAAGGGCAGGACGAAGCGCCGCCCCGTGTCACTTCCGTTGGGCACACCGCCGCCGTCGATCAATGCTGCCCGTCCCCGCGAGGTGATGACGACCGCGTCTCCATGGCCCACCGCGAGGAAGGTGACGTCGACGGACGACGTGCCCGCCACCCCCGGCAGGAAGAGGTGCA
>JBFMHF010000318.1:0-1120 GCA_040752975.1 Myxococcota bacterium
GACGGGCGGCGGCGGGGGCGGCGGCGGCACGGTGCAGGAGTGTCTCTCCGACTCCGAGTGCCCCAGCGGTGAGATCTGTTACATCTGCGGCGTCAACCAGCCCGGCCAGTGCCTGCAAGGCTGCAACGCCTCGCACCCCTGTCCGAGCGGGCAGAGCTGCCGGCAACTCGGCATCGCCTGCTTCACCTGCCCCTGCATCGACAGCGTGTGCGAAGGGCAGACCTGCATCGACGACGACGGCGACGGCTACGTGGCGGGCGCCGGCTGCAGCGGCAAGCCAGGCGGAGACTGTGCGCCGAATGATCCCACCGTCCACCCCGGCGCGGGCGAGCGCTGCAACAACGGGAAGGACGACGACTGCGACGGCCTCATCGACGCGGCGGATCCTTCCTGCGGCCCGGTGATGTGCACGGGCGGCCCGTCGTGCCTCACCTCGTGGAACTGCGGCCTGGGCATGTCCATGTGCAGCCAGAGCTGCTGCGTGCCCTGCCCGCTGCTGGCGCCGCCGCTGTGCCCACCCAACCAGTGCTTCCCGCCAGCCACCATCTCTCCTGACACGGGCTGCAAGGCGGGCCTCGAGTGCCGCCCCTGTCCCACCATCGCTTGTCCGGCCGTGTACATGCCGGTGTGCGCCGGCTTCGAGCAA
The DNA here is from genome assembly GCA_040752975.1 of Myxococcota bacterium. Lineage (GTDB taxonomy): Bacteria > Myxococcota > Myxococcia > Myxococcales > Myxococcaceae > JADLDB01. The sequence continues at coordinate 647 of JBFMHF010000318.1, forward strand.
CGCGGGACCGATCCCCGCACCTTCGGCAACACCTGCGAGGCGACGGCCTTCGGGGCCATCATCTTCCACGAAGGGGAGTGCGCGCAGGGCGAAGGGCTCAACTGCGGGACGCTGGGCACTCCGCAGGGCTGCGGCCCGGGCGCCGAGCTCTACTGCCGCGACGCCTGCCCCGAGTGTGACGCGGACCTCCGGCGCTGCACCCGGAAGGGCGTGTGCTTCAACGACTTCGACTGCCCCGCTGGCCTGCCGCCGCCGCCGACGCGCATCTGCTCCGACGGCACCGTCGCGCCCACGCGCTGCGTGAATCACGCGTGCGTCCGCGTCTGCAACTGACGTCGGGGGCGTCGTCGCGGGTCGCCGGCGGTGGTTGACGCGCGCGTGCCCGTGGCTGGTCTCGTCGCTCGCCCGCCTGGCTGACACGTGTGCCGGTCCTCGTCGCGGCTAGCCCGCCGGGGGGGTGACGCGCGCGCGCGT
>JBFMHF010000319.1:0-1072 GCA_040752975.1 Myxococcota bacterium
GGCTGGTGAGGTACGCGGCCCGAGGGCCCCTGGCCCAAAGCAGACTCTCGCGCCAGGAGGACGGCCGGTACCGCTACGAGTGCAAGAAGGGCAAGGCGCTCGTCCTCACCGCGGCGCAACTGGTGAAGCGTCTCATCGCCCTGGTGCCGCCACAAAGAGTCCACCTCACCACCTTCCACGGGGTACTCGGGCCCAACGCGAGGCTGCGGCCTTGGGTGACGACTCCTCCGGTGGTGGAAAAGCAGAGGACACTCCGGCCTCGGCCAGCCAACGAGAAGGACTCCGAGGCGAAGGCGCCCAGGCGGCCCCGCCTGGACTGGGCCACCCTTCAACGCAGAACCTTCGGCGTAGACGTGTGGACCTGCCGCTGTGGGGGCAAACGCGAGGTATTGGCGCTCATCACCCGCCCAAGCACCGCCCAAAAGCTTCTCGGCAACCTCGGCCTCCTCCCGCTCCGAAGTCCGCTCCCCGTCGCCCAGTCACCGCCTCGGCCGCAGCTGAGCCTCGAGTTCTGCGCCGCCTGACTGCTCAACAAGGGTCTGCTCGCCAGGCCACTGGCCAAGGTGCGCCTTCAGGTGAAGCTTGCCCCGCTCGCCTCGGGCAAAAACCCGTCTAAAAGCCCCGCGACACCTCCCTTCCTGCTCAGCCGGCTCTTGTAACCCCACGCGGTTTGCTGTTGTCTTTCTCCTCACCGTCCCAGGTTGCGCGTTTCCTAACGCTCTACTGCCTTCGGTTGCGAAGCAGAACGGCCTCGAGATGACGTATGACGGCGCTCATGTGGCTGGCGCTCCTCACCTTGGTGGGCAGCACGGTGCCCGACGCCGGCGTCCTCTCCGAGAACGAGCCGCCGCTTCACGAAGTCGAAGTCCGCCGGGTCGATGGCGGCTTCGCTCTCGAGTTGGACGCTGGGCATGCCGACGGCGGCGAAGCACAGCCTCAGCTCTTGCCGCCCGCGTTGCTCACCGACTCGCCCGCAGCCTACCCGGAGGAATTGCGCAGCGAGCGTGCCTTCGGCGAGGTGAAGCTGCAGCTGCTGGTCGACGAGGCGGGCGAGGTGGCCGAGGTGCTGCTG
>JBFMHF010000320.1:0-1045 GCA_040752975.1 Myxococcota bacterium
GCACCTCCCGTCGCCGCGAAGTCCACCGGCCACGCCGTGCCGGCACCCCACGCCTTCTCCTCCGCACGGCTGCCGTCCCCGTGCAGCTTCCACGCCTCCACGTGCCCGTCCCACTCCTGCGCCGCGATGAGGCGGTCCGCCTCGTCGTACGCAAAGCGCCTCACCTGCGCCGTCGTCGCCCCCGCCGCGAAGGACTCTTCCCGCGTCCGGTTGCCTCGCCCGTCGTACTCGTACGCCCGGTGCGGCGCCGACACGTTGCAGTCCGTCGCCCCGTACACCACCTTCCCCAGCCAGCCCTCGCCCCGGTAGCAGAAGGCCTCCGCGTCTGTGCCTGTCGTCAGGGAGGCCAGCCGACTCTCGCCGCTGGCCAGGGCCGACAACAGCACCACCACGCTGGCGAGTGTCGCAGTCAACGGAGGCAGTCTACGGCGGGCCAGGCGGCACCAGCCCGGGATTCTGGCCAGCGCGCGACCGACAGCCGCACGCGCACGGCTTCACGTAGCGGCGGTCGCCTCTTTGACAGCCTCGGGCGGTGGGACGCGAGGGCGCGCAAGCGGAGAGGTGCGCACGCCGCCTCCTCTCGTGGCGCGCCGCAGAATGGCCGCCAGCCCTCGCGAATGCGCGTTGTTGTTGCTCGATCACGCCTTGCGCGGGGGTGCGAGGACTTGAAGGCTGCGGCATGGCGCGATACGAATCGTCGGTCTGAAAAATCTGGAGACGCCGTTCCGTATCATGCCGCCCGCCGCCCCGAGCAAAACCACCACGCTCCTCCGGCTCGCCCACAAGGGGCCGGTGCGTGCTCGGGACCTTGACGACGCGGGCATCCCTCGGGCCTACCTCAAGCGCCTCTGCGACCGCGGTCTTCTCGAGAAGGTGGACCGCGGGCTCTACCGGCTCGCCGACGCACCTGTGACCGAGCTGAGCTCCCTTGCCGAGGTGAGCAAGCGCGTCCCGCACGCGGTCATCTGCCTGCTGAGCGCGCTGCAGGTCCACGGCATGACGACCGAGGTCCCACACGCTGTCTGGGTGCTCATCGACCGGCACG